>NZ_VYKD01000012.1:0-79611 GCF_032424295.1 Pseudomonas sp. JV449 | reverse complement strand
GGTGGTAACCCCGGGCCAGGCCGATGCCGCCGAGGTACAACTCGCCGAGCACACCGACCGGTACGGGTTCGAAGTGGCTGTCGAGGATGTAGCAGCCGAGGTTGGCGATCGGGCGGCCAATTGGTACCGCATCGCGGCCTTCGTCCACGCAGGTCCAGTGGGTTACGTCGATGGCGGCTTCAGTCGGGCCGTACAGGTTGTAGAGACCGGCCTGGGGCAGCTTGGCGAAGACCTGCTGCTGGGCATCCACCGGCAGGGCCTCGCCGCTGCACACGATGCGCTGCAGGCTTTGGCAGGTCGACACCGCCGGATCCTGCAGGAAGGCCTGCAGCATCGACGGCACGAAGTGCAGCGTGGTGACCTGCTGTTGATTGATCAGGTTGATCAGCCTGGCCGGATCACGGTGATCACCAGGCGCGGCGACCACCAGGCGCGAGCCGGTCATCAGGGGCCAGAAGAACTCCCACACCGACACGTCGAAGCTGAACGGGGTCTTTTGCAGCACCGCGTCGCTGGCGTCCAGGGCATAGGCTTCCTGCATCCATTGCAGGCGGTTCAGCAATGCCGAATGACGGTTGCCCGCCCCTTTGGGCTGTCCGGTGGAGCCCGAGGTGTAGATCACGTAGGCGAGGTTTTCACCGTCCAGGGCGATGCCTGGGTTGGCGTCGCTGTAGCCCTCGAAGGCAGACTCACCCAGCACCAAGGTTTCCAGGCCTTGGGGAATCGGCAGCTGCTCACGCAAGTGCGCCTGGGTCAGCAGCAGTTTCACCCCGCTGTCTTCCAGCATGTAGGCCAGGCGTTCGCGCGGGTATTCCGGGTCCAGCGGCACGTAGGCGCCACCGGCCTTGAGCACCGCGAGCAGACCGACGACCATGTCGATGGAACGCTCCACCGCCAGGCCCACCAGCACGTCCGGCCCTACGCCGGCCTCGATCAGGCGATGGGCCAGGCGGTTGGCGCGGCGGTTCAGCTCGGCATAACTGAGCGACACCCCATTGAAGCGCAACGCCGGTGCATCCGGCTGCGCCTGCACCTGGGCCTCGATCAAATGATGCACCCACTGCCCTTGAGGGTAGTCGCGCGCGGTGGCGTTCCATTGAGCGAGTATTTGCTCGCGCTCAGCGACGTTGAGTGTCGCCAGGTCGTGCAAGGGCAATGCAGGATTCGCCACGGCTGCCCGCAACAGGCTCAGCCAATGTTCGGCCATGCGTGCGACGGTGGCAGCGCCGAACAGGTCGGTGGCGTAGGTCAGGGACGCCCAGATCGCGTCGCCGCTTTCCTGGGTGTCCAGGCTCAGGTCGAACTGGGCGCTGTGGCTGTCCCATTCCAGGTTGGCCACGCGCAGGCCCGGCAACTGCTGCGCGGCGGCTGGGGAGTTGGCCTGGTGGTTGAACATCACCTGGAACAGCGGGTTATGGCTCAGGCTGCGCTCCGGTTGCAGGGCTTCGACCAGTTGCTCGAACGGCAAGTCCTGATGGGCCTGGGCCTCCAGCGCACGGCGCTTGGTCTGCTGCAGCAGCTGGGCGAAGCTCATGTGGCCATCGAGGTCGGCCTTGAGCACTTGGGTATTGACGAAGAAACCGATCAGCGATTCGGTCTCGACGCGGTTGCGGTTGGCAATCGGCACGCCGATGCGAATATCCTGCTGGCCGCTGTAGCGGTACAGAAACGCCTGGAACGCGGCCAGCAACAGCATGAACATCGTCACGCCTTCGCCCTGGGCCAGGGCTTTCAACCCTGCCACCAGTGCCGGTTCCAGCGCGATGTCCAGACGCGCGCCACGGAAGCTCTGTTGCGCCGGGCGGGGTTGATCGAACGGCAATTCCAGCACCGGCTGCGTGCCGCTGAGCAATTCGCGCCAGTACGCCAGTTGACGGGCCTTCTCCCCCGCTTCCATCCAGCTGCGTTGCCACAGCGCATAGTCGGCGTACTGGATCGGCAGCGGCGCCAATGCACAGTCCTGGCCCTGGCTGTAGGCAGCATAGAGTTGCATCAACTCCTGCACCATCACACCCATCGACCAGCCATCGGAGACGATATGGTGCTGCACCAGCACCAGCACGTGCTCCTCTTCGCTCACTGCGAGCAAACTGACCCGCAGCAACGGGCCTTGCTGCAAGTCGAAGGGACGGGCGATTTCGGCTTCGACATGGGCCTTGAGCTGCGCTTCGTCGACTGCACTTTCGGCGATCTCGACCACCCCGTGGGCCAGCACCTCCTGAGTACGTGCCTCGGCGTCCAGGTGCAGGCGTGTACGCAGGCTTTCATGGCGCGCCACCAAGGTGTCGAAACTGCGCTGCAGGGCGGCCTTGTCCAGCTGGCCGCTCAGACGCAGGGCGCCGGGGACGTGATAAGCGTCACTGTCCGGGTCCAACTGCCAGAGAAACCACTGCCGTTCCTGGGCGTAGGACAACGGCAGCTTCCGGCCGTCCTCGCGGATCGAGGCAATCGGCAGCTGGGCGAAGCTCATGCCCCGGCTTTGCAGGCGCTGGTAGAACTGCTGGCGCTGTTCCAGAGGCAGGCGAAGAAAGCGCGAAACCAGATCGATATTAGGGTTGGAAAGCATGGGTCAAATCGCCTCTAGTTCGCTCAAAAAGTCACGAAGATCATCAAAGTCTTCCGCGCTGCCGGCGCGGAAGGTGGCAGCCGCCTGCACATAGGCGCGCAGCGTTTCAGTCTGGAACACTTCCACCAGCGGCACTTCCAGGCCCAGCTCGGCCTGGACCCTGGAGGTGATCTGGATGGCCAGTAGGGAGTGGCCGCCCACTTCAAAGAAGTTGTCGTTCAAGCCCACACGCGGCAGGCGCAGTACATCGGCCCAGATCGTGGCGATCTGCTGTTCCAGCTCGCTCTGCGGTGCGACATATGCTTGCTGCATCTGGCTCACATCCGGCTGCGGCAGGCCCTTGCGGTCGAGCTTGCCGTTGGGGGTCAGCGGCATCTGCGCCAAGAACATGAAGTGCACGGGCACCATGTAATCCGGCAGGCGGGTCTTGAGTGCGCGGCGCAAGGCATCACGAAACTCGGTTTCGTTGACCTGAGCGGTTACCGGTACCACATAAGCCACCAGTTGCTTGCCACTCGGCCCTTCCTGGGCCACCACCACGGTTTCACCAACATTGTCCTGTTCGCGCAGACGCGCTTCGATTTCCCCCAGTTCGATACGGAAACCACGGACCTTCACCTGGTGGTCGACGCGACCGAGGTAATCCACCACGCCATCCGGGCGGCCACGGGTCAGGTCGCCGCTGCGATACACGCGGCTGCCCGGCTTGCCGAACGGGTCCGGCACGAAGCGTTCGGCGGTCAGTGCCGGGCGTTCCAGGTAACCGCGGGCCACGCCCTCGCCGCCCAGGTACAACTCACCGGCGACGCCGATGGGTTGCAGGTTGAGTTGCGCGTCCAGCACGTAGCCGCTGCGGTTGCCCAGCAACGTACCGATTGGCGCGTAGACGGCACCGCATGGATCGCCTCGACGGGCTTTCCACAGCAGCGGCGTGACCACGGTTTCGGTCGGGCCGTAGCCGTTGAACAGGTAGGTCGGCTTGAGCGCGCGCCAGGCCAGGTCGTAGCTGGCTTGCGCCACCGCATCGCCGCCAAAGCAGTACACACGCACCTTCGGTGGATTACCGTCGCGCTCGGCATGCTCGGCCAGTTGTTGCAGGTACACCGGCGGGAACACCGCCATGGTCACGTTGTGACGGTGCATCTGCGCGTAGGTGTACTCGGGCAACCACAGGCTGTCGTCACGGACCAGCACGCTGGCGCCGTTGATCAGCGGGTGCATCCAGCCTTCATGGGAGCCGTCGAAGGCGAACGACATGAAGTGCAGTTCGCAATCGGCCGGGCCGGTTTCATAACGCTCGCCGGTGGCGATGATGTGCGCCACCAACGGCCCATGGGACACCGCCACGCCCTTGGGCAGGCCGGTGGAGCCGGAGGTGTAGATCACGTAGGAGAGGTTGTCGCCGTCCAGTTTTACATCCGGCGCAGTGTCGCCGTAATCGGCCCATTGCTCGGTGCGATCAATCGCCAGGCTGTCCAGGCCTTCGGGAATCGGCAGTTGCTGCAAGGCACTGGTGTGGGTCAGCAGCAACTTCGCACGGCTGTCCTGCATCATGTACAGCAGGCGATCACGCGGGTATTCGATGTCCAGCGGCACGTAGACGCCACCGGCTTTCATCACCGCCAGGAACGCCACCATGATTTCGGCGCTGCGCGGCATGGCAATCGCCACCCGTACTTCGGGGCCGACACCACGGGCGATCAACGCATGGGCCAAGCGATTGGCCTGGCGGTCAAGCTCGCCGTAGCTCAGGGTTTGCTTGTCGAATTTCACCGCGACTGCATCCGGGTTTTCCCGGGCGCGGTCGGCGACCAGTTCGTGTACCAGACGCTCGGCCGAGAAGCCGGCGTCAGTCTGGTTCCACAGCTGCAGGATGTGTCGTTGCTCATCCTGGCCCAGCAGGTTGAGTTGGCTGATGGATTGCTGTTGGTCGGCAACCATCGCCTGCAACAGGTTTTGCCAGTGGCCGGCCATGCGCTCAATAGTGGCTGGGGCAAACAGATCGGTGGCGTAGCTCAGGGAGGCACGCAGGGTCGCCTGGCTTTCCTCCACGTCCAGTGCCAGGTCGAACTGGGCCACGCCTTCATCCCAGCTCAGCACCTCGACGTCCAGTTCGGTGAGGCGCTGCAGGTGATTGGCTGCCGAGGTCACGCGATGGTTGAACATCACCTGGAACAGTGGGCTCAGGCTCATGCTGCGCTCGGGCTGCAGCGCTTCGACCAACTGCTCGAACGGCAGGTCCTGGTGGGCCTGGGCTTCGAGGGAACGTTGGCGTACCTGTTGCAGCAGTTGCACAACGCTCATCTGCCCGTGGATATCGGCCTTGAGCACCTGGGTATTGACGAAGAAACCGATCAGCCCCTCGGTTTCCAGGCGATTGCGGTTGGCAATCGGCACCCCGACACGCACGTCTTCCTGACCGCTGTAGCGGTGCAGCAACGCCTGGTAGGACGCCAGCAGCACCATCGGCAACGTCACTCCGGCGCTCTGCGCCAGGCGACGCAAACCGGCCAGCAGCTGCGGTTGCAACTCGATGCCCAGGCGAGCGCCGCGATGGCTTTGCACGGCCGGGCGCAGGTAGTCGAAAGGCAATTCCAGCACAGGCTGCACACCGCCCAACTGCTCACGCCAGTAGGCCAGTTGACGGGCCTTCTCTCCCGCCTCCATCCATTGGCGCTGCCACACGGCATAGTCGGCGTACTGGATCGGCAAGGCCGGCAGGGCTGGCGTCTGCCCGTGGCTGAAGGCGGCGTACAGTTGCACCAGCTCCTCGACCATCAGTTGCATCGACCAGCCATCGGAGACGATATGGTGCTGCACCAGCACCAGCACATGTTCGTCCTCGGCCAGGCGCAGCAACCGGGCCCGCAGCAACGGCCCGCGCAGCAGGTCGAATGGCTGCGCAACGACGTCAGCCACCCGTGCCTTGAGGCTGGCTTCATCGGTGTCGACCAAATCGATTTCAATCAGGCCCGAGTCTTCAATCACTTGGACCGTACCGGCGGCGTCCTGGCGCAAATGGGTGCGCAGGCTTTCATGGCGTGCCAGCAAGGTGTCGAAGCTGCGTTGCAGCGCCGCCAGGTCCAACGGGCCTGTCAAACGCAGGGCGCTGGGGATGTGGTACGCGGCGCTTTCGGGGTCGAGTTGCCAGAGGAACCATTGGCGTTCCTGGGCATACGACAGCAGCAACGGCTGGCTGCGATCGGCCTTGAGCAGCGCCGGCGCGACCACGCCCTCCTCACCCAGGGCCACCACGAAGTCACCCAGCAATGGGTGTTCGAACAGGGTCTTGAGCGCCACTTCCAGCGCCAGTGCCTGGCGCACCCGCGATACCACCCGCGTAGCCAGCAGCGAATGCCCGCCCAGCTCGAAGAAATGGTCGTCAAGGCCGACCTGGGGCACGCCCAGCACCTCGGCCCAGATCGCCGCGACCTGTTGTTCGCGCGGGGTGACGGCGGCCACATGGCTTTTCAGCAACAGGCGGGTATCGACCTTGGGCAAGGCCTTACGGTCGAGCTTGCCGTTGGGGGTCAAGGGCAGGCCGTCGAGGAACATCACGTGCGCCGGCACCATGTAGTCCGGCAGGCGCTCACGCAAGGCCGCTGTGTAGGCTTGCGCCGGCTGTGCCGCAGACGTCACCAGGTAGGCGATCAAGCGGTCGTTGTCGGCCAGCACCACGGCTTCGCGAACGCCTTCATGCTCGCGCAGGCAGGCTTCGATTTCGCCCAGTTCGATACGGAAACCGCGCACCTTGACCTGATGGTCGACCCGGCCGATGTACTCCACCACGCCGTCGGCACGGTAGCGTGCCAGGTCGCCGGTGCGGTACAGGCGCTCGCCCGGCGCGCCGTACGGGTTGGGCACGAAACGCTCGGCGGTGAGGGCTGGCCGCGCGTGGTAGCCGCGTGCCAGGCCGACGCCGCCGATCAGCAGTTCACCGGCCGCACCCACCGGGCATGGACTGAGCCCGGCATTGAGGATGAACAACGCGGTGTTGGCGATCGGGCGCCCGACCAAAGGTTGCGCCTCCAGCAGGCGATGGGCCGCCGACCAAATGGTGGTTTCGGTGGGACCATAGAGGTTCCATACCGGGCCTTGCAGGTCGAGCATGCGCTGGGCCAGATCGGCCGGCAGCGCTTCGCCGCCGCACAGGCACTTGATACCGCGCAGCACATCGGCACGTGGGCTTTCCAGCAGCATACGCCAGGTGGACGGCGTGGCTTGCAGTACGCTGGCGGATTGGGCGGTGACCAGGTCGATTATCGCCTCCGGGTCCAGCGCCAGTTCCTGACCGCTCAGCAGCACCGTGGCGCCGACTGTCAGCGGCACGTACAGCTCCAGGGCAAAGATGTCGAACGAGAACGTCGTCAGCGACAGCACCCGCGCCTGCGCGCCGATGTCCAGGGTGCCGGCCATGCCGCAGGTAAAGCTGCACAGCGCCTGGTGCGGCACCATCACGCCCTTGGGCTTGCCGGTGGAGCCGGAGGTGTAGATCACATAGGCCAGGTGTTGCGGCGTGACGCTGACCTGCGGGTTGTGTTCGTCACCGCCGGCGTCCTCGACCAAAAGCACCTGCAGGCCTTGCGGTTGCACCAGGCGCCCAATCAGCGGCGACTGAGTCAGCAGCACCTGGGCGCGGCTGTCTTCGAGCATGAAGGCCAGGCGCTCCGCCGGGAATTGCGGGTCCAGCGGCACATAGGCGCCACCGGCCTTGAGGGTCGCAAGCAGGCCGACCACCATGTGCAGGGAACGCTCCACATGCACCGCCACCCGCACGTCCGAGCCAACGCCCGCCGCGATCAGGCGATGGGCCAGGCGGTTGGCGCGGCGGTTGAGTTCGCTGTAGCTCACGGCCTCGCCATTAAATTGCAGCGCGATGGCGTGCGGCTGTGTCAGGGCTTGTGCTTCGAACAACTGGTGGACACAGCGCTCGCGTGGGTAGTCGACGGTCGTGTGGTTCCAGTCTTCGACCATCTGCTGCCATTGCGATGGGCTGAGCATCGCCAGTTCGTCCAGGGCCTGGGAGGCATCGTTGACCACTGCGCGCAGCAGGTTCTGCCAGTGCACGGCCAGGCGCTCCAGGGTGGCGGCGTCGAACAGGTCGGTGGCGTAGGTCAGGGATGCCCAAAGGCCGTCGACGGACTCCTCGGTTTCCAGGTTGAGGTCGAACTGGGTCGTGTGACCGGTCCAATCCACCGGCTGCAGAGCCAGGCCAGGCAGTTGCACCGGGCCGGCGCGCAGGTTGTCCTGGTGATTGAACATCACCTGGAACAACGGGTTATGGCTGAGGCTGCGTTCCGGTTGCAGCGCTTCTACCAGTTGTTCGAACGGCAAGTCCTGATGAGCCTGGGCTTCCAGGGCACGTTGCTTGACCTGGGCCAGTAACTGGTCAAAGGCCATCTGCCCGTGCAGGTCGGCCTTGAGCACCTGGGTGTTGACGAAGAAGCCAACCAGACGCTCGGTTTCCAGGCGATTGCGGTTGGCGATCGGCACCCCGACGCGGATCTCGGCCTGGCCGCTGTAGCGGTGCAGCAACGTCTGGAACGACGCCAGCAGGAGCATGAACAAAGTCACGTCCTGGCGCTGGGCGAGTGCCTTGAGCTCGGCCACCAGGGCGTTATCCAGGTGTACACGCCGACGCGCACCGCGCTGGCTTTGCACCGCCGGGCGCGGGTGGTCCAGGGGCAGTTCCAGCACCGCGTGTTCGGTGCCCAGGCGCGCACGCCAGTAATCGAGTTGGCGTTGTTTCTCCCCGGCCGCCATCCAATCGCGCTGCCATACGGCATAGTCGGCGTACTGGATCGGTAAGGCCGGCAACGGCGCTTGGCCTTGATACAGCGCCAGCAGTTCGTCGACCATCACTTGCATCGACCAGCCGTCGGAGATGATGTGGTGCTGGGTGATCACCAGCACATGGTGCGCGGCCGTGATCTCCAGCAGCATGACGCGCATCAGCGGACCGTTGAGCAGGTCGAACGGGCGTTGGATCTCTTGCGCGACCGCCTGCTCGATGGCCGAGTCTTGCACCTGCTGGCGTTGGATCACCATCGCCAGGTTGGGCTGGATGACCTGCCAGGTGTGCTCAGCCTCTTCCACGAAGGTGGTACGCAGCGGTTCATGACGCTGCACCAAGGCCTGGAACGCGTGCTCCAGTGCCGGGATATCCAGCTCACCGCGCAGGTGCAATGCGGTCGGTACGTGGTAGGCAGCGCTGCAGGGATCCAGTTGCCAAAGGAACCATTGGCGTTCCTGGGCGAAGGACAGTGCCAACGGACGGTCGCGCCCCAGCGCCACCATCGGGCTGGCAGTGCCGGCCTGCACCCCTGCGCAGGCCGCCGCGAACGCTTCCAGCGTCGGCTGCTCGAACAACGCTCGCAACGGCACGTCCAGCTTGAGGTCGTGACGCACGCGGGAGATCACCTGAGTGGCCAGTAACGAATGGCCACCGCGTTCGAAGAAATGGTCATCGAGCCCCACCTGCTCGACGTGCAACACCGTTTGCCAGATCGCCGCCAATTGCATGTGCAGCGGGCTTTGCGGAGCGCGGTAGACGTGTCGCGCCTGGCTCAGGTCCGGCAGCGGCAGTGCGCGGCGGTCAAGCTTGCCGTTGTTGTTCAACGGCAGGGCATCGAGCACCAGCCAATGCCCCGGCACCATGTAATCCGGCAAGGACTGGCGCAAGACCGCCGCCAGCGCCTGGGTATCCAGTGGTTGGCCGTGGGCCGCGACCACGTACGCGACCAACTGCGTACCGGTGGCACTCGGCTGCGCAACGACGGCAGCTTCGCGCACCCACGGCAGGGCTTGCAGGCTGGCCTCGATTTCGCCCATTTCGATACGGAACCCGCGGATCTTCACCTGATGGTCGATACGCCCCACGTACTCCAAGGCGCCCGCCTCGTTGTAACGGGCCAGGTCGCCACTGCGGTAGAGTCGCGCACCGGGAACCGTCGAAAACGGATCCGGCAGGAAGCGCTCGGCGGTCAACGCCGGGCGGTCGAAGTAACGCTGGGCCAGGCCGAACTCGGCACCGATGCACAGCTCGCCAACGCCATCGGTGGCCAACAGCTCGAAACCGCTGTCGAGTACATACAGCGAGCGACCATCGCTCGCCCGGCCAATCGGCACACCGAACGCATCACTGGCATCCGCCAGTTGGCACTCATGCACGCTGGACACCACGGTGGCCTCGGTCGGCCCGTAGGTGTTGACCAGGCGCACGCCGCCCAGGCCGGCCGCGTGCCAGGCGCGCAGCCCTTCCACCGACATGGCCTCGCCGCCCACATGCACCTGGCGCAGGTTACCCAGGGCGCGACCATCGGCCGCGCACTCCTTGGCCAACAGGTACCAGTAGGCCGCCGGCAAGTCCGCCAGGGTCACGCCCTGCTCGACGATTTCCCGTGCCAGTTGCCCGGCATCCCACAGTTCATCGCCACGCATGATCAGCGCGGCGCCCACACACAGCGGCGGGTAGCACTGTTCGACAAAGCCGTCGAAACTGAAGGTCGCGAACTGCAGCACGCGGTCCTCTGCACACAGTTGGCTGTAGACCTCGGCGCTGTCGCAGAATTGGCCGAGGGCCGCATGGTCGATGGCCACGCCCTTGGGTTGGCCGGTGGAGCCCGAGGTGTAGATTACGTACGCCAGATCGGCAGCGGCAGCGTGGGTGAGTGGGTTGCTGGCAGGGTAGCCGGCCAGCTCGGTACCGGAGACGGTGAAGTCCAGACGGGCCAGCCCTTGCGGCAGCGGCAGGTCGGCCAGCAACCCGGCTTCGCTGAGCAACAGGTCCAGGCGGCTGTCCGCCAGCATGTAGGCCAGGCGGTCGGCGGGATAGTTCGGGTCCAGGGGCACATAGGCCGCGCCGCTTTTGAGCACGGCCAGCAGGCTGACGATCAGTTGCGGGCCGCGCCGCGACGCCAGGCCCACGCACTGGCCCGGGCCCGCGCCCAGTTCCAGCAGGCGATGGGAGAGCCGGTTGGCATGGGCATTGAGCTGGGCATAGCTCAAGCGCGCTTCGCCAGCCTGTACCGCCAGCGCGTCCGGTGTGGCAGCAGCCTGGGCCGCAATGCGTTCGTGCACGCGCAGCTGGCGTTGGGCAGCGCCCGGCGACTGGCTCAGTGCAAGCACGTCGCGTTGTGCGGTGGAGTCAAGCAATTGCAGGTTGCCAAGGGGCGCCTGGGCATCCGCGAGCAACTGCACCAGCAGGTGGTGCAGGTTGGCGCTCAAGCGTGCGACCTGTTCAGCGCTGAACCGCGCCCGGTCGTAACTGAACTCCAGGCGCAGGCTGGCCCCCAACTCAATGCCCAAGGTCAAAGGGTAATGGGAGCGTTCATGGTTGTGAATATGGCCAAACGCCAGGCCTGCGGGTGCGCCCTGCTTCAGGGCCTCGGCCACAGGGAAGTTTTCGAACACCAGCAAAGTGTCGAACAATGCGCCCTGCTGACCGGCCCAGCCTTGTATGTCGTACAGCGGCACATGCTCGTGGTCACGCAGGCTGAGATTCAGGGTTTGCAACTCGTTGAGCCATTGGGCGGCCGGTTGGGCTGGCGAAGGCGTACTGACGATAGGCAGCGTGTTGATGAATAGGCCCAGTTGCTGCTCGATCCCCGGCAGCGGTGCCGAACGCCCGGCGACGGTCGCGCCAAAGGCCACGCAATCCTGACCGGTGTAGCGCTGCAGCAACAGGCTCCACGCTCCTTGCAGCACGGTATTGAGAGTGATTTTCTGGCGACGGGCGAACTCGCCGAGGGCCTGTGTGAACTCGCCCTCAAGGATCAATTGATGCTCAGCCGTGCCCAGGCCATCGACCGGCGCGCGCAGCGCTTGCGCGAGCAAGGTGGGTGTTTGCAACGGCGCCAGGGCGGCTTTCCAGAACGTCTCACCCGACGCTTGCTGTTGCAGCCAGCCCAGGTAATCGCGGAACTGCCCCAGCGGCGCGGGCAAGGCCTGGCCGGCATAGTGGGCGATGACTTCACCCAGCAACTGGGCGTTACTCCAACCGTCCATGAGGATGTGGTGACTGGTGAAGATCAGATGCCAGGCGTTACCGGCGCCCCGCACCAGCATCAGGCGAAACAGCGGCGCGGCATTAAGCGCGAAGCCCTTCTCGCGTTCAGCCTCGGCAAGCGCATCGAAGTCGGCATCGATGTCTTCGATCACGTGCAACTGCACGTCGACCTGACGCTGGATGACTTGATGGGCACTGTCCAGGCCCAGCCAGTGGAAGCTGCTGCGCAGAATGTCATGGCGGTCCAGTGCCGCCTGCCAGGCGCGGCCGAACGCCAGCAGGTCGAGGCCGTCGATATCCACGCGCAACTGGTTGATGTACGCCTGGGCTTCTGGCGCGTAGAGGGTATGGAACAACATGCCCTGCTGCATCGGCGACAGCGGATAAAGGTCGGCAATCGCCGGCCCCGCCACGGGCAACGCGTCCAGTTGCTGTTGGGTCAAGCGCGCCAGTGGGAAGTCCGAAGGGGTAACCTGCCCTGCCGGGGTGGCTCGGCAATGCTCGATCAAGGCCTTGAGCTCTGCCGCGTAGTCATCCGCCAACTGCTGCACCGTCGACGCCTCGAACATCTCGCGGCTGAACCCCCATTGCAGCGCCAGCTCACCGCCGTACACCTGCCCTTCCACGGTCAACCAGTTGGCCAGCGGTGCCTCGGCATCCTGGGCCTGGCCGCTGCCCTGGGTAGACGGTACAAACAACACGGATTCGTTGAACTGGCGGTCGAACTGGCCCAGGTAGTTGAAGGTAATGCGTGGCGCGGCCAGGTTCGCCAGGGCTTCGCGGGCCGCAGGCGGGCCGAGGTAGCGCAGCAGACCGTAGCCGATGCCTTTGGCGGGCACGGCACGCAGTTGCTCCTTGACCGCCTTGATCGCAGCCGACAGCTCGCCGCAGGCTTGCAGGCGTACCGGGAACAGGCTGGTGAACCAGCCCACGGTGCGGGTCAGGTCGACACCGTCGAACAGGTCTTCGCGGCCATGGCCTTCCAGCTGGATCAGTGCGGCGTTCTGGCCGCTCCAACGGCTGACCACCCGCGCCAGGGCCGTCAGCAGCAGGTCATTGACCTGGGTGCGGTAGGCCGCTGGCGCGTCCTGGAGCAGTTGACGGGTGTGCTCGGCGTCAAGGCGGATTTCGAGCTTGCTGCCCAAGCGGTTTTGCAGGCCGCCCTGGGGGTTGTCGCACGGCAAGTCCGCGTCGGCCGACTGCGCCTGCCAGTACGGCAGTTGGTCGTCCAGCGCGCGGGCATGGGCTTGCAACTGTTCGGCCCACAGCTGGTAGGCGCTGGTCTTGGTCGGCAACGCTGCCTGGCGGTAAGCCTGTTGCAGGTCTTCCAGGACGATGCGCCAGGAGACGCCATCGACCGCCAGGTGATGGATCACCAGCAGAAGGCGCTGGCTGCCATCGGCCATGCTCACTAACGCGGCACGCAACAGCGGGCCCTGCGTCAGGTCGAGGCTACGCTGGGCCTCATCGCACAGCGCCGCCAGTTCATCGTCGCTGCCGGCGTGGGTCTGCCACAGGCCCGGCGCGGTGACCGGCGCGGCGTAGGCTTGCTGCCAGGTGTCGGCCTGTTGCACAAAGCGCAGGCGCAAGGCGTCGTGATGGTTGATCACCTGGGTCAGGGCGGCTTCCAGGCGTGCCGGTTCCAAGCGCTCGCGCGGGGTCAACAACAACGATTGGTTCCAGTGGTGACGCGCGGGGATCGCCTGGGCGAAAAAGCCTTGCTGCACCGGGGTCAGGATCACCTCGCCGCTGGCAGGGCCTTGGTCGATCACGGTGGAGTGCTCGAAGCCGGCCACCAACGCCAGGCTGCGCACGCTCTGGTACTGGAACAGGTCGCGCGGGCTGAGGCGAATCCCCGCCTGGCGCGCGCGGCTGACCACCTGGATGGAGATGATCGAATCGCCGCCCAGTTCGAAAAAGTTGTCGTCCAGGCCCACCTGCTCGACGCCGAGCACATCGCTCCAGATCGCCGCCAGGGCTTTTTGCAGGTCGTCTTGCGGCGCGATATAGGCCTGTTGCGGCGTTGCATCCGGTAACGGCAGCGCCTTGCGGTCGAGCTTGCCGTTGGCGGTCACCGGCAGCTTGGCCAGGGGCACCATATGGGTCGGCACCATGTATTCCGGCAGGCTACCGAGCAGCCAGGCCTTGAGGTCGGTGGGCGCCTCGCCCTCCAGCACCAGGTAGGCCACCAGTTGTTTGCCGCCGTGCACCAGCACCACCGCCTCACGCACCGCTGGGTGTTGCATCAGGCGTGTCTCGATTTCACCCAATTCGATGCGCAAGCCGCGCAGCTTGACCTGGTGGTCGAGACGGCCAAGGTAGTCGATCACACCGTCATCACGCTGGCGCACCCGGTCGCCAGTACGGTACAGGCGCGCGCCGTCACCGAAGGGGCTGGGCACAAAACGTTCGGCGGTCAGTGCCGGACGGCGGTGGTAGCTGCGCGCCAGGCCGGTGCCGCCGAGGTACAACTCGCCGGCCACGCCGGCAGGCACCGGGTTGAGCTGCGCGTCGAGCACGTAGGTGCCGAGGTTGGCGATCGGGCGGCCGATGGGCACGGCGTCACGGCCTTCGTCGATGCAGGTCCAGTGGGTCACATCGATGGCCGCTTCCGTCGGGCCATAGAGGTTGAACAAACCAGCCTGGGGCAGCTTGGCGAACACCTGCAGTTGCGCGTCCAGGGGCAAGGCTTCGCCGCTGCACACAATACGCTTGAGGCTGGCGCAGCGCGGCACGCCCGGCTCATGGATAAACGCCTGGAGCATGGACGGCACGAAGTGCAAGGTGGTGATCCCGTGCTCGCCAATGGTCTCGATCAGGCGCGCCGGCTCGCGGTGTTCCCCAGGGGCGGCGACCACCAGGCGGGCGCCGGTCATCAACGGCCAGAAGAACTCCCACACCGACACATCAAAGCTGAACGGGGTTTTCTGCAGCACCGCGTCACTGGCATCCAGGCCGTAGGCCTGCTGCATCCAGCACAGGCGGTTGACCAGTGCGCGATGGCTGTTGCCGGCGCCCTTGGGCTTGCCGGTGGAACCGGAGGTGTAGATCACATAGGCCAGGTTCAGCGCGTGGATGTCGACGGCGGGCGCTGCGACGCTGTAAGCGTCGAGCCAGCCGGGCGCCTGGTCGAGGCGCATCACCCGAATGCCTTCGACAGGCAGCAGTGACAGCAGGCTGTGCTGGCTGAGCAGCAGCTGGATGCCGCTGTCTTCGATCATGTAGGCCAGGCGTTCCTGGGGATATTCGGGATCGAGGGGGACGTAGGCGCCGCCGGCCTTGAGCACAGCCAGCAGGCCGATGACCATCTCGATGGAACGCTCAACGCAGATACCCACCAGCGCATCAGGACCGACCCCGTGGTCGCGCAAGGCATGGGCCAGTTGGTTGGCACGGGCGTCGAGTTGCGCATAGGTCAGCATGGTCGCGCCGAACACCAGCGCCGGCGCATCCGGGGTGCGCTGTACCTGGTCTTCGATCAGGTGATGAATGCCACGCTCGGTGGGATACGCTTGTGCGGTCTGGTTCCAGGCGTGCACCAGCCTCTGCTGCTCATCGACGGCCAGCATCGGCAACTCGCCGATACGCTGTTCGCCATCGGCCACCATGGCCTGCAACAGGCTGATCCAGTGGCGTGCCATCCGCGCGATGGATGGCGCGTCGAACAGGTCATTGGCGTAGGTCAGCGCGGCGTGCAAGGTGCCGGATTTTTCATAGGTGTCGAGGGTCAGGTCGAACTGGGTGGTGCGGCCTTGCCACTCCACCAGGGCCAGCTCCAGGCCGGAGGCGGTGCTGACCGAGGCGATGTCGGCCACCACCGGCTGATGGTTGTACATCACCTGGAACAGCGGCGTATGGCTCAGGCTGCGCTCGACCTTCAGGGCTTCCACCAGGCGCTCGAAGGGCAATTCCTGGTGCGCCTGGGCGCCAAGGGCGTGCTCCTTGATACCTTGCAGCAACTCGGCGACGCGGGTTTGCCCGCTCAGCTCAGTACGCAGGACTTGCGTGTTGACGAAGAAGCCGATCAACCCCTCGACTTCCGTACGGTTGCGGTTGGCGATCGGCACGCCGACGCGGATATCGCCCTGGCCGGTGTAGCGATGCAGCAACACATTGAAGGCGCCGAGCAGCAGCATGAACAGGGTGACGTTGTGCTGTTGCGCGCAGGTGCGCAACTGCGCGGCCAGCGCCGGGTCAATCGCGAAGTTGTGGCGGGTGCCCTGATAGCTGGGCATGGCTGGGCGCGGGTGGTCCGTTGGCAGTTCCAGCACCGGATGCTCATCACCCAGCCGCGCCTGCCAGTATTCCAATTGACGGGCCTGTTCCCCCGCTTCCAGCCAGCGGCGCTGCCACAAGGCGTAGTCGCTGTACTGGATCGGCAGCGCCGGCAATTGCGGCGCTTCGTTGCGCTCGTGGGCGTCGTAAAAACGGATGAACTCGTCGATCAGCACGTTCATCGACCAGCCATCGGAAACGATATGGTGCAGGGTCAGCAGCAGCACGTGCTCCTGGGCATCGAGCCTGAGCAGTTGCACACGCAGCAGCGGGCCGTGTTCCAGGTCGAACGGCAGCAGCGATTGGCGGGTGGCCGCATCGTTGACGGCGTGTTCGCGTTCGGCCGCGGCCAACGCCGTCAGGTCCAGTTGCTCAATGGCCAACGACGGCTGTACGGCCACCTGCATCAGGCGCTCATCGGCCTGGCGCTGGAACACCGTACGCAGGGTTTCGTGCCGGGCCACCAGACTGGCGAAAGCCTGCTCCATGGCGCCAAGGTTCAGCGCACCCTTGAGGCGCACGGCGCCCGGCAGGTTGTAGGCGCCGCTGTTCGGGTCCAGTTGCCAGAGAAACCACATGCGCTGTTGCGCGTAGGACAGCGCCTGGCGGTCCTCTGCCTCCACGCCGGCCGGAATCGGAAACCGCGAAAAATCCACCCCTTCTTTCTGCAATGCCTGCAGGAACAGCTGGCGTTTTTCCAGGGGCAACCCGATAAACCGGCGAGCAAGTTTCAAGGAGTCTTCAGCATTCATTTGTTGGAGTCCGGAGCAATAGGCAGGAAGCACAAAGGCACGTCGTCCCTATAAAACGAACCGGAGAGGGAAAAATTAGCGGGGGATGGGAGGCGCAGAGCGAGCTGTCATCAAGGGTTACATCAATCCCGGGAACGACACACGAACCCCAGCTAGCATTGACGGACACCATCTTTTGCAACTAAATTTAGTTACACGCAGGGAACGCCGTGTCCAAAATGAAAAGCTGCTCGCCAAACTGCTCAACGAGCACATGGCATTTACCTGGCCCGAGCCCGTCACGCTGCTGCGTCGTCTTGGCTACACACAGATTGAGGGGGCTGGAAGCCGCGTCAAGTTCGACATGGGCGATCCGAGTGCAATGATCACCTTGCACAAGCCCCATCCCGGCAACGAACTGAAACACTACATTCGACGCCAGATCATCGAACAATTGAAATCAGGAGAACTGATTCAGTGAATAACCAACTGAAACACAATGGCTACGTCGGCTCTATCGAAGCCAGCCTCGAAGACAACTGCCTGTTCGGCAAGATCCTGTTCATCAAGGCACTGGTGAGCTACGAAGGCAAAACCGTCGCCGAACTGGACGCTGCATTTCGCGAAGCTGTGGACGACTACCTCACTACCTGCCAGGCCCTTGGGCAAACACCGGAGAAGCCGTGCAAAGGCTCGTTTAATGTGCGGGTCGGCCACGATCTTCATCTTGCCGCCGCCCTTGAAGCGACACGTAAAAAGGTGACCCTGAACGACCTGACGCGCCAGGCGCTGAACGAATTCCTGCAACATCACCGAGCGGACCCCTGCCCCGTGATTGGCTGACGTTTCATTGCCAGGATGACGCTCAACCCAACCGCCGATAGCCCAACACCGCTGACCCCATCACCACCGCCCCCGCCGCCAACGCCACCCAGAACCCGCTGGCGGCGCCAAAATGGTCGATCATCCAGCCGGAGCTGGCGGCACCGATGGCCACGCCGATGCTCAGGCCGGTGATCAGCCAGGTCATGCCCTCGGTCAGGCGGCTCGCGGGCACGCTCTTTTCCACGAGGGCCATGGAAACGATCAGGGTGGGGGCGAAGAACAGTCCGGAAATGAAGATGGCCACCGCCAGACCCGGAATGTTGCTGACCATCAGCAACGGCAAGGTGGTCAGCGCCGTGGCCGCGCCGCAGAACAGGAACTGCCGGGGCAGCGGCGCCTTGAGTTTTAGGGTGCCAAAGGCCAACCCCGCCAGGCACGAGCCGATGGCGTACACCGAAAGCACGATGCTTGCCGCCGCCGGTTGGCCCTGGTGCTGGGCAAAGGCCACGCTGACCACATCCACCACACCCACGATCACCCCCATGGCCAGCAGCAGGATTATCAGGATCAGTACCGACGGTGAGGCGATCAGCCAGCCCCGATGGTGAGCGTGGTGTTCATGTACCGGAGGTTCGGTCGCGCGTTGCAGCACAAACGTGGTAACCCCAACCGCCAGCAGCAACGCGGCCACCAGAGGCCCGGCTTCGGGAAACAGCACCACGCTCAAGCCCACCGAAATCGGTGGGCCGATGATGAAGCACACCTCATCCAGCACCGATTCCAGGGCAAAGGCGGTTTGCAGCCTGGGCTGGCCGCGGTACAGCTCGGTCCAGCGCGCCCGCACCATGGCCGACATATTCGGCATGCATCCCGCCAGGGCAGCAAACAGGAACAGCGTCCAGGTCGGTGCCTGCAACCGCGTGCACAGCAACAGCATCAACAGCGCCCCGCCGCCGATCAAGGCAGCAACCGGCAGCACCCGGCCTTGGCTGTACCGGTCCACCAACCGTGACACCTGCGGCGCGCAAAACGCTGTGGCCAGGGCGAACACCGCCGCCACCGAACCGGCCAGGCCATAGCCGCCGTGCACCTGGGAAAGCATGGTGATCAAGCCAATACCGGCCATGGACACCGGCATGCGTGCCAGCATGCCGGCCAATACGAAGGCCCGCGAGCCGGGAACCTGGAACAACTCGGCGTAAGGGTTTGCCATCCTGCTCAACCTCTTCCTGATGCCCTGGAACTTGCTATCCGCAGTGATCAAGGCAAAATACATACGGTGCGTATGTGGCGAATCATGCGTAACATACGCGGCGTATGTCAATCTTTCACTTGCCCATTGTGAGTCCTGCCCATGAGCCGAGCCCGTGCCGAAATGATCGAAGACACCCGCGCCCGGCTGCTTGCCAGCGCACGGCAGGCCTTCGCCACGCAAGGCTATGCCAAAACATCGATGGACGATTTCACGGCCCACGCCGGTCTGACACGCGGCGCGCTGTACCATCACTTTGGTGACAAGAAGGGGCTGCTGGCCGCCGTGGTTGCTCAACTCGATCGTGAGATGGACGCATGTTTGCAGCGTATCTCAGACGAAGCCCAAGACCCATGGAGCGGTTTTTGCGAACGCTGCCGCGCTTATTTGCGCATGGCCCAGGACGGCGAAATCCAACGCGTTGTGCTGCAGGATGCGCCGGCTGTATTGGGCGATACCGGCTCCCAGCAACACTGTGTCGAGTCGTTGCGCCAACTGCTGGAAGCCCTGATGCAGGCGGGCATCGTCCCTGGCGCACCGAGCCTGGCGCTGGCGCAGTTGATCAATGGCAGCCTGGTCAACACCGCCCTGTGGATCGCCCGGTCAGAACATCCGGATGAGCGTCTGGAGCAAGGTTTGCAGGGCCTGGAACTCCTGCTGCGCGGCCTGAAACTCACACCAACCGCTTGATCTGCTTATGCCGCCACACCAGCCGGTAGTACGCGGCCTGCAACCCCAGCATCGCCAGGTACGTTACCGGGAACGCCATCCAGACGCCTTCCAGGCCGAAGTGCGCATTCAACAGGTACGCCATCGGTAGCTCGACACACAGCACGCAGAAGATCGAGATCGCCACCGGCATCAGCACCACGCCGCTGGCGCGCATGATCCCGCCGATCACGGCCTGGAAGCCGAACACGAGGATGCTCCACAACATGATGTGCAGCAGGTGCTCGGCATTCACGCGTGCGGCGTCATCGGTGATGAACAACCCGAGCAACCAGTGCGACAACAGATAGCCCAGCACGATCAGGCCACCGGTCAGGCACGTATTGATCAACAGCCCGGTACGCAGGATCGGCCCGATACGCTCCAGCCGCCCGGCCCCAATCGCCTGGGCGCCGAGGATCGAGGCGGTGATGGCGATCGACAGCGCCGGGAATTGCACGTAGTTGACGATCTGCGTCACCGCGCCATAGGCCGCCGTGGCCTGGGAACCGTGGCCGTTGACCAAAGCCAGGATGACCAACTCCGACAGCGACAGCACCACCATCTGTAGGCCAGTAGGCAAGCCGATGCGCAGGACTTTGCCGAGGATCACGCGGTCCAGGCGCAAGGCCGCGAGCAGTTCGCGGTCCGGCGCCATCACATGGTTTTTATGGCGCAGGCGCAGGATCAGAAACAGCATCGCCGAGGCATTCCCCACCAGGCCTGCGTACACCGCGCTCTGGATCCCCAGGGGCGGCAGGCCAATCCAGCCGCGAATCAGCGCCGGGGTCAACAGCAGGCCGACCAGGGTCGAGACCATCAGCGCCAGCAGCGGCGAGATCGTGTCGCTGACCCCGCGCAACAGCTGGGTATAGAGGATAAATACCAGCAACAGCGGCATGATCAGCATCATCATCTGGGCATAGCCCACGGCATCGTCGAGCACATCCGCAGGCGTACCCAATGCCTGCAACGCCGGGCGCGCAAACAGGCTGCCCAGCACCGCTGCGATCAGGCCCACCAGCGCGCCGAGGGTCAGGGTGGCACCGGTAATCGCCTTGACCATCCCGGTTTCCTGGGCGCCCCAGGCCTGGCCAATCAGCACCGAAGCGCCGGCCCCCAGGCCGATCACCAGGGCAATGAAGAAGAACACGATGGGGAACATCCCCGACACCGCCGCCAGCGCCTGGGTGCCGAGCATCTGCCCGACATAAATACCGTTGAGGGTGCCGGAGAAGCTTTGCAGGAAATTGGACAGCACCATCGGTGCCAGAAAGATCAGGTAGACCTGCCACAGCGGGCGTTGCAAAGGGCTTTGCATGAAAAACGGGGCCTCGGAAAACTAAAGCGTCCGAGGGTTATACCGTAATTGGATCCTATCTTCCTGTGCTTTGCATGATGGATGGGTCGCCAACACTCGCTGGTTCCGATGCCCACATTGGATCTTCAGCATCACCCCGACTCAGGTCGCCACCCAGAAACGGCTCGGCGTGCCGATGGAATATGCACAGCCCAAGGAAGGCGCGGTGCTGCTCAACATGGCCGCACGCAATGACCAGCCGGAACGGGCGCAGAAACTCAACGCCTTGTTTCTGGCCGCCGAGGCTCAGGCACCGGCATTGGAAGAAGGCGACCAGATTCCGTCGAGCCCGACTACGCCGACCACCGACAAGACCCGAGCACGGGTGGACGCGATGCACAGTTACTTGCAGACGGCGAGTTGATCATTCCCACGCTACGTGGAACGATCATGGGGCGATGGGTAACGCACGTTTGTGGGCGGTCTTCAGGTAGGCGCGTTCCACGATGTCCCTCACCCGCTCACTCACCGGCTCACCCATCAGGTACGCATCGATCTCCTCGTACGTGCAGCCATAGGCATGCTCATCCAGCTTGCCCGGCGCCAACTCTTCGAGGTCGGCAGTGGGCTGCTTGTGCACCAGCTTCGCCGGGGCGCCGAGGGCACCGGCCAGCAGGCGCACCTGGGTCTTGGTCAGGCCCGACAGCGGGGCCAGGTCGCAGGCGCCGTCGCCGAATTTGGTGAAGAAGCCCATCAATGCTTCGGCGCCATGGTCGGTGCCGACCACCAGACCGTTGTGCAGGTTGGCCACGGCGTACTGGGCGATCATGCGGGTGCGGGCCTTGACGTTGCCCTTGATGAAATCCACCTGGGCGGCGCTGGCTTCGGTGGCGCTGAGGCTGGCCATCAGGCCGTCGACGCTGGCGGCGATGTTCAGGGTGTCGATGTGGTCCGGGGTGATGAAATCCAGCGAGGCCTGGGCGTCACTCTCATCGGCCTGGGTCTTGTAGGGCAGGCGCATGGCGATAAAGCGCGCGGCGTAGTCCTCGGCCCGCAGTTGCTCCACCGCCAGTTGGCACAGGCGCCCAGCGGTGAGGGAGTCGACGCCACCGCTGATGCCCAGTGCCAGGGCCTTGCAGCCTGAATGGCGCAAGGTGGTCTTGATGAAGTCGAGGCGCCGTTGGATTTCCTGGGCTTCACCGCCCTTCACCAATGTGCGATCGATGTTGAGTTCCTGCGCGATACGTTCCTGCATGTCACACCTCCACGTTGCCGACATTGAATACCTTCGCTGCGTACTGCAAAAACGAGGGGTCTTCGCAGACGTTCTTCACCGGGTCATCGGAGAACTTCACCACCGGTTCGCCGTGTACGCGCACCAGCTTCATGACGATGCTCAGCGGCTCGACGCCTTCCACATCGCAAGCCAGACTGGTGCCCATGCCGAAACCGAACCTGGCCTTGCCACGGATGTGCCGCAGGATCGGCAGGCACTTTTCGAAGTTCAGGCCGTCGGAGAACATCAGGTCCTTGGTCATCGGGTCGATACCCAGCTGTTTGTAGCGGGCCAGCACCTTGTCGGCCCAGGCGATGGGATCACCGGAGTCCTGGCGCAGGCCGTCATAGAGCTTAGCGAAGTACAGGTCGAAATCCTTGAGGAAAAAATCGGTGCTGATGGTGTCGGTCAAGGCAATGCCCAGGCGGCCGCGGTATTCACGCACCCAGTTTTCCAGGCCGGCGTTCTGGCTTTCGCGCAACCGCCCCAGTTGCTGATGCACCATCATCCACTGGTGAGCCATGGTGCCGATCAGCGGCAGGTCGAATTCGTAAGCCAGGTGCGCATTGCTGGTGCCGACGAACTGGCCGGGGAAGTCGCGGCGCATGATGTCCACCACTTCGCGCTGGGCCTTGAACGACAGGCGCCGGCGCGTGGAGAAATCGGAGACGCGCAGGTCGGCCAACTCCTCGCGGCTGAGGTTTTTCTCCAGCCAGTCGAACTTCTGGTAGAGCTTGCGGGTGACGTCTTCCAGGGTCACGTCGGGGTATTTGGCGCGGTTGCGCAGCTCGCTGACCAGCGCCAGTACCGGTTGTTCGAACATGATGCAGTGCAGCATCGGCCCGACCACACGGATGTTCAGTTGGCCGTCGACTTCGCTGACGTGGATATAGCGCAGGTTGAAGCGGAACAGGCCGAGGAAGCGTTCGTAGTCGGGGGTCAGGTATTCGCGAAAGCGTGGGTTGAACAGAAAGCGCAATTCGCCCTCGCGCATCTGCAGGCCGGCCATGTTCTCAAGCTCGGCGCGCAACTCGGGGATCAGGTGACCGAGCTTTTCCTTGGCGCGCACGATGAAGTTGTATTCCACATCGACATTCGGGTGCTGGTGCAACACCGCCTGCATCATGGTGAAGGTGTAGTAGTCGGTGTCGAGCAAGCCCTGGATCACCGGGGCTTCGTAGTCGTAGGCACTTTCCATGGTGTATCTCCTTAACGCGTGGCCATCGCGGCCAGTTCTTCGCGGGTGCTGCTGATGACGGCACCGGCCTTGAGCAACTCATTGACGGCCTGTACACCGCCCTCCTCACTGATCCCCCGGCACGCCGGCAGGTGCAGGACCACCTCCAGGCCGGCCTTGAGCAGTTGCAAGGCGGTGGTCTTGACGCAGTAGTCCAGGGCCAGGCCGCCGACGATCACGCGAGTGACGCCCTGGGCCTTGAGGTACTCGATCACGCCAGTGGAGAGTTTGTCGTGCAGGTCGTGATAGCAGGCGCCATAGGGGTGCAGGTCGGGTTCGACGCCCTTCCAGATGAAGTAGTCGTAGTCATAGGGCGTGGGCAGCTCGTCGAGCAAGGTAAAGCCTTCGGTGCCCGGCACGCAGTGGCTGACCCAGGTCACATCGGCGTGTACCAGGCCGGTGGGCTGGAGCATCTCGCTGTGCTGGGCGACCACCCAGGGTGCATGCGGGGTGTGGGCGTCCTTGCTGCCGACGCGGTGGCCGGCGAGGCTGGCCATGTAGTTGAGTTCGGCACCGATCCGGTCACCGCCGGCCACCGGCAACTCGTTGGGGCACAGCGGCGTGAAGCTCTTCTGGGCATCGACGTCGAATGAAGCAATGGCAGTTTTCGCAAGGGTCATGGCGGTTCTCCTGTGGCCTGGAAACAAAAGTACACGTCATGTACTTTCATTGCAAGAAACATTTATTTATCTATCCTGACGCAGGTACATGACATATCTGTTCGATCCGTTAGACTGTGCCCCACCGCTGTTCAGAAGGACGTCACATGCCCCTTAGCCCCTACCTCCATACCGTCGACCTGTGCGTGCTGTGCTACTGCCGCGCCGCCGGGGAACTCCAGTTGTTGCTGAACAAGCGCGAAGCCGAGCCCTTCGCCGGGCATTGGGCGTTGCCGGGGGTGGTGGTGAATGGCGGCGTGCAAGATCTGAGCCTCCAGGATGCGGTGGAACGCTTGCGCGCCAGCAGCAAGGTCGGCCTGGAGCTGGCCTGGAGCGAGCAAGTGGGCACGGTGGGTGATGCGTTTCGCGACCCGCGTTGCTGGTCGTCGTCAACGTACTACCTGGCGATCGTCGCGGATGAGGTGGCGCCGAGTGAGCATCAAGGCTGGTTCCCGCTGCAGGCGGTGGCCGATGGCAGCATCAAGTTGCCGTTCGATCACAACAGCATCGTCGCGGCCGTGCAGGAACGCCTGTTTTCCAAGTCGCTGTACAGCAGCTTGCCGCTGATGTTCCTGGGCAATGAGTTCAGCGCGCCGGAGGCGACCACGATCTTTTCCCTGGTGCTGGAGCGGCCGGTGCTCAAGACCAGTATTCGCCAGCGCTTGTTGAAGCTGACGGAAGCGGGATATTTGCGCGAGACGGGGCGCAAGAAGCAGGGTGAAGGCGGCAGGCCCCAGGCGACGGTGGAGAACCTGAAGCCTGGGGCGGTTTACTTCTTTGATCGCAGTTTTGCCGACTAGGCGCCCTTTTCAAGGACGATGACGTTCAAATGTGGGAGGGGGCCCGCCTATCTTGCTGATTCCTGGCTGGCCGCAGAGCTGGTATGCAGGGCGCTATGTAATGCCCCAACTGGTGGACGCTGCTTATCGAGTCATTGCGGTCGATCCTCGTGGTATGGGGAAAGTGATGCACCCATACGCACGGAGCTCATTCCACGTAACGGAGCCACAAATGCGTCCGGCCGGAGATCGCCTGTGCGACTGCACAAATGCGTGTCTGTAGGTCTTCATCGCTGGTGTTGTAGAGCGCACAGAAGTCTTTGGCTACGACGTTAGCAAGGGATGTATCAGGCGGTTCAGCACGAATGAAGCCGATGTAAGAAGCACCTACGCCCATCAACTCATAGCCATGTGCTTCTGAAAAGTGACGCGCAACCGCAAAGTTTTTCGCAGGATCCAGGTCGGACGTGAAATAGCCATTCGGGAAAGCCGCGAGTGCCTGGCAAGACTGCTGAACGGGCACCAGGAGCGCTGAAAGAGGCTGCTCTAGAAGAGAGACAGGGTCGTTCTGGTAAGCGATCCACTCTTGCAGGGCCTGCTCATCGAGTGTCAAACCATGAGCGCAAGCATCTTCGAAAGATGTGACTGCAGCCAAGTTCATGAAATTGCGATAGCAGATTGCAAACTCCGCTTTCGTAGTCGGATAGCCTATGTATTCACCATTCTCGAAGCACTCTGGAGGTAAGCCCGCTATGTCCTGCTCCGATGCATCGTCCATCCCTAAATTGTTGCGCGCATGCCCCGAGGTGTAGCGGGCTTGGTGCAGATCATCGAGCGAGAACAGAGGTTTAAAGCCTGGGTGCGCCACAGCAATCTTACGACGAGCTTCGGTCAGATCGTCAACGCTGGTAATTGCGCTCACGCCGTACTCATCGCATGTACCTACAGACGGATTATCACGCATGCCATTACCGCGAAATTCGATATCCATAAACCGTGGCCTCCTCCAGGCTGTTACTGAATTGAGTGAGTAATCCTAAGCGTTCCAGGATCATCATATGAAGATCTGCCTCCAAGCGACAACAGGACTTGGTTTGACTCCCCTGCCATCACAGAGCAGCACGCTACGCTAACGTTGACGTTCGTACTCCAAGGTCATGTTGATGTGCAAAACTGGCTTACCATGCAATTTCTAATCGACTCAGGGAAGAAAGCGCAGCGTTGGCACTGGCTTGCAACGCAGATCCACCCAATAAATTGTGGAGGTAACAGGATGGACAGAAAGCAGACTGCAGAGGTCAATCAGGACATTGAAGCGTCAATTTGGCGAACTGCTAATTGGCTGAATAAACCGAGCCTTTGCCAAGTCTTTACTGACGGCACCTTGGAGATGGTTACCGACGCCCAAACCGACTTCTGGCGTGAAACGCACTACGGATTCATACGCGACAGCGGACATTTCTTAGGGTTTTCAACCTCAGGAAGCTTTACTGCTCAGGTCAGAGTTAACGCCGATTTTCGCGAGCTCTATGATCAAGCCGGAATTATGGTCAGGCTCAATGAGGAGACTTGGCTCAAGGCGGGGATAGAATATAACGATGGAATGCCAATGATCAGCAGCGTGCTGACCCAAGGCCGGTCGGATTGGGCGCCTAGCTGCTTCACCGGTAACCCAAATGATTTCTGGCTTCGTTTAACCATTTCCGATGGAGCACTACGCTTGCAGTACTCAACGGACGGCGTGACTTGGCCATTGCTCAGGCTTGCACCCTTTCCAGAGGCGGAAAGCTATACGGTTGGCCCTATGTGCTGCACACCGGAACGGCAAGGGTTGAGGGTAAAGTTTTCTGAATGGTCTTTGAGTCAGCCCATCGGGCGAGACCTGCATGATTTGAGCTAGCCAGTATGTCGAGCAGGCAATCAAGCAGATGACTTTTTGATCCATCGGGGACTCTCGATTCCATGACATGGCCAGTTACCTCCTGGCCATGATTCATACATGTAAAGGTGTCTGCGGTCTGTACCGGGGCAAGCCCCCTCCCACAGTTTTGATTGGGGAATGACTTCAGCTCATCCAGTTGCCGCCGTCGACGTTGTAGGTCTGGGCCACCACATAATCAGCCTCCTTCGACGCCAGGAAAATCGCCATCCCGGTCAAATCCTCGGCCGTCCCCATCCGCCCGAACGGCACCTCCGCCCCCACCCGCCGCTTCTTCTCGCCAGGCGCCAGGCCTTCATGCCTGGCGAACAACGCATCCACCCCGTCCCAATGCTCTCCATCCACCACGCCCGGGGCAATGGCGTTGACGTTGATGCCCTGCTTGATCAGGTTGAGCCCCGCCGATTGCGTCAGGCTGATCACTGCCGCCTTGGTCGCGCAGTAGATCGCCACCAACGGCTCGCCACGCCGCCCGGCCTGGCTGGCCATGTTGATGATCTTGCCGCCGTGACCCTGGCGGATCATCTGCCGGGCGGCGGCTTGCAGGGTGAACAGCGTGCCGGCGACATTGATCGAGAACAGCCGATCAAAGCTGTCGCGGCTGATGTCGACGATGGGCGCCAGGTCGAACAGCGCCGCGTTGTTGACCAGGATGTCGAGCTTGCCGGCCTGGGCGATCACGGCGGCAAGTGCGCAGTCGATGGAGGCCTGGTCGGTGACGTCCATCGCTACCGCGTAGGCCTGTGGGCCAAGCTCGGCGGCAGTGGCCTGGGCCCGTTGCAGGTTGATGTCGGCGATGGCGACGGTCGCGCCTTCAGCGATATAGGCCTGGGCAAACGCGCGGCCAATCCCGCGCGCCGATCCGGTGATCAGCGCGCTCTTACCTTCGAGTCGTTTCATAAGGCAGGTGTCCTTTGAACATTATTTGGGATAGCCGGCGCGTTTCATTTCGCGCTCGGTGGTGGACTGCGCCTGGAGCAACGCCTGCTCGACCGACATGCCGCCCGTCAGCGCCGCCGAGAACAGCTTGCCGACGGACGTGCCGATGGCCTGGAACTCGGGGATGGTCACGTACTGGATGCCCACGTACGGCACGGGTTTGGCCGACGGGTGCGCGGGGTCGGCGTGCCGCATCATCTCCAGGGTCACCTGGGCAAACGGTGCGGCCTGGAGGTACGACGCGTTATAGGTGGACTGGCGGGTGCCAGGCGGTACGTTGGTGATGCCTTCTTTATCGGCGACCAACTGGATGTAGTCCTTGGACGTGGCCCAGGCGATAAAGGCCTTGGCGGCGTCCTTGTGCGTGGACGTGGCCGGGATGGCCAGCGACCAGGCGTACAGCCAGGAGGAGCCTTTGTCGGTGACTTCGGTGGGGGCCGCGGCGAAGCCTACGCTGTCGGCGACCTTGCTCTGGCTCTTGTCGGTGGTGAAGGAGCCGGCGACGCTGGCATCGACCCAGATCGCGCACTTGCCGCTGTTGAACAACGCCAGGGTTTCGTTGAAGCCGTTGCTGGACACGCCGGGCGGGCCGTATTGCTTGAGGGTGTTGACGTAGAAGTTGGCGGCGGCGGTCCATTCGGGACTGGTCAACTCAGGCTTCCACTGCTCATCGAACCAACGCGCACCGAAGGCGTTGGCCATGGTGCTCAGCAACGCGATGTTCTCGCCCCAACCGGCCTTGCCGCGCAGGCACATGCCGTATTGGCCGTTGTTCTTGTCGGTGAGCTTGGCGGCGAATTCACCGAGCTGCGTCCAGGTCGGGTGCGCCGGCATGCTCAGGCCGGCCTGCTTGAACAGGTCGGTGCGGTAGTAGGTGACGGTGCTTTCCCCGTAGAACGGCAAGGCATACAGGGTGCCGTTGACCGACAGGCCCTGGCGCACCGAGGGGAAGATATCGTCGGCGTCGTAATCGGCCGGCAATTGGGTCAGTGGTTCCAGCCAGCGCTTGGCGCCCCACAGCGGGGTTTCGTAGGTGCCGATGGTGAGCACATCGAACTGGCCGCCCTGGGTGGCGATATCGGTGGTGAGGCGCTGGCGCAGCACGTTTTCTTCCAGCACCACCCAGTTGAGCTGGATGTCCGGGTGCTGCTGCTCGAACACCTTGGAGAGGCGTTGCATGCGGATCATGTCGCTGTTATTGACAGTAGCGATGGTCACGGTGTCGGCTGCCTGGCTGGGCAAAGCCAAGGCCAGGCCGGAAAGCAGGAACAACGCTTGCGGAATCTTGGACATAGCGGTTTCCACCTGTTGTTTTTGTTGTTGAGGGCCGATTACAGCAGCTTGGGCCTAGCCCTCACAAACGCATGGCGCATGCGCGGCTGATACTTTTTTAACCGCTGGCTCAGGATCAAAAAAGTATCAGTGCCGGGCGAAACCGGGGGTAGCGCAGGTAGTGCCACCCGCGTATTTTGAGGCGACTGCACCCATAGAAGAGGCATCACCATGCCCGTCAGTCGCGCCAAGCTGTTCGAACACCGCCCCGCCGAGCTTGAGGTGATCCTGCCCGAGCCGCAGCACTGCTTTCGCTGGTTCGAGCACGACTACCCTTACGATCTGGCGCGCTGGAACCACCACCCCGAATTCGAAATCCACCTGATTCGCCAGGGCAGCGGCAAGTTGGTGGCGGGCGACTATATCGGTGCGTTCAGTGCCGGGCATGTGGCGCTGATCGGCCCGGACCTGCCCCACGACTGGATCGGCGAACTGGCGCCCGGCGAACACCTGGCCGGCCGTGACGTGGTGCTGCAATTCGACGGCGCCGCCCTCCTCGCCCTGCGCGACACCCTGCCGGAACTCGGCGACTTGCACGCGCTGTTCGAACAGGCCCGGCGCGGCCTGGAATTCAGCGGCGACACCGCCGTGCAGGCCGCACGCTTGATGGAGGCCATCGGCAACGCCCACGGCCTGCAACGGCTGACCCTGTTCCTGCAACTGCTCGACAGCCTGAAAAACGCTCCGGCGCAGCAGGTAAAGGCCCTGGCCAGCCCCTGTTACGCCCCGACCCTGGACGCACGCAGCGCCGAGCGCATCAACAAGGCCTTCGACTACCTGATGCGCGAACTCACCGGCGACGTGCGCCTCTCGGTCATCGCCCAACAGTTGGACATGAGCGAACCGGGCTTCTCACGTTTCTTCAAGCGCAACACGGGCCATGGGTTTATCGACCTGATGCGCAAATTCCGCGTGCAACGCGCCTGTCGGTTATTGCTGCAAAGCGAGATGTCGGTGGCGGATATTTGTTTTGAAGTGGGCTACGCCAACCTGTCCAACTTCAACCGGCACTTTCGGATCGAGATGCACCAGACGCCCAGTGAATATCGCCGCGAACCGCCGATACACCTGTTCAACCCCATCGAGAAAATGACACCCAGTCATTTTTGATCAAAAGGTCGAGTAATTCGGCTTTTTTCCATGACATTCAATCCATTAAGCAAAGTTGGTACAGCCTGTGCAACCGTTTGCGGTACGAACTTGACCGCCAAGTTCACCACGACCCGATGAATCGGGTTCAAACCGCGTACGAATAGGGACTTTCAATGCACCCCACCTCAAAGCCCCGTGCCTGCTTTGGTGTTTCCTTGCTACTGGCCGCCGTAACGGGAGTACTCAGCGCGCCCATTTTGGCGCAGGAAAAATCCGTGGATGACTCAGCACAGGGCGAAACCCTGAGCCCTGAGGCCAGCCCGGCGAAAAAAGGCGTCTATCTGTCGGAATGGTTCAACCAGGATCTGACACTGATCGGCAGTAAAGACATCAGCTTCGGCCCCAAGCCCCAGGATGATGTCTACCTGGAATACGAGTACTTCGGCCGCAAGGGGCCCTTCGAGTTGTACGGCTACATCGACGTGCCGAAGATCCTCGGCATCGGCAACAGTAACGACAAAGGCGCGTGGGACCATGGCTCGCCGGTCTTCATGGAGCACGAGCCGCGTATCTCCATCGACTACCTGGCCGGACGCAGCCTGGCCATCGGCCCGTTCAAGGAATGGTATGTGGCGTTCGACTGGATCTACGACCACGGCAGCAATAAAGCCAACCGCGCCAACACCCTGTACAGCGGCCTCGGTACGGACATCGACACCCATTCGCGAGTCAACTTGTCGGCGAACTTCTACGGGCGTTACCAGTGGGAAAACTACGGCGCCAGCAATGAGTATTCCTGGGATGGCTACCGCGCGCAGATGAAATACATCGTGCCCATCGGCAAGTTCGACAACGGTGCGTCGCTGACCTATATCGGTTTCACCAACTACGATTTCGGCTCGGACCTGCACAAGGACAACCCGGCGCGCACCGCCAACGCCCTGGTGGCAACCAACGTGCTGCTGTATTCCTTCACCCACCTGCGCTTCACCCTGGTCGGTCGTTATTTTCATAACGGCGGCAACTGGGAAGATGGCAGTGAGTTGAACTTCGGCGAGGGTAACTTCCGCGCCCGCTCCGACGGCTGGGGTTATTACGCCGGCGTGGGCTACCAATTCTGATCAAGGAGTATTAGATGAATACATTTACCCGTCTTTCGCTGGCCGTCGGCCTTGCCCTGCTGCCCCATGTAGTGCTGGCTGATTCTGCTGCCCCCATCAAGCCCAAGGTGATGCTGATCACCATGTTCGCCCCCGAGGCGCAAACCTGGATCGACCGCCTGGAACTCAAGCAGGAAGTGCGCGTGCCGGGCCTGTCCGCCGAATACCCGGTGATCCGCTGCAACACCCGGGACGTGTGCCTGCTGGTAACCGGCATGGGCCAGACCAACGCCGCCGCGTCCACCCTGGCCCTGGCGTTGTCGCCCAAGTTCGACCTGCGCCAGAGCTATTTCCTGATCGCCGGGATTGCCGGGATCAGCCCGAAACACGGCACCATCGGCACTGCCGCCTGGGCCCACTACCTGGTGGAGTTCGGCACCCAGTGGGAGCTGGATTCGCGGGATGCGCCCAAGGATTGGCCGACCGGCTACCTTGGTATCAACACCAAGGGGCCCAACGAAAAGCCGCCGCTGGACTACAAGACCGAAGTGTTTGAACTGAACCCCAAGCTGCAGGCCAAGGCGTTCGCCCTGTCGCACACAGTCGAACTTACGGAAAGCAAAGAGTCCGCCGCCTGGCGCAAACACTACCCCGCCGCGCCCGCCAACCAGCCGCCGCAAGTCACCCGCTGCGACACCCTGGCGGGCAATACCTGGTTCTCCGGTACGCGCCTGAGCGAACGCGCCGAGGTGTGGACCAAGTTGCTCACGGATAACAAAGGCGAGTACTGCACCACCCAACAGGAAGACAACTCCACGTACGAAGCCTTGCTGCGCGCCAGCCGCGAGGGGTTGGTGGACATCCAGCGCCTGGCCGTCGTACGTGCCGGTTCGGACTTCGACCGCCCATACCCCGGCTACAGCGAAGTCGACAACCTGCTCAAATACGCCGACCAGGGCGGGTTCGTACCGGCGCTGGAAAACCTGTACCGCACGGGGAACCCGCTGGTACAGGCGATCCTCAACAACTGGTCGGCCTGGAAAAAAGGCGTTCCAGAAGCCTAGTGCCGCTCAAAAAGTGTCAAGGCAGGAAGATGATTTTGTCCGCGCTGCCTTGGTTCACCTCCCCATAGCATTGCACCCCATCGACCAGCGCCACCTCGCGCAGGCCGGTGGGCAGCGGCAACAAGCCTTCGTCGAAAAAACGTCCGAACTGCTCCAGCATCACCGCGCACTGCTCACAGTTGTAGAGCAATGAATTGATCCCCACCACCGAGCCGCCCTTGCGATACAGGGCCAGGGCCGGCAGTTGTACGTGACCGTCCACCGGCGCGGCAATGATCGCGATGCGACCGAACGGCGCCAGGCCTGCCACGGCCGCCGGCAGCCAGAAACCGGTGGTGTCGAAGATCACATCGGCGCCGCCCTTGAACACCGCATTGACCTGCGCGCCCAGCGCCTCGGGCTTGCCCAACGCAATCGCGTCGAACCCTTGCCCCTGCAATACCTCGGCCTGATCAGCCTTGCGCACCGCTGCCAACACCTGCGCACCCAGGACCCTCCCCAAGGCTAATGCCGCGCTGCCCACCGCCCCATTGGCGCCGATCACCAGCAAGCACGTGCCTTTGTCCACGCCACTGCGCTGCAGCGCATCCCAGGCCGTGGTGTAGGGCACACCCAGGCTGGCGGCCTGGGCAAAACTCAGGTGGGCAGGTTTGTGCGCCACGCCTTTGGCCGACACGGTGAGGTATTGGGCGTGGGAACCGTCGGCGAAAAAGCCCAGGTCGCGACCGGTGCCCCAGACCTCCTGCCCCACCAGCGCCTGCGGACCTTGCACCACCACGCCGGCGAAGTCGCGGCCAGGTATGCGCGGCACGGTGGTGTAGGGGAAACGCCCGAGTACGTTCTTCACGTCGCTGGGGTTGAGGCCCGCCGCCTTGATCCGTACCAGCACTTGATCGGCGGCCGGCACCGGCGTCGCGACGTCGACGAAGCTCAGGGCGGCAAGGTCGCCAGTGGTGGAAAATTGCAGTGCTTTCATTGCCAGTATCCATCGAAGGGAGAAAAGGAATCAGGACAACCAACCGCTGACCAACTGCCGGCCCATGGGCCAGAGTTTTTCGCCGAGCAGCATGCCCATCAGGCCCACCAGCGCAATGGCAGGCGGTGCGGGCGAACGGAAGTCCAGCGCGCCGTAGATCACGCCGACAAAGAGGCCAATGGCAAGGGAGATCAGGTAACTCATGGGGGCGACGCCTGTTGGGTTGATGGGCTTAGTGTAGGGAGCCCATCCCGGCAGCATCGGCCAAGGGCTTCAGGATTTCGGCCAACTCACGTACTGGGAAGGCGCCATCCCCAGTTCACGCCGGAACATGTCGCTGAAACTGCTCGGCGAATAGCCCAGGGAACGCGCGACAGCACTGACCGACTGGCCCTGGATCAGCTCGGCCACCGCCGTGGCCAATTGCACCTGGCGGCGCCATTCGGCAAAGCCCATGCCCAGGTGGTGCTGGAACAGTCGCGCCAAGGTGCGCACGCTGGCACCTGCCGCTTCCGCATGCTGCTCGAAAGGAATCTCCAGGGACGGCGCCGCCATGACCGCCTGGCACGCGCTGATCAGCCGGCGATCGGCCTCCACCGGCATGGCGATACGGATCTGCGAGCGGCGTGCCCGTTGCAACTCCAGCAGGGCCAGGCCGACCAAGGCGGCGTAATATCCCTCGTCACCGCTGTCGCCCTGTTCCACCAGCGTGACGATCAACTCACGCAGCAGCCCACCGACTTCAATCACTTGCACCTGGCTGTCCAATGTCGCCGCCAAGGCCGGACGCAAGTAGATATTGCGCATCTGCAAATCCGACACCACCCGGATGCCGTGCTCCACGCCCGGCGGCAGCCAGACCGCGCGCTGGGGCGGTACCACCAGGGCTTCACGAGGCGTCTCGACCCACATCACGCCGCTCATGGCATAGAGCAATTGGCCCCAGTCGTGGCGATGGGGCTCCACGTACAGGCCACGCGGGTAGGTGCGCGCCAAGGGTTGCACGGGGACGGCGTGATCACTGAGGTCGGGGGGTGCGGCCAGGGCCATGGGGAGCACATCTATCGGGAGTCAGCCGCCATGGTAATGACCACCGCCGGACAATCCGAGTGAATTTTTGCCGCCGAGGGCGATCACTTGCTTACACCACCAGGGTTGAGGGGCCAATGAATAACGCAAAACTGTTTGTGATCGACTACACCCTTCATGAGGAAGCCAAGTCATTCATTATTCGTCTGGAAAAGCTGGATACCTTGGAGGCCTGGCATTGGGCAAGCTGTGACGCCGGCGTGGGCCGTATCGGCCGTTTCGCCCGCGAGCGGGTGAAGAAAACCAGCCAGGAACAGGCCGAGAAATTCGGCATAAAAAACGTTCAATGGCGCCGCTCGGATGCGCGCGCCCAGGCTTGATCAAGGAGAAATGAGCATGGATTCAATCAACGGCAAGGCGCGCATCGATTACACCCGGGACACGTTGTTCGGGCCATTGGCCAAGCATGTCGAGTGCCAGGTGAGCGTGCAGCATAAGCCCGGCTGGCTGGTGCTGAAGGTGTTCCAGCCGCTGCCGGACGATTTGCATGATGCGCAGACCCTGGTGCTGGCCCTCGAAGGTCGACGAACCAGCGGCGTGGTAAAAGACAGCCGGCGCTTGTCCGACCACAGCCTGCGCCTGGAGCTGGAACCCCAGTAATCGATACGCAGGGAGCCCGCTATTCAGGCTCCCTGCGAACGTATTCAGCCTTTAGCCGACTTGGCGCACTCGCACCCCGTCGCCGCCGCACAAGGCTCGCCATGGGCATGGTGCTCGGCGCAGCCCTGGCAGCAATAGCCCTTACCGTCCTTCATTACCGCATCGACGCCCAGCACACACTTGCAATGTGGGCAGGCACAGGTTTGATCAGGCATGGCCAGACTCCTTCTTCATGGTCGTCCGGTGCGGCGGTTGCCGGCACCTTAAGCAGTGACTGCCAGGCCTCGGCGATGGTTCAAACCATCAGTCGGTGCGCGTATTGCTGCGGTACATGAACACCAAGGCCAGAGCCAGACACACCATCGCCAGGATGCGGCTGCTCGACAGTTCGACAGCCGGGTTGCCCAGCCAACCGAAGTTATCGATCAGCATGCCCATGCCCAATTGCCCTGTGATCACGGCCACGGTTGCCACTGCAGTACCGACCACCGGCACGGCCCCGACCATCACCATCATGTACACCACGCCGAACAATGCACCGGTCAGTTGCCATTTGGGCACGTCCAGCAGGCTGAGGACCTGGGCCGGTTCGAAGAAGAAAATCAGCAACGCGGTGGTGAGCGCGCCCACTGCGAACGTCAGCAGACTGCTGCGCAACACGCCCACCGCCTGGCCGAGACGACCATTGATTGCCGCCTGCACACTCAGCACCGCACCGGCAGCAATCACCAGCACCAATAACAGAATCAGATTCATCGCCTTACCCTCGTGCAATCAGAACAAGTGCCGCCACAATCAACGCCAGGGCTATCCAGCGCTCGCCATTGACCCGTTTGCGTGCGGTGCCGAACCAGCCGAAATGGTCGATCAGCACGCTCTTGCCCACCTGGCCGGACAAAATCGCGATCATGGTCATGGCAATACCGATGTGCGGCGTGGCCAGGGTCAGCACCACCACATACATCGGCCCCAGGAACCCACCGATCAGTTGCCAGCGCGGCAACTCGGACAACGCCGGGCCCTTCTGCGGGCCGCTGAACAGCAGCAGCAAAAACAGAATCGCCGAGCCGACGCCGAAGATGCTCAAGGTTGCCCATAAATGCCCCACCTGGACGCCCAATGGCCCGAGCAACCCGGCCTCCACCGACAGGCCCATGCCCGCCAGGATCACCAGCGGCAACAACAGCAACCGTAAAAGGCTGTTTTTTGGCCTGGCTTGCGCCACACCCTCGATAGAACTGGCCTGCATACATCACCTGCGCGTCAATAAAGGAAACATGGCGCGCATTATCCGGTGGCCTGCCTGTGCGATAAATGGGAGTATGCTGACAACACCTTTGCGCACTACGCACAACTCGGAGGCATGATGCAGGGCTTGAATGAATTGAGTTTCAAGGCGCTGCGCCTGTTCGTCGCGGTGCTGGATCACGGCAGCTTTTCCGAAGTGGCTCGCCGCGAAGGCCTGGCGCCCTCCTCCATCTCCCGGCAGATCCAACTGATGGAACAGGCCCTCGGCCAGCAGTTGCTCTACCGCCACACCCGCGCGGTGAGCCCCACCGAAGCCGGGCGCCTGCTGGGGCGACACGCGCGCTTGATGCTCGAACAGCTGGAAGCCGCCGGCCAGGCCCTGCAGGAACAGGAAAGCGAACCCAGCGGCCTGGTGCGCATCAACGCGCCGATGGTGTTCGGCCAGCGTCACCTGTCACCGTGGCTGGGCGAGTTATGCCGGCGCTACCCGAAGCTGCAACTGGACATCCAGCAAACCGACACCTTCGTCGACCCGCTGCAAGACGGCACCGACCTGCTGTTCCGTATCGGCGTGCTCAACGACTCCAGCATGCAGGCACGCATCTTCGCCCCCCAGCGCTTTCGCCTTGCCGCCAGCCCCGCCTACCTGGCCCGCCAGGGCACGCCCCAGCACCCCGAGGAACTGCTCCATCACCAGTGCCTGGCCTACAAGGGCATCACCGGCCAGCAACGCTGGTTCTTCCGCAAAGGCCAGGGCGACTGGACACCCTACAGCGTCAAGGGCCCGATCACCGGCAACCACGCCGACACCCTCACCCACGCCGCCGAACAAGGCCTGGGCCTGGTGGTGTTTCCGTCCTGGCTGATCGGCGAAGGCCTACGTGCTGGCACCCTGCAAGCGGTACTGACGGAATATGAAGTGGCGACCACGCTGGAGCCGCAGCAGATCGCTGCGCTGTGGCCGGGGAGCCGACGACTGTCCCTGAAGGTGCGCACGGTGATCGATTATTTTGTGGAGTGTTTTGGGACGGTGCCGTATTGGGATCGATGAGCGGTTGAGGAATTTTCCGAGTAGTAAAAGTAGGCTCGGTCTGATTTAACGGGCCACTCTATTTTGGACCGGGTGCATTGGGGCAGACTTTGGCGATGTCTTTTTGGAGAGATGCCATGGTTTTCATGTACCCAAAGCCGTCGCGCGCTGAACGTGTGGCGGCAACCAGCGGTCGGCTCGTCTTGGATAGCTCACCCAGTTTTGGCTATATTTGGCCAAAATACGCGGAGCACCTCATGATTACCGTACCCTTGGGCGAAGCAAAGAATAACCTGTCAAAACTGGTGGATGACGCCGCCGCCGGCAAAATTATCACCATTGCCAAGCATGGACGTGCGATGGCGCAACTCGTCCCCGTGGGGAAATCCAAAGGTCAGCGAATTGGCGCGATGAAAGGAAAGCTCGTTGTCCCCGAGGACTTTGATGCGCCCCTGCCAGCCGATCTGCTGGATGCGTTTGAGGGCAGCCATCCATGAGGGTGCTGCTGGATACCCATGTTCTGCTCTGGGCACTGACTGACGACCCGAAGCTATCCAGCAAAGCCCGACGACTGATCGAGAATGCCGCAGAGATCTACGTCAGCGCGGCAACCTTCTGGGAAATGGCGATCAAGGTCGGCCTTGGAAAACTCGATGCAGACCTGGACGAAATCCGGGAATACTGCCTTGAAAGCGGTTTCGTCGAACTGCCCATCACCTCGGAACACGCGATTGCCGTCAAGGATCTTGAGCCTCATCACAAAGACCCTTTTGATCGGCTTATCGTAGCGACAGCCATCAGTGAACCGATGAGACTATTGACCGCCGACACGCAGATTGCCCAGTACACATCCTTGGCAATCCTGGTATAGCCCGCACCCACGGCCTGGAACTCAGAACACCCACTGCCCAATCAACCACGCATTGGCGCCACTGATCAGCGCAAACAGAAACCACGCCAACACCCGAGTGTGCAGGCGATTGACGAACGGCCCCATCAGCTGCTTGTCGCCGGTCATGCGGATCAACGGGTACAACGCAAACGGCAACTGCAGGCTGAGCACCACCTGGCTGAGGATCAGCAGCTTGCCAATGGCCTGGTCGCCCATCAACCACACCCCGAGAAACGCCGGGATCAGCGCCAGCCCACGGGTGATCAGGCGGCGTTGCCAGCAGGGAATGCGCAGGTTGAGGTAGCCCTCCATGATCACTTGCCCGGCGATGGTGCCGGTAAAGGTCGAGCTTTGCCCGGACGCCAGCAAGGCGATGCCGAACAGGATGCTGGCAAAGGCGCCGCCCACCAGCGGGTCGAGCAAGCGGTAGGCGTCCTGGATCTCCACCACCTCAGTGTGCCCCGTCTTGTAGAAGGCGGAGGCGGCGAGTATCAGGATCGCGGCGTTGACCAGCAGTGCCAGGGCCAGGGAGCCAATGGTGTCGATCCGGGCCAGCTTGACCGCGTCCTGTTTGCTGGCGAGGTCTTTGCCGATCAGGCGGGTTTGCACGATCGAGCTGTGCAGGTAGAGGTTATGGGGCATCACCGTGGCGCCGAGAATACCGATGGCCAGGTACAACGGCGCGGCATCGCTGATGGCCGACAGGGATGGGGTGAAGCCACTGAACACATCCGGCCAATACGGTTTGATCAGCACCAGCTCAATGAAGAAACACACGCCGATGGTCGCCACCAGCGCCAGCATGATCGCCTCCAGGCGGCGAAAACCACGGTTTTGCAGGGCCAGGACCAACAGCGTATCGAAGGCGGTGATGACAATACCGGTGGTCAGGGAAACGCCCAGCAGCAGGTGAAACGCCAGGGCGCAGCCGAGTACTTCGGCGAGGTCGGTGGCGATGATGGAGATTTCCGCCAGCACCCACTGGGTGCGTGCGGAGCGTTTGCTGTAGCGCTCACGGCACAGTTGCGCCAAGTCCTTGCCGGTAGCGATACCCAACCGCGAGCACAGGCACTGCACCGCCATCCCCGCCAGGCTGGCGAGCAATACCACGAACAACAGGCTGTAGCCGTAGCGCGACCCGGCTTCGATGGCCGTGGCCCAGTTGCCTGGGTCCATGTAGCCGATGGAGATCAGCAGGCCGGGGCCGGCGAACATCAGGATGCGCTTGAAGAAGGACGCCTTGGGGTCAACGGCAACGGAGCCGGCCACTTCCGGCGGGCAGAATGGAGCGGTAGCGATTTTCGGCAGGCTGAATTTCACGCGGTATCCCAGGCAAACATACTCGACAGGGGCTCAGCTTATCAGTCGGACGCAACCGTGCGCATCACCGTCTCCCGAGGCAGGTCAAACGCCTCCACGACCTGTACCACCAGGTCCATCTCCTGGTTCAAGGCTTCACGCTCCATGCGCTGGCGAATCACCCCGATCACCAGCACGGCCAGGGTGGTGATCGAGTACGCCGGGCCGGAAAACGCCCGTACACCGCTCACCAGCAACATCGCCGCCGCCAACGCCTGGCCGACCACCGGGATCGCGGAGGCCGCACCACGACGCAGGATAAACCCGGTCAACCCGGCCAGCGCCGTGCCGCTCAACGCCGTAGTGGCTGTTCGGCCGACATCGAAACGGCTGAACAGACCCAGCTCCTTTTGCGCCGCCGCCTTGAGTTCAGCGTCGAATACCTGGCGGTCGGCGTGGCTGAGTTTGTCCTTGTACTGCTCGAGCAGTTTTTCCGCGACCTGGGCTTCGAGGTCAGCCAGTGCCACCGTTTCAACGGGCTCGGCAAACTTGATTCCCAGTCGCTGCGCCACCTCTTCGGCAATCTGCCGATAGTTCACGCCATGGCCACGGGCAAGGTTCATAAAGCTGTCGCCGCCCATGCGCTGCAACTCGATGGCCAGCTTGAGCGGCTCGCGTACCGTGGCGTCAATCGACGCACTGCGCTTTTGCGCCATCAATTCGGCCAGGAACGCCAGCTCCTCCGGCCGCGCCTGCACCAGGGCCGCAAGCAAGTCGGTGTCCTCTTCGGCAAAGCGTACCTCGCTGCTGCGCTGGTCGGCGCGGATCACGCCGCGCCGCTCATGCAAGAGGTCGGTGTACTGCACCACGGTCTGCAACTGCGGCCAGTACGCGGCATGATCAAAGGTAGCCAGGTGCACATTGGTAACCTTGGCCTTGAGTGCCGGCGTCACCGGGATCGCATACCGGCCGATGCACCGCTCGGTGTCCGGCTTCATGGCCAGGGCCCAGTCCTTGCTGGAGTGGCAATTGATCACCCGCCCCTTGAGCGGCGCACACACCTCATCCCAAGGGCTGGACGTACAGATCGCTCCGCCCATCAACAGCAGGTTGTCCAACGGCAGTTCCCGTGCGGTATCCGGGCTGGCAAGCAGGCTCTTGACCAGAATCCGCGCCCCCAGGGAATGCCCGATCAGGTTGATACGCCGCACCTGCAGCGCCTCGCCATGCAGGTAGCTGGCCAGCTCCGGCAGTAAGCTCCTGGCCACTTCCTCCACCCGCGCCTCGACGCTTTTGTAGTGGTCGAGAAAATAGGCAATCGCCTTGCCCACGCCGACGGTCGCGGCACCGATGCTGCCACCACCCAGCATCGCGGCGATCACCTCCTTGAAGGGCGCAAACAGGTTTTCCAGAAAATGCCCCGCCGGCCAGAACAGCATCAGGTTGGTCGAACCCTCGATACCCGCCAGCTGTTGCTTGAAATTGCCCAGCTGTTGCCGGTTAAAGAACGCCGAGTAACCGTGAACATAGAGATTGAGCACATCGCCCTGAGGCTCGCCGCACAATACGAACGTGGGCTTGCGGGTGCGGTGCATTTCATCCCACTGGTGCTGCATGGGCCGGTGACTCCTGGTAACGAGGGACGGCGATAATAACAAAGGGAGGCCTGTAGAACGGTGAATCCTGACCGGCGTGGCGGTCGCGAAGGCTCAGAACTGCGCCGCAGCCTTTGATTTGGCCAGGTAGCGCGCCGGCGAATCCCCCAGGTTGCGCCGGAACACGGAGGTGAATGCACTGGAACTGCTGAACCCCAATTCGAACGCGACATCGGTGATGGACGTGCCATGGCTTAGCCGTGCGGTGGCTTCCAATAGGCACACCTGCTGGCGCCAGGACACGAACGTCATCCCCGTGCCCTCGTAGAAATGGCGGGTGAAGGTGCGCCGACTCATGTTCGACCAATCAGCCATCTCGTCGAGGGTGATTTTCTGCGTGGGCGCATCCAGGAAGCGCTGACACGCTCGCGCCAGCCGCGGCTCGCACGGCAATGGCGCGCTGAGTGGCAGCTCGGGCATGGCTCCGATTTCATCAATCAACAGCGTCAGCACGCAGTGATGCCTCACGCTGGGTAATGCCGAGGAGTCGATAGCCAGCGCCGCCTCCAGTAAATGCCTGAGCAGGGGCGACACTTCAAACACCTGGCAGCGGTCCTGCAACCGCGCCCGCTTAGCGGCATCGGTGTCCAGGTAGGTATTGAGCATCACCACATCCCCGCGCATATGCATTTCATGGGGCACACCACCCGGCACCCAGATCGCCCGTTGCGGCGGTACCACCCAGTTGCCGAGATCGGTGAACATTTTCAGCGCGCCGGTGGAGGCATAGGCGAACTGCCCACGTGAGTGCGTGTGCCGCTCAAAGACGGTGCCGCAAGGGTATTCGCGCAGCGTTACCACGGCTTCTGGGCTGGCGGAATCAAAGGTCGGAATCATGGCCCGATTCTGTCAAAAGATGGCCTTGCATAGCAAGCGGGCCAACCCGCCACTCCCCTAACATCAACGCCCTCGAAAAAGCGTCATGACCAAGGGAACATTCCATGCTGAAAAAACACCTGGCGCTAGCCGTGCTCGTCACCCTGGTATGGGGGGTGAATTTCCCCATCACCAAACTCGGCCTGCGCTCGGTCGACCCTTTTGTCCTCACGGGCATCCGCTTTTCCCTCGCCGCCCTGCCGCTGGTGTTCTTCATCAAGCGCCCCGCCGTCAAATTCAGCTACGTGGCCGCCTACGGCGTCATCTTCGGGCTGGGCATGTGGGGCGTGATCAACTATGGCATCGAGAGGGGTGTGAGCCCCGGCATCGCGTCATTGATCATTCAACTCAGCGTATTTTTCACCATGGGCTGGGGTTGCGTGTTGTTCAGGGAAACACTCCGCGGGACGCAAATGGCGGGTGCATTTATGGCCCTGATCGGCCTGGCAGCTATCATCTCCACCCGAGAAGGCAGCCACGCAGTGCTGGGTGTGATGTTGATCGTACTCAGTGCGCTGGCCTGGAGCGTGGGTAACGTCATCATCAAGAAGTCGGGGGTCACTGAGGTCTTCTCGTTCATGGTGTGGGCCAGCCTGTTTCCGCCGATCCCGTTATTTCTCATGGCTTGGCTGATGCATGGCAGCGCGCCGTTCGAAGGCTTGCAATCCAGCCTCGACATCATTGCGATCCTGTCCATTCTGTTTCAGGTGTACCTGGCGACGCACTTTGCCTACTGGGGCTGGAACTCGCTGCTCAAGCTGTACCCGGTGTCCACGGTGGCGCCACTGTCGTTGTTGATTCCGGTGTTCGGGATCAGCAGTTCGATGCTGCTGATTGGCGAGCGCGTTCCCTCGCCAGACCTGATCTCGATTGCGATCATCATCGCCGGCCTGGCCGTGGGTTTATACCGCAAGCCGGTGTGAACCGCCCGCCGCCAGACACACACTGGCGTGTTGTCCCCTCAAACGCAGCAAAAACACAATTTTCGAAAGGTAAAAAGCGCTCTAATACCCTCCTGTCGATTGGTTTTAAAGATCCTGGAGTTCGCAATGCCCCATGAAGGCAATCTGTTACAAGCAGCCGTGGTGTTCCTGCTCGCCGCCGTGCTGACCGTGCCCCTGGCCAAGCGCCTGCAATTGGGCGCGGTGCTGGGCTATCTGTTTGCCGGCGTGATCATCGGTCCGTCGGTGTTGGGCCTGATTGGCAACCCGCAAAGCGTCGCGCAGTTCTCCGAACTGGGCGTGGTGTTGCTGCTGTTTATCATCGGCCTGGAGCTGTCGCCCAAGCGTTTATGGGTGATGCGCAAGGCGGTATTTGGCGTCGGCCTGGCCCAGGTGCTGCTCACCGGCCTGGTCATGGGAGCGGTGGCGTTGTGGCTGTTTGGCCAGTCGTGGAACAGCGCAATCGTGCTCGGCCTTGGCCTGGCGCTGTCGTCCACCGCGTTCGGCCTGCAAAGCCTGGCCGAGCGCAAGGAGCTGAACCAGCCCCACGGGCGCCTGGCGTTTGCGATCCTGCTGTTCCAGGACATCGCCGCGATCCCGTTGATTGCCATGGTGCCGCTGCTGGCCGGCAGCGATCATCCGACCACCGAAGCCCAGGGCCTGCAACACGTCCTGCAGATCCTCGGCAGTATTGCCGTGGTGATCATCGGCGGCCGCTACCTTCTGCGGCCGGTGTTTCGCATCGTCGCCAAGACCGGCCTGCGCGAAGTGTCCACCGCCACCGCCCTGTTGGTGGTGATCGGCACCGCCTGGCTGATGGAACTGGTGGGTGTGTCCATGGCCCTCGGCGCCTTCCTCGCCGGCCTGCTGCTGGCGGACTCGGAGTACCGCCACGAACTGGAATCCCAGATCGAGCCGTTCAAGGGCCTGCTGCTGGGGCTGTTCTTTATCAGCGTGGGCATGGGCGCCAACCTCAGCCTGCTGCTCAGCTCACCGCTGGTGGTGATCGGCCTGACCCTGCTGTTGATCGGTTTGAAGCTGCCGCTGCTGTACGCCGTGGGCCGCATGGTAGGTGATCTCAACCGCGAAAGCGCCCTGCGCCTGGGTGTGGTGCTGGCTGCGGGCGGTGAGTTCGCCTTTGTGGTGTTCAAGATCGGCCGCGACCAGGGCCTGTTCGAACCGCACCTCTACGACGTGCTAGTGCTGACCATCACCCTGTCCATGGCCGTCACCCCGCTGTTGCTGCTGGTCTGCCCCAAGCTGTTCAAGCCCAAGGTCAAGCCGGTGGAAGTCCCGGAGGAATACCGCACCATCGAAAGCGATGCGCCGCGCGTGGTGATCGCCGGCATGGGCCGTATGGGCCAGATCGTCGCGCGGATCCTGCGCGCGCAGAACATCTCCTTCATCGCCCTCGACACCTCGGTGGAAACCATCGAGCTGACCCGCAGTTTCGGCGGCATGCCGGTGTTCTACGGTGATCCGCAACGTCCGGAGATCCTGCACGCCGCCAAGGTCGACCAGGCCGAGTTCTTCGTGATCGCCATGGACGACCCGGAGATCAACATCAAGACCGCCGAACTGGTGCGCAACCTCTACCCGCACATGCAGATCATCGCCCGTGCGCGTAACCGCCAGCACGTGCACCGCCTGGTGGACCTCGACGCCTCGCCGGTTCGCGAGACCTTCTACTCCAGCCTGGAAATGAGCCGTCGCACCCTGGTGGGCCTTGGGTTGACCCAGGCCCAGGCCGATGCCCGCATCACCCGCTTCAAGCACCACGACCTGCAAGTGCTCGCCGCCCAGCACGCGGTGTACGACGATGCGGCCAAGGTGATGCAAACCGCCCAGGAAGCCCGGGCGGAACTGGCGCGACTGTTTGAGATGGATCGGCTTGAGGAAGAGTCCGACAAGGTGTGAGGCTAAGGGCGAACGATATTGCGAATTTTCTGACAGAATGTGCCGCAATCTCGTTCACCCCTGGAGCGCTTCATGGCCACGTTCACCAAGACCGCTATCCTGCTGGCCCTCGCGCTGACCGCCGGCAGCGTCTTCGCCGCCGCCAAGCCGGCCACGCAAACCATTTCCACCTTGGGCGGTAAGTTCAACTTCAATCTGCCCAAGGCTTACGCCGCCGACACCCTCCCGGCCGGCAAGGCCGAGGACGGCACCGCTGATACCCAAGGCACGATGTACGCCAACCAGACCACGAAAAGCGTGGTGATCGTCGCCGAAACCGTGCGTAACGACGGGGTGAGCATCAAGGACAACGACCCGCAGTTCCTCGATGGCGCCGTGGCCGGCTTCGTCAAGGACCAGAGCGCTGCCCTGCCCGACTTCAAGAAGCTGAGCGAGAAGAAACTGACCTTCAAGGGCCTCGGCCTGCGCCAGGTTGACAGCACCGCCACCCAGGGCGGTGGCAAGACCTTGAACTCCACGTTTCTCGGCGGCTCCGGCAACCACTTGCTGGTAATCCAGGCGATCTCGCGGGCCGATGATACGAAGGGGCATGCAGAGCTGGTGAAGCAGATTACCGGCGGCAAATAACAAAGAGTCCTGACAACGCCCATCAAATGTGGGAGGGGGCTTGCCCTAATGCCAGTCAGTTAAGCGTACATCGCCTCCTGTAGGAGCGAGCTTGCTCGCGAAAAACGTCAACGATAACGCGTGCTTCCTGAATGAACGCGGCGCCTGTGAGTTTTTCGCGAGCAAGCTCGCTCCTACAAAAAGCCTTAGCTGACTGGCATTAGGGCAAGCCCCCTCCCACCTTCATTCAGCGCGCTCACTTCAAATTTGTTTCCAGCCACGCTTTCAAGTCCTGCACTTCCGCCTCACTGACGGTGTGGTTCATCCCCGGATAGCCATGAAACTCCGGCTTCAACCCAAGCCCCACCAACACCTCATTCGCCCGCGTCGCCGACGCATACGGCAGTGCCTGGTCCAGGGTGCCGTGGCCGATAAAGATCGCCAATTTGTTCAAGCGCTCATCCGGCTTCAGCTCAGCCTTGAGCACCGGCAGCACGCTGCCACTCAATGCCGCAATGCCGCGCACCAGCTGCGGGTCGCGCAAGGCCACCTCATACGACATGATCGCGCCCTGGCTGAACCCCACCAGGAACACCCGGTCAGGCCGGGTGTGATACTTGGCGGTGGCTTTGCCGACAAAGTCCTTGATCAGCTTGGCGCTGCTCTGCAAATCAGCGGTCACACCATCGTAGTCACCGTCACCCGGCGCCTTGGTAAACCAGCGAAAGCCATTCGGCTGCACCGGCGTCGGCGCACGGGCCGACAGGTAGGTCCAGGTGGACGGCAGCGCGTCCTTGATGCCAAACAGATCTTCCTCATTGCTACCGAACCCGTGCAGGAAAATCACCAGCGGCTCGTTGCGCGCATCGCCCTGGGTCTGTTCCAGGTACGCCAGCGGCAAATCGGTGTGCAGCTCGGAATCAGCGTGGGCAACGCCGGCCACCAGGGTCAGTGCGAGGGCAAGCAGTTTGAGCATGGGACGTTACCTCAGGGTTTGCGCAACAAGTAAGTGTCCATGATCCAGCCATTCTCCAGGCGCGCCGCCTTGCGCACCCGTTCGATCTCTTCAGCCACTTCACTGACTTTGCCGCTGATCAGGATCTCGTCTGGCGTGCCCAGGTAAGCACCCCAGTAAATATCCAGGTCCTGATCGGCCACCGTACGGTAGGAATCTTCCGCATCGAGCATGACCACCAGGGTATCGGCATCGCTGGCCTGCCCCGCCGCCAATCGACGCCCGGTGGTGATCTCGATGGACTTGCCGATACGGTTCAACGCCACCTTATGCTGGGCCGCCAGGGCCTGCACGCTGGTGATACCGGGGATCACTTCGAATTCAAAGGCGCAGCGGCCACTGGCCAGGATCGCCTGCAAGATGCGGATAGTGCTGTCGTACAGCGCCGGGTCGCCCCAGGCCAGGAACGCACCGACTTCACCGTCGGCCATTTCCTCGTTGATCATGCGCTCGAAAGTTGCCTGCTTGTCGCGGTTGAGGTCCTGCACAGCAGTCGTGTAGTCGATCTCGCCACGTACGCGCTCGGGGCACTCGGCCTCGACAAAGCGGTAGCCAGGTTCGGTGATGTAGGTCTCGCAGATCTCGCGGCGCAGGTCGATCAACTTGTCCTTGCTCTGGCCCTTGTCCATCAGGAAAAACACGTCGGTGCGGTTCAGCGCTTTCACGGCCTGCATCGTGATGTAGTCAGGGTTGCCGGCGCCAATGCCGATGATCAGGATGCGTTTCATGGGTTGCTCTCATTGCGGGGCGTGGATTTTGCCATGTTCACGCACTCAGGCGTGAGTTTCCAGGCGCAAGCGCCACACCGTGTTGAAGCGCAGTTCGGTAGCGGACAGGGGCTCGACATCGATCCGATAGAACATCGACACCGGAAACTGCATGACGTGCAACATCGCCGCGCGGATCACAAAGGGATGGGTAATGGCCACCACGTGCCCGGGTTGCGCCTCAAGCGTTTTCATCCACGCCGCGACCCGCGCGCAAATCTGCTCGACCGACTCGCCACCGTGGGGCGCACGGGTGCTGTGGGTCATCCAGTCCATTAACGCATCGCTGCGTAACTGACTGATGGCCTGGCCCTTCCAGTCGCCAAAGTCGCCATCGCGCAAGGCCTCTTCAATCACCGCCTGACTGCCGAACAATCCTGCCGTTTGCCAGGCGCGTGCCTCGGGCGCGCACAGCAGACGCGTTTTCTTCTTATAGCGCCCGGCCAGGGACAGCGCCGCCGCTTGCCAATCCATGACCACGGACTCGTTATCGGGAAAACGCCCGTACTTTTGAGCGGGTGTGGCGGCATGGCAGATGAGGCTCAAGCGGGTGGCCTGCATCACTGCTCACTCTGCATCGGGATAGCGCCTCGTATAAACCTGATACACACGTGCGGAACCGCCGAGTTTAACCATACCACTCCCTACAAGCCACGCGTCATACGTCGGACGCAGCAAAGTGCAATTACGGTGTCGTTATTTCCCTGACCATTACGAGAAAACCTCATGATTATCACGCCCCAGGCGATTGTCGTACAGCCGCACCCGGTCTCACAGGAGGCCGGTCAGAACAATGGCGCGTCAGAACATCCAAGAGCCAAACGATCACTTACTCAAACTGTCACACAGTGGCCTGTGAATCCGCAGCCCTCCCCAACGGATGCACGTTTTCAACGCATCCAGAAACAAAGCAAACACCTTGTGGAGAAAAGCGACAGTGAAATGGCAAGCCAGTATTGCGCCGCATTGATGTTGCTGGAAAGTCGCAAAAAGTCCGTGATAAAAAACGGTGGTCAACTTCCAACGATCACTGACATTCCACCATTTTCCACCTTCGGCCAGGCGTGGGCACTCTTCGCTCAAGCACTCACTCAAGAGCCGTTTGCACGCTATGCCAAGGAAAATAACATCGATATTTCCACGATCAGATGGTTCCCCCACGCGGATGATATGGAATGCAGTATCAATGGCAAAATTCAACTCTTCTCGAGCCATACGCCCGGCTGGAAAGAAGCCAGCGCAGGTGTTGCAGCGGCGGCAAAAGAAGTAGCCGCCGGTCGACTTGAATCGTTTCGGTACACCGGCGCACGCAACGCGCCCATTGACGTGGTGAGCAACTTCTATGGCGAAGCCTTCTCGAACTTTCCAAACGACCTGCCCAGTGCGATACGCGACTTGCAGTACAACAATAAATTCAAAACCCTGATGCCCTTAAACGGCCCACTTACGCCGCAAGCCACGCGCGTCAGGACGGCACAAGCCGAAGTAGAGAACGCCATCGCCATGGCAACCTATAACCACACCAGGGGGGTAGCTGACGCAAACCGCACACCGACACCTTCGGAACGTGTCGAGGAAGCCGACCGGGAACTGGCGCGCATGCTCAGCAGGCTGGTGACAATCAAAGCCATGAACCCCCGCGCCGACGCGACCAAGGGGGTCCTCATCGGTACCCCTGAAGATTCGTCCTATGTACAGGCAGCACAAGCCTATAAAGAGGCGCTCTCCAGCGACGCGTTCAAGCGCTTCATGCAAGCACACAACCTGGATATCGAAAGTGTAGTGATCCATTCGGATGGGCGTCTGTCTGCCTGGGGGCCAGACTCAGACGGCCGCATCAAATGGCTCACACTTCCCGCTGAACATAAACAGTGGGCAGCCCTTCAACCTGCCATCTTGAAAGTGGCCCGCGAGATAGGAGGTAGCGGGCCGATGGCCTTGCCGAACTACAACTACGGAGACTATCTCTACCCGATAGCGGGCATTATGGAATTTTACGGCGTACGCGAACATTACGGCTCACCGCAGTGGGCCGAACAAAACGCGGGGCTCATTCGCGACGGTTTCCCCGCCCTGCTCAAAGACAATCCTCCGAACGACGCCGCCTCCCTTGTGGTTCGCGAACGCCAACAGGCAGCCAAACAGCGCGTGGCGCGCAGGGAAGGACTCCCAGTTCCCAGCTTCGCCACTCCCACACCGCCGTTCAGACGCAACCTGGTCGATGCGGCCATACCCACGCCGCCCGCCCCGCCGACCGTTGGGCCCGTGAACACCATCGGCCAGCGTCTGTTTGAAGGGGAACCGAACATGCAAGCAGTGGTAGCCGGATTGCTCAAGGACGCCATCAATAAGGCATCCCCCTCATTGAATGTGGATGTCCAGCAGTTGGCCTTCGCCGTCCCCAACCCGGCAAATCCCGGTCAATACCTGGAAATACCCCTGATGGAACTGGCGATTAACCACATCGCCGGCGCTGACGCTCCCGTGTTCAGCAGTGACGGCAAGTTTGTCGACACTCGTGCGGACGTGCAGGCACGTACAGGCGATCCTGCGGGCACCGCGCTTGACATCGATAAATCAGCGCTCCAACAGGCGATCAGCCAGTTGCCCGGCAAGCTGAACGAAGCGCTTCAGACAGCCAAACTCGATTATTGGGGCAAGCCACCTTTCAACGAACCGGCCCCTGGTTTAGGCGCCGACACGGCGGTGAGTGTCACGCCCATTTTCGCCGGAGATCGTCGGTTGATGCTCAGTGAACTGATACGTAGCAACCTGCGCCTGGCCAGCCTGAAACACCCTGGGCTGGATGACTTGCAACGCGAAACCCTCGACATGGCGGTAAGGTATCCCCAAGGATCGACACGTCCCAAATTGGCTGACGGCTCCGAAGTGATCGTGTATAGGTTCTCCAGCACTGACAGTAGTCGTCCCGATACCCCGCAATATCTAACCCCCAACCTGGTCATGGAACGTAAGGTGGCGGGACGTACGATCGTGCTGGTGTGCGAGCCAAGCGGCAAGGTAACCCCCTATGCCTCGTTGGCCGCAGTCAAACAGGCCTGGGACCAAAACCTGAAAACACAACAGCCGACCACAACGTTCAGCACCGCCCTCACCCAATTGGACGTGAATGCGTTCTACATCCAAGCAAGCATTATTATCAACAGCAAAGCAGCGGATGCAGTCACCACCGACTCCACACTGCTCGACTCGCAGCCTCCTGGGCAGCCCCAGAACAAGATGTCCGACTGGATAAAAAATACCTCCGATGCCAACCGCTTCATCCTGCATGAGCTCACCATGGAACTGGCGGGCTACATGCATCGCAACAACGAACACACCTATAACAGCGGTATCCCGGATATCCGCACGTATACCCAGAACCAACTGAATGCGCTGTCACCGCCCCCCGTCCCTTATGACATCAATGATGTAGAAGTGCTGTTTCACACGCCGTATGGCGGCACGGGGGCCGGGTTCGGATTCGGAGCCATCCAGACCACTAAAATGGCCCTGAGCGACGCGTTCATCCAGAACCTTGCTGGATTACCTGGCGGTAGCATAGAGGTCCGCCACAAACCAACGGGAACGCTGATACCGGCGCTGGGCAAAGAAGGCGCCCTCAAAGCGTTGATTGAAAAAGTCAACGTCGGAAAGAACTACCCAGACTTGCTTAAACGCGAGTTGCTGGATGACCCTGCAAAAAAAGCAGAACGTCAGCTACGTTTTGTGCAACAAGTACCGATTGAACTAAAGATGAAGGCGCTGGAGTTGACCGCCAAAGGCGCGTCTGGTTTCGATAACGCCATGGGGTTTCGTTACCTTCAAGCGGTACTTGACCCCACTCCCGGTACCAAGTCCGTCAATGGCAATGAAATCACGATGCGCCCATTGGCATTCGTGCCCGAACCTGGCGCATCGCCTGACATCGTCGAGAACATGTACCTGATCGAACCCAAGGACAGCACCGTCGGTCCGCATGTTCTCTATCGCCCGCTGATGGCCGATGCTCCACTGATGCAGTTTCCTTCTCGCAAGGCATTGATGGAGGCCATCCAGAAACCCGGAAAGTTACAAAACGATATTCTGGCCTGGATGCCCGATGAAACGACCCGCACAGTCTATGCCCACGGTGGTTTCAGCGAACCTCACCTGCACCGTAACAGAGTGTTTATTGATGACTTCACTATACCGAGCACACCGGCGGCCCCCACACTCGCCACCACCGGCGCCGGGATTGATGACATAGGGGCAAAACTGCAAGCCGGGCAACTGATGAGCCACCTGTACGAGGCTAACGCCAAGACCGTGACAACGCTGGCCGAACAGCAAACGGTGTCAAACGCGGAAAGTCGCTGGGCAACCCTGAAAGAAGGTGGGTTTCTCGTCCTCAACGCCGTCTTGCCCGCCCTTCGCGGCCCCGCAGCCGTCATCGGCCTGGCGTTGCAGACTCAGGGAATCCTTGGCGATATCGAAACCCTGGCCAATGAAAAGGACGGCCACAAGGAAGCCGCCGTTACCGATCTGTTGACCAACCTCGCAATACTGGTACTTCACTTACGTACACGCTCTCCAGGCTCAGCATCTGCGGCACATTCAAACTCAAGCAATACCGTCGGCATGTTGCCCGAAGTTGCGCGATCGCCAATAACGAACAATATCGTGGCGTTGGGAGGGCGCATCGAAAACGTCAAGGCCATCGATGGTGGCGTTCAAACTTTTGAAGATGTCTACAACGGTGAAAAACGCATAAATATTATCGGGCATGGATATGAGCCAGAACCGGGCGAACCGACAAAACTAATGGGCGAAGGTGGAAGAAAACTATCAGCCAGCGACATATATTTTGAGCTCTTGAGCCGAGGCATCGACATTAAAGACTATAAAGCAGCGCGTATCCTCACCTGCTACTCCGCAAATGGAGGTGATAAAGCTCTCGCTACCGATCTACATGAAGTTACAGGCGTACCGTTCAAAGGCTTTGAAGGAAAAGTGTACTCAGGCTTTGCACTGGGCACTCACCCCCAAGACGTATTCAATGATTTTGTAACTGACTTTACAAAAGAGTTTCCTGCACTATCTAAAGATGAAGTCGACACACTCGCAGGCCTTACGATGCAACAAAAATATGTCCAAGACTACACCAGCGCCACGGCGAGCAAGCCACACGGCAAGCCGATACAGATAAATATCGGAACCACTGAAAAACCCGTGGTTGCGACAGTCGAGACAAATTACAAACCTTCTCGTTTCGGGCCACCAAAAGTCAAACTATCCCCCAGCGATCCCAGCTTCATCCCCACGCGACAAGATGCGACGATACGCAGCTACGATGACTTCCGAGACTTTGAAAAACTATCAGCGCCCGAACAGAAGGCCCAGAGTATTCTGATGATCCCGTCTGAAAATAAACAATTTGAATTTTTCATTGATGGATCGGGCAAAAATCCAAATAACCGATTAAATATCGTGGGGAGTGAAGTCACCCTAGACACATTTGAAGGGTCCTTGAATGAAGCCACCTCTCAGACGCCGGAAAGCCTTGCCACACTGATCGCCCCGGTGCGCGACAAAACAAAATCCACCTCACTTAGATTGCTCGTCGATAAGGCTGCCCAGACGGCCTTCCCCCAGAAGCTGGCCAATGCCACTGGCCTGACCGTAGAGGCTCCCATGGGTAACGTCCCTTTCTTTGAAGTCACAGAAGGCAGGTACTGGCTGATGCGCGATTCTCGAAGTGAAGTGGAGCCAGCGGTAAACGAGTGGAAAACCTTCACACCCGAGTGAGGGGTGCGCACGGCCGTCGCCGCCTTAACGGTGGCGGCAGCCCGCCCAGCCTCCCAGAGCAGTGAACGGCTCGATTTGCAAAGCTGTTTCCACTAATCAAACCACTCCCGCCGCCCCTCGAACGTACCGACGATCAACTCGACGATCATCTGCACCGCCTCGGGGTGGCGCACCTGCGCATTCACCGCCAGCCACACCTGGCGCTGCATGCTGTCCTCGGCCAACAACCCCGGCAACGCCACCAGCCCCCGGTCGAAGCTGCTCATGTAGTGCGGCAGCAAACCGATGCAGGCGCCGCAGCGGATCATCTCCAGCATCAGCGAATAGGCATGCACCTGCACCACCGCCGCCTGGCGTTGTTGCACCACCTGGTTCCACGGCTGCAGCGCCTCGACCTGGGCGTCCGGCTGCCATTGCACCAGCATGTAGTCAGCCAGGTCTTCCACGCTGTCCGGGCGCGTGGTCAGGCGTGAATAGCGCTTGGCGATATGCGGCAGGTACCGCAATCGCGCCAGCGCCCGCGGCGGTTCGGTGACAAAGCTCGGGCCGGGCACCGGGCCGTCGGTGTCCGCCAGCCACAGCACCACATCCACGTCCACCGCCTGCAGGGACAGATGGCTGTCGAGGGAGATGATCTCCAGGCGCACGCTGGCATTGCGGCGCAGCAAGGCGATCAGGTCGCGGCCGAGGATGTCGTGCAGGATCGGCTCGGCCACCGCCAGGCGAATCAGCGGCTGTTCCAGTACCGGCAGGCGCCGTTCATGGGCCAGGGCGATCAGTTGGGCCTGCAATTGCTGGCCGTCGCGGCTGAGCACCAGGCCGTTGCCCTGGTAGCTGAACAGCGCATGGCGCAGGTGCTCCTCCAGCTGGGCCAGGCGCTTGCGCAACAGGGTTGCCTTGATATTCAGGCTGCGCGCGGCCTGCATGAAACAGCCGCAGCGCGCACTCACCAGAAAGTAGCGGGCCACCTCCGGGTCGATCTCGCTGGCCAGGGCCAGCCAGGCACTGCGTGGCTCGGTAGGTGCACGGTAAGCAGTGGGCCCCTGTGGGGCAGACGGTTCGAGAAATGCCATGGGAGACTCCCTGTCTGGTTGGTCTGTGCATCCAATGCGGGTTGAGGCGTGTTACTCCAGCACTTTGTTCAACTCGGCGCCGTCGATACTCAAGGTCGCGGTGTTGAGCATGCCTTCCAGGTAGGCCTTGGCGATCTGCTCCTGGCGCTGGGCACGCAGGGCCTGGGTCAGGCGTTCACGCAACTCGTCCAGGGTGGCGGTGCGCGCCGGTTGCTGGCCGATGAGCTTGAGCACATGAAACCCGGCCGGGCTCTGCACCACGTCTGAGACCGCACCGACCTTGAGCCGCGCCACCGCGCCGCGCACCTCCGGCACCAGTTGCTGCAACGGCTGCATCCCCGAATCGCCACCGCGTGCGGCGCTGTCGGGGTCCTGGGAAAACTGCGTGGCCAGGGCGGCAAAATCAGCCGGTGCGGCCTGGGCCTTGCGGCTCAGGTCCTGGGCCTGGCGCCGTACGGCATCGAGGTTTTGCGGGTCATTCACCGCGAGGAAAATCTGGCTCACCTGGTACAACGGCGGCGTCACCCATTGCGCCTTGCCGCTGTCGTAGGCCTGTTGCAACTCGGCGGCGCTGGGGTAGTCGGCCGGTACATGGCTGACCGACAGCATGTAGTCGCGAAACACGATCTGCTCGGCGGCGGCGCGGGTCTGCTGCTCCACCTCCGGGCGCTGGCGCCAGCCCTGGGCATCGGCCTGTTCAAGCACGGCTTTTTGCGCCAGGCGTGAGCGGATCCAGGTTTCCAGGGCGCCACGGTTGCCGCGCAGTTGCTCGCGGGATTCGGCCGGCAGGCTGGCCAGCACGCTTTTCAGCTCCGCCAGGTCGATCTGCTGGTTGCCCAGGCGCGCCACCGCTGGCCCGCTCGGCGCGGGATTGATCACCGGCGCCGGTTGCTGCGCCGCCACCGGGTCGCTGCCCGGTCGCAGGCTCAACGCCACGGCCACCACCAGCACAGCCAGCGCCCCCGCGCCGAGCATCAGGGTTGGCTTTTTCACAGCACCGCCGCCTCTTCACCCACCGCGGCAGCCTGCAACTGCGCGGCCTGCTGGCTGTACTCACGCAGGTAGACGATAAACTCCTGCAACAGGCGATCCCACAATTCCAGCTGGCTGCGCAGGTGCGTGACGCCAACGCCGGCCACCACCACGTCCATTTCCATCAACAGGAACTCGCCCTGCACCGACAACCGTGCAAAGCGCCGCGAGGCGTTCCATACCGGGGCCAGGCCCTCGGGCAACTCGCCCTGTACCCGCAGCGCGCAGCTGTAGGTGAAGTCCACATAGCTGCCCTGCTCCGCCGCCGGGTTACCGAAGCGCACGGCAAAGCCGATGCCCTGGCTGGCGCTGAGCAACTGCACGATGCCGTTCTGTTCGCTCTGGTTAACCCGGTAGCCGGCGTCCTGCAACAGGTCGGTGAGGCTCTGGACGGTGACGCTGGTGATCAATTCGCTCATGGTGATCTCTTCCTTGTCTATCAGTGATTGGCGGCTGCCTGGGGCGCATCAAAACGGCTCTTGTACAGATCGTCGCCAAAACCCTGGGCCAGTTCCTCGAACTTGACCCGTGCGCTGCTGGCGAACGGCTGGCGAATGCTCATCACCTCGGCCACATCGATTTTTTCGTAGGCCGCGAGCAACTGCTGGGCCACGCCGTACATCTGTTGATTCTTGACTGAACATTGCTGCACTTGTGTGTCACGTTCGCTTAAGGCCGCCTGCAGGCGCGCGCGCTCGACTTCTTTACCCTTGGCCAGCACCAGCAATTCGTCATAGGCCTTCTTGAACTTGCCGATCTGCTCGTTGCTCGCCGCCACCTGGGCCTGCGCCTGGCTGTGCAGGCTCTGTTGCTGGCCGGCCAGTTGCTCAGCCATGCCACGGGCCTTTTCCAGCTCGGCGGTCAATTGCTTGATGTGCGCCTGGGCCTGTTTGGCCTGGTTTTCGGCGGCCAGCCGTGCGGCACTGGCCTGGGCCTGTTCGCTTTGCAGCGCCTGCAATTGCTGGGTGGTGCTGCGCAGTTGCGTACGCAGGCGCTCCTCCATGCCTTCGGCCGACGCGCCGGTACTCACCAGCAGCAGTAACAGCGCGCAGATTCGTGTGTTCATGTGGCGTCTCCCTGCGCATCAAAAGCGCGTGTTGAGTTCCAGTTGCATCACATCGACTTCGAACGGCTGGCCATACACTTCGGAGGCGCTCAACCAACGCGCACTGGCGTAGATGTTCTTGTCGATACCGTAGTTGCCGCCAATGAAATAGCCCTTGGCGTTGGTGCCGCCCAGGTGGAACGACGAGTCGTTGAAGCCATCGGGCAAGGCGTCGGGCTGGATGTACTTGTAGCCGGCCAACACATTCCAGTCGCCGCGCTTGCGCATCTCCAGGGCGCTGCCGAGGGTGAACGAGACCATCAGCGCATTGCCGCCACTTTCAAACTGGCCGTTGCTGTTGATGTTGTTGACGATCTCGCCTTCGCTGCGCTTGAGCATCTCGCCCTTGTCGTAGGCCAGGTTGTGGATGAAGTTGGCCTGGCTGCGCAGCTTGAAGTCGCTGGGCAGTTCGCTGTCCCAGACCAGGTTGAGGTCCAGCACATCGAACTTGGACGCCAGGCCTACGTACTGCGGGTCGGGTGTGCGCGCAGGATCCGCCGGGTTGGTGGTGTTGTTGCGCAGGTTGAATACCGTGTTGCCTTTCTGCATGAAGGCCACGCGCGTGCCGTCGGTGTCGCAACCTGCCGCGCCCTGCCAGGTGGAGCAAGGGCTGGAGCGCTCGCCTTCGATGTCCTGGAACTGGTAGTAAGCCGCGGCGAGTTTGAGGCGGTTGCTGCGGTTGATCTTCCAATCCGCGCCGATCTGCCCGCCAAACAGCCATTTGGTGTCGCTGTCTTCCTTGTCGATACCATTGGTGCTGGCGGTGTCGGAGGTGTACTCCACCGGGAAGGCGCCGAGGGTACCGAACAGGCCCCACTCGCTGTTGAGGCTGTGGTTGAAGATCGCCGCCACGCCGTCGAAGTTGAGGTCGTTGGAATACATCATGTCGGTGGAATAGAACGGGTTACCGATGCGCCCGGCGGTCAACGTCATGTAGTCGGTGGTTTTCCAGCTCAGGTAACCCTGGTCGAGCCAGATGTCCTTTTTGCCGAAGCCGCCGCCCAGGGTCTGGGTGGTGGACACCGGGTTATTGTCGGAGCCGGTAGCGATGCGAATGCCGGCGGTCCATTCCGGCGAGATCACCGCTTTCATGCCCAGGCGTGCCCGCAGGCGGAACAGGTTCTCGCGGTCCTCGCGGGTGTTGATCAGCGGTGGGAACTTGGTGTTGGAGTTTTTGTTGACGTCGTACGGGCCGGTGTCATTGAGCTTGGCAAAATCGGTGATGTTGTTGCTGTTATTGCCCGAGAAGTAGCGCGACTCGTCGCGCAGACGAATATCGCCATCAAAGCTGATGCGCGAGATCCAGTCGGGGAACGTATTGGGCTGCGCCCAGTTTTCCTGCTTGGCGGTGGACATGACTTCGGCTTTGACCTGGTCGCGGATCTGGTCGCGCACCGCCTGCGGCACGTACTGCACGCGCACATCCCCAGGCGCGGTCGCCGGGCCGCTGGCAACCACCGGCGCGGCGTTGGCCTGGCGGGCCTGCTGGGCTTCCTTTTCGGCCTGGGCGATCAGCCCATTGGCGGTGTCCTGGGTCAGCACACCTTGCTGCACCAGCAGGCGAATCAGGTTGATGGTGACGTTTTCCGAAGGCGCAACCGGGGCTGCCGCGGCTTGCCCGACCAGGGTCGCGATGACCATGCCAACCGCCAGGGTCAGTCGATTCACGGGGGAAATCATGTGTACGCAACTCCTGTAAAAAACCGTAGGTAAGAGGTTTCGTGCAATCAATCCGGACGCCGGCCCTTGAGGGACAGGCGCATGGGCAGCGTCAGCGACGCCGGAGGTTTCTGGGTGGCGCGGGGCGCACGGATCAGCGCCAGCATCTGCGCGTCGGTGTCGGCATCCCCGCTGGACTTGGCCACCAGCGCCTTCGTCACCTGGCCGTCGGCGCCCAGCCACAGGTCTATCTGTATCGCAAAGGCCTTCTTGCGCAGCTCCGGGTCTTCGCGCATCAGGCGCTGATAGGTACCGGCCAGGTACTGCTTGTACGTGCCGGTCCCCAACCCGCCGCCGCCACTGCCGGCCATGCCGCCGCCCTTGCCGGCGCCGATGTTGAAACCGTCGTTACCGGACTGCGCATCGCCGTCGATCTGCATCGGGTTGGCCAGGTCTTCATTCGGTGAAGGCGGTGCTTCCTCGGCCGGCTTGACCTCTTCGGGTTCAGGGCTGGGCACCGGCTCCGGGACTTTCTCTTCAACCTGGGGCTCGGGCTCCTTGGGTTTTTCCGGGGGTGGCGGCGGCGGCGGTGGCAACGGAATAATCGTCGGCACCTTCGGCGCTTCACGGCGTACGCCACTCATGTCATTGGCCCACTGCCAGAGAAACCAGGCCGCCACGGCGCCCAGCAACAGGCCGGCGCCCCATTTCAATGGGCGCAACGGCGGTTTGTTCTTCACCGGCAATGGCGCGATCGGGATCTGTGCGGTCATCACTCAGCCCTGGCTCGGTTTGCCGGTGACCAGGCCGACCTGGGACAGCTCCAGCCGGCGCAGCAGGTCGAGCACCTCGATGACTTTCTGGTACTGCACCATCGCATCGCCGCGCACGATCACCGGGAAGTCCGGGTTCAGCGCTTTCTCGATGCGCAGGCGTTCTTCCAGTTCGCCGAGGGTCACCGGGTACGCGTCGAGGAACACCTGGCCGCCGTCATTCACGGAGATGGCCTTGGTCTTGGCCTCCGACAGCGACACCGAGGCGCTGGCCTTGGGCAGGTGGATCTGGATCCCCGAGACCTGGGCGGTGGCGGTGAGGATAAACATCACCAGCACCACCATCAGCACGTCCACCAGGGGCGTGATGTTGATGCTGTCGACGGCGGCATCATCGTCATCGTCGTGGGAGGCATTTACGGAAGCCATGGCGATTCTCCTCAGGCCGGAACCGATGCGTGATGGTCGCGGCGGTGCGCGGTTTCACTGTGCTGGCTCTCGCCGTGCATCTCCGCCAGGCGGGTGATGAACTCGTCGACGAATACGCGCATGTCGGCGCTGACTTCCTTGTTGCGCGTGATCAGGCGGTTGTAGCCAAACAACGCGGGGATCGCGACGAACAGGCCCATGGCCGTGGCCAGCAACGCCGCCGCCATGCCCGGAGCGATGGCGTTGATGTTCACGTCGCCGGCCATGGCCGTGCCGAGGAACACCACCATGATCCCCAGCACCGTACCGAGCAGGCCGATGTACGGGCCGCCGGCGATGGCGTTGGACAGGGTCGACAATTTGGAACTCAGGGCCTGGTTCTCACGGGTGCGCACACCGTCCATGGAGCAACGGATCGCTTCGATGGTCGCCGCCGACACCGACGAGGTGTCGGCGCCCTGGGCACGCCGGGTACGGATCTCCTTGACCGCCACCAGGTACAGGCGCCACAGCGAAGAGTGGGTCAGGCGCTCAGCCAACTGCGCGTCGTCGGCATACATCTCCAGGCGCGTGCCGATCTGGGCGAAGTGCTCGCGGAATACTTCGTTGGCACTGCTGAGGCGGCTGACCTGGCGGTTCTTGCGCAGCATGATGACCCACGACTGGAACATCATCGCCACCAGCACCAGGATGATCACCCAGGCGTCCACCGGCACGGCGTTGAGCAAAAAGCCCAGGCTGCCGAAGCCGAAGCCGGACTGTTCTTCATCCACGCCGTAGGCCACCAGTTTCGACTCGGCGCCCTGGGCACTCGCATCGGCCAGCAACAGCGCGGCCGGGCGCGCCACCTTGGACAGGCGCAGCTCATCCATGGCCCCGGCGAACGGCAGGTGCGCGCTGCCGGCTTCCGGCAGGTCGGCGCCGACCGCCAGCTGCGTGTTGAACCCAGGCATGGCCACGGCGAGCGTGGCGCTTTCACGGCCATTCACATACAGCGTGACCTTGTCGCCCTCGGCGGTGAACGCCAGGTGCTGCCATTGGCCAGGGTTCAGCGGTTGGGTCGACACCGCGCGCTGGCCGTCGATCTCCACAAACGGCGAGCCCTGGTTCAGGCCCAGCAACAGGCTGTGGGCACCGTCACGTCGGGCCAGTACGATTTGCTCACCGCTGGCCTGGTCCAGGCGCAGCCAGGCGCTGAAGGTGAAGGCAGCGCCGGCGGCGTGTTGCAGCGACGGGCTGGCCGGCAACAGCAGCGGCTGGCCGCCGAACTGCAAGGCGCGGCCGATCACGCCGTCGATGCTCGCGCCGGTGGCGTTCAACGCGGTGTTGGCGTAGGCCGTGGTGTCCCGTGGCGGCGTCGCGTTGGCGCCATCGAAGTGATAGAGCGCGGTGTAATTCGGATCGAACGTCAGCTGGCCATTGGCGGTGGCCGGGGCCTTCTGGTTGCCGTAGTACATCCAGAAGTCCTGGCGCTGGCCGCCTTCGACCTTGGGCACATCGACCCAGATCAACGCCATGCCCATCAGCGGGTCGAAGCTTTCGATCTGGTGATTGAACACGGTCTTGTCATCGGCACTCACAAAGCGCAGGTCGGCGCCGTCGTCCTTGACCCCGTCAAAGGTGAAGTTGCCGGTGTGCAGGCGCACCAACAGTGCGGTGCGGCCCAGGGCCTGGCTGATCGCGGCGCCCTGGGCGGTGGTGTCCACCGAAATCTGTTTGCGGTAGTGCCAATCGTCCTGCCACCAGGCATGGGCAGTGGCCGGGAGCGCGAAGCCCAGGCAGATCAACAGGCTCAGGAATAGGCGTTGCATGGGTGAAGTCTCCGGAAGAAAAAGTCAGAAAGTCGCCTGCACACTGAAGTGCAGTCGCGAGTCCTGTTTCTGGGTGTTCGGTCCATCGAGCAGCGGGTAACCCCAATCCAGGCTGCCGGACAACCACTTGCTCAAACTGGCGCGGGTGCCCAGGCCGACACTGGCCAGGCTGTATTCGTCTTCCTGCTCGGGCAGCGGGTCGTGCAGGCGCATGCGCGCGCCTTCGGCGAACGCATAGAAGCGCCACTCCTGCACATAACTGCCGAGGAACTTGGCCAGGGACGGCGTGCGCAGTTCCTGGGAGAGCAAATAGCCCTCGTCCCCGGTGCGCTCGGCCGCCAGGTAGCCGCGCACCGAGGTGGCGCCGCCGGCGGAATACTGCTCGTTGGACACCAGCGGCCCGGAGGCCAGCTGGAAAGCGCCCTTGGAGGCCGACTGCCAATCGTTGGCGAAGGTATAGGTGTAATTCAGGTCGCCCTTGAGCACGGCAAAACTGGCACTGGCCTTGTAGCGCTTGTAATCGAACTCTTCGGCGTCGCTGCCGTAGCCAAAAAATGCACGGGTGCCGACCACCAGGTTCAAGCCCAACCCCAGTTGGGATTGCTCGGTGTAGCGATAGCCGTTGTAGCCCAGGGTGAACGGCGCGTACTTGAGCGGCACCTGGTCGCTGCTGGCGCCGAACTTCATCTGCTCGTCGAAGTCCTTGAAGTCCACCCCGAACGAGAACGAGTTGGCCCAGTTGCCCGCCGCCGGCAAACTGTAGATGGCGGATACGCCATAGGAATGGCCCTTGCCCAAGACGTTGCTGCCGCCGATGGTGGCGATGTTGCTGTCGGACTGGTAACCGGAGAACTGCAAGGTCCAGCGTTCGTTCAGCGGCGCACTGTAGGAGCCCGACCAGACCTTGGCATTCTCGGTGTCCTGGGGCGCGGTGAAGTAGGTCAGGGAAATGCTGTGGCCCAGTTGCCAGAGGTTGTCGTAGCCCAGGGTGGCGACCGAGCGCAGCTTTTCGGTGTCGGCGCTGTAGTCGTTGTTCAGGCCGAGGCTGGCGTGCCAGGGGTTCTGGTCCTCGACCTGCAGATCCACATCCATGGTGCCGGGGCGCTGGCCTTCACGGACCAGTGGCGTGACCTGCCGACCGGCACTGCGGTTGAGCCCGGCCAACTGGGTTTGCACCGTGGTGAAATCCGGTACCGCGCCTTCCTTGAGCCCCGGCACTTCCTCGCGGATTTCCACCGGCGAATAGTGCTTGGCGCCGACCACACGCACGCGGCCGACCTTGGTTTCGCTGACCTGCAGATAGACGATGCCGTCATCGACCTTCTGTTCCGGCAGCTCGACAAACACCGACTGGTAGCCACGCGCCTGGTAGATCTTCTGCAACGCATCGCGCGCGCCTTCGATATCGTCCAGGGTCTTTTGCGGGCCAAGGAACGGGTACACCGCCTCCTCGATCGTCGCCGCATCGAGCACGGTATTGCCGCGCACGAAGTACTCATTGACGTCCACCTTACGCGCCGGGGCCTCACCACCCTCCTCGGCCCACACCGGTTGCGCCAGGACGCCCAGCGTCAGGCAGCACAACGCCAGCGTTGATTTGAACAGATGCTCCACACCGCCCCCTAACTGTCTAAGATTTTGCGCCGTCGCCGATTGCACGGCGTCTGGCCTGCTCAATTGCTGCTGGTCGAAAGATGGCTGTGCCGCGCCAGCCAGGTGTGCAGCAAAGCGAAGTTCAGGGAGAACTCCGGCATGTGCAGCAAGGCGCCACAGAACACTTCACCGATGATGGTCTGGATCAACTGCACGGCCTGCGGGTTGTTCAACAGGCTGGCGATGTCGCGCTGCAAAGCGTGGATGCTCCACACCTTCTGGTTCAGCTCCAGGCCGACGAACCAGCGGAACAGCAGGTTGTAGTTCAGTTGCTCGTGCAACTGCTGTTCGCTGGGCACCGAATACAGCAGTTGCAGCAGCAGGATCTGCACCACGGTCTGCGGCGCGATCGACATACCCGACGCGGCCTGGAGCAGGTCGCGATGCTGCTCGAGCACCTCGTCGATCTGCGGGCGCAACAACACCAGCGAATGCCCCGCCGGGATGTAGCTGGACACTTCCTTCAAGGCGCCCTGCCAGTCGTCCTGGGAGACGATCCACACCCACGGCGCGCCGTAGCGGTACACCGAAACCGGCTTCTTGCGCGCAGCCTCGACGATCTTCGACAGGCGCTGATCGAGCTCTTGCATGCCTACTTTCGAGTAACGTTCCATAGTTCCCATTGCCCCACTCCTGGCGTCCCGCTGACGGCTGGGGAGGCGGCTCGTGGCGGCCTCCAGCGCGTTACATAGGCAAGACGGAAGTGGCGATGAGCTACCGAACTTTTGTCATGAAAGCTTCATTTGGGATTGTGAGGGGGGCAATTTTTCCGGGTCGGCATGTGTGGCCGTACTCGGTGGGAAATGTGGGAGGGGCGGTGCGACGATTCGACTTGCCCCGATGGCGGCCTCTGGGCCGACCATTTGCTGGGGTTGGAATGAGTACATATCCGTTGCTGCGGTAACGGCTGCCTATGGTTCCGCTCTTACAGCGGGTCACTTTTGGAAGAGCGCCAAAAGTAACCAAAAACGCTTCGCCCCACCACTCGGCACCTCGCCCAGGCTCGGTGTGCCCGTAATCCGACAGTGATTTGGGGGGCCGCCGCCACGCGCCATCCATGGCGCGGGGCGGCTAAACCGGCATCCCTGCCGGTTTACCCCCCAAATCACTATCGAATTCCGGCCAGCGTGGTTAACGGGGCGCCTAAGATCAAGATCAAAAGCAAGATCAAGAGCAGCTCGCTTCGCATCGTGGTGACCGTTGGGGCTACACAACAGTGTGAATGGAGCTGACCCCCCCCTGTTGTATCGCGAGCTGTTGCTATTGCTCTGTTTTTGATTTTGATTTTGATCTTAGGCGCCCCGTCAACCACGCTGGCCGAATGCAGGTTTGAATCCGTGGGTAACCCGGCAGGACGCCGGGTTAGCCGTCCTGGGCCAGGGATGGCCCATGACGGCGGCCCACGGATTCAAGCCTGCGTTCGGGCATGCCGAGCCTAGGCGAGGCACCGAGTGGTGGGGCAAGACCTTTTGGTTACTTTTGGGGCGTTTGCCAAAAGTGACCCGCTGTAAGAGCGGAACCATAGGCAGCCGTTACCGCAGCAACGGATATGTACTCATTCCAACTCCAACAAATGGTCGACCCAAAGGCCGCCATCGGGAGCAAGTCGAATCGTCGCACCCACAGTTTTAACCGAGTCTCCCCCACCATACCGGTCGGCTAATAAGAAGCTCGCCACCCTTCTGCTTGCGCAAAAAAATGGGGCGATCACTGATCGCCCCGAACGGTACATCGAGAGGTCCTTCTGAAACGCTACAAACTGATCTGCTTACGCTCCTCATCCGTCAACCGCGCCCGCGCCTGCTCACTCAGCGGCCCCGCGCCCAGCACCTGCACCGGGCTGTCGGGGTTGTAGCCCGAGGTTTTCCGAGGTTCCGGTTCACGCGACAGCGGCTCGGTGCCCAGGCTCAGCACCTCCACGGTCATGATCGACGGCCGGCCCTGTTTGGCCGCCGCCTGCTGGCTGCGCGCCGCGTCTTCTGCGGCCTGGGACGCCGCCGCCCCCGCTGCGCTGGCCGAGCTCATGGCGCCGGTGTTGACGGTGGCCGACACCGGCACCCCGGACGACTTGCCCTGGGTCTGGATGTTCGCCGCGTTCACCACCCGCAGGGCGGCGATGTTGACGTTACCCGACACCCGAATCCCCGCCTCGCCCGCATCGATGGTGCCCATCGGCGCGATCAGGTCGATATCCCCCGCCGGCACTTCCGGGATCGGGTTGAGCGTGGCGATCCCCGCACCGGTGCTCGGTACCGACGGCGACAGGCTCACGTTGCCCCAGTTGTCATAGACGCGCTTGGGCGGCGTGTACACCACGGTGGTCTTGGAGCCACGACCGGCGTTGATGTCGCCCTCGCTGGTCCAGGCCATGATCGAGCCGCCGAAGGTGGTCATGATGCGGCTCTGGCCAAGCAGGATGCTGCCCAGGGAGTACAGTTGGATATCTCCAGCGCCCTGGGTGATCACCCCAGCCGTGGACGGCGGTGCGGCGCCTTCGATGCCGAACGTCTGGCGGCCACCCGGCGTGAGCATCTGGATCGAGCCACCGAAGTTGGTGTGCACGCCCGCGCCGCCGAACATCGTGATGTCGCCTTTGTAGGTGATCGGGTTGCCGGCCACGTCGGTCTCGGGGAACAACCGGGCAATCGCGGCACGACCACGCACATAGCTGCCCTGGCGCACACTGCCGTCCTGGTTGTACTCACGGCCGGCGGCCTTGAGTTCGGCAAAGTACACGTCGCGGGCGAAGATCCGTTGTTGTTCAGCGGGCAGTGCGGCGTAGTAGGTCCGCGCCTGTTCGCTGTCGCCGGCGAAGCCGAAGCGTTCGGTGAGCCAGGTAACCAGCTCGTTTTCGTAAGTCTTGGCCACCTTGGCGCCTTGCAAGGATTCACCCGCTTGCGCCAGGTTGGCGGGGTTCAGGTAGGCCTCGACGAAGCGGCGGTAATCCGGGCCATTGGGGCCCATGCCGGCTTGCATGACGATGCTTGCGCCAGGGCGGCTGTCGCCCGCCGCCACAGCACCCAGGCTGTTCACCGCGACTTTGTCTTCCATCTGGATGTTGCGCCCCGCCGTCAGTTCCAGGGTACCGGGGCCGGCAACGTTAAAGCTGCTGTAGAGGATGTCGCGGCCAGCGCTGGCGATGGAGATATCGGTGGGGCTGTTGTGCACGAACAGGTTGCCGGTAAAGGTGTATTGCCCCGTATCCGTGACACCTGCGCTGGCACCGCTCAAGCGCGTGCCGCTGCCGACAATATCGCGTCCGGCTTGCATCCATACCGGGCCTGCGCCTTCGTAAAAGGTTTGCCCGAACCGAGCGTCACCCACCCCCGTGATCGTGAGGGCGCGCCCACTATTGACGCCCAGCAGGTCCCCGTTCAGCGCATAGAAACGCGCGGGCTCCAGGGCATCACCCCAAGCCATGCTGGCGGTGTTGGGGCCAAAGGCAAACAGCGGGGAAACCGTCAAGGTTGCAATGTTGCCATCGCTGGAAAGATTGCCACTGCCCACTATTGCCGTTTTTTGATCCGTCAGGAAACCGGCGAAGGCCGGACGCAGAATAGTCGCCAGGCTATTGGGTGCTGCACTGGAGCGGCTGATCGTCAGATCGCCGCCGGAGATCGAATCCCCGGCCAGCAATTCCAGTTGTCCATTGGACGAAGGTGCGAGTACCAACGCCCTGAGCGGCTGCACGGTGCCAGGATTACTGGTCGAGGCGCTGCCGTAATAGAGACTGCCGTTAGCCGCAACCGCACGCAATGTCGCGGGATAGACCGCCGCCATATCGGTTTCCAGGGTCTGGGTCAGCGGCGTGAGGTTGCCCCCGGCAGAGAACAGGTCCACTGCTGTGCGGTCGGTCCACAAGCTGAACCAGCTTTGTCCGATCCCGTTGACCCCCTTATTGACGAAGGTCAAGGCGTTCATCTGCGGCGCGCGCCCAGGGTCGGCGACGTCCTGCAACACCAGGTCGCCACGGGTGGACAGGCCGAAAGTGGCGTCGCCCGGCAATAGGCTCAAACCACCCGAGGCCATGGCCGAAGTGGAACGCAAAGGATCGTAGGCGCGCACTTCGCTGGGGCTCTGGTCTGTGAACCGGTTGCCATAACGCAGCGTCAGGCTGCCCAGGGCGCCACCGGTCAATTGCACGTGCCCACGCAGGTTCACCAGCGCACCATTGAGGTGGTCTGCGAAGGTCTGGCTGGCGGGGTTAACCGCTCCGCCGACCCGCAGGTTCAGATCACCGCCACCCGTCAGTTGCACACTGCCATCGGCCCCGACCCGACCGGTGCTGCCGACTGCCAGTACCAGGCCTTGGCTACGGCGACTGACGTTCAGAGCTGTTGAAGAGACAGGGCTGATGAGTCCTGCATCGCCACCCACATCAACATTCAGGTTGCCGCCTCCCAGGGTGCCAAACCCGGTGAACCCGACCATCTGGTCCGAGCGGTCGCTGGCGACGTAGGAACCAAAGTTGATCCACCAGGCGGTGGCTTGCGCCTGGCTGCCACTGAGGCCGTTGCCCTGACGCCACAGCCAGTTGCCGACGTTGGCGGAATCCTGGCCTTGGTCGCTGGGTACCGGACGACCAACGCCATTCTGCGCCGGGCTGGTGATATTGCCCGTCAGGTTGCCGCCCACTTTAAGCAGCAAGTTGCCGCCAGTGTCCGGATACCAGGCACGGTACAGGCTGCCCGTTCCCCCATCGACCAGCTTCTCGTTGCCCCCCGCGTTACCCAGCACCTTGTTGTTGCTGCCCACGGCGCGCTTGAGGTTATAAGGATCGTTGGCCGAGGTGCCGGTGGACGAACTGCCCGCGGTATAGACCCCGAACAGCGACTCCATGCTCAGGTTGCCGGCGGCCAGCAGGTCAAGGTCTGCAGCGCCGGTGCGGATTACGCTGAAGCGAGTGCTGCCACCCACCAGCAGCGTGTAGTCCTCACCACTGGTAACGCAGTAGTCCGGGAGATCGTCACATATACCCGGGTATTGTATTGCGTCGAAATCAACCGGTTGGCCCACCATGCTTTCATCGCCGAACCACTCCTTAGAGCCCTCCTCGGTCCAGACCTGGGTTCCTTTCCCGAACGTCCCATAGTGACTGTCCGCCAAGCGCAGATTGCCGCTTACCGGATGCGGTTGCAGCAGGCGACTGTCGGCTGCCTCGGTGTCGGCCCCCGCAACCAGGCGAATCGACCACGACTGCGCACCCTCCTCCAGCATGGGAGCAATTGCCCAGTTCTTGCCTGGATGGCCGGCGTCACGCAACGTCACCGACTCCACGCCGCCCGGCAGCTTCACGTCTGTCCCCGACGGCAACAGGGCGCCCCGGGGCAGCGCTTGGCTGGCGGTCAGCGTCACCTTGGTGGCCAATGGCACGCCCTTGGGCCAGATCAAGCCGTCGACACTGGCTGACGTGCTCAACAGGCTGCCGGCATCCAGGACACTGCCGATGGCGAGGGTCTGGCTCTGAGTCAGCAACGTGCCCGCCGCGAACAGCACATTGCCCGAGGCATCCCGAACAGCCGCCGCCAACACCGTACCCGCCGGGAGTACCAACGGTTGTTTGAGCGTAGCCGCGACGGGCAATCGGGTGCCCGCCGGCAGAAACAGGGGGTTGGTCAGTACATCGAAATTAAGCGCAGCGCCCGCAGGGAACACAGTGCCCATCTCCAGGGTCACGCCGCTGCCCGGTACCACCACGGTGCCGCCGGTGTAGTCGATACCGGCGCGCAGCACCCAGCCATTGTCATCGTCGGTGGGCGGTGGCGCGGCAAAACCGTCGTTGATGCTGCCATAGATATTCAGGTCGCCACCGGCGCGCAGGGTCAGGCTGCCGGACTCGGTCTTGGCCGTTGATTTGAGGCTGGCGTAGCGATAGCTGGAGAGGTCCAGATCGCCCTGCACCACCAGGTCGCCGTCCGGGGTTTTGCTGATGATTTCCACACCGGGGCGCAGGTGGAAAACATCGCCGTAGGTGGCGTTGTTCAAGCCGGCGAGCTTTTGCAGCAAGTTGTTGTTAACGCGCGCGGCATTGATGAAATCCTTATTGGATGGATCGACGACTTTCTTGAGGTAGTCCTGATCAATAACTTGGTAGGGGCGCCCGTTGGGGGTTTCGTCAGTTTTGGTCGGGGCATCGTCGTAGGTTCTCATGCCATTGAGGGCGATCGAACGCGCGCCTTGGATAGTCAACTGCCCACTGGCGTCAATGGCGATGTCATCGCCGCCCACGCGCGGCGCATTGAGCTCCAGCGTGCCACGGTTGCGCCCGTCATTGCCGGTCGCGGCCTCGGTGCCATGGCGCAGGTCGATGCGCGCGCCATTGGCCAGGGTCAACTGGCCTTGGCCAGAGCTGAGGACCACGATGGCGCGGTTGGGCGAGTCGATGATCTTGCCGTAGCTGTCCACGCGTAATTGCGTGCCATGGGCGTCCAGCACGGCGCTGCCGTCGAGGGTCAGGCCGTTTTTCGCGGCCAGGTTGATGCTGCCCACGCGCTCACCGCTGGCATCTACCAGGCCGGTCACGCGCAGGCTGCCGTTGTCGATCGAGACGTTGACGTTGTTGGCCTTGACGTCGTTGCCGATGGTCAGGTCGCCCTGCTTGAGCTGGAAGCTGCGCGCACCATAGACCTGGCCCTGATTGAGGCGCTGGTTGAGCGCGGCGAACTGGTCGCTCAGGGTGCCACTGGCAGCCAGCCGCTGGGCCTGGATTTCAACCGAACCGGCCAGGTACGGCACCAGCGTGCCGCCAGCATCGTAGTAACCGCTGCTGCCGGCGACGATTTTGCCCGACAGGTCGACGATGCCCGCCGCGCCGTCCACGGCCACTGCGCGCAACCGGCCCGCCTGGTTGTGCTGCGCCGACAGGTCGATGGTCGAACCGGCCGCCTGCAGCACATTACCTGCGCGGCTTTCCAGCAGCACTTCACCTCCCGCGCTGTACTTGGTCAGGTCGTTGAAGGGGATGGCACGGCCTGCCACATCAATCGATGCGACGTCGGTCAGCACCACATCGCCACGGGCACCCAAGGTCACCTTGCCGCTGGGCAGTACCACGGCACTGGCCAGGCGCAGGCTGTCGCCCTGCAACGACAACTCGCCGCCGATACCGTCCACCTTGCCCACCGTGCCCTGCGAAGCGCTCACATCAATTGCACCACCAGCGGTAATACGGTTGACCGAACCGGCCTCACCGGTCATCAGCGGCGTGAGGATATTCAGGTTGCCGCCGCTGTAGGCAAAGCCCTTGATCGCATCAAACGCGCCCTGGCTCTGGTACACCGAGAGACTGCCCTTGTGGTTGGCGGTGATGCGCTCACTGGCATTGAGGTTGACGTTGGTAAAGCCCAGGGCGAGGCGGTCGAAGGTATTGGTCGTGCTCGGCTGGGCAAAATCCCCATAGCCGAATTCGATACGCTCGGCATTGATGTCCAGGCGCCCGCTGCCGCTGCCGGCACCGCCGGTCACCGCCGCCACAGGCGGCGCGACGGCACCTTGCCAGATCAGATTGGCGGTGTGGATAGTCGCCACGTCGTTCAAGCCGCCAGAGCCGTAGATCGCCGGCGTGGACAGCATCAGGTTGCTCAGTAACGACTTGCCGGTCACGGCGTCATAAGTGTCCAGGGTGGTGGTGCCGTAGAAGTTAAAGCTGTCACGCGCCGACAGTTGCAGGGTTTCCAGGGCCGGGGCGCCGAATTGGGTGTCGCCGCGCAGCAGGCGCTCCAGCACTTGCTGGTTGAGGGTCATGCCCACCGGCAGGCGATTGTTGGCGGCTGCAGCGGCCAAGGCTTCGGGGCTGCCGACGTTGATGCTGGACACGCCCAGGTTCAGGTGGCGAGTGCCATAGCGCACCTCATCGCCCATCTGCAGGGTGCTGTCGGTCAAGGTAACGATGCTGCCTTCGGAATACAGGGCTGTCTGGCCGCTGCAGGGCGCGCTGTCGCACACGCCTAACTGGATGCCTCCACTGATGAGTCCACCCAATGACGGCGCGGCAATTACGTTGAGCAAACCGTTGGACACCGCCAGCACATTGCTCAGGTTGTAGATAAAACCGTCACGTGCGTCGTAGCTGGCCTTGCCCTGGCCTATCGTGTTGATCGAGGCGCCTTGTTCGAGCGTAATTTTTCCGGTGGAGGTCACCAGTAATACCTCCGGTGCCGCCAGTTTCGCGCCGTCGCGCAGGATGATGGAACTGATGATGCTGCTGGGGAGGTTGATGTAGTTGCCACCCTGGCCGTACGTGACATAGGTCATTCCACCGATCAGCAGGCGAGCCGCGCCCATTGCATTCAGGCTGTCCGCATCCACCGTAATGCCTTTGAAATTGGCGGTAGCCGCGTTGCCTGCCGCGACAATTTCGATGTCCCTTCCCAAGCTGCCCTTTTCTTCGTTTATCAGCGATACGGTACCGCCGTAACCGCCGTCAGCGGCCTCGAAGCGGCCGATCCCCTGGAACGAAAAGGCATCCGCACCTGCGCCTGGCCGCAGGGCCAGTTGCAGGGTCTTGGCATCCACCGGCAGCAGTGCCCGAGGTACACCAAGCCTGGTGGCGTCGGCCACAGCGAACTGTGCGTAGCCGGTTTCGTTGTATTGGGAGTAACGACGCAACCTATCGGCCGACGTGAGAATTACCTGGCTGGCCGTACTGTTGCTGATCCCGGTATTGGCGATGGACAAGCGCCCTGCCGTGGCCCATGAGCCATTGCGCAACGCCTGGGTCACACCGTCGGTGCCCAACCCGGCCAGGCCGTTGATCTCGAGCCGGAAAGCCCCAGGCATCAACGCATAGGTGGACGGCATCAGGGTATAGGTGCCGGCCGCCAGGCCCGGCACGCCGGCGCCGATTGTGATCTGCTGGCCGATCAACGGATCGACCGCGCCACCTTCCGGCGCCACCGGGGCATAGCCCGGTTGCACGCCCGGCACAATCGCATAGATCGGGTTGGTGCTCAGACCCGGCAGTACAAACCCGCCGTTCGCACCGAACTGTACCAATGGGTTGTAACGTGCATCGGTAGAGCCCCCGCGCCCGGAAATAAATCCGGCGCCGAGCAGTTCGCCACCGCCGGACAGATCCACCGTCGCCTGCGGCAGCACCGTCAACTGCTGGCCACCGAGAATCACCCCAACGTTCAGGCTGCCCGCACTGTTGCCGCCACCCTGGCCGATAAACGTCACTGTCTTGCCGTTGTACTTGTAGATCTGGCCATCCACGGTACCGCCGTAAGGCAATACCAGGCCCTTGCCACTCACCGAAGTGAGGCTGCCCGGCAGCAGTTGCACGTTGGTAGAGCCCAGGTTGCCAATCTCGATCAGCCCCAGTGGCGCACGCACCACCCCGCCCTGCTTGATGGTGGGCCCGCCCAATTGCAGACGACCAAAGGCCGAGTAAGGCATGGCGGCATTGCTATTGGCGGTGCGTGCAATGGTCAGGGTGCGTGTCGGATCGTAATTGAAGCCTGTGTCATTGCTGGCAGCATTATTCAGATAGCCCGCCAGTACCCGGGCGCCGACCTCAGTCGCCGGATACAACTGCGCCGCGCGCAGGGTCATGTCACCACTGGTCACTAATTGCGTGCTGATGCCCTGGGCAATCACATCTGCCCCCGCCCCCGCCAGGAAGCGCAAGTCGCCCTGGCTGGTCAGTTGCACATCATCAAACCCCCGCCGTTCGAGGCTGGCCTGGCTGTTGTCGGGCCGCAACAGATAGCTCTTGTTGCCGAACACCACATTGCCACGCACGTCGATCAGGTTGGCGTTGGCGTTGAACTGCGCCGTCGTGGCCAGCGCGGAGGGATTGGGCAACACCGGCACCGCGCGGGTATAGGCTTCCTTGCCGGATTCTGCCGGCGCGAGGATGCCGGCCAACAGCAGGTATGGCGCCGACAGGTTGACCCGCGAACTGGCCGCCGCGTTTTCACTGAGGTTATAGCTGCCACCGTACAGGCGCAGGCTCTGGCCCATGTTCAACGACACGTCACCGTCGAAACTCAGCAAGCCGTTGCTGAGCAGCGCCAGGTTGTCAAAGCCGCCGGCGCTGACCTGGTCCACGCCGAGGCGGCCATGGCCGTACTCGAGGCTGGAAGTCGGGCTGGCTTGATGGGTCTGGCTGAGCACCAGTTCACGCACCTTGAGCACACTGTCGTTGACGCCGGCCTTGAGGTAATACGGGCTTTCCAGGGCCAGGGCCAGGCTACCGCCCGCAGCACCTGCGCCACCCGCGCGGGCAACAAAGCTGCCGTCCAGGTACAGGCCGTTGTTCGACGCAAAGCTGATGCTGCCGCCATTGCTGGCCATCGGCACGCGGCCCTGGCCGGGAACATCCAGCATCGCCTGGGCACCGGACGCGTCCAGGCGCGCGCCGTCGCGCACCACCACAAACAGGTCACTGGCCTTGGCGATGCCGGTGGCCAGGTTGATATCGCCGCCGATGCTGATGGTGCCACCATTGCGCACCTGGCCGTAGACATTGCCACGGTTGCTCACCGCCGTGACCGCACGCGACGCCACGTCGATCAGCGCGTTTTCACCCACCCAGATCGAACGGCTATGGCCGGCGGCGTTGGCCGCTTCCGAGCCCGTCGCCGTCAGGCCGCCCAGGCTGACGCTGCCGCCCCAGGCGTTGAGGCTGCCGTTCATGGTCAACTGGCCGACGCTGCGCAGGTTGATGGCCTGGCCCGGGTCGACAGTGATCACCGCGCCCTGCCCCACGCTCAAGGCCGTGGTGGCCAGTTCAGCCGCCGTGGAATTCAGATTGCCGGCGGTCAAGGTCAGGCTAGCGCCACGGCGCTGGGTCAGTACGCCTTTGGCGGCGTCTTCCTGGTACAGCGCCGGCGTCCAGCGTTCAAGGGCGGTGGCCGGGTCGCTGCCCGTGGCAGCGGCCGAGGTCTGCTCGCCAATACGGTAGACCGGCGTCGTGACTTCGACCTGGGTACCGTCCGTGACCAGCAGCCCTTCATTGCCGGTGATGTCATAGGCCGAGAAGCCCTTGTTGAAAAAATCCCCCGCCAGTTGCACGGTGCCAACATCGGGCGCCGTGGCGCTGTCGCCGATCTGTACTTTGCGCGCCTGCAACGCCAGGGTGCCGCCACCGCTCACGCCATAACCGCGAATCTCGCCGTCCAAACCCAGGGTACCGAGAGACGCCAAGGTCACGTCGCCGCCCTTGCCACCGTTGAGCTTGCCATCCAAGCCGAGGGTGCCACCGGAGGAAGTGTCCACCACGCTGCCGGCCGCCAGGTTCACACCGCCAGTGCTGCGCAGCGACACCTTGCCGCCGTTCACATAGGCCAAGCCGCTGCTGTTGGCCGGATCCAGCAGCAGATTGTTCCAGCGCCCGGTGGCATCCAGCGTGACCCCGCTGGCCACGTTCAGCGTGCCGCTGCCGTTGCCGTTGAGGATGCTGTCGCCCACCGCACCGCCTTTAAGCGGGTCGACCTGGCTGAGGATATTGCCCGCGTTGAGGCTGCCGCCGTGGGCCGTGAGGTGGGCGTTGATGTCGACCCTTGGCCCGAACAGGGTGATATCGCCGCCATCGGCCACCTTGAGCGCTCCGTTGACGGTGACCTGCTGCTTGGCCGCGACCTTGATCGCGCCCAACTGATAGCCATTGAGTTGGTCGCTGTCGAGTACCATCTTGCCCTGGCGGTCCGCGGGCAGCGCGGTGGTGAGGTCCAGGCCATCGGCGATTTTTTGCGTACCGCCCTCGATCAACACCTCGTCCGCGTTTGCGCCCAAGGCATAGCGCAGGGTGCCGGTGGTCTTGTTGTAGATAGGCGTGTAGCCGCCAATGATCAATTGCGCGCGCTGGGCCATGGCCTTCTGCGACTGCTGGTAACCGTCGAGGTTGATGTTCGGCGCCTGGGTCTGGCGATCGCCCTGGAACACGTCACTGATCACCTGGCCCTCGAGCACCGCACTGGTGGTACCGATCACCAGCTTGCCGGCATCGCGGCCCACCGTGTAACCGCTCTCATAACGACGCTGCTTGGCGATCATCGGGTTGTAGTAGTAATCGGTCTGGCCCCAGCGCTTGCTGGTGTCTTCATACCCCTTGTAGAACCCGGAATAGAGAATGTCGCCCGGCGCGTTGGACAGCTCATACAAGCGCCCATCCGGGCCCTTGAGCCAGGTCTGCTGGATATAACCGGCCTGCACATCCACGGTGCCGCCCGACAGGTTGATCTGCGCGTCCTTCTGGGTCACCACGTCCTTGCCGGTAAACGTCACGGTACCGCCCTGGGCCATCCACTCGCCCACCGAGTGGCCTTGGGTGCCCAGGTAGCCGCCCACTTCCAGCAAGCCGCCAGCGGTGTACCAGCGATCCGTCGCATAGCCGTTGGTGCCTGCGGGCACAAACACCAGCTCGCGCAGGTCGACCCACACATCGTTATTGATCAACTGCCCATCGTCACGGTTGACCGGTGCGTCGCGCTGCTCGTTGCCCTGTACGTTGATCTTGATGTTGTTGGATTCCATCGACACCTTGACACCGACCGCCCCGGAGACATCGATCATCGCCCCGTCGCGTACCAGGCTGCGCCCGGTGGCACTGACCGCGACCTGCCCACCGGTAGCCAGGGTGATCGAGCCTTTCTGGAAGTCCACCGTGCCGCCGCTGACGATCTCGATGCGTGATTGGTCGGTGCGGTCGGCCACGGCGCTGAGGTTGTTGAACTGGCCGGTGATCAGGTTGGCGGGCGTGCCGTCGAGCTTGATCAGGCCGTTGTCCTTCTGGCCGTTGAGCGCGGTGCTGCCGCTGCTGTCGAGCAGGATCGCGGTGGTGCTGCCCTCCCCAAGGGTCACGCTGCCGGTGGTGTCGGTAGCGGAATTCAGCAAATGGATGGTGCCACGGGTGTCCACTGACGTGCTGGCCAAGGCCACGCCATTTTGCTGCACCTGGTGCCCGGTCAGGGTGATGTCACCGGTGGACGCCATGATCAGGCCCGTGTTGCTGACCTTGCCTGCGCTGCTGCCGGCCTTGAGGCCGGTGGCCACTTCATTGCCACGGGTGGTGGAGCGGTCATTGCCGGTGGTGCCGACACCCTTGCGGATGTAAAAGCTGTCGCCGGCGGCCAGGGTGGTCTGGCCCTTGGCGGTAGTGAGGGTACCGGCGTTTTCCACTTCCGAGCCCAGCAGCAAGGCATAGCCGCCGGCGTCGGTGGAGGTGGCGGGGTTGTGGGTCTGGATCAATGCGCCGCGCTGCACCTCGACCTTGCCGGCCGCGTCAGTGAAGGTCGGCTGGGTGCCGGTGGCGTCCACGTAGATACCGCGCTGGGTGAACTGCTCATCGGTGATGTTCGCCGCCGCCGCCACCAGATTGCGCACGTTGACCTGGCTGGTGCCACTGAACACCACGCCGTTGCGGTTCACGATCATCACCGTACCGGCGCCGTTGATCTGGCCCTGGATTTCGCTCGGGCGCGCATTCGGGTCGTTGACGCGGTTGAGCACGGCCCAGCTCGACTGCTGCTGGAAGTCGACGCTGGTGTTGCGCCCGACGTTGAAGGTTTCCCAATTGAGGATGGCCTTGTCGGCGGTCTGTTCGATGGTCACCGTGGTCTTGCCGCCGGCCTGGGTCTGCACCGGGCCCTTGGCGTTGGTCCAGCCCTGGGTCAGGCTGTTATCCACCTGCAGGCCACCTTTGCCGAGGCCGTCTGGAATCGTCGAGACTTGGCCAAACGCCGCCTGACGCCCCGCCGCTTGTGCTGCCTGCTGTGCCGCAATCGCCGCGACGCTGGTGTTCAAAGTGCTGATGGAACGCGCCAACTGCTGGTTGACCCGCGCCTGCTGGTTCAGCGAAGGAATCCCCTGCACCTGCCCGGCACTGATCCGCGCCGCCGTCGCCGCCTGGGTCGCACCTTTATCGGCAAACCAGCTGGAACTGAACGCCGTGGCCGCATGGGCATTGCCCGCCACCATCAACAAGGCGATGGCCTGGGCCAGGGGCTTGAGGCGCAGCACAGTTTCTTGGGCTTTCAGGTTAACCGGCGATTTGCAGCGGACCATCGGGGATCTTCCTTCTTTGTTATCACGCAGGGAGCAAGACAGGCTCACGTATGAGGGTTAGGCGGTTGGCGAGGGACGGGACTGAACTTCTGTCACGCAAAGTTCATATAGGGCTGTTAACGGCTCGAAAAACCGCACAAACGCAAAAATCAGCAACGGCACAGGCCGTTGCTGATCAGGTGGTGCAGGTCGTTGAAAGCGAGGGTTACAGCGGGCGACCGATACCGTTGCAGACGTTGGTGTTGCCGATGCTCAGGGCGTTGCTCGCGGTCAGGAAGCTGGCGCGAACGGTGGCTTTCCAAGCGGTTGGCAGCGGAACGAAAGCGTTGGCGGTGATGGCTGCATCGTTGTTATTGGAGGCGCCGTAGTGCTTGGTGAAGAAATCACGCACTTGGCTGGTCTGGGTGGCATCGGCGTAGCACTGGCTGAAGATCAGGTTGGTAAAGCCCAGGATCGGGTAGCCCGAGGTTGGGTAAGGCTGTACACCGGCGGTGTTGTCCGGACCGAAGACTGGAACCCAGGCGTCCGGGTTGGAACGATCAGCGGCAGCCGGTACCGGTACTGCGCCGATGGCGGCAGACACGTTGGCGGCGGCAGGCGAAACGCCCTGGGTGTTGGTGGCGACGTTTTTGCCCACGCGAGCCACTTTGGTGGCGTCGTCCAGGCCGGCCAATGTCGGGGCGGCGAAGTCCGGGCTCATGTAGGTGATGCGACCATCGCCGGCGGCCAGGGCAGTCATTACACCTTGGCTGCCAGTAGCAGCAACGGCGCCGGCAGGCAAGCCACCGGAGAAACTGGTGCCGAAGGTGGTGGTGACGGCGAAGTTGCCTGTTTCTGCGTTGCACTTGGCATTCAGGAAACGGGTGAACAGCTCAGTGGTGCCACTGCTTTCGCTGCGATAAACCACAACGATCGGACCGGTACGGCCAGAACCGGAAATCCCGTCCCAGGTATTGATACGGCCCGAGAACACGCCGCACAACTCTTGAACGCTCAGGTCTACAGCGGCGGAACCGCTTTTATTGAAAGGAATGGCAACCGAAGTCCCCACCGATGGCACCTGGATCAACTTGCCCCAGGTCGGTTGCTTGGCAGAGGCGTAGGTCGACAACTCAGTGGCGCTCAGCTTGGAGTCGCTGCCGGCCCAGTGCACGTTCTTGTTCGTCACGCCCGCCTGGAACTTGGTGTAGTCATTGTTCAGGAAGGCTGCCTTGCCGTTGCCGCTGCCGACACCGATGTACTGGGCGAAACCGGCCGTCAGCACGCCGGAGGTCTGGTACAGCGCTTGTGGCAGGGTGGCACCGCCGCCGTTGATGTCAGCCATTGCAGCCTGTGCCGAGCACAGTGCGGCGAGGGTCATGGATACCGCGAGAACGTTGCGCTTAAACATGAAGAATCTCCTTTCGTCGTGTTTGTACGTTGGGGTAGATGGCTCTTGCATGACGCCATGGCTTCGGTCCCAGGCCGTGTCTCGGGGGTGGCGAGGGGTGAGGCCATGGGTAGGAAATTTCGCAGTTTCCGATGACAGCAAAAGGAAAAAACCTCGGGAGGAAGGGCTTGATTTTTAAAAAGATTCTCGGGTGTTTTGGTCATGGTTTTGAGCGGTTTGGCGGCAGGTGACAGCGAGGTTTCAGCGTGGGTTTAGTCAAGGCGGCGCGGGCTGTGGCGCAGGGCCTGGATGTGACGGAATGAGGAACCCGAGGTTGGGAGCCGGCGATATCGGCCTGCCCCAAAACCAGCCTCAGCAGAGTTTCTGATACACCGCATTCTGCTTTACTGGGGCTGCTTCGCAGCACGGCGCGGGGCAAGCCCGCTCACCACAGAGGAACTCACCCGTCTCTGAAAGTTGTGTAAATATCCATGGCTATCAGGGTGTAGCCCCCTCCCACATTGGTTTTTTGGTGTGTTCAGGTCACCAGTTGGTTGATCTCGATGATCGGCAACAGCACCGCCATCACAATCACCAACACCACCGCGCCCATCACTACGATCATCAACGGTTCCAGCAACGCGGTCATGCCCATGGCCCGCCGTTCGATATCCCGCGACAAGGTCTGCGCCGCCCGCTCCAGCATCGGTGGCAGCGAGCCGGTTTTTTCGCCACTGGCGATCAGGTGGATCAGCACCGGCGGGAAGACTTTTTCCACCGCCAGTGCCGGGGCCAGGTTGACGCCCTCACGCACCTTGGCCGTGGCATCGTTGACGCATTGGCTCAGGCGCTCATTGGAGAGGGTTTGCCGCGCCGCTTCCAGGGCCCGCAGCAACGGCACCCCGGCACCGCCGAGAATCGCCAGGGTCGAGGCAAAGCGCGCGGTGTTCAGGCCCAGCACAAAGCGCCCGATCAGCGGCAGGCGCAGCACGCGGCTGTGCCAGTTCAAGCGCGCCACCGGGTTACGCAGGTACAGGCGCCAGCCCCAGAACCCACCGACAATCCCGCCGAAACACAGCCAGCCCCACGCGCGGATAAAGTCGCTGGCGTTGAGCATCGCCAATGTCAGCCCGGGCAGATCCTGGCGCGCCTGGGAAAACGCGCTGACCACCTGGGGCACCACGTAGCTGAGCAAAAAAATCACGATGCCGATGGACACCAGCCCGACCACACCGGGGTAGATAAAGGCGGTGAGGATCTTGCCGCGCAGGTTGTTGCGCTCCTCGATGTAGTCGGCCAGGCGTTCCATCACCTGGGCCAGGTCACCGGACTCCTCCCCCGCCGCGATCAGTGCGCGGTAGATCGACGGAAAGTCCCGTGGCCGTGCCGCCAAGGCATCCGCCAGACGCATGCCGCCGCGTACATCGGCACGCACGGCGGCCAGGGTCTGGGCGATGTGTTTTTTCTCCGCCTGTTCCACCGTGGCGCTTAATGCCGCCTCCAGGGGCAGGCTGGCGCCGAGCAGGCTCGCCAGTTGCCGCGTGGCCCAGGCCAGGTCGTTGTCCGACAGCTTGGCGCTGAACAGGCTGCTGCCGGCGGCGCTTTGCTGACCGCCCTCGACCTGCACCAGCAGCGCGGTCAGGCCACGGCTGCGCAGCACGGCAAATGCCCCGCTCTGGCTGTCGGCCTCCAGGTGCCCGGCCTCGACTTTGCCGCTGGCATCGGCGGCTTCATAGCGATAGCGGTTCATCAGGCGTCCCGTGTCACGCGCAGGATTTCTTCGGGCGCGGTGGCGCCGCTGCGCACCCAGCGCTCGCCGTCTTCACGCATGCTGAACATCCCCGCACGCCGCGCCGCCACGCGCAGATCCTGCTCGCCGGCGCCCTGGTGGATCAGGCTGCGCACCTCGTCGTCGACGCAA
>NZ_VYKD01000011.1:0-30561 GCF_032424295.1 Pseudomonas sp. JV449 | reverse complement strand
CACAGTTACAGTGTTCCTCCTTAACTGACTGGCATCAGGGCAAGCCCCCCTCCTACATTGCCCCCAGTGTTTCCCGGAGCAGTTTTCAAGCCGCGTGGCTTTCCTTTTTCAAGCTGTCCATATCGATCACGAACCGGTACTTCACATCGCCCTTGAGCATGCGCTCATACGCCTCGTTGATGCCCTGGATGTCGATCATCTCCACGTCCGAGACAATCCCGTGCCTGGCGCAGAAGTCGAGCATGTCCTGGGTCTCCTGGATCCCGCCGATCAGCGAGCCGGCCAGGCTGCGGCGCTTGAAGATCAGGTTGAATACGGTTGGCGACGGGTGCGGGCTGTCCGGGGCGCCGACCAGGGTCATGGTGCCGTCGCGCTTGAGCAGGTTGAGGAACGCATCGAGGTTATGCGGCGCGGCGACGGTGTTGAGGATGAAGTCCAGGCTGTTGGCGACCTTGGCCATTTCGTCCGGGTTCTTCGATACCACCACCTGGTCGGCGCCCAGGCGCAGGCCGTCTTCGCGCTTGTTGGGCGAGGTGGTGAACAGCGTGACATGGGCGCCCATGGCATGGGCGATCTTCACCGCCATGTGCCCCAGGCCGCCCAGGCCCACCACACCGACCTTCTTGCCGGGCCCGACCTTCCAGTGGTGCAGCGGCGAATAGGTGGTGATGCCCGCACACAGCAAGGGCGCGACGGCGGCCAGGTTGGAATCGTCGTGGGAGATGCGCAGCACGAACTTCTCCTTGACCACGATGCTGTCCGAATAGCCGCCAAAGGTATTTTCACCGCCGAACACCGGGCCGTTGTAGGTGCCGGTAAAACCGCTCTCGCAGTATTGCTCCTCGCCTTCGGCACAGGAAGCGCAGTGCTGGCAGCTGTCGACCATGCAGCCGACACCGGCGAGGTCGCCGACCTTGAATTTGCTCACATTGCCCCCTACCGCCGTCACGCGGCCGACGATTTCGTGGCCGGGTACCGACGGGTACAGGGTGTTGTTCCACTCGTTACGCGCGGTGTGCAAATCGGAGTGGCACACGCCGCAGTAGAGGATGTCGATCTGTACGTCGTCCGCCCCCGGCGCGCGGCGCTCGAAGGTAAAGGGCTTGAGGGCATCCGTGGCGTTCCGGGCGGCGTAGCTGTAGGTCTTGGCCATTTCGTTCACCTGTGTGATCTGACGGTAGAGGTCAGTGGACCAGCATAGACGCTGAACCGTTCAACCGAGCACGTTTGTACAATTTCCATCGCGTCCCTGCCCCTAACCTCACGGCTTTCAATCCCGTAGAAGTGCTGGAGAGTGGGCATGGGCAGCAAAGCAATCAAGGTATCTGTGGCATTGACGCTGCTGGCGAGCGCAATGATGGGCAATGCCTTCGCGGCAACCCCGAGCGTGGCCGTGGCGCCGCAATACGACACCAGCCACGTGTATGTGGCCCCGGCGGATGTGGAGCGTTTCGCCCAGAGTTTCCTCGCCACCTTTGGCGGCAAGAGCACGCCCCAGGTGGTGGTGAACGTGCTGCCGGTGCCGAGCAGCACCACCTCGCAACTGCTGCAGACGCCGGCGGGCACGGTGTCGCTGTTCGGTTTCACCACACCCATCCCGCACCCCTTCGGCCAGGAACGCAACGGCTACCTGGTCAAGGACATGGACGCGGCGCTCAACGCCGCGCGGGAAAACGGCGCCGCCGTTATCGTCAGCGACTTCCCGGACCCGATCGGGCGTGACGCCGTGGTGCAATGGCCGGGTGGCGTGAACATGCAGCTCTACTGGCACACCAAGACCCCGGACTACGCGGCGTTCCAGACCGTGCCGGAAAACCGCGTGTACCTGTCCACCGATCGCGCTGACGCCTTTATCAAAGCGTTTCTGGGTTTCTCCCACGGCAAGGTCCTGGCCGATGACAAACACGCGCCTGGCGTCGATGTGGGTCAGGCCACTGGCACTTACCGTCGCGTCGATATCGAGTCGCCATTCGGGCGCATGGCGGTGCTGGTCACCAACGGCCACCTGCCCTACCCCTTCGGCCACGAGACCACCGGTTATCAAGTGCCTGACCTGACGGCCACGCTGGGCAAGGCCACCGGTTCCGGCGCCAAGGTCTTGGTGCCGGCCTTTGACAGCAAGGGCCGGCGCAGCGCCGTGGTGGAATTCCCCGGCGGCTACGTCGCGGAAATTCACCAGCTCCACGCCGCAAAATGATTCGCCGCACAGGCTGGGGCCTGGCCGTGCTGTGGCCGCTGCTGCTCGGCAGCGCCCACGCCGACGAGCAACCGACACGACCGGCCATCAAGACCAATCGCTGGCAGGAGGACTGGTCGGTGCTGCGTGACCCGGCGTTACGCACGCAACCGCTGGACAGCTTGAAGTACATCCCGCTGTCCAGCGCCAACCCGTTCACCTATTTGTCATTGGGGGCGACACTGCGTGAGCGCTTCGAGATGAACGATGCCAGTGGTTTTGGGGTGAAGGACGTGAAGCGAGATCGCTACCTGATCCAGCGCTTCCAGGTGCACGCCGACCTGCACTTGAACGAATACTGGCGGCTCTTCACCCAACTGGAAGACGTACGCGCCTACGACAAGACCACGGTCGGCGGCGCCGACCAGAACCGCGTCGATCTGCGCCTGGCCTTTGCCGAATACGTCAATGCCTTCGGCAGCGGCACGCTCAAGGCCCGTGTCGGGCGCCAGGACTTCGCCTTCGACTTGCAGCGTTTCATCTCATCGCGGGATGGCCCGAATGTGCGGCAATCCTTCGATGCGCTGTGGGCCGATTGGGAAACGTCCAACTGGCGCTTTATCGGGATCGCCAGCCAGCCGGTGCAGTATCAGGACGAGCGGCACTTCGACGACACATCCAACCGTGACGCGCGCTTCCACATGCTGCGGGTCGAGCGGCTGGTGGGCGGCAAGAATGAGCTGTCGGCCTACTACGGCGTGTACGAACGCAGTGCCGCGCATTACCTCGACGCGGACGGCGATGAAACCCGCCACCTGTTCGACGCACGCCTGGGCGGTGCGGCCCTGGGGTTCGACTGGGACATCGAAGCCATGCTGCAAAGCGGCTCGGTGGGCAGCAAGGATATTCGCGCCTGGGCCGGGGGCAGCCGCACGGGGTACACCTTCGAGAGCCTGGCGTGGAAGCCGCGCATCGGCCTGCAACTGGACATTGCCTCGGGCGACCGCAAGACCGGTGACGGCACCGTCGGCACGTTCAACCCGCTGTTCCCCAACGGCTACTATTTTTCCCTGGCCGGCTATACGGGCTACAGCAACCTGATTCACGTCAAACCGTCGATCACCGTCAAGCCCATCGACAAGCTCAGCGTGCAGACCGCCGTCGGCCTGCTGTGGCGCCAGACCACCAGCGACGCGGTGTACACCCAGCCGAACCTGCCCGTCGCCGGAACCGCAGGCCAGGGTGAACGCTGGACCGGTGCCTATGGTCAGCTGCGTACCGACTATGTGTTTACGCCGAACCTCACCGGCGCGGTTGAAGCGGTGCACTACGCCGTGGGCCGCACCTTGCGCGATGCCGGCGGCGATGACAGCAATTACCTGGGGGTCGAGCTCAAGTTCAGTTGGTGACCCCAGGCAAGCACACCCGTACAAGCCCCCGGCCCGGTTTCGGGCAATAGTGAGGCTGGTTTTTCAGTCCCTCAATCAAGGAGTTTTCCATGAGCACATTCGTTGCCAAAGACGGTACCCAGATCTACTTCAAGGATTGGGGCAGCGGTAAGCCCGTGCTGTTCAGCCACGGCTGGCCGCTGGATGCCGACATGTGGGAATACCAGATGGAATACCTCAGCAGCCGTGGCTTTCGCACCATCGCGTTCGACCGCCGTGGCTTTGGCCGCTCGGACCAGCCGTGGACCGGCAACGACTACGACACCTTCGCCGACGACATCGCGCAGCTGATCGAACACCTGGGCCTCAAGGACGTGACCCTGGTGGGCTTCTCCATGGGCGGCGGCGACGTGGCCCGCTACATCGCACGCCACGGCAGTGCACGCGTGGCCGGCCTGGTGCTGTTGGGCGCAGTGACGCCGATCTTCGGCCAGAAGCCCGATTACCCCCAGGGCGTGCCGACCGAAGTGTTCGACGGCATAAAGGCCGGGTTGCTGAAAGACCGTGCGCAGTTCATCGCTGACTTCAACACGCCGTTCTTCGGCATCAACAAGGGCCAGGTCGTTTCCGAAGGTACGCTGACCCAGACCCTCCAGATCGCCATGCTGGCGTCCCTCAAGTCGACCGTGGATTGCGTCACCGCCTTTTCCGAGACCGACTTCCGCCCGGACATGGCCAGGATCGACGTGCCGACCCTGGTGATCCACGGTGACGGCGACCAGATCGTGCCGTTCGAGACCACCGGCAAGGTTGCAGCCGAGATGATCAAGGGCGCCGAGCTGAAGGTGTACAAGGATGCGCCCCACGGTTTTGCCGTGACCCACGCTCAGGCCCTGAACGAAGACCTGCTGGCGTTCCTGAATCGCTGAAACACCCGCTCCTTTGGCCGGCACGCCACTCCCCTGTAGGAGCGAGCTTGCTCGCGAAGATCGTCAACGATGACGCAGTAAATCAGATTTGACGCGTCGCTATCGAGTTCTTCGCGAGCAAGCTCGCTCCTACAGGAGTTGGTTTACCCGGCCTTTTTTTCCAGTGCCAGGCGCCCTGGTCCGGCAATCAGGATGCTGGTGAACATGATCAACAGCAGCCAGCCGAATTGCCCTTCCAGCAGCGTCCACTCCGGATGCACCACCACCATAGCAATCACCAGCACCGCCAGAATCGGCAGGCACGCCAGGCGCACCAGCACCCCGGCGATGATCAGCAGCGGGCACAGCACTTCGGCGAAAATCGCCAGCAGCAAGGTGACATGGGCGCCTAGGTGAAACGGGTCTTCGATCTGCTTCAACTGCTCGCTGTAGTTGAGCAACTTGGGCAGGCCATGCACCCACAGCAGGAACAGCGCCCCGCTGCCTCGCAGAAACAACAGCCCCAGGTCCTGGTGTCTTGATTCGTTCATATGCGCTCCGGTGGGTTGACAGGTTATCGACGTCGATTGTGTCCACGGCGCGGTACGCATGCTTGCAAGCCTGTGCTGACTAATCCCCCGTTCCGGCAAACCCCGCGACGATTTCATCGATCACCGCCCGCACCCGTGCGGTGTGGCGCAGGTCGGCGTGGGTCACCAGCCAGACGTCGTAAGGCAACGGCCGCGCGCGCTCCGGCCACAGGCGTACCAGCCCGTCGCGCTCGCCGGTGAGGATCGGGATTTCGCCGATGCCGATCCCGGCGGCGATAGAGCGGCGCACCAACAGGCTGGAACTCAGGGCGGCGACGATGCGCCCACGGCCCAGGGGTTCCGAGACCAGGGTCATGTCCTTCTGGGTTTGCAGGTACGGTTGATAGACCACAAGATCATGCCCTTCAAACAGGCTGCCCGGCTCCGGCGTACCCTGGCGATCGATATAGGCCTGGGACGCAAACAACCCCACCGGCCAGCGCGCGAGACGCCGGGCGATCAGGTCGGGGCTGTCCGGGCGGGTGTTGCGCACGGCGATGTCGGTCTCGCGTTTGGCCAGGCTCAGGAACTGGGTAGACGCGTCGAGCTGCACGCGCACATCCGGGTGCTGGACGTGCAGGCGCGCAATCGCCGGGATCAGGAAGTCGATGGCCAGGGAGTCGGTGGTGCTGACCCGTACGGTGCCGGTCAGGCGGTCATCCAGGCCCTGGATCTGGCGCTCCAGCTCCAGGGCCGAGCGTTCCATTTTTTCCACCGAGTACAGGGCGGCCTCGCCGACGGCGGTCAGGGCGTAGCCTTCGGAGGTGCGCAGGAACAGCGTGGCACCCAGGGACTTTTCCAGGGCGTTGACCCGCCGCCCGACTGTGGCCTGGTCGACCCCCAATACCCGTGCGGCCCCGCGCAACGTCGACTCGCGGCAGACCGCCAGGAACACCCGTGCATCATCCCAATTCATGCTGCCTCCTTATGCTGCATATCTGCATCACAGCGACGTGTTTTCGCTGCATTATTGCATCCAAAAACCTGGATATGCTGGGCACCAGAGAAAAATACCCAGGACCGCCATCATGCTCGACACTCACGCCCCACCCCGCCGCTCCGTGTGGCTGCCGATCTTCGCAGGCCTGTGCGCCAGCCTGGTCAGCATCGGCCTGGCACGTTTTGCCTATACGCCATTGATTCCGTCGCTGATCCAGGCCCAATGGTTCAGCGCCAATGACGTGGTGTACCTCGGTGCCGCCAACCTGGTGGGTTACCTGATCGGCGCGCTGATCGGGCGGCCCATCGCCCAGCGCACCTCGAACAGGACAGCGCTGCGCCTCATGATGGTTGCGGTGACCCTGGCGTTCTTCGCCTGTGGCTTCCCGCTGTCGGTGGTGTGGTTCTTCGCTTGGCGCCTGCTGTCGGGGATTGCCGGTGGCGCAATCATGGTGCTGGTGGCGGCGACCGTGTTGCCCCATGTACCGGCCGCACGCCGGGGTCTGGCCAGTGGGGCGATCTTCCTCGGCATCGGCCTGGGCATCGCCGGCTCCGGCACCCTTGTGCCGCCGCTGCTGAGCCTGGGTTTGCAGCAGACCTGGCTCGGCCTCGGCCTGTTGGCCCTGGTGCTGACCGCCGCCAGCTGGTTCGCCTGGCCTGCGGGCACGCTGCATGAAGACGCGCCGCCATCCGGCGCGGCCGTAGCAACGCCTTCCGGCGTGTACCTGCTGTTCGCCCAATACGCCTTTATGGCCGCGGGGCTGGTACCGGCGATGGTGTTCCTGGTGGATTACGTGGCCCGTGGCCTGGGGGCCGGGGCGCATATCGGCGCGATGATCTGGGTGATGTACGGCCTGGGGTCGATTGTCGGGCCGGTCACTTACGGGTTCCTCGCAGATAAACTGGGGGCGCGCTTGAGCATCCGCGTGGTGCTGGTGGTGCAGGCGATTGCCGTCGGTGCGTTGCCGTTTGCCGGCTCGTTGACTGGCCTGGCGGTGCTCGCGGTGATCCTCGGTTCTTTCCCGCCGGGCATCGTGCCGTTGGCGCTGGCGCGGGTGCACGAACTGCTCCCCAACCATCATCAGCAGCAGGTCGCGTGGAGCCGTGCCACGGTGTCCTTTGCGACTTTCCAGGCGCTCTCGGGGTTTGCCTATTCCGCCCTGTTCAACGTCAGCGGAGGCCAGCATGCGCTGTTGCTCATGATCGCCGCGGGGGCGATAGTGGTCGCCCTGGCCCTGGAACCGGGCATGCGCCTGCTGAACCGTCGGCCGTCCGACGCGGTCCCAATCCATACGCTCATCGCTGCAGGTAATCTGAAATGACGCTTCCCAAAGAAATGACCCTGATCGAAATCACCACCCCCGGTGGCCCCGAGGTGCTGCAACCACGCCGGGCAGATGTACCGGTGGCGGGCCCCGGCGAGATCCTGATTCGCGTGCATGCGGCCGGTGTCAATCGCCCCGACGCCCTGCAACGCGCCGGCAAGTACCCGATGAAACCCGGCATGAACCCGCTGCCTGGCCTGGAAGTGGCAGGCGAAGTGGCCGCGCTGGGCGACGGCGTGAGCGAATTCGCCGTGGGCGATAAGGTCTGTGCCCTGACCAATGGCGGCGGCTATGCGCAGTTCTGCACGGTGCCCGCCAGCCAGGCGCTGCCGATTCCTGAAGGCATGGACTGGATTCAAGCCGCCGCCGTGCCGGAAACCTTCTTCACCGTGTGGGCCAACCTGTTCGGCCTCGGCGATGCCCACACCGGCCAGCGCGTGCTGATCCACGGCGGCACCAGCGGCATCGGTACGACCGCGCTGATGCTGTGCCGCGAATTCGGCATCCAGGCCTTCGCCACCGCCGGCAGCGCCGACAAATGCGCGGCCATTGCCCAGCTGGGCGGGGAGCCGATCAATTATCGCGAGCAGGATTTTGCCGAGGTCATCGCGCAACAGACCAACGGCCAGGGTGTGGATGTGATCCTCGACATCATGGGCGGCTCGTATCTGAACAACAACCTCAAGGCCCTGGCCATGGACGGCCACCTGGTGATGCTGGGTTTCCTCGGCGGCGCCAAGGCCAACGACGTCGACCTGTTGAGCATCCTCGGCAAGCGCGCGGTGATTACCGGCTCGCTGTTGCGTGCGCGCAGCAAGGCTGAAAAAGCCGCGATTGCCGAACAGTTGCGCGAGTACATCTGGCCGGTATTGGAGGCCGGGCGTTGCCTGCCGATCATCGACAAGGTGTACGCATACACCGACGCCGCCCAGGCCCATGCGCGGATGGAAGGTGGGGACCATATCGGCAAGATTGTGTTGCGGGTTGAGTAACCAGCAGGCAACACAAAAAAATGCGGGACGGTCAAGCAGTAACCTGTAGTGAGCGGGCTTGCCCCGCTCACCACAAAAAGCCCGCTCACCACAGTTATAGTGTTCCTTCTTAAATGGCTGGCATCAGGGCAAGCCCCCTCCCACATTGACCGCGTTCTTACTCGGAATAGGTGGGGTAGTCGATGTAGCCAACCTCACCCCCACCATACATCCCCTCCTCCCGCAGCGGGTTCAACGGCCAGCCCTTGAATAGCCGTTGCGGCAGGTCCGGGTTGGCAATGAACGGCCGTCCGAACGCAATCAAATCCGCCAGACCGGCGTCCACCAGTTTCGCGCCGCGTTCAGCGGTGTAGCGACCGGCGTAGATAATGCGACCGCTGAAGGTGCTGCGCACGGCTTCACGGAAGCTGTCGGGCAGCACGGGGGCGTTGTCCCAGTCCGCTTCGGCGATGGACACGTAGGCGATGCCCGACTGTTCCAGCACCTTGATCGCTTCGATGTAGGTGTGATGCGGGTCTTCTTCCACCAGGCCGATGTACACACGGTCCTGGTCGGTGCCGCTGAACAACGGCGAAAACCGCACGCCCAGGCGCTCCGGCCCGACCACCTTGCTGACGGCTTCGACGATCTCGCGCAAAAAGCGCAGGCGGTTGTGCAGCGAGCCGCCGTATTCATCGTCGCGCTGGTTGGAATGGGCTGAGATGAACTGGTTGACCAGGTAACCGTTGGCCGAATGAATTTCCACGCCGTCAAACCCGGCGTCCAGGGCATTGCGTGCGGCCTGGGCGTAGTGCCCGACCAATTCTTCAATCTCGAGCACGCTCAAGGCGCGAGGCACCGGCGGTTGCTTCAATTCACCCGTGCCAGGCCCGGTCTCGATAAAGGCCTTGGCTTGCTGGGCTTGAATCGCCGACGGTGCCACCGGTGCGGCGCCGTCAGGCTGCAAGGCGTTATGGGACACACGGCCCACATGCCACAGCTGGGCAAAGATCACCCCGCCTTCGGCATGCACCGCGTCGGTGACCTTGCGCCAGCCGTCGATCTGCGCCGGGGTGTAGATGCCCGGCGTCCAGGCATAACCCTGGCCACGGGGTTCGATCTGCGTACCTTCGCTGACCATGAAACCGGCCGTAGCGCGCTGGCGGTAATACTCGGCCATCAGGTCGGTGGCGATATCGCCGGGCTGGGCGCTGCGCTGGCGTGTCAACGGTGGCAGCACGATACGGTTGTTCAAGGTGTGATGACCCAGTTTGACCGGGGTACTTAAGATGCTGTTAGTCATTGGGGTATTCCAAATTCGAGACGAGCAAACGCATTGGCGACTGTTGCAAGTCGCCAATGAATGGAAGGGTTAATTAACTTACGCGGTGAGTTTGAGCAGCGCCTTGGCCACGTCACTGGAACTGGCAGGGTTCTGCCCAGTGATCAGCAAACCATCTTCGAGCACGAAGGATTGCCAGTCGGCGCCCTTCTGATAGTTGCCGCCCAGTGCCTTGAAATCATCTTCAATCAGGAACGGCACCACCTCGGTCAGGCCCACCGCCGCTTCTTCCGAGTTGGAGAAGCCGGTGACGCGACGGCCCGTGACCAGCGGCTCGCCATTGACCGCCTTGACGTGGCGCAAGGCGCCCGGTGCGTGGCAGACAAAGCCGATGGGCTTGCCGGCACGCTCGAAGGACTCGATCAGGGCGATGGACACCGGTGACTCTGCCAGGTCCCACAGCGGGCCGTGGCCGCCTGGGTAGAACACGGTGTCGAAGTCGTCAGCGTTGACCGTGTCCAGCTTGACCGTGCTGGCCAGGGCCTGTTGCGCGGCAGGGTCGGCGGCAAAGCGGCGAGTCTGCTCGGTTTGCGCGTCGGGCGAGTCACTCACCGGGTCCAGGGGCGGCTGGCCACCGGCCGGGGACGCCAGCACCAGTTCGGCGCCGGCGTCCTTGAACACGTAATAGGGTGCGGCAAATTCTTCGAGCCAGAAGCCGGTCTTGCGGCCGGTGTCGCCAAGCTGGTCGTGAGAGGTCAGTACCATTAATACTTTCATTTTCCAGTGCCTCGATCAGTGAATGTCTGTGTGTCCAGGGCAACCCAACAGCTGTCGGGTCAGCAGCAACGCCTCCTCGAAAGGCGCGGATGTACGGGTGATCTTGCTCATCACGCTGGTCCCCAGCCACAGCGCGTACAGGCGCCGGGCCAGGCTTGCAGGGGCTTGGTCGACGTCCAGGGAACCGTCCTCAAGGCCACGCTGTATGGCGATGGCGAGTAGATCGATGGTGCGCGACGTGCCACGTTCCAGCGCCAGGCGCATGGGCTCTGAAAGGTCTGACACCTCCGCACCCAGTTTGACGGCAAGGCATTTGCCCGCATCGGTGCAGCCGGTCTGGTTGTCGATCCAGGCCTGCCAATAACGCATCAACTTGGCGTGCTGGGATAAACCGGGTTGGTCGAACAGTTGCTGCATGCCATGCACGTAGTTGTCGAAGTAGGTGTCGAGCAACACGACACCGAAGCCATCCTTGGAGTTGAAGTAGTGATAGAACGAACCTTTAGGCACCTGGGCGGCTTGAAGTATTTCGTTCAAGCCCACCGCAGAGAATCCTTTACGGCCAACAATCAACTGCGCCGTGTCGAGAATGGTCTGCCGTGCACTTTTAGTTTCGCTGCTCATGCTTCACTCCGTCCCGATTAGACCAGTCGTCTAGTTCGTTGAGGGAATGTTAGGGGCCGCGCCAACCCCTCACAATGTCATATGCGCAAGGATTCCGGACATGACCCGAAGTCGGTTGCCGTTTTCCCGGCAGCCGCCGACAATCCACCCTCCCACGCCCCTGGAGACATGCGATGCACAGCGTTGCGCTGATGGTTTACCCGAACTTCCAATCCCTGAGCCTCAGCCTGGGCTCGGTGTTCGAGTGCGCGAACCTGCTGCGCGGTGAGCCCGCCTATGAGTTTCACCTGGTGTCGGAAAGCGGCGGCGCGGTGATGACGTCCCAGGGCTTCTCGGTGAACACCTCGCCCCTGCGGCCCCAAGGCTATGACACGCTGATCGTCAGCGGTTACCTGGAGTTTCGCCTGCCCGAGGCCAACCTGCTGGAACTGGTCAAGGCCGCCTCGGCTCAATCGCGGCGTGTCGCGTCGCTGTGCATGGGCATCTTCGTGCTGGCCGAGGCCGGCTTGCTCGACGGCAAGCGCACCACCACCCACTGGATCCACGCGCCGGCCTTTCGCAAGCGCTATCCGGACATCCGCCTGGAAGAAGACAAGCTGTTTATCGTCGACGGCCAGGTATGGACCGGCGCCGGCATGAGTGCCGGGGTGGACATGGCGCTGGCCATGGTGGAGAACGACCTGGGCAGCGACCTCGCCCGGCGCATTGCGCGCAAGCTGGTGATCGCCCAGCGCCGGGGCAGCGAGCAATCGCAGTTGTCTGCACTGTTGGAGCTGGACCCCAAGTCCGACCGTGTGCAACTGGCCCTGGCCTACGCCCGCGAAAACCTCACCCACGACCTGTCGGTGGACGCCCTGGCCGAGGTGGCCCGGCTGAGCCCGCGCCAGTTCAGCCGGGTATTTCGCGAAGAAACCGGGCAGACGCCAGCCAAGGCCATCGAATCCCTGCGGGTTGAAGCCGCACGGGCGATGATGGAAACCAGCCGTCATCCGGTGGAAGTGGTGGCCCGCGAAACCGGCTTCGGTGATCGCGAGCGCATGCGCCAGGCGTTTTTAAGGGCGTTCGGGCAGCCGCCCCAGGCGATGCAGCACACCTTTAATGCAACACCGCCCGCGTAACCAGGTAACTCATCAACTGCGGATCATCCGCCAGTTCAAGGGCCTGCACCGGGCGCGGCAGGTTATCCAGCACCGTACGCCAGAACGCCTGGGACACTTCGTCCTGGTCATAAAACCGCACCAGCCAATCCGCCTCGCCACTGCACAGCACCTGAGTGGCGATGGCGCGGCCGATGCCTTTGCGGCGATAGCGCTTGAGGATAAACAGGTCGGCCAGTTCCAGGGCGTCGATGCCCGGCAACTCGCTGCCTTCGATCAGCAGAAAGCCGGCGATATAGCCGTCCACCAGCAACAGGTTGGCGCTCCACTGCGGGTCTTGCCAGTAGCGCGTCAGGTGTTCGTCATGGATGTAGAAACGGCCGTCCGCCTCGACATCTTCCTGCTCCCAGTCCGACGACTCATAGGCGTAGTACTGGTAGAGGTTGCGGATCAACTCGGATTCTTCAGGGCCGGTCTGGATCAGTTCCACGGTAGTTTCAGGCATTGGGCTCTCGGTCAAAAAACGCAGGGCGCCATTGTTCACAAAACCTCGGCGCAGTCCAATAGCGCCGCGAACCTTTCTACTTGCTGAACCGATTGCAAATAGCGACGAGCCCTGCCGAAGCGCTGAAACATTTCGAATAAACTCCGCCGGCTCGCCACTTTTTCAAGGACACGCACTTTGACCAACGTCTGTACCGCCGGCCTGGATGTGGGCTTCGCCTCCCTGGATTACCTGCAGATCTTTATCCTGGGCGTGATCCAGGGCATTACCGAATTGTTGCCGGTCTCCTCCACCGCCCATATGCGTGTAGTGCCCGCCCTGCTCGGCTGGCAAGACCCCGGTTCGGCGTTTTCGGCAGCCATGCAGCTGGCGGCACTGGCGGCGGTGGTCAGTTACTTCTGGCGCGATGTGCGCCAAGTGACCACGGGCAGCATCGACGCGGTGCGCCGGGGCGACTACAACGATCCATGGTTCAAGCTGGCCGTGGCGATTGTGTTGGCGACCATTCCGATCGGAATTGCCGGGCTGGCCTTGTCGTCGACCCTGAACGCCTGCAATTCGCCGTTGCGCGGGCTGCGGGTGATCGGTATTTCCTGCGTGGTAATGGCGGTGCTGCTGGCGGCGGCCGAGCTGCGTGCCCGGCATACCCGCGAGGTCAGCCAGATGCGCCTGCGCGATGCGCTGATTGTCGGGGTCGCGCAGATCGGCGCGTTGATTCCCGGCGTATCGCGTTCCGGCTCGACCCTCACCGCGGCCCTGTTCCTCAACTTCAAACGCGAAGAAGCCGCGCGCTTTTCCTTCCTGCTGGGCCTGCCCGCCATCGCCCTCGCCGGCTTGAAGGAGTTGTGGGTGCTGGTGCATGCCGATATGCCCGCCCATGCCTGGCCGCATTTGCTGTTCGGGCTGGTGGTGGCCAGCGTCTCGGCGTTCTTCGCGATCTGGGGCCTGATGAAGTTCCTCGAACGGTTCTCCACCTGGCCGTTTGTGATCTATCGCGCGCTGCTGGGGGTGTTCCTGATTGTGGCCGTCAGTACCGGGCTGCTGGGTTGATATAACACCCCGTCTCAACCCGGCATCAATCTCATGTGGGAGGGGGCTTGCCCCCGATAAGCATGGGTATCTACACAACTCTTAAAGGCTGACACATAACTCTGTGGTGAGCGGGCTTGTCGAATCGTCGCACCGCCCGCTCACCACAGAAGCCTAATTGCCACAGATTCCGTATTCACTGGAAGTTGTGTAGATACCTATGCCCCGATGAGGGCGTGTCAGTTGATGCAACTTTAACGGACCCAATGCTATCGGGAGCAAGCCCCCTCCCACAGTTTTGACCGTGCCAGGCGGCCTTACACCTCAGGCCGCACCACCGTCTGTGGTTGCTCCTGAGCATGGTCGGGCTGGTGTACGCCCCCCCATTTGAACTGCTTTGCTTTACAGCCCGCCCGTACGCTCCGCCAGTGCTTCGAGCAGGTCGGCCGATGGCACGAAAAACAACCCGCCGGTGACCGCCGTGCTGAAGTCGAGCAAGCGGTCGTAGTTGCCTGCCGGGCGGCCGACGAACATGTTTTCCAGCATCTGCTCCAGCGGCTGCGGCGAGCGTGCGTAGCCGATGAAGTAGGTGCCGAACTCCCCGGCCCCTGGGCGGCCGAAGGGCATGTTGTCGCGCAGGATTTTCACTTCTTCGCCGTTCTCGTCGGTGATCACGGTCAGGGCGCTATGGGCATTGCTCGGCTTGGCGTCTTCGCCTAACTCGATATCCGACAGTTTGGTACGCCCGATCACCTTCTCCTGGGCTTCCACCGTCAGGCCGTTCCAGGCGGTCATGTTGTGCAGGTATTTCTGCACCAGCACGTAGCTGCCGCCTTCGAATCCGGGATCTTCGTCGCCAACGATAGTGAAACCCACGGCCTTGCGCCCCACCGGGTTCTCGGTGCCGTCGACAAAGCCAATGATGCTGCGCATGTCGAAGTAGCGGAAACCCTGGACTTCATCCACCACCTTCACGCTATCGCCCAACGCTGTCATCAGCTGGGTAGCGAGTTCAAAGCACAGGTCCATCTGCTCGGCGCGGATATGCAGGAGGATGTCGCCGGGCGTCGACACCGCCATGCGCCCTTCTACACCGAACTCCCGAAACGGGTGCAACGCCGCCGGGCGCGGTGCGCCGAACAAGCGGTCCCAGGCCTGCGAGCCAAAGCCGCAGACGCAGGTGAGGTTGCCCGCCGGCACGCGCTTGCCCACCGAACGCACCAGCCCGGCGATGTCTGCGCACCAGGCGCGCACGCTGTCTTCACTGCCGGGGGCGATGGTGGCGACCATAAAGATCGCGCTGCTGGTGATCGGGTGGCAGACGGACTGCGGTTCAAGAGGCGGCTGAACGGAGGAAGTCGGCATGGGGCAAATCCAGGCTAAGGGCGGGAGTGAACCCGCGCAGGTTAGCAGATCATTTCCGACACGCCTGCCACACGTCGCGAATCAAGGCCTTGAGCTGCAACGCCTCGGCCCAGCGGTCACTGATTTCACGCCCATCGGCGCCGGTGATGGCATAGGGCGGCGGGCCCAGTTCGCAGGTGAAGGACAGGCTGTGCGGGGTCTCGGGGCGGGCCAGCCAGTCCTCGATCCCGTAGCGCCACCACTGGGTAAAGCGCTGCACCCAGGCCTGGTGCTGGGGGAACGCCAGCGACACCTGCACCTGTTCGCTGCTGGCCACACGGCCATGAAAGCCCCAGCTGTGGCGCAGGATCGTGCGGATCTGCTCATCGTCTTCGGCGGCGCCGGGCTCGGGCAACTCGCGGCCGACCACGTAGTGAGACAGGTCGGCCAGCAGCTTCAAATCGGGCATCTGCGCCAGCAGGTCGAGGGTGAACAGCAGGTCGTTGGTCAGGCGATAGCGGTGGGTTTCCAGCAGCACCGGAAAGTCCACCTGCTCGGCCAGGCGTTGCCAGCCTTCGATCAAACGGGCGGCCTCGGTTTGGGTGCGCGGGCGCACATCGGCTTGCAGGGTGAGGTGGTGGCAGCCGTGGCGGCTGATCACGTCCAGTGCCGCCGCCAGGTCGTCGACGCTTTGCGGGAACAACTGGCCTTCGATCTGCAGGCCCCGCGCCGTGGCGGCGGCGTGCAGGCGCGCGACATCGGCGGCTTGCCAGTAGTGATCGGTAATGCCGTCGAAACCGGCGGCCTTGATGCGGTCGAGTTGGACCTCCATGGGGCCGGGCTCGGTGTGCATCGCCCACAGGGATTGGAATACCAGGAATTGGCGCATATCAGCCTCGCAGCAGGTGTTTGAGGGACACGTCGGGGTCGGCCAGGCTGGCCGCGTTCAGGGCGATGCGTGCGCTGATCAGCCGCTCGCACAGCTTGACGTCCTTGGCCACGCTATTGCCGGGGCCCCAGCCGCAGGCGCCTTGCAAACGTTGCTCGGCGTCGAGGTAGAACAGCAACAGGCCCGCGGCCGGCAAGGCACGGCTGACGGTCAGCGGCGTGATCACGCCCACGGTCTGCAAGCCCCAGTCGTACTGGTCGGACCAGAAGCCGGGCAGCGCTTCGAACGGCTCATCACGCCCGAGCATGTTCAGCGCCGCATGCCGCCCTTGCGCCTCGGCATTGCGCCAGGTTTCCTGGCGCTGGTACTCACCGCCGAGGCGAAACTCGCACACGTCACCTGCCGCGTAGATGTCCGGCGCGCTGGTGCGCAGGTGCGCGTCGACGCGAATGCCCTGCCCCACCTCCAGCCCCGCCGCCACGGCCAGCTCGATATTCGGTTGCATGCCGATGCCGACCACCACCAGGTCGCAGGGCAGTAACTGCCCGTCCACCAGTTGCACCGCCTCTGCATGGATCGACTCCAACGCCACATTCAAGCGCACGTCGACACCCTGTTGCCGATGCACCTGCAGCAGCGCTTCGGAGATGACCGGCGCCAGCACCCGGCCCGCCAAGCGCGGCCCGGCTTCGAGCACCGTCACCTCACAGCCCAGGCCACGAGCGGTCGCCGCGACTTCCAGGCCGATAAACCCGCCGCCGATAATCACCAGCCGCGCTCCGGGCTGCAACGCGGATTTCAGCGCCAGCGCTTCATCATGGGTGCGCAGGTACAGCACGTTGGCCTGCGCCTGGGGCAAGCGTCGCGCCCTGCCGCCAGTGGCCAGCAACAGCCCGGAGTAGCTCAACCACTGGCCGTCGGCCAATTGCAGGCGGTGTTGCGGCGGGTCCAATTGGCTGACCGGGTTACCGGCGATATGTTCGATGCCCAACTCGGCGAGCCGGGCGCTGTCGCACAGGCTGCAGCCGGCCAGGTCCATGTTGCCTTGCAACAGGCCCTTGGACAGGGGCGGCCGCTCGTAGGGCACGTGCGGCTCGTCGCCGATCAGGATCAGGCTCCCGCTGTAGCCTTCTTCACGCAGGGTCAGTGCCGCGCGGCCACCGGCATGGCCGGCGCCGACGATGATCAGGGCGGCGTCCATCATCAAGCCGTGACGGCGAGCAAAACCCGCCCCGCTTCGACCCGTACCGGGTAGGTCTTGAGGTTGACGCACACCGGCGCGCCCAGGGCCTTGCCCGAGCGGTAATCGAAGCGCCCGTTGTGCTTGGGGCACTCGATCACATGGTCCATCACCAAGCCGTCGGCGAGGTGGATTTTCTCGTGGGTACACAGGCCGGCGGTGGCGAAAAACTCATTGTCCGCCGAGCGGAATACCGCGTAGGTGTGCGCCCCGTGGTCGAAGCGCAGCACGTCTTCCGCGTCTATTTCGCCCACGGCGCAGACGTCGATCCATTGATCGTTCATGGCGTTTTCTCTTGTTCTTGGGTGGGATTCAGCCGGCAGTGGCTTCTGCATGCATCGGGGCCCTGGCGGCCGGTTCAGCACTGGGGCGGATGGGACGCTGGACGAAGTAAGTCGGATCGCTGCGCTGCTTCCAGATCGTCGGGATGATCTCCCTGTACGCCTCGAACAGGTTGGCGTACGGCGGCGGGCAGTCGCTGCGGATCTCTTCGTGCAATTGCGCCAATGCGTGGTACGGCACCATCGGGTACATGTGGTGTTCGAGGTGGTAGTTCATGTCCATGTAGATAAAACGCAGCACGCGGTTCATGTAGATGGTGCGGCAGTTGCTGCGGTGGTCGAGCACATCTTCGGCCAGGCCCACATGCTGGGTGAGGCCGAACACGTAGCCGAGCCAGGCGCCGTAGATACTGGGCAGCCCGACCAGCATCAGCGGCAGCCAGCTGTGCAGGTACAACGCGGTGCCGATCACCAGCGCATAAATGCCGACCCAGATACGCGCAGCACGGAACACCTTCGGCCACTCGGATTCGGGAATGAAGTCCGCCTCCTGGGCACTCATCTGGCCGATGGCATGGCGCGCCACGCCGCTGAAGGTCTTCCAGGCCAGGGGCAGGTTGAACAGGCTGAGAAACATCATCGGCAGGCTCGGCGGGCGTGGCTCGACGATCTCCGGGTCGCGGCCGACGACGATGGTGTCGGTGTGGTGCCGGGCATGGCTCCAGCGCCACACGTGGGGTTCGAAGATGCACATGAAGCTTGCGACGTGGTACAGCACGTCGTTCATCCAGCGGGTCTTGAACGCGGTGCCGTGGCCGGTTTCGTGCCAGCGCGGGTTGGACGCGGTGCCGTACAGCACGCCATAGACGAGGAAGAACGGCACGCAGGCCCACGTGCCCCAGAACCAGTAGCCGCCGAAACCGGTGGCGAACAGCGCACTCACCCACATAGCGGTGTCGCGCAAGGCCGGGGCGTCGCGGCGTTGCATCAGTTCTTTCATGCGTTTACGGGAAATCGGCGATTGGTACCAACTGGCCGAGACCAGGCCTTTTTCCGCCGCGCGGGCGGCTTCGGGGCCGGTGAGGCTGTAGTCGCGCCGAGCGGTGTGAGCGGTGTGTTCAGGCATTGTTATTGTTCTCCGCAAGCGAGAGGTTTCAGGTGCTTTGCGAAACCAACGATAGAGCGCGGCTAAATCACTCTCAAGGCCTTGAATCCATTCCCTATCAAGCTATCATCCAGGCCCAGCGGGGCTTGATAGTTTTCTATCAAGACGCTCAAGGGGGCTGTCATGAACAACAATAAACGCCCGACCATCGCCACCGTCGCCGCCCATGCGGGCCTCAGCGTGGCCACCGTCGACCGCGTGCTGAATGCGCGCGCGCCGGTCAATCCGCAAACGGCCGAGCAGGTGTTCCAGGCTGCCGAAGCGGTGGGCTATTTTGCGGCGCGGCTGATCGGCCAACGCATACGCGAACGCCGACCCACCTATCGCTTCGGCATCCTGCTGCTGGGCACCGCCCAGGCGTTCTATACCCACCTGGCGCAGTCGATCAGCGAGGCGGCGCAGCATCACGCCACCGCCAACCTGACCTGCCAATTCGACTACATCAACGACCGCACACCCAGCGCCATCGTCGCGCAGATCGAACAACTGGCCGTGCAGTGCGATGGCCTGGCGGTGGTCAGCTTCGCCCACCCGCTGATCAACGCCTGCCTGGCGCAGATCCGCGAGGCCGGTGTGCCGGTGGTGGCCCTGCTCTCGGATATTCATGAGCAAGCCCTTGAACCCTATGTGGGCCAGGACAACCACGTGGTCGGGCGCACCATGGGCTGGCTGCTCGCCCGCACCTGCGGCGCACGCAAAGGCAGCGTGGGGATCCTGCTCGGCGGCCATCGCTTCCTCGGTCACCAGGCACGGGTCGAAGGCCTGCACAGCTACCTCGCCGAACACGCCCCGGGGCTCAAACCGCTGGAGCCGCTGATCAACCTGGACAACTGCGACATCACCGAAGAAGCCACCCTCGACCTGCTCACCCGCCACACCGACCTGCGCGGCTTGTGTGTGGTGGGCGGCGGCGGCGACGGCATCATCAGCGCCCTCGCGCAACTGCCCAAGCGCCCGGCGTTGTGCTGCATTTTGCAGGAGTCCACGGCGCTGTCACGCCAGGCACTGAGCCAGGGGTTGATCGATGTGGTGATGGACTCACAGCCCAGGCAGACGGCGAACGCGCTGGTGCAGTTGCTGGTGGAATTGCAGAGTGCCGAGGGGTTTGATCCGGGGCGGCATCGGGTGCATATCGCGCCGCAGATTGTGACCTCGGAGAACATATGTGCCTGATACATGGAGATCAAAAGGTGGGAGGGGGCAAGTCGAATCGTCGCACCGCCCCTCCCACATTGACCGCGTTCCATTGGTGGGCAGGTGGCGTTTTGTCATGGTTTGTAAAGGGCCAGCAAGGCCGGTCCCTTTTAATTGCAGGACGTTTCCTAGACAATCCTGGCCGCCTTGTGCCTGCTGGAATCGGTGGCTAGTCTGCGGTCCGTCACTGCTCATCAGTGATCGGGTTTAGTCGCCCGTTACCAGTTTGCGCAAGCTGTCGCCATGTTCATGGTGGCTGTGCGCAGGGCACCTTCGGGTGCGCCGGGTTCAACTGGCCGGTCGACTAACCTGCGTACAGCCGCCACCCGACGTTTAGTCGCGAAAGGTTCGGTTCCTTACCTACCAGTTGGAATTACACCATGAACAAAGTCCTACCCGATCCACCCCACGATCCCGCCAAAGACCGCGCCGCGTTCAACCGCGCCATCGATCACTATCTCCCCACCCAAGGCTTTCACTCCGTCAACGAAGACCTGAGCTTTGAAGATGCCCTGCTCTACACCGCCAGTTTGCTCGACAGTGCGTCGGCGACTGCGTTGGATTGTGGGGAGCAACTGGAAAGCCCGGAGCGGGCGAAGATCTTGGCGGTGTGGCATTTGCTGGAAATTGCCAAAACCACTGTGGATCGCTCCATCAACTGCCTGAAACGCGGTTAGACATGTGGGGGGGCTTGCTCCCGATGGCGGTGGGTCAGTTAAGTAGATGTCAACTGACACTCCGCTATCGGGGCAAGGGTATCTACACAACTTTTCAGACCCTGACAAATCTCCCTGTGGCGAGCGGGCTTGTCCCGCGTTGGGCTGCGTAGCAGCCCCAGTCAAGAAGATCGCGGTGTATCAGACACTCTGTAGAGGCTGGTTTTGGGGCTGCTGCGCAGCCCAGCGCGGGACAAGCCCGCTCACCACGACAGCCCTATCCGCCGCGCTTTCAGCGTTGAGCCACATTTCGATCTTACGCGCCGCGAAAATCTGCGGCATTCAGCCCGAACCGACTCATCTTGTTGTACAGCCCACCCCGCGATACGTTCAGTTGCCGGGCGGCCAGGCGGATGTTGCCGCCGGTGCTTTTGAGGGCGGCGACGATGGCGTGCATTTCGTGGCTGCTCAGGTCCTGGGCGGGCTGAGGTTCGTGGTGGCGCAGCGTGGCGCGCGGTCTGGTTTCCAGGGGTAGATCGGCGGCCTGGATCAGTTCGCCCGTCGCCAGGTTGGTGGCGCGTTCGATGCTGTTTTCCAACTCGCGCACATTGCCTGGCCAGGCGTAGGCCGAGAGCAATTCCAGCGCATCCGGGGCAAAGCCCTGCACCGCTTTACGCAGCGAACGAACACAGCGCGTGAGGAAGTGCCGCGCCAGCAACGGGATGTCTTCACGGCGCATGCGCAGCGGCGGTACGGTCAGGTTCAGGACGTTGAGGCGGTAGTAGAGGTCTTCACGGAACGCGCCTTCGGCCACCGCCTGGCTGAGGTTGCGGTGGGTGGCGGCGATGATGCGTACGTCCACTGGCCGTGAGCTTTTCGCGCCGACGCGGGTGATCTCGCCTTCCTGCAACACCCGCAGCAGGCTGACCTGAGCGTCGAAGGACATATCGCCGATCTCATCCAGAAAGATGGTGCCGCCATCCGCCAGTTCAAACTTGCCCGCCGACCCGCCCCGGGCCGAGCCGGTAAACGCGCCTTCGACGTGCCCGAACAGCTCGCTCTGCACCAGGTCCCGTGGGATCGCGCCGCAGTTGACCGCCACGAACGGGCCATTGGCGCGGTCGCTGGCGTTGTGGATGGCCTGGGCGAACAGCTCCTTGCCGGTGCCGCTTTCGCCGAGGATCAGGGTGGTGGATTCACTGCGACTGGCGATGCGTCCCAGGTGCAGCGCGTCCTGGATCGCCCGCGACGTGCCCTGGATGGTGTCGAAGGTGTAGCGCGCCTGGGTGCTGATGATGCGCCGGGTGATTTCACGGATGCGGCGGTTCTCGCGCAGGGACACGATCACCCCGCCCTGCTCCAGCGGGCACACCGAGACCAGGCAGGCTAGCTGGCTGCGGTCGTGCAGGTGGAACGTGCAATCGAGGTCACGCACCGGCTCGCCGCCGCGTAGAAGCATGGCGTCACTCAGCTCACTGCGGCCCAGGCGCTGGAAGGGGCTGCCGATCAGCTCCAGCCCCACCCCGAACAGTTGCCGGGCATAACGGTTGAGCGCCTTGATGCAGCCGCGCTCATCGAGCACCACCAGGCCTTCGTTAAGCACTTCGAGCACGGTTTGCTGCTCTTCCAACAGCGCTTGCAGGTCCATCTGGCGGGAGACCGCTTCGGCAGCCGCTTGCACGGTGCCGAGGGTGTGAAAGTGAAACCAGCCGGGTTCGGCGGTGAGGGTCAGCATCGCCAGGGTCTGGCCCTGGGCATTCCTGATCGGCGCGGCGGCGCAGTGCATACGGCGTTGGCGCAGGCCGCTGCCGAAGTTCTCCTCGGCCAGCACGTACACCAGGCGGTCTTCGGCCAGGGCCAGGCCCGTGCAGTTGGTGCCCTGGACCGATTCGAGCAGGCGGCTGCCGACGGGGGTGATGTCCAGCCCGCAGAAATACAGGGTGGTGCCCTCGGCGTCGGTGAGGTTGATATGCCCTCGCGGGTTATAGGCCAGCAAACCATGCATGACCTGCGCAGCGGCGGCGATCAGGACACGGTGGGTGGCCAGGGTGGCAGCAAGGTCGTGGGGCGCCACAAAGCGGTACTGGCTGTCATCCGGGTCGATACCCGCCTCGACACTGCGGCGCCAGGAATCCCAGATCACCTGCCGCACCTCGGCCGGGCGCTGCACCTGCCCGGCCAGGCACGCGCGCCACGCCTGTTCCAGCGCAGCCACGGGGCCGTCGTTCAGCGCCGCAGGCCCCAGGGCCGTCAGGTAGTCGAGGTCTTGTACGCTGAACGCCATGCTCATCGGGCGGTATCCATGTTCATGTTTTTGACATGTCAGTATAGGCATGTCATCAGAATGAACACCTTCTGTTTATTGTATTTTATAAATCCTTATTTATCAGACAGTTATAAATTGGCATAACCTTTGCTCCTGCCCCTTTGCCAGTCAGGGCTGTCCTGCGGCCAACAATAAAAAGGGGTTATTTCATGAGTACACAGAACATCCGCCTGGGCTTGATCGGCGCGGGTCGCATGGGCAGTTTCCACGGCCTGACCGCTGCGCGACACATCCCTGGCGCAACCCTCGCCGCCATCGCCGACCCCACTCCCGGCCAAGCCGCACGCCTGGCGGCCGAACTGGGGGTAGCCAAGGTCTACACCGACCCGCAACAGCTGCTCGACGACCCGGACATCGACGGCGTCCTCATCGCCGCCCCCGCCCGCAGCCACGCCGAACTGGTGATCAGCGCCGCCCGCGCGGGCAAGGGGATCTTCTGCGAAAAACCCATGGCCATCACCCTCGACGAAGCCGACCGCGCCATTGCCGCCGCGGCCGATGCGCGCGTGCCGCTGCAGGTCGGTTTCAATCGGCGTTTCGCCAAGAGCTTCCGCACGGCCCACCTCGATGTGGCGGCCGGCCGCATCGGCACGCCGCAGTTGTTGCGTTCGCTGACCCGCGACCCGGCACTCAACAACCCGGCCAATTCGCCGCAATGGGTGATCTTCCTGGAAACCCTGATCCACGACTTCGACACCCTGCGCTACCTCAACCCCGGTGCCGAAGCGGTGCAGGTGTATGTGATGGCCGACGCATTGATCGCGCCGGAGTACAAAAGCAAAGGCTTCCTCGACACCGCCGTGGTCGCGATCCGCTTCGACAACGGCGCCATCGCCACCGCCGAGGCCAACTTCCAGGCGGTGTACGGCTACGACGTGCGCGGCGAAGTGTTCGGCAGCGCCGGCATGCTGAGCATGGGCAGCCTCAACGACTCCGACCTGGTGCGCTACCTGGCCGAGGGCATCCAGGCCGACACCCAGCGCATGGACACCGACCTGCTGCGCGACGCCTACATCGCCGAACTCAACCACTTTGTCGACTGCCTGCGCACCGGCGCCAAACCCATGGCCAGTGGCGAAGACGCGCGCGCCGCCCTGGCGATTGCCCGCGCCTGTATCGAGTCGTTCGAGACCGGCAAGGCCGTGGCCGTGCAGGGAGCCCGCTGATGAGCCCGTTCAAACTGGCGATCAGTGCCGAGATGGTGTTTCTCGACCTGCCCTTCGTCGAGCGCGTGAAGCGCATCCATGCACTGGGTTTCAGCGCGGAGATCTGGAATTGGACCAATAAAGACATCAGCGCCCTGGCCGCCACCGGCGCCGATTTCACCTCGATGACCGGCTATATCAGCGGCACCCTCACCGACCCCGACGGCATCCGCCAACTGCTCGACAGCGCGCGCGAATCCATCGGCGTCGCCGAGCGCCTGAATTGCCCCAGCCTCAACCTGCACGGCACCGGCCTGGGTGACGGCGGCCTGCCGGTGCAGCCCGTGGGCCAGACCACCGGACGCATGTGGCTGAGCGCGTGCAAGGCGCTGGAAAAAATCGCGCGCCTGGGCGAAGACGCCGGCCGCGTGTTCCTGCTGGAAAACCTCAACACCGAGGTCGACCACCCCGGCACCCCGTTCGCCCGCGCCGACGACACCCTGTCGCTGATCGAAGCCGTGGGCAGCCCGCACCTGAAGATGAACCTGGACCTGTACCACGCGCAGATCGGCGAAGGAAACCTGATCGAGCTGATCCAGCGCGCAGGCAGCGCCATCGGTGAAATCCAGGTGGCCGACGTGCCCGGACGCAAGGAGCCTGGCACCGGCGAAATCCACTACCCGGCCATCGCCAGGGCCCTGCACGCCATGGGCTACACCGGTGTGGTCGGCCTCGAAGGCTGGGCCAGCGGCGACAGCGAGTTGGCCCTGGAGCGTTTCCGTCAAGCGTTCACCCTATAACAATAAAAGGAACACCCTCATGCATCGCTATTCATTGCTTGTTGCTGCGTTTTTACTGCTGTTCAGCCAATGGACCTTCGCCGCGTATCGCATCGGCGTGAGCATCGCGCGGGTCGACGATAACTTCATGACCTACGTGCGCACCGGCCTGGAAAATGCCGCCAAGCAACAGGACGTGCAGATCCAGTTCGAAGACGCCCAGGGCGACGTGGTGCGCCAGCTCAACCAGGTCGAAGGTTTTCTCAACCAGAAAGTCGACGCCGTGATCGTGCTGCCGGTGGACACCGCCGCCACCGCCAACATGACCCGCGCCGCCGTGGCGGCCAAGACGCCGCTGGTGTACGTCAACCGCCACCCGGATGAGCGCACCTTGCCCAAGGGCGTGGTCACCGTGGCATCCAACGATATCGAGGCCGGGCAATTGCAGATGCGCTACCTCGCGGAAAAGCTCGGCGGCAAAGGCAATGTGGCGATCATCATGGGCGACCTCGCACAGAACGCCACCCATGACCGTACCGAAGGCGTCAAGCAGGTGCTCAAGGACTTTCCCGGCATCAAGGTGGTGGAGCAGCAAAGCGCCGAGTGGCAACGCAACAAGGGCATGGACCTGACCAGCAACTGGCTGCTGGCCGGCACGCAGTTCGATGCGATTGTGGCCAATAACGATGAAATGGCGATTGGCGCGGCCATGGCCTTGCAACAGTCGGGCAAGGCCAAGGGCGAGATCGCGATTATCGGCATCGACGGCTTACCTGACGGTTTGGCGGCGATCAAACGTGGCATGCTCACCGCCTCGGTGTTCCAGGACCCCAAGGCCCAGGCCACTCAGGCAGTGCAGTCGGCGATCAAGATGATCAAGGGCGAGCCGATCGAGTCGGAGGTGTGGGTGCCGTTCGAGCTCATCAAGCCCGAACAGGTGGCGGTGTTCGAACAGCGCTACAAGTAAATCGAAGATCAGTGATCGTTCCCACGCGCGTGGGAACGATCAGCGAATCAGTCCAGGTCACTTGCATCATGGCGTTCGGGCAACTGTTCCTCGCCCGACACCCGATTCACCCGCCGCCCACGCTGCACCGCCGGCCGCGCCTCAATCGCGTCCGCCCAGCGCTGTACGTGCTTGTACTCGTGCACCGAGAGAAACTCCGCCGCCCCATACAAGCGGCCTTTGACCAACCCGCCGTACCACGGCCAGATGGCGATATCGGCGATGGTGTATTCATCCCCGGCGATGTATTCGCTCACGGCCAGGCGCTGGTCCAGCACATCCAGCTGGCGCTTGGTTTCCATGGCAAAGCGGTTGATCGGGTATTCCATCTTGCTCGGCGCATAGGCATAGAAATGCCCGAAGCCGCCGCCCAGGTACGGTGCGCTGCCCATCTGCCAGAACAACCACGACAGGCATTCCGCACGGGCCCCAGGCTCGGTGGGGAAAAAGGCGCCGAACTTCTCGGCCAGGTACTGCAGGATCGCGCCGGACTCGAACACGCGAATCGGCTGGGCGCCGCTGTGGTCCATCAAGGCCGGGATCTTCGAGTTCGGGTTGACCCCGACAAAGCCGCTGCCGAACTGGTCGCCGTCGCCGATCTTGATCAGCCAGGCGTCGTATTCCGCGCCGCTGTGCCCCAGGGCCAGCAGTTCCTCGAGCAGGATGGTGACCTTCTGCCCGTTGGGCGTAGCCAGGGAATACAGCTGCAGCGGATGCTTACCGACCGGCAATTGCTTTTCATGGGTAGCGCCGGCGATGGGCCGGTTGATGCTGGCGAAGGTGCCGCCACTTTCGGCGTCCCAGGTCCAGACCTTGGGTGGGACATAGCTGGATGAATCGGTCATGCTCACTGCTCCTGAGGCGCTTGGGATGGATGAATTCAAAGCGCATCTTACCGATTGGCTCACATTCAGATACCCCCACATGGCCGACAGACTCGAAGATATCCTCGCCAATCACCTGAAGGTCGTGTTCTGCGGCATCAACCCCGGCAAGGGTTCCGCCGCCCTCGGCCTGCATTTCGCCAACCGCAGCAACCGCTTCTGGCGCACCCTGCACCTGGCCGGCTTCACGCCCCATGAAATCCGCCCCGAACACGGGCGTATGCTGCTGCACTACCACTGCGGCCTGACCACGTTGGTGGATCGTCCCACGGCCAGCGCGGGCGAATTGGCACGGCATGAGTTCACACAGGCCGCGACGAACTTCGAACACAAGATCCGCCACTGCGCGCCGCGCTTCGTGGCGTTCATGGGCAAGCCCGGCTACAGCGCGTTGAGCGGCCAACGCGAGATCGCCTGGGGCTTGCAGCCAAAAGTGTTGGGCGGCGCGTCAGTGTGGGGGCTGCCCAATCCCAGCGGACGCAACCTGGCGTTCAGCCTGGAGCAGTTGGTGCAGGCGTATCAACAATTGCGCCGGGCGACCGAGTGCCCTTAATCTCTTGGCTCGTCACCCTGATAGCAATGGAGGCTTCATGAAACTGATCGGCATGCTGGACTCGCCCTACGTGCGCCGCGTGGCCATTTCCCTGGACCTGTACGGGGTGGATTTCGTGCATGAACCCTTGTCCGTGTTCCGCACCTTCGACGAATTTGCGCAGATCAACCCGGTGGTCAAGGCCCCTACCCTGGTGCTGGACGACGGCACGGTATTGATGGACTCCAGCCTGATCCTGGAGTACCTCGAAACCCTGGCCCCGGCTGACAGGAAGCTTTTGCCCCAGCATCCTGCGGCACTTGCCAAGGACTTGCACGTTCTGGGACTGGCGCTGGCAGCCTGTGAGAAGAGCGTGCAGATCGTCTATGAACACAACCTGCGCCCGGCCGAGAAACTGCATGCACCGTGGCTTGAGCGCGTGACCGGCCAATTGCTCGCGGCCTATGGATTGCTGGAGAAGCAGCTGGGCGACAGCGAAGCACTGACCCTGGCGTCGATTACGGCGGCGGTGGCGTGGTCGTTCAGCCAGTTCACCGTGGCATCGGTGGTCAAGGCGGATGCATTTCCCAACCTGCAACGGCATGCCGAAAGGCTGGAGCAGCATCCGGCGTTCAAGCGTTACCCCATCGCCTAAGCACCGCAGTTCAAATGTGGGAGGGGGCTACACCCGATAGCAGTCTTTCAGTAATACATCTGCTGACTGACACACCGCTATCGGGGGCAAGCCCCCTCCCACATTGGCCTGGGTTGCATGAAGGATTGAGTCAGGCTCAGACCCAGCCGCCATCCACAATAAAGTTCTGCGCCGAACACATCGCCGAGGCATCGGAAGCAAGAAACAGCGCCATATTGGCGATGTGTTCCGGCAGTACGCTGCCGGGCAGGCACTGGCTGCGGCTGATCAGTTCCTTGGCGGCGTCATCCACCCACATGGACAGCTGTTTTTCGGTCATCACCCAACCGGGCACCAGCGTGTTCACACGGATACGGTTCGGCCCCAGCTCCCGTGCCAGCGCGCGGGTCATGCCGTGGGCGGCGGCCTTGCTGGCGGCGTACACCGGGTAGCCGGCGGAGGCCATCATCCAGCCGACGGAGCCGAGGTTGATGATCGAGCCGCTGCCGGCGTGTTTCATCATCGGCACCACGGCCTTGGCGGCAAAGAAGGCGTGTTTGAGGTTGACTGAGATCAGCTTGTCGAAGGTTTCCGAATCGACTTCTTCCAGGGTGTGGCGCACGTCATTGGCGGCGTTGTTCACCAGTACGCTGATCGGCCCCAGGGAATGCTCGAAGCGCCCTATGGCCGCTTTGTAGGCGATTTCATCGGTGATGTCGCAGCACACGAACTCCACAGCATGCCCCTGGGAACTCAACAGCGCCGCCAGGCGTTCGCCCTGGCTTTGCGCGCGGTCCACAAACCCGACCCTGGCACCCTGCGCGGCGAAGGCCCGCACCATGAATTCGCCGATCCCCGAGGCGCCCCCGGAAATCAATACGGTCTTGCCCTTGAGGTCGGGATAAACGGCGTGTTCAGTACTCATAAAAGGATGCCTCGATCAATTAGTCTTATTTTATTTTACGAAATCGGCTTTAAAGGCTATAAATTCGCTGTCCAACCGACAAAATATCGCTATTAGTAGAACTATTCCACTCAAAACAACAAAAGGAAGTTCGACCATGAAGCACCCTCGATACCTGCTGTCCGGCCTGGCGCTGTCCATGATGATCGCCAGCGGCGGCGCCCAGGCGGCCGGCCTGAGCAGCGAGCAAAAACCTTTCGGTAAAACCAACGACGGCACCGCCGTCGAACAGTACATCCTGCGCAACAGCCACGGCATGCAAGCCACGGTGATCACCTACGGCGGCGTGTTGCAATCGCTGAAAGTGCCGGACAAAAACGGCAAGGTCGACGACGTGGTGCTGGGCTTTGACGACGTGCAAGGCTATCAAAGCGGTACGGCGTTTTTCGGCGCAACCATCGGCCGCTTCGGCAATCGCCTGGCCGGCGGCGCCTTTGAACTCGACGGCAAGCGCTTCCAGGTGCCGCTCAACGACGGCCCCAACTCACTGCATGGCGGCGCCCAGGGCTTCGACAAGCAGGTGTGGAAGGCCGAGCCGGTCAAGGACAAGGATTCGGTCGGCGTGAAGCTGAGCTACCTGTCCAAGGACGGCGAGATGGGCTTTCCCGGTAATTTGAAAACCGAAGTCATCTATCGCCTCAACGACAGGAACGAACTGCACATCGACTACAAGGCCACCACTGACAAGCCGACGGTACTCAACCTCACCAACCACAGCTACTTCAACCTGGCCGGTGCGGGTAACGGCGACATCCTCAAGCACGTCACTACATTGCATGCCAGCCATTACACCCCGGTGAATGCCACCTTGATTCCTACCGGCGAACTGGCACCGGTCAAGGGCACGCCGATGGACTTCCTCAAGCCTACCCCGATCGGCCAGCACATCAAGGAAGATCACCCGCAGCTCAAATTTGCCGAGCCGAAACAGGGCGGGTTTGACTTCAACTGGGCGCTGGACACCAAGGGCGACGTCAAGCAACTCGCCGCCGAGGTGCACGACCCGGCGTCAGGCCGGCGCTTGCAGCTCTACACCAGCGAACCGGGCGTGCAGTTCTATACCAGCAACTTCCTGGATGGTTCGGTGAAGGGCAAAGGTGGCAAGACCTACCTGCACTGGAGTGGTTTCACCTTGGAGACCCAGCACTTTCCGGATGCGCCTAACCAGCCGACGTTTGCCTCGACCCGTTTGAATCCGGGGCAGACGTATACCCAGAACACCGTCTTCAAGTTCTCCGCTGATTAACCTGACAGCAACCCGCTTCGGTTAACGAAGCGGGCTTTTTTTGTGGTGAGCGGGCTTGGTTAACACAATCAGCGTTGTTTCATGCGGTCGATGACCACCGCCAGCAGCAGGATCGAACCGCTGTGGTGAGCGGGCTTGCCCGCGTTGGGGCGCGAAGCGGCCCTAAAACCCGCCACCCGGTTCAGCCTGGAAGAATGCAGTGACTGTGTTGGGGCCGCTTCGCGCCCCAGCGCGGGTCAAGCCCGCTCACTACGACGGGCTTGGTTAACACAATCAGCGTTGTTTCATGCGGTCGATGACCACCGCCAGCAGCAGGATCGAACCGCTGTGGTGAGCGGGCTTGCCCGCGTTGGGGCGCGAAGCGGCCCTAAAACCCGCCACCCGGTTCAGCCTGGAAGAATGCAGTGACTGTGTTGGGGCCGCTTCGCGCCCCAGCGCGGGGCAAGCCCGCTCACTACGACGGGCTTGGTTAACACAATCAGCGTTGTTTCATGCGGTCGATGACCACCGCCAGCAGCAGGATCGAACCGCGGATCACATACTGGTAGAAGGTGTCGATGTTCTTCAGGTTCATCGCGTTCTCGATGATCGCCAAAATCAACACCCCGGCAATCACATGGCGGATCATGCCGATGCCGCCGCTCAGCGACACCCCGCCCAGCACG
>NZ_VYKD01000010.1:0-268174 GCF_032424295.1 Pseudomonas sp. JV449 | reverse complement strand
GCACCGCCCGCGCTGGGCTGCGAAGCAGCCCCAAAACCTTCACCTCGATTGATTCTGGCACTCTGCGGTGACCTTATTGGGGCCGCTTCGCAGCCCAGCGCGGGCGGTGCGACGATTCGACAAGCCCGCTCACCACAGAGTTATGTGTCAGCCTTTAAGAGTTGTGTAGATACCTATGGCCATCGGGGGCAAGCCCCTCCCACACTGGACCGCATTCTCATGCTGGAACTCGGTCGAATGTGGGAGGGGGCTTGCCCCGATGGCCGCGCCTCGATATCCCGCCTAGCGCAAATGCCCATCGCCATGATTTCTCCGAAAGACCTCCTCCCCCATCGCCGCAATCTGCCCTTCGATCAATGCATCAAACGGCTTGAGCAACGGCTCGAACGACACCGGCGCCTCCAGCACCTGCAACGCCTGCACAATCGCCTCCACCGTCGACAACGCCCCTGGCCCCGGCGCCTTGCGCAGTCGATAGCGGGACACGGCGCCCTCGACCAGCGTCACCCGAGGCAGCGCCGCCAGCAAAGGATTGAGGTGCAGCAGTTTGCGCGCCTTGCGCCAGGTGCCGTCGGGCACCACTAACAATAACGGCTGATCGCCGGGAGCATAGGCTTGCAGCGGCTGGGCATCGTCAGCCGGAAACAACAGCCGCGCCTGATAGCCGGGCGGATTCAACAGGGTCGGCAGATCATCAAAGACCTCGCCCACTACCAACTGCGCATTGTTCAATCCCAACGCCGCCAGCCGCGCGGTATTGAGCGCATGGTTGACTTCGCTCGGGTGCTGCAAAACAAGCACACGTGTGCGGCTGTCGAGGCTGGGAATCAGCGCGCACAGGCAATGGGCGGCGGGCCTGAGGCAGCGGGAACAGTGGGGTCGGGACATGGTTGTTCAGGCCTGGTTGAGCTGGGCTTTGAGTAGATCGCGGAAGGTCTGGATCAGCGGTTCGCGGCTGCGACCCCGGCGCATGATCATCGAGAACGGCGCCTGGTAGCCGAAGGTCGCCGGCAGCAATACGCGCAGGTCGCCCTTGTCGGCCCAGGCCTGGGCGTAGTGCTCGGGCAGGTAGCCGATGTAGGCACCCGAGAGCACCAGGATCAGCTGCGCTTCCATACTTTCCACCGTGGCGGCGCTGTGCTTGAAGCCGTGGCGCGCCAGTTCGGCCTGGCTCCAGTAGCCGCGCCCGACCATGCGCTGCTGAGTGATCACCTGCTCGGGGATGCGTCGTTCGCTGAACAACGGATGGCGGGTGCTGCAATACAACCAGTGCTGCTCGCGGTACAGCGGCATGTAGATCAGCCCGCTCATGCGGTTGGAGAAGGCACCGATGGCCAGGTCCAGGCGGTTGTCCTGCACGCCGAGTTGCAGTTCGTAGGGGCTCATCACCGATAGATTCAGGTGCACCGCCGGGTGCTCCAGGCTGTAGGCGCCGATAACCTCGGCGAACGGCAAGGCCTTGTCGCTCACCGTGGAGTCGAGCACGCCGAGCTTGAGCGTCCCGCGCAGCTCGCCCTTGAGCGCGGCGGCATATTGTTCGAAGCCTTCCAGTTCGCCGAGCAGGCGCAAGGTTTCCTGGTGAAACAGCTCGCCCTTGCTGGTCAGGCTGAACCCACCCCGCCCGCGATGGCACAGCACCAGGCCCAACGCACTTTCCAACTGGCTCATGTAGGTGCTGATGGCCGAGGTGGACAGGTTGAGTTCGTGCTGGGCATTGGCGAACCCCTGGTGGCGCACGACGCTGACGAAGATGCGCAGGAGTTTCAGGTCGGGCAAGGCGCTGGCCATGGTCGGCTCCGGGTGTAGATGTGGGCAGTCTACCTGCCCGCATTAGTTTAGAAAAACCAGAACTAAGTATTTGCCCCTGCCGATTCTTCCCTTCCTGCGCTTTTCGCAGAATTGGCCCCTGATAAACACAACAACGATGAGGCAATCCCGTGGACAAGATTTTCCACCAACCACTGGGCGGCAACGAAATGCCGCGCTTCGCCGGCATCGCCACCATGATGCGTCTTCCCCACCTGCAATCGGCCAAGGGCCTGGATGCGGCCTTTATCGGCGTGCCCCTGGACATCGGCACCTCGCTGCGCGCCGGTACCCGATTCGGGCCACGTGAAATCCGCGCCGAGTCGGTGATGATCCGCCCTTACAACATGGCCACCGGTGCCGCGCCCTTCGACTCGCTGTCGGTGGCGGATATTGGCGACGTGGCGATCAACACCTTCAATCTGCTGGACGCCGTGCGCATCATCGAAGAGGCCTACGATGAGATTCTCGAGCACAACGTGATCCCGATGACGTTGGGCGGCGACCACACCATCACCCTGCCGATCCTGCGGGCGATCCACAAGAAACACGGCAAGGTCGGGCTGGTGCACATCGATGCCCACGCCGACGTCAACGACCATATGTTCGGCGAGAAAATCGCCCACGGCACCACCTTCCGCCGCGCCGTGGAAGAAGGCCTGCTCGATTGCGACCGCGTGGTGCAGATCGGCCTGCGCGCCCAGGGTTATACCGCCGAAGACTTCAACTGGAGCCGCAAACAGGGCTTTCGCGTAGTGCAGGCCGAAGAATGCTGGCACCACTCCCTCGCGCCACTGATGGCCGAGGTGCGGGAAAAAGTCGGCGGCGGCCCGGTGTACCTGAGCTTCGACATCGACGGCATCGACCCGGCCTGGGCGCCCGGCACCGGCACCCCGGAAATCGGCGGGCTGACCACCATCCAGGCGATCGAAATCATCCGTGGCTGCCAGGGCCTCGACCTGGTTGGTTGCGATCTGGTAGAAGTTTCGCCGCCCTACGACACCACCGGCAACACCTCGCTGCTGGGCGCCAACCTGCTGTACGAGATGCTCTGCGTACTGCCTGGCGTGGCGCACCGCTGATGAGCGTGCCGCAGGTATTGAAAGCCGCCGCCGACCTGGTGTCGGCCTTTGCGCGTAACGACCGCGCCGCCTACTTCGGCGCGTTCACGGCCGATGCCAGCTTTGTGTTCTACACCCTCCCCCAACCGCTGCTCAGTCGCGATGCCTACCAGGCGTTGTGGGACAGCTGGCGCCGGGATGAAGGATTTGAGGTGCTGTCCTGCACCTCAAGTAACGCCGTGGTCAGCCTGCAGGGTAACGTGGCGATATTTATCCATAACGTGGCCACCGAGCTGCGCATGAACGGGGAGCAATTCTTTAGCCAGGAACGCGAGACCATTGTCTTCAAACGCCAAGGATCTCGCACAGAACAACAAGAAGGCCCGTGGCTGGCCTGTCACGAACATTTGTCCGCTATGCCGGAAGGGCTGCCGTCCCCTTAGCCAATGTGATCGGAGCTGATCATGAATAATAAAAACAACGATAAAAGTATTCGCACAATAGAAACCAACGGGGTCGAACAGATCCCGGACAACGAACGTACCGCCACCCCCAAGGATCTGTTCCGCCTGATCTTTGGCGGCGCCAATACCTTTGCCACCGCCGTGCTCGGTTCCTTTCCGGTGTTGTTCGGCCTGTCGTTCCAGGCCGGCGTCTGGGCGATTGTGCTGGGTGTGCTGGTGGGTGCGTTGATCCTGGCGCCGATGGGCCTGTTCGGGCCGATCAATGGCACCAACAACGCAGTGTCTTCCGGTGCGCACTTCGGCGTGCACGGGCGGATTGTCGGCTCGTTTCTGTCATTGCTGACGGCGATTGCCTTCTTCTCACTGTCGGTGTGGAGTTCAGGCGATGCGCTGGTCGGCGGTGCGAAACGGCTGATCGGCCTGCCGGAAACCGACCTGACCCTGGGCCTGGCCTACGGCGTATTCGCCATGCTTGTCCTGACGGTGTGCATCTACGGCTTTCGCTTCATGCTGTGGGTCAACCGCATTGCGGTCTGGGCGGCAAGCCTGCTGTTTCTGTTGGGCATCTTCGCGTTCGCGCCGACCTTCGACAGCCACTTCGCCGGCACCGTAGCCCTGGGCCAGACCGGCTTCTGGGCGGCCTTTATCGGCGCGGCGCTGGTGGCCATGAGCAACCCGATTTCCTTCGGGGCGTTCCTGGGTGACTGGTCACGCTATATCCCGCGTGAGACGCCGAAAATGCGCATCATGCTGGCGGTAGTCCTGGCACAGATCGCCACCTTGATCCCGTTCCTGTTCGGCCTGGCCACCGCCACCATCGTGGCGATCAAGGCGCCGGACTACATCGCGGCCAACAACTACGTCGGCGGTCTGCTGGCGGTGGCACCGACCTGGTTCTTCCTGCCGGTGTGCCTGATCGCGGTGATTGGCGGCATGTCCACCGGCACCACCTCGCTGTATGGCACCGGGCTGGACATGTCCAGCGTGTTCCCGCGCCTGCTGTCGCGGGTCAAGGCCACGCTGCTGATCGGGGTGATGTCGATTGCCTTCATCTTTATCGGACGTTTCGCCGCCAACCTGGTGCAGAGCGTGTCGACCTTCGCCGTGCTGATCATCACCTGCACCACGCCATGGATGGTGATGATGATCATCGGCCTGATCGTGCGTCGCGGCTTCTACTGTCCGGATGACCTGCAGGTGTTTACCCGGGGTGAAACCGGCGGCCGCTACTGGTTCAGCCATGGCTGGAACTGGCGCGGGCTGGGGGCCTGGATTCCGAGTGCGCTGGTGGGCCTGTGCTTCGTCAACTTGCCGGGGCAGTTTGTCGGGCCGCTGGGCAACCTGGCCGATGGCATCGATATCAGCCTGCCGGTGACGCTGGGGTTGGCGTCGGTGGTGTACCTGACGTTGTTGCGTGTGTTTCCGGAGCCGGCTTCGGTGTATGGCCCCAAGGGTCCGCTTCGCAGCCCTGCGGGAGCAGGCTCCGCTCCCACAACAAGTTCGCCTGTTACCTAAAACAATAATCGGAGACCCGCCGTCATGGCTTTGGATTTATTCGTCGTACTCATCTACGCCGCCGGCATGCTCGTGCTCGGCTATTACGGCATGCGCCGCGCCAGGACCCACGAAGACTACCTGGTGGCCGGTCGCAACCTGGGCCCGTCGCTGTACATGGGCACCATGGCCGCCACGGTACTGGGCGGTGCATCCACCGTCGGTACCGTGCGCCTGGGTTATGTGCATGGCATCTCCGGCTTCTGGCTGTGTGCGGCGTTGGGCATGGGGATCATCGCGCTGAACCTGTTCCTGGCCAAGCCGCTGCTCAAGCTGAAAATCTTCACCGTCACCCAGGTGCTGGAAAAACGCTACAACCCCATGGCCCGCCAGGCGAGTGCGGTGATCATGCTGGCCTATGCGCTGATGATCGGCGTGACCTCGATCCTGGCCATCGGCACGGTGCTGCAAGTGCTGTTCGGCCTGCCGTTCTGGATTTCGGTGTTGCTGGGCGGTGGTGTGGTGGTGGTCTACTCGACCATCGGCGGCATGTGGTCGCTGACCCTCACCGACATCGTGCAGTTCGTAATCAAGACCGTCGGCCTGATGTTTATCCTGCTGCCGATCTGCCTGTACCGCGTCGGCGGCTGGGATGAGCTGGTGGCCAAGCTGCCGGCATCGAGCTTCAGCTTCACCGCGATCGGCTGGGACACGATCATCACCTACTTCATGATCTACTTCTTCGGCATCCTGATCGGCCAGGACATCTGGCAGCGGGTATTCACCGCCCGCGACGAAAAGGTCGCCAAGTACGCAGGCACTTTCGCCGGCTTCTACTGCATCCTTTACGGCCTCGCCTGTGCGCTGATCGGCATGGCGGCCCATGTGCTGATTCCGGACCTGGACAACGTCAACAACGCGTTCGCGGCCATCGTCAAAGTCTCGCTGCCGGACGGCATCCGCGGCCTGGTGATCGCGGCGGCACTGGCGGCGATGATGTCCACCGCCAGCGCCGGCTTGCTCGCCGCCTCCACCGTATTGACCGAAGACCTGCTGCCACGCCTGCGCGGCGGCAGACAATCGAGCCTGGCAATCAACCGCCTGTTCACGATGCTGACCGGTATCGTCGTGCTGGGCATCGCACTGGTGGTCAATGACGTGATCAGCGCCCTGACCCTGGCCTACAACCTGCTGGTGGGTGGCATGCTGATCCCGCTGATCGGCGCGATCTTCTGGAAGCGCGCGACCACGTCGGGGGCAATCACCTCCATGAGCCTGGGTTTTGTAACGGCGCTGGTGTTCATGTTCAAGGATGGCCTGGATGCGAACACGCCGATCTACTACAGCCTGGCAGTGGCGCTGGTGAGTTTTGTGCTGGTGAGTGTGTTGTCACGCCGGCCCGAGGGGGTCGCGGCCAGCGCGGTTTGAGATAGAGCGGGATTTAGAGCGGTTTCTTCAGCGGGCGCGACGTCGGATGTCGCGCCCGTTTTTTATCATGAGTACATGGCCGAAACTGCGGGTGCCTTTGCCTGGATGATTTCCTCGACCAAGGAGGCCCACACCAATCCCTGGGTGGTGCCCCCGGCATACGTCCCGCCGGCGGCAATGCGGTTGTAGGCGGAGCAATAAACTATCGACAGTCCATCAGGCTCCTCTCCTTCCATGGCCGTGACGACGATCTGTTCTCTGCTCAGTTCAGCAATGCGGGCCGGACTCAGATGCTGGGGCAGGAACCGAACCCCAGCGCGCCGCAAAAGCGCCTCTATCTCATCCATCAAATGCGCAATGCCCAGATCGTCGCCCGATGCGTCAATCGATGGATTGTCGGCCAGAAACTTTTCAAACAGCTCAATGCCTGCACGGTTGCACTCCACGGCCAGGTACTGGTTTCCAGGCGTCAGATAAGCGTTGTCCAGCGGCTTTGCAGTCGTCTCCGTGGCTGAAAGGTGGCGCATGTTCACCTGCTTATGACTGGCGCCATCGCTCTGCTGATGTCCTCCGTAGACCGAGACCTGATAATTGGCCAGGCGGAACATCACGGCTTGGAGCAGGCCGTTGATGCCTCGACCGATGATCGATACGCGCGGCGCGCCGGCATCTGCCTGTTGCGCGGGGATCATCAATGAGTGGGCAAGTTTGCGCCGGACCAGGCAGCGCAAGGCGGTCAGGCTCAGTTGAATCGAGACGGCATAGTCAAGGTCGCCATGGCAGGCTTCAGTCATTGCCGCCTGGGTTGTCAGGGTCGCCGGTTTGCGCCACTTGGAGACACTGCAGCCGAGTGCCTGCGCGCGCACCCGAAATGCATCCAGTGTCCCAGGCCCGTAGTCCAATACAAGCTGGATAGCTTCAGCCGTTGCCAGGGCCCGCAAAGCGTCATCGCTGAAGACATCCGGCTTGGCGACGCAGACCAGACGAGCCTGTCTGTGCAGGCACTGAATAAGGGCCCGATCAATGCGATGGGTGGACTCATCATTCAGGGATAAACAGATAGCGACGGCACGAGCCCCCTCCAGCACCTCGAACCAGTCCACGCCAAAGGACACTCGGCTGTCGGAATAGGCTCTGCCGAGAGTGTCCGGCCTCTGACCATGTCGATCCAATACCTTGATCCGAACCTCCGGATCTCGATCAAGCAACAACTTGACCAGCTCCCTGCCCACGTTGCCGTATCCCAGCACACAGATGTCGCGCGGCAGGGAGCCATCGGCCAGTGTCAGCCAGCGCGCCATATAGGCGGCGACATGTGGCGCGTTGACCCCCGGCGTATTGACTACGCGGATGTCGTTGGAGCCGCAAAGGTCCAGTCGCACCTTATCCAGGCTCGTACCTCTGCGGATCAAATGGAGGTCGCCAAACGGGTGGGATATGCGCCATTGAGCGATGACGTCTGCATCGATCGCCTGGTCCCCGACAATGATCGCCGATGGACTCAGGAGACCGATCTGAATGAGCAGATCATGCTTGGTCAATGTCGGGGGAAAGAACACCACGTTACTGGGTGCGTGAGCTTTCCAGGCTCTCGACACCGGTGCGAGATGCAGGATATTTCCGGTTATGGCGATGAGTGACGCGGCGACTGGCGGAATGGAAGAGAGCCTCATAGCTGTGTCTCCCACACTTCTGACGGACTGATGCCTCGCAGAGAGCCCTTCAATAAAGGTGGGGCGTTATTGGAGGGCCGTTGAGAAACTCAACCTACGCTCATGGTTTGAATTGAATAAGCCAGCCACTTCTGATGAACGAGTAGCCTGATTCCGACACGTGAAGGTCAGAGGCCTGACTGACCTGCATGGATTCGGACTACTTGCCTGGGTTACCGAGGGATGACAGACGGTTCCTGAAAGCAAACGCTCGCATCCGAACGATTGTTCAGATCACTGGGGCAAGTGAGTGTTATGGCGTGAGGGTTCTATCGCGCAGGCCCAGGGCAAGGGTGACTGGGGCGGCGGGAGGTAGGACTCGCGTTGGAAACGCTGTATGGACGCTGCGACGTGGGATGTCACGCCCGCTGGTTTTGCCTGGCGCAAAATAAACGGTGGGAGCGGGCTTACTCGCCCCCACCTTCAATCCTGCTTCAGCCAGAGATTATCTGCGGCGCGGACGACGCTGCTCGTCATCGGTACGAATCGGCACCGGTTGCAGGGGGGGCTCGATCAAGCCCAATGCAACGCCAAGGTCGTGGAGCCAGTTCTGGATTTTCTCTTTCATGGTTTGCCCCCTTTGAGGGAAATGCTGGTCGGCGCAAGTTCTGTCGCCTTTTCCTACATTGATAGTAGCCCTAAGTCCTACGTATTGCTTGAATGAAACCACAACGAACTGTTACTGAATTGATGCAAATCCTGACGGATCGCTCAAGCAATCGCACGTGCGTCTTGCAGGACCTCGGCCCTGCCCTCTTGCTGCAGGTCGATCCATGCGTTGAGGTTAGCGCCGAGCATACCCTTTCGCCACATCAGCCAGGTCGTCGCAGTGGCAAATTGCCCTGTCAGCGGATGAACGGACACGCTGTCCTTGCCCGGCAGGCTGTCGAGCATGGATTCGGACATCAGCGCCACCCCTGAACCGGCGATGACACAGGCGAGCATGCCTTGATAAGACTCGATCTCAATCGCCCGCCCCATGGCGACGTGCTCGTGGGAAAACCAGGTTTCCAGGCGCGTGCGGTAGGCGCAACTGCGGCGAAAAGTGAACACCGAACGGCCGGCAACATCCTGCGGCCCGCGCACCGGTGGGTGGTCGGCTTCGCATATCAGCACCAGGTGTTCTTCGCACAGGGCCACACCGTCCAGGGAGGCAATCGTGATGGGCCCGTCCACAAATGCGGCGTCCAGGCGACCGGTGATCAACCCTTCGAGCAGTTCACCGCTGGGCGCCGACAGCACCTGGAGGTTCACCATCGGATACGCCTTGTGATAGCGCGCCAGCAGCTTCGGCAAATGCACTGCCGCCGTGCTGTACATGCTGCCCAGCACAAAATTGCCGGCCGGTTGCCCGCCTTGCACGGCGCCATGGGCTTCATCATGCAGCGCCAGCAGACGAGTGCTGTAGTCCAGCAACACCTTGCCCGCCGGAGAAAGCTGCAAGCGCTGGCGTTCGCGCACGAACAATTCCACGCCAAGCTGTTCTTCCATCTGCTTGAGCCGGGTCGACAAGTTCGACGGCACTCGATGCAGGCGCTCGGCAGCACGGGTAATGGAGCCCTCTTCCGCCACCGCCTGGAAGATGCGCAATTGACTGAACTCCATGACTTTCTCCAAAACTGAACAAGTTACTCACTATTATTCATTTTTACAGAAAGTCAATCCACTCTAGCCTGACGGTATTCGCTTACCGGCAGGACACCCGACCATGTCACCCCTTACCCGCTTACTCGCCAGCTTTATCGCCCTGATGATGGCCATGGGCATTGGCCGCTTCGCCCTTACCCCGCAAATGCCCCACTTGCTCAGTGAAGGCCAGATCGACCTGACCGGCGCCGGACTGATCGCAGCGGCCAATTACCTGGGCTACTTCGTAGGCGCGGTGGATTCGATTTTTGCGCGCAGCCATCACCATGTGCGGGGTCGCCTGTATGGCGGGCTCTGGTTGTGCGTGCTGCTGACCCTGGCGTCGTACTGGGCCCAGGGTTTCTGGCCACACATGCTGTTGCGCTTCGGTACCGGCGTTGCAAGTGCCTGGGCATTGGTGATGATCACCAGCCTGAGCCAGCCGCTGGCGATTGCCGCCGGGCGTGCACGCCTGGGCGCCCTGGTGTTCGCCGGGCCGGGGCTGGGGATTGTATTGACCGGGTTGCTGGCGCTGGGCTCCAACCTGTTGGGCCAAAGCTCTGCAACCTTGTGGCTGATCTACGGCGTAGTGGCGCTGGTGATGCTGCTGGCAATCTTGCCCTTCCTCCCACAGCCGTCCGCCGTCACTGCGCCTGTTGCAAGCCGCGCCGACACGGCCAGCAACGGCAGCATTACTCACCTGTGCTGGATCTACGTGTTGTTCGGCCTGGGCTACATCATTCCGGCGACCTTCCTGTCACAGATGGCCAGCGCGCAATTCAAGGGCGCCTGGCAGGCTGATCTGTTCTGGCCCTGCTTTGGTTTGGCCGCGGCGATTGGGGTAGTGGTCGCAAGCCTGCGTCCCAAGGACCCGGACACCACCCGCCGCTGGCTGATGACCACGTTGTGGCTGCAGGCGGCCGGGGTATTCGCCTGCCTGCTGGGCAACGGTTGGGGCCTGGCGCTGGGGGTGTTGCTGTGCGGCGGGTCGTTCCTGGCCTGCATGCAGTTGGTGATGGCGCGCCTGCGGGACGTTGCGCCCCACGGCTATCAGCGCAACACCGGGCTGCTGACCGCCAGCTTTGCCATCGGCCAGTTGAGTGGGCCGTTGCTGGCGTCGGTGAGCAGCCACCTGAGCGGTGGCCTGCAACCGGCGTTGGTGATTGCCGGTGCAGGCCTGTCAGTGGCGGGAGGGGTGTTGGTCAGCCGGCGACCAACGGTGCCGGCGCACGAACCTGCTCACGCCGCGCCAACACCAGGAAAAACAGCCCACCCAGGAAGCAGCCGGTGAACCAGGCAAAGTTAGCCATGCCCTGCAACGCCGGCGTGAAGGTAATCGCAACACCCACCAGTGTCGCAGGCACCAGGGCCTTGACCGCCGTCCAGTTCACACCGCCGTCGAAGTAATAGCGCCCGCTCGGGCTGTCATCGAACAGCGCGTCCACGTCGATCTTCTGCTTTTTGATCAGGTAGAAGTCCACCAGCAGAATCCCGAACAGCGGGCCGATAAAGGCGGCGAGAATATCCAGGGTGTAGTGGATCATCAGCGGGTTATTGAACAGGTTCCACGGGGTGATGAAGATCGACGCCACCGCGGCGATCATGCCACCGGCGCGCCAGCTGATTTTGCTCGGTGCGACGTTAGCGAAGTCGAACGCCGGGGACACGAAGTTGGCAACGATGTTGATGCCGATGGTGGCAGTCACAAATGCAAAAGCGCCCAGCAGCACCGCCATGCTGTTATCAATGCGCGAGACGGTAGCGATCGGGTCATGGAGCATTTCGCCAAACACCGGCAAGGTGCCCGAGACGATCACCACGGTCACCAGGGAAAACGCCAGGAAGTTCACCGGCAAGCCCCAGAAGTTGCCGCGCCGCACGTCCTGCATGCTGCGGCAGTAACGGCTGAAATCACCGAAATTCAGGGTTGGCCCGGAAAAATACGACACCACCAGCGCCGTCGCCACGATCACTTGGCCGAACGCCTGCCAGCCCGACAGGGATTTTTCCGCCAGGGTAAAGCTGATATTTGCCCACCCTGCCTTCCAGACGATCCAGCCGGCCAGGGCAAACATCACCGCATAGACCACCGGCCCCGCCCAATCGATAAAGCGGCGGATGGACTCCATGCCGGCCCAGAACACGGCCGCCTGCAACACCCATAAACTGAGGAAACCAAACCAGCCCAGGTAAGACAGGCCGGCAAAATGCGGCTCTGCAAACACCGCCATCTGTGGGAAAAAGCGCAATACCACAATGATCAGGGCACTCGACGCCAGGTAGGTCTGAATCCCGTACCAGGCCACCGCAATCAGGCCGCGAATGACTGCGGGAATGTTCGCGCCGAACACGCCAAACGCCAGCCGGCAGATCACTGGATAGGGCACGGCGGCCTGCTGGCTGGGCTTGGCCACCAGGTTGGCAATCAATTGCACAATGCAAATGCCTGCCAGCAAGGCAATCAACACCTGCCAACTGGCCAGCCCCAGGGCAAACAGACTGGCGGCGAACACATAGCCGCCCACGCTGTGCACGTCACTCATCCAGAAGGCAAAGATGTTGTACCAGGTCCACTTTTGCGGCAGCGGCCCCAGGTCCTGGTTGTACAGGCGGGGGCTGTAGCCTTTGGGCAATTGTTCGGTCATCGCGGGCTCCTCGTAATACCGGCCTGCGCTTCCGTCACGGGGGTGCATACGGGAGGCGGCATGGTTTGTATACGAGATAGTCAGCAGAATGCGTGCCAATAGAACACAATCCCTCTGCAACGGCGTTCCAACGGGGTACATAGGGGTTTAGTAACGGGGATCGCGCTCAGCAACGGTGCAGATTAATCCTGTACACAATCACCGGTGCACCCGATGTGCACACAAGTACCCGACCGTGCAGCAGGCCGCTGTGAGGAACGTGCCCCAGGCCATGTCCATCACCGCCAACCCGCCGGACCAGCCCTGCAGCGTGGCCCAGTTGCTCAGGTCATAGGTGCCGTAGGCCACCAGGCCCAGCAATGCACCCAGTCGCGCCGCGCGCTGCCAGCTGGCACTGGGCAAGACCACGAACACCACGCAACCGAGGACATACAGGAGATAGAACAGCACGGCGGGCAACAGGCGAGGCTGATCGAGCATCAGCTGGCCCAGCAGGGATTTGTAGGTCGGGCCCATGAGGACGCCAAGCCAGAGGCCGTCGAGGATCAGGAAGGCAAGCAAGGTGCCGAGGTAGGCGAAGACAGACTTCTTGGACATTGATGCAGCCTCTGTAGGAGCGAGCTTGCTCGCGAAAATATTCCAGGCGCATCACGGTGTCGGATGGGCCTTTTTCGCGAGCACGCTCGCTCCTACAGAAGAGCAAACCGCACTCAGCTTAGTTCAATGCGATCCGCGTGAATCACGATCTGGCCCTGCTTGTAGAGTGCACCAATGGCTTTCTTGAAGTTGCCCTTGCTCACGCCAAACAAGTTGCTGATCACCGCCGGGTCGCTCTTGTCGCTGACCGGCAAACTGCCGTTGTTTTCACGCAACTTGGCGAGGATCTTCGAGTTGAGGCTGGACGCCGCTTCCTGGCCGACCGGTTGCAGGCTCAGGCTGATGTTGCCATCGGCGCGGATCTCTTTGATAAAGCCTTTTTCTTCCTTGCCCGGGCGCAGGAACTTGAACACTTCGTTCTTGTGGATCAGGCCCCAGTGCTTGTTGTTGATGATCGCCTTGAAGCCCATCTCGGTGGCTTCGGCGACCAGCAGGTCGACTTCCTGGCCCACGACGTAGTTGGCCGGCGTCTTGTCCAGGTAGCGGTCGAGGCGTGCGGTCGCGGTAATACGCTTGGTGTGTTTGTCGAGGTAGACATGCACCACGCAGTATTCACCGGCGGTCAGCTGACGTTTCTCTTCCGAATACGGCAGCAACAGATCCTTTGGCAACCCCCAGTCGAGGAACACGCCAATGCTGTTGACTTCCACGACTTTCAAACTGGCAAATTCGCCGACTTGAACTTTCGGTTTTTCGGTAGTGGCGATAAGTTTGTCATCGCTGTCCAGATAAATGAAAACGTTAAGCCAGTCTTCATCTTCACTGGGAATATCTTTGGGGATATACCGATTAGGCAAGAGGATTTCGCCATCTTGCGCACCATCGAGGTACAAACCAAAGTTAGTGTGTTTAACCACTTGCAAGCTGTTGTAGCGCCCGACTAAAGCCATTTCCAATACCCTCATTGCGTGGGCGGCATTCTACCCGAGTTGCCCTCGCCGCGCGCGCGCGCCTGAAAAATCGCGGGTTTGCCTGGCGTTCCAGTGGCACCGCCCCGCTCGTCCGATCATTCGGCTGAATTTTGCCACGCCACCGGTGCCGGCTCAGCCCGTGGTTTCGAGTTAAAACAGTAAGTTAGGGGCTAATATCAAAAATAAACTTTGGCTGTTCTCAGCTGCCGCTCTTATTCCCGGGGGATATTTACCAAGCAATTGTCAAGTATTTCCTGTACGATGCCTGGCCAAGTTAATTTTCTACAGGTTAGTGGCCGCCATGCGTGTAAAAGCATCCAACAGCAAAGCAAAGCCAGCTCCCGCCGTTGAAACCAGCGAATCGATCAACAGCCAGATTGCTGCTTTCCTCAAGTCCGGTGGCGAAATCCAGCAAATTGCCAAGGGCGTGAGCGGCCAGACTTTCGGCCCGTCCAAGCAGATCAGCCTGGGTAAAAAGTAATACCGCGCAGCACATCTGGTCCCTAAGCGTCTTGCCTTCAAGGCGCTAGGACTAGAGCCCGAAATACCCTCTCGCGTCACCTTCAGAACGTGCAAATCGACGAACGGGCCTCACCTCCTGGCATTCGCCGGTATGCTTGCACACGTCTAGCACGGGCATCTGCCCTATTTTTCCGTTACTGCTCCTCGCTTTTCATGGAGTGAAGCATGCTTAAACGCTGCATTTTCGTGGCCAGTATCCTGGCGGCCAGCCCTCTCGCCGAAGCGCAGATTTTCCAGCGTGAACTGGGCGACTTCGACCTGAAATTGGGCACCACCCCCAGCCGCAGCATGGCCCAGGGCCTGGTCAAGCCGACCTCGCCGGGCAGTGACTCGTTCCATGGCGGGCTGGACCTGAGCCATGACAGCGGCCTGTACTTCGGCCAGTTTTCGCCGAACATGGGCCTGTCCTCGGCCAGCACTCTCGAAGTCGATTCGTACATGGGGTTCAAGCACCCTTTCGACCAGACCCTGGGCTATGAAGTCGGCCTGATCCACTACAGCTACCCCAAGCTCAGCCCCCTCGACAGCCAGGAGTTCTACGGCGGTCTGAATCTACTCGGCAATCGTTTCGGCGCTTCCTTCAGCAACGACCCGGACCGCCAGGACAGCACGCTGTTCGCCGACCTCGGCGGTACCCAGCCCTTCGGCATCGGCGTCAGCATGAAATACACCACCCATCAGCTGGGCACGCCGGCTTCGGTAGAGGGCGGCACCATCAGCAGCTTCAGCGACTGGTCGGTACAGTTCTCCCGCGCCTGGAAAGGCATCGACCTGGACCTGATCTACAGCGACTCCAGCCTCAGCGGTGGCGATTGTTCGGCCTACTCCGGACACAATTCGCAATGCGATGGCCTGTTGACCCTGAAGGCGGTGCGGTCGTTTTATTGATGGGCTGAACTGTCGCGTGCGCCGCGGGTTCACATGCATTAACTCCCCTCTGCGCAAGGACACGCCCATGTTGCATCGGCTCAAACTGCTGGTGGTATTCCTGACCCTGAGCCTGGTGCTCGCCGGCTGCAACCGCGTGGGCCTGGCCTACCGCAACCTGGACGTGATCATCCCCTGGACCCTCAACGACTACCTGGACATGAACGCCGGGCAGAAGAGCTGGTTCAACGACAAGCTCAAGGACCACCTGGCCTGGCACTGCACCACACAATTGCCGGGTTACCTCGACTGGCTCGACCGCCTGCAAGCAATGGTCGAGAGCAACCAGGTCACCGATGCAGCGCTGCAAACCCGCACGGTTGAGGCCAAGCAGGCGATTGCCGAGGTGGCACGGGAAATCACCCCGTCGGCGATTGAATTGTTACAAGGGCTGGATGACCAGCAGGTCAACGACATGAACGATGCCCTGGCCAAGGACCTGCGCAAACGCCAGGACGAATACCTCAAGCCGCCGCTGGCCAAGCAGATCCAGGACCGCGCCGAGCGTATGAACAAGCGTCTGGATGCGTGGATGGGGCCACTGAGCGATAGCCAGAAGAACCGGGTAATGGCCTGGTCCATCAGCCTGGGCAAGCAAAATGAACAATGGATCGGCAACCGTGCCCACTGGCAGGCACAATTCATCGACGCCGTGCAGCAACGCCACAGCGCCGATTTCCCGCAGAAAATCCAGCAACTGCTGGTGGACCGCGAAAGCCTGTGGACACCGGAGTATCGCGCGGCGTATGCCCAGACCGAAGCCGCCGCGCGTAGCCTGATCGTCGACGTCATGGCCGACAGCAGCGTGCCGCAACGGCTGAAACTCACCCAGAAAATCGACAAGGTCCGCAGTGACTTCCAGGCGCTCAAATGCCTGAAAAGCGCGCAGTCCTAATTGGGCGCCAGGGTGCCCAACCAGGCCACCAGCGCGAGGATCAGCGCCCCTGCCCCCATCTCCAGCACCATGCTGCGCCGTAGCGCAGCCATGGCAGCGACATAATCACCGGTCGCCACGGACCGTTGCAGAAGCGGCGTCAGGTGGAAACGATTGAGCGCCGCCAGCCCCAGCATCAAGCCAAACAGTCCCAGCTTCAGGCACAACAGGATCGCGTAGACACCGCCGGTAAGGCCCTCCAGATTCAGCCCGACCACCAGCAGATAGTTGACCACACCGGTGCCGATCAGCACCGCGACAAATCCCGCTCCCACATGCTCGAACCCCTTCAGCGCCCTTGCCAGCACCCGAACGTGATAAGCATCGTGCAAAGACGTGCGCCTCGACAACAACCCGAACGCCGCCAACGCCCCGACCCAGCCGCCCGCTGCCAACAGATGTGCGCCGTCGCTGAGGATGTGCCACACACCCAGCGTGCCTTCATGCATCACGCCGTGCCCGGTCCACGCCAGCGTCACCAACGCGGCGGCGCCCGACAACGCGGTCAGTGGCAGGCGAGGGCCAAGCGCAGCCACCACCAGCGCCGCCATCCGTAGCCACCACGTCACGCCCAGGTCGGTCTGCCAGAGCATCATGTGCAGATGCGGCCACAGCGTCTGCCAATCCGTTGCGCCACTCATGGCCTGGGTCAGCGTCAACAGCGACGCCATCGACAGCACTATCCCGACGCCAGCCGTCAGCCGCAGCAGGCCCCTCAAATTCAGCAGCACGCGCTCCGGCGCCTTGAGCCCGTAAAGACCAAAGAGCCCCAGGCCAAACAACAGCATCAGGTCAAGATAGAGCGCAAAGCGCAGTGTGACTTGGGTCAATTCGCTCATGGCTGGACGCTGAACACCACGTTACCGGTAATCGGGTGCGTGTCGGATGACACTGCGCGCCAATCGACCCGGTAGGTGCCGGTAGCCAGTGCAGAGGCCGGCTTGATCAGCATCACCCTGGGGTCGGCGCTCGCCGCGACACTGGCCTTGATGGGCATCGGCGAATTAGGCATGCCGGGCATATCGGTCATGGTCAGCCTGGCCCCGGAAAACTGCGTCAGCAGGTTCTCCGAAAAGCGCAGTTCAATGACGGCCGGCGCGGCACCTTGGGCCCCGGCTGGAGGGAGGGAGGACAACAGTTTCGGATGGGCCGAGGCCGGCAGGCTGATCATCAATCCGACCCACAGCGCCCCCCCTGTTAACGCGGTTTTCAACATCGACATGCAAGGCTCCAGGCCGCTCAAGGCGGCGAGTTATAGGAATAAGAAACCGGTTAAAACCAAAGGCGCACACCGACCACCCAGCGCAGCTGGCTGATGTCTTCGCCTTCGTCGCGAGCGTACTGCGCCGTCCGCCCATAGCTGCGGTTCCAACTCACCCCCACGTAAGGCGCCAACTCCCGGCGCACCTCGTAGCGCAAGCGCAGGCCCAGCTCGCTTTCCGACAGGCCTGCGCCCACCCGGCGCTGCGGATCGTTCTGCGCATAAAAATTGAGTTCGGCCGTCGGCTGAAGGATCAGGCGGTTGGTCAGCAGGATGTCGTAGTCCCCTTCCAGACGTGCCGCGGTGTGGCCCGACTCACCCACAAACAGCGTCGCCTCGGCCTCGAAGTCGTAGAGCGCCATGCCCTGCAGGCCGAACGCCGCCCAGGTCTGGCTATCTGCGGGCTTGAAGTCCTGGCGCACGCCGCCAACCAGGTCCCACCAAGGGCTGATGGCGTGCCCCCACAACGCCTGGGCTTCGGCGCTGTCAGTGCGACCGGCGCTGCGCTCGCCTTCGCTACGCAGCCACAGGCGGTCGATGTCACCACCGACCCAACCCTTGATGTCCCAGTTCAGCGCACCACCGCCACCGCCGCCTTGCCATTCCAGCTGATTGACCAGCAGCATTGAGTTGATGCCGCTGTCATGCACCACATGCCCGCCCGGCGCGTTATACACAGCGGCGCGATCCGCGTCGGTGAGCAGCGGGATCGGCGTACGGCTTTCGCTCAACGCCGGAACCGCCGGGCTCATGCCTTGAAACTCCTCGGCCTGCGCCAGCGAGCCGAATGCCCACCCGGCCAGCGCGATACACACAGATAAAACCCGACGGTTCATGCTCGCTTCCTCATTCATGCACGCGCACTTCACGGAACATGCCCATTTCCATGTGGTACAGCAGGTGACAGTGATAGGCCCAACGCCCCAGGGCATCGGCGGTCACCCGGTAACTGCGGCGCGAGCCCGGCGGCATGTCGATGGTGTGCTTGCGAACCTGGAACTGGCCGTTTTCATCCTCAAGGTCGCTCCACAGGCCGTGCAGGTGAATCGGGTGGCTCATCATCGTGTCGTTGACCAGCACCAGCCGGACGCGCTCGCCATAGGTCAGTTGCAAGGGCTCGGCATCGGAGAACTTCACACCATTGAATGACCAGGCGAACTTCTCCATATGCCCGGTGAGGTGCAATTCAAGGGTGCGCGTGGGATCGCGGCCATCGGGATCGTCGAAGGTGCTGTGCAGGTCGGCATAGGTCAGCACTCGCCGACCGTTGTTGCGCAGGCCGATCCCCGGGTCGTCGAGCTTAGGCACCGGGCTCATCGCCTGCATGTCCACCAAAGGGTTGTTCTGCTCGCTGGCCGGGTGGCTCTGCATCGACATCGCGCCCATCGCACTGTGATCCATGCCCGCCATATCCGGCATGTCCGCCATGGCGCCGTGATCCATCCCACCCATGCCCATGTCGTCCATGGTTATCCACGGGCGCGGCTCAAGCGCCGGTACGGGCGCCGTCGCCCCCGCCTGGCGGGCAAGCGTGCCACGAGCATAACCCGTGCGGTCCATGGACTGGGCAAACAGCGTGTAGGCCGTTGCCGTGGGCTCCACCAGCACATCGAAGGTTTCGGCGACCGCAATGCGGAACTCATCGACGCTGACCGGCTTGACCGGCTGGCCATCGGCGGCGATGACGGTCATCTTCAGCCCCGGGATGCGCACATCGAAATAGGTCATCGCCGAACCGTTGATAAAGCGCAGGCGAATTTTCTCCCCGGCCTCAAATACCCCGGTCCAGTTGAGGCCGGGGGGCTGGCCGTTGAGCAGGTAGGTGTAGGTCTGGCCGCTGACGTCCGCAAGGTCGGTAGGGTTCATCTTCATCTGCGCCCACATCAGCCGGTCGCTGACGGTGGCCGACCAGCCCTGCTTGCCCACATCCCGTGCGAAATCGCCCGCGGTGGGCTTATGCCGGTTGTAGTAATCGGACTGCTTCTTGAGGGTCTTCATCAGGGCAACGGGATCTTCGTCGGTCCAGTCCGAGAGCATCACCACGTAGTCGCGCTGGCAGGTGAAGGGCTCGGGCTCCAACGGCTCGATGACCAGCGGGCCGTACACCCCCTGCTGCTCCTGGAACCCGGAATGGCTGTGGTACCAGTAAGTGCCGTGCTGTCTGACCTTGAACTGATAGACAAACACGCCACCCGGCTCGATGCCCTTGAAACTCAGGCCGGGCACGCCGTCCATGGTCGACGGCAACACGATGCCGTGCCAGTGGATCGACGTCGGCTCGCTGAGGCGGTTGTGCACGCGCAGGGTCACGGTGTCGCCCTCACGCCAGCGCAGCAACGGGCCGGGCAGGCTGCCATTGATGGTCAACGCGGTGCGCTGTTGACCCGTGAGATTGACCGGCGTCTGGTCGATAAACAGAGCGAATTCGCTGCCCGCCAGCACGGTGGGCTCGCCCGCACTTGTCAGCGCCCATACCGGCGTGCGCCATAGCCCGAGCCCGCCGAGCAGGCCGCCGGCGGCCAGGCCTTTGACGAAGGTTCGTCTGGAGGTAGTAGAGTGCATGCCGATTCAAGTCCGTCAGTTGAATGGCAGCAGATTAGGGGGCGCCGGCTGTCAGCAACCTTAGCGGCAGATTACCGATCCGACAGTTTCGGCGTGCCCGGCACCGCCTGGGTGCCGGGGCATGGAGGGGTCAGGCGATCTGCGCTTTGGAGGCCACTTCTGCAAAGGTCGCCGGGTCCAACGCATCGGCCTGCTCATCCAGCACCTGGCGCGGATGATCATTGCCCGGGATGGAGCTGTCGATCAGCGCCAACAGCTGCGCGCCCAGGGCGGTCAGAATGAAATTCTCTCCGTTACCGCCTTCTTCCTCAGGCCGCGACTCGATAAACCCACGCTTGAACAACAGCGCTTCATAGTCCGCGGCGGTCTTTTTCAGCGCATCCAGGTTACCGGTGGACTCGCCCGCCGTGGCCTTCTCGGCCGCTTCCTGCTCGGCGTATTTGCGCGGGGCAAAACTGCCCTCGCCGTTCTGCACTTCATGCAGCAGACGTTCGATCAGATCCCAGTTGTAAGTCGTCATCCTGATTCCTCCTGCAGGCCTAAGGAAAGTAGCCCGTCTGTAGGAGTGACCCTATGGGGCTGTGGCCGTTCATACCAACCGACGGGCGTCATTTCTCTGAACTTTCCAGACGTTCGCCCCCTCAACTGAGCATCACCGCCAAGGAGGTCCGACCATGAAAACCCTGATGAACCTGGCCATCGCCGCCACGTTGCTCACCGCCCTGCCCGCCTGGGCCTGCACCCCGGAAGAGGCCACGGCCAAGCGCGAGCAACTGGCCCAGGAAGTGGCCAAACTCACCGAGCAGAACCCGACCAAGGCCAAGGAGATGAACGACGAGCTGCAGAAGATGGACCTGGATACTGAAAGCGCGGAGTTTCCCGACAAGTGCCAGTTGATCGACGCCCGCCTCAAGGAATTGAAAGAAGCGGCGGCCAAAGCGAAAAACTGAGGCCATAAAAAAACCGGACAACGTCCGGTTTTTTCACATCCCTCACGCCTTACTCGGCAGCGGGTGCTTCTGGCTTGCGACGCTTGAGCGGCGCCATGCCATCCTTGCTGACCAGCGACAGGTTGTCGGTCTTCGGCCGGTTGGCGATCTTGCGCTTGGTCGGCGACTTGGCACCGGCCTTTTTCTTCTCGCCCTTGGCGTCGGTCTTTTTCTTCTTCACGCCAACGGCCTTGCCCGATGCCTTGACCTTCTTCGGCCCGGTGTAGGTGCCTTTGACTTCCTTGATGGTGCGGCGCTCGAACGACTGCTTGAGGTAGCGCTCGATGCTTGACATCAGGTTCCAGTCGCCGTGGCAGATCAGCGAGATCGCCAGGCCATCGTTGCCAGCACGCCCGGTACGGCCGATACGGTGCACGTATTCGTCGCCGCTGCGGGGCATGTCGAAGTTGATGACCATGTCCAGGCCGTCCACGTCCAGGCCGCGCGCGGCGACGTCGGTGGCGACCAGGATCTTCACACCGCCGGCCTTGAGACGGTCGATCGCCAGTTTGCGGTCCTTTTGGTCTTTCTCGCCGTGCAGCACGAACGCCTTGTAGTCCTGGGCTACCAGGCGGCCGTAGATGCGGTCGGCGGCAGCGCGGGTGTTGGTGAACACGATGGCCTTCTGATAGGTCTCGTTGGCCAGCAACCAGTTGAGGATCTGTTCCTTGTGCACGTTGTGGTCAGCGGTGACGATCTGCTGGCGCGTGGTGGCGTTCAGGTCGCTGACGTTGTTGACCTGCAGGTGCTCAGGGTTGTTCAGGACCTTGGCGACCATCTCGCGCAGGGTCGAACCACCGGTGGTGGCGGAGAACAGCATGGTCTGCTGGCGGTTCACGCATTCAGCCACCAGGCGCTGCACGTCGTCGGCAAAGCCCATGTCGAGCATGCGGTCGGCTTCGTCGAGCACCAGCACCTCGACTTCCTTGAGGTCAAGGTTACCGGCGTTGAGTTGCTCGATCATGCGGCCCGGCGTGCCGATCAGGATGTCCGGCACCTTGCGCAGCATGGCGGCCTGGACCTTGAAGTCTTCGCCACCGGTGATCAGGCCGGACTTGATGAAGGTGAACTGCGAAAAGCGCTCGACTTCCTTCAAGGTCTGCTGGGCCAGCTCGCGGGTCGGCAGCAGGATCAGGGTCTTGATGCTGACGCGGACCTTGGCCGGGCCGATCAGGCGATTAAGAATCGGCAGCACGAAAGCGGCGGTCTTGCCACTCCCGGTTTGAGCCGTCACCCGCAGGTCACGCCCTTCGAGCGCGAGCGGGATGGCCGCTGCCTGCACAGGCGTAGGCTCGACAAATTTAAGCTCGGCCACGGCTTTGAGCAGGCGTTCGTGCAGGGCGAATTGGGAAAACACGGGTGCTACCTCGAAGAAATACAAAAAATCAGCTGCATAGGGTACCGGTTTCGGGCGTCCAAACCGAGTGTCTTTACGCGAACGGCGCTAATCAGTTGCTTTTTTGTCAGAGCATTTGTCCACGGCATCAACTTTGTTGCACTTAAATGCTCTAATCGCGCCGTCTTGTCTTACAGAAGAATCGGTTTCATCCATGGATATCAAACAGCTCTGGCTCAACGTCCAAGACCTCTGGGGCACCCTCGACGAACACCCGCTGCTGCATGCCAGCCTCGGTTTCCTGGTGTTGCTGGTGGTGGCCCTGCTGCTCGGACGTGTGGCGCGTTACCTCATCCTCCACGCCGTCAAATTGCTTGGCCGGCAACCGGCGCTGCACTGGCTCAACGACCTGCGGCACAACAAAGTCTTCCACCGCCTGGCGCAGATGACGCCGTCGCTGGTGATCCAGTTCGGCCTGTACTTGGTGCCGGACCTGAGCAAGACCGCCATCCTGTTCATCGGCAATGTGGCCCTGGCCCTGACCATCCTGTTCCTGATGCTGGCCATGAGCGCCCTGCTCAACGCCCTGCTGGACATCTATGCGCGCACCGAACACGCGCGTACCCGCTCGATCAAGGGCTACGTGCAGTTGGCGAAGATGGTGCTGTACGTGTTTGGCGCGATCATCATCGTCGCGACCCTGATTGACCGTTCGCCACTGTTGCTGCTGTCGGGCCTGGGTGCGATGTCGGCGGTGATCCTGTTGGTCTACAAGGACACGCTGTTGTCATTCGTCGCCAGCGTGCAATTGACCAGCAACGACATGCTGCGCGTCGGCGACTGGATCGAAATGCCCCAGGTCGGCGCCGATGGCGATGTGGTGGACATCACCCTGCACACGGTCAAGGTGCAGAACTTCGACAAGACCATCGTCTCCATCCCGACCTGGCGCCTGATGTCGGAATCGTTCAAGAACTGGCGCGGCATGCAGGCCTCGGGTGGGCGACGCATCAAGCGCAGCCTGTTTATCGATGCCAGCGGCGTGCGCTTTTTGCGTGACGATGAAGAAGTGCGCATGACCCAGGTGCACCTGCTCACCGACTACATCGGGCGCAAGCAGGCCGAACTCAAGGCCTGGAACGAAGCCCAGGGCCACAGCGCGCAACTGTCGGCGAACCGCCGGCGCATGACCAACCTCGGCACCTTCCGCGCGTATGCCCTGGCCTACCTCAAAAGCCATCCGGATATCCAGCCGAACATGACCTGCATGGTGCGCCAGATGCAAACCACCGCCGAGGGCGTGCCGCTGGAGATCTACTGCTTTACCCGCACCACCGTGTGGGCCGATTACGAGCGGATCCAGGGGGATATTTTCGACTACCTGCTGGCCGTGTTGCCGGAGTTCGGATTAAACCTGTACCAGCAACCCAGCGGCACCGACTTGCGCACCGGGATACTGGCCCTGGCAGGCACTGCCCGAACCTTGGAAACCCCGGCGTAGTGACAACGATATCGACGAGGGGCTGGCAAGCGCCTCGTCGCTATATATGACGATGGGCGCAACCGTATTCATCTAAACACGACCGATAAAAGCCAGCGTCTATGTATAGCCGCTGCTGCCGATTATTCAACGGGCCCACTCCATAAAGAAAATTTCTCCTACGCCTTTAGTGAATTTCACTACTTGCGCGCACTATTTCTAATCTGTTTTAAAAAAAATCCACGCCTTAGCATCTGGCCATCAAACAACGCCAGCAAAAGGCCCCCCTCATGTTATGGACAACTCAGCTTTCCGATAATGCAGCAGACTTTGTATTAAGTTCGAATGCCGAAGCATTGACCCACTATTGTGGTGCTGGCGCCTTTGCTCAACCCCACGATTTTTATACCCAAAACCCCTACCAGCGCCCTTCGCGGCCGCAGGACGTAACCGATTCAATCATCACCACCTGCCTGACCAGCGACCAGCTTTCAAACAGCCAGCATCTATTGGCACAGCGGTTGTTATTGAATATCTACGAACAAGACCTGGTCTTCTTGCCCAAGCCGCCATTGGAACTGGACTTCAAGGCGTTCAAGCGTTTCTATGATCCGCAGCACGCGGCCAGTGGCAAAAAGATCCGCCCGTTGCTGGAACACTACTTGTACAACTGGCTCAAGGAAGAAGTACATATCAATGGCCCTTGGTGCCTGGACTCTTTTATCGCCCACACCGATAAAGTATTGGATGACGTCGCCCGATCCGAGTCCAAACTCCATGAAGTGCTGACCACCAGCCGCCATCCCGAGCGAGCCGCCAGGTTTTTCATGACGCAATGTGCGGGAGACTTCCTCAGTGAAGCATCGGCCATGGCCCGCAACGTACTGGGCAACAGCGGTGTGTACACCAGCGAATTGTTCAAGATCCTGATCGACGAGTATGGCTACGGCGTCGACAAAAAGAAGCACAGCACCATTTTTGAAGACATGCTCCAGGACATGGGCATGTCCCATCATGTGCACCACTACTGGCAGTTCTATACGCCGGCGTCGCTGTCGCTCACCAACTACTTCCACTACGTATCGGCCAACCATGGCGAGCTTTTCCGCTATATCGGCGCCATGTACTACACCGAAGCTACATTGGCGCTGACCACCAAGCACCAGTCACGCGCGATCAAGACCATCTTTAACGGCAGCGTCTCCACGGGCTATTTCGATGAGCATGCCCACATCGATGTGCACCACGGAAGAATGGCCCTCCAGCGCCTGATCATTCCCATGATCAAGCAGTTCGGCCCCCAGATCATCCCCGACCTTATTCGCGGCTTTGAAGAGTTCAGGCTGCTTCAGGACATCGCCGACGAAGAGTTGTATGCCCATATCAACTGGCATGACGCGTTCGATGAGCATCGCGCACAGGCAGCGGCGCTCCAGGGCCACAAACCCGTGGACCTGAGGATTACCGAGACCGAACACGAGCTGTCGGTGCTGCATACCCACCCGAATGACGAACTGTTCTGGGTCGAATCAGGCGAGCTGGAGTTCGTCGCCAGCCCCGAACTGACGGTGCGCCTCAAGGCCGGCGAAGGCGTGGTAATTCCCAAGGGAATGCTGCACGGCACCCGCATCACCAGCCCGTCCTGCACGTACACCGTCACCGCCATCTGAGTAGGCAACCCAATGAAAGCCATCAGCCTGAATATCACCCACGCCAACTATGTGGCCGTGGGGGAAAGAACCTACTTTCTCAAGCGTCATGCGTATTCGACGCAATTGCTGCCCACCGCATGCCCCCATCGTGGCGGCCCGCTGCACATGGGCGAAGTGACAGGCGACGGCCAAAGCGTGATCTGTCCCTGGCACGACAACGCCTACAAGGTCTGCAACCTGGAAAAAAAAGCACTGCCCACGGTGCGCGTCAGGAACCAGATCAGCACCGTCGTCGGCGACACCGAGCGCTGTGTGCCGCTGCTTAAAATCTCCCGCTACAACTGATGAAGCCCATGAATACTAAATCGACATTGACCGCGTTCTATTCAATCGTGACCCTGTTCACCGGCCTCGACATGGCGATTGTCATCGCGATGGTCTGGTTCGGCCTGGAGACCACCGGTTCAACATTCCTGGTCGGCGCCACCTTGTGCGTGGCGACCGTGGTGCCCTATTTGTGCGAACAGTACATCGGCAAGTTCTTTACCATTGAGCTCAGCCTGAAACGACTGCTGTACATTCGCCTGGCGGCCTTCGCCGCAGTACTGGGGCTGTCGTTTACCCAGGCCGCCTTGCTGCCGATCGGCTTCCTGGCCATCGCGTTCGTGGTGGGCGTCACCGACTACTTCACCATCAGCACCCTGGAATCGAAAAATACCAAGCTGGTGCTGGCCGGCCTCACCGACAGCGATACCTGCGCGCGGTTGATGCAAACCTCCATCCAGATCGGTGCTTTCGGCGGTGCGCTGCTGGGCGGGTTGATCGTGGATGTGTTCTCGGTCAACCAGACACTGCAGATCATCAGCCTGGCGGCGATCCTCTCGCTCGCGGCCATCCTCCTGGTGGCCGACAACCCCAACGAACACACCGCCGAACAGGCCACAGGGCCCTCCACTGCGCGGCCGCTGGACCTGCCGCGCAACCTCTACATTCTGATCATCGTGTTGAGCATGATCGGCTTCCATATCGGCGCGTTCAACAGCCTGGTGCCCATCGTTTTTCAAAAGCTCAATGAGTGGAATGCCACCCTGTTCGGCGTCGCCAGTGGCCTGGCCGGCCTGGGCGCCTTCAGCGCCGCCGTGTTGCCGCGCATCAAGCTCAACAGCTATGGGGCCATCTCGCTGGTGATACTGGCGGACGTGGCAATCGTCTACTTCCAGAACCTCTACGTGATGATGGCTGCGGCCTTCCTGCTGGGTTTTTGCATCAACAGCCTGCGGATCCAGCTGCGTAAAACCCTGATCGAGTCGGCGCCCAACGCCCGGGTAGCCGATGTGATCGCGGCCAAGAGTTCGCTCTACTACCTGCTGGTCAGTGGCTCGGCACCGATGATCCTGACGTTCTTCACCACCTCGGGATTTCTCGGACTCGAAGGCGCCCGCCTGTTGATGATCGTCTCCGCCGGCCTGTTGGCCACCGCCGTACTGGCGTGGAACCTGACCCCGGCCGCCGCGCCCACCGCCACCACGGAATAAGGAATGCACGACGTGAAAACCGTACTGATCGTTGACCCGTTCTCCACGGGCAAACTCTACGCGCCCTTGCTCAACGCACAGGGCATACGGTGCATCGCCGTGATCTCCACACGCGCCTTGCCTGAACACTTCACCAACGACCTGATCACAGAGAACTTCCATGAGGTGTATGCCTGGGAAGAGAGCCTGTTGATTACCCTGGAAGCCTTGTCACCGAGCGCCGTGATCGCCGGTTGCGAAACCGCGATCTACCTCACGGACTACCTGACGGAGCTGCTCGACATCCCGGGCAATAGCCGTATCACCAGCGACCTGCGACGCAACAAGTTCTCCATGCAGCAGGCGCTGAAAAAATACCAGTTGGCCCACATCGATTCGCACTTGCTGAGCTCACCGAGCCGCATCGGCGAAGTGCTGGCCAAACTCGACGAGGCGGCCACCTATGTGGTCAAGCCGCTGAACTCGGCCGCCACCGAAGGCGTGGTGTTTGCCCAAGGCAAGCGCGAAGTGGAGACCGCCTTGAAAAACGCGGCCTGGCAGCAGAAAAACGACCTGGGCGAAGTCAACCTCGGTTTTATCGTGCAGTCGTTCATAGCGGGACCGGAGTACGTGGTGGATATGGTCGCCTTTGACGGCACCTACGTCGTTGCCAGCGTCTGCAAGTACACCAAGATCCAGAAGAACGGCAGCATGTTTGTCTACGAAAGCCTCGACACCCTCGACCCGCGGGCTGAAGAACTGCAACCGCTGACCGATTACGCGCGCCAGGCGGCAGCGGCCCTGGGCGTGCGGGTCGGGCCGATTCATATGGAAATCATCTGGTCAGAGGCCGGGCCGGTGATGATCGAGGCCGGCGGTCGCTTGCACGGCGGCATCGCGCCCCTGCTGTTCCAGCAGGTGTATCACCCCGACTTGCTGTCACTGTCGATCGACAGCTACCTCGGCCACCCACGCCCCGAGGCCGATGCGGTGAGCCAGATCAGCCATGGCCGGATCGGTTTCTTCTGTTCCGATGAACGCCATGCCTTCGCTCCTCCCTCACCCCAGGCCATACAAAGCGCCCAGGCGGACGAGGCCTATTGCGGGCACCGTTATTTCATCAGCGCCGGCGAAACCACGCCGGTCACGATCGACTTCGCCACCTGTCCAGGGCTGTTCTGGCTGCAAAGCCCTTCGGCGCAGCAACTGGACACCAGTACCGCCAACCTGCGAAAAAAACTGTGGGGCTAAGGTTATGAAAAGTCGTTTGATCATCAGAAAGTCAGCCTGTGAGCTGGGCATCAATAATGCGTGCGCCGCCGTGATCGAAGACATCACCGTGTCGGATGACCAGAGCTTCGTCGGGGTACTGCAAAGTAACCTGAACCACGTGGCCTCGCGCCTTAACGAGCTGGACTCGAACGTCGTGTACGAGGGGTTTGCCAAACAGCTCAAGAAACTCGGCTACGAAAATACCGTGAGCGCCAACGAAAAGCTGCTGCGCCGCTTCATCGCCAAAGGCGTGTACCCCATCAACAACATCGTCGACGCCTATAACGCGGTCGCGATCCGACATGGGGTCAGCATCGGCGTGCACACCTATCATCAGAAGGATGACATCTACGTGATGCGGTCGGAAAAGCCGAGGGTGCTACGCCCCCTGTTCGCCAAGAAGGCCATCACGATTCCCGTCGGCGATATCGTCTATACCTGCGGTGATGTGCCGTTGGCGAGCATCGGCAAGGTGGATGCCGATGCCCATGACTTCCGGCTGACAAAAGACTCGTCGAGGTTGTTGGTGGTGATCCTGGGGCACGACGACACATCGTTCCAGTTCAACCAGGCGGTCATCGAAGAACTCGTGGACACCCTGCGTCAGAAAATGCCGAACCTGAGCCATCATTTTCTTGAAACCGTGCGCGATCACGCCTGAAGCCAGCACATGAAGGGCTGGCCGGCGCCTAGCGCCAGGCCTTCAGCACCGGGTTGACCACCACTTCCTTCACATGCTCGATCTTCAGCAGGCTGTCCTTGAAGACCATCAGCTCTTCAAAGCTCCTGTACCGAACGTCGAGCATCATGTCCACGTCGCCAAACAGTGAATAGGCATGCACCACCTGGCTGAACTGCTGGATCTTCGGAAACACCAGATGGCAGTTGCTGCCATTGAGCGTCAGCATCAAGAACGCCGCTTGCAGGGTCTCATCGCCCTCGGCGACGTTGATGGTGAAGCCCAGGATGATGCCTTTCTCAATCAGCTTTTGAACACGCGACTCCACTGCGGTTCGAGACTTATGAACTTGCCGCGCCAATTGCGCCAGGCTGACTCGGGAGTCATCCTTCAAGGCTGCAATGATCAGTTCATCAATCTTGTCCACTCTGCCGCCCCCACACCGTTCTTTTCGATAGCAGACTTTCATTGCCGCTCACGCTTGCCTTCGACCGATCACGTCGCAGACTGTACGCCAGGCGCGGGCTTTACGCCCAATCGACTTATCCACACCGCCCCCAGGATCACCAGGCCACCCAAGGCCAGGCGACCCAACGGCTCGTGCTGGTTCCAGATCAGCAGGTTCAGCAACAATCCTACCGGCACATGCAGGTTGTTCATCACCGCCAGGGTTCCGCCATGCACCAGGCAGGCGCCTTTGTTCCACCAATAAATGCCAAGGGCAGTGCTGACCAGCCCGAGGAACAGCAAGACACCCCATTGCAGCGGCGCTTGCGGCAGGAAATCGGCCTTGCCGAACAACAGGAACGCCGGCAACACCACCAGCAACGCACCGAGGTAGAAATAACCGAAACGCCGGTAGTGCGGCAGGTCACTCGGGTAGCGTGCCACCAGGTGCTTGTACATCACTTGCCCGGCGGCGTAGGTGAAGTTAGCCAGTTGCAGCAGCAGGAAGCCCATCAGGAAGTGCGGGGTGATCTGGTCGAAGCGAATCACCGCCGCCCCCGCCACTGCCACCAGGGCAGCAACCAGTGCCCACGGGTTGAAGCGCCGGTTGAGCGCATCCTCGATCAGGGTCACGTGTAACGGCGTGAGAATGGTGAACAGCAGCACCTCCGGCACCGTGAGCACACGAAAGCTCAGGTACAGGCACACATAGGTCACGCCAAACTGCAGCGCGCCGATCACCAGCAGGCCGCGCATAAAGGCAGGTTCGACCGAGCGCCAGCGGGTCAGCGGGATAAAGACCAGCCCAGCCAGCACGACACGCACCAGCACCGCGAAGTAGCTGTCGACGTGACCGGCGAGGTATTCGCCGATCAAGCTGAAGGAAAATGCCTGAATCAGGGTGACAACCAGTAGATAGCCCATGTGCGCCTCGCATCGAATGGGCGGGACATTAAAGGTTTTCGGCGATTGAAGAAACTCGGGGCAAAAAAAACCCGACCTCGCTAAAGCGGCAGTCGGGCAGGAGCACTCAGGAGCAACAAGTGCAAAGGGAGGTTCGTACGCGTACTTGAAGGGTTGGCGTGGAGCGATATAAACACCGCGCGATTATCTGACGATTAAAGGATCAACCACCTCATGCCACGAGCTGTACCAGCTGGGCCTTGGCGTGGTTGATGCCCTTTTCCTGGAAGTCCCCGCTCAGGTTCACCCCTTCGGCGTGAATGAAAGTGACATCGTGGATGCCGATAAAGGCCATGACCTGGCGCAGGTACGGTTCCTGGTGATCGGAACTGGCGCCGGTGTGGATGCCACCCCGCGCGGTCAACACAATGGCACGCTTGCCGGTCAACAAACCTTGCGGCCCGGTGGGGGTGTACTTGAAGGTCACACCCGCCCGCAACACGTGATCCAGCCAGGCCTTGAGGGTGCTGGGGATGGCGAAGTTGTACATCGGTGCGGCCATCACCAGCACGTCGGCGGCCAGCAGTTCGTCGGTCAACTCGTTGGAGCGGTCGAGGGAAGCCTGTTCGTTACCGTTGCGCTGATCCGCCGGTTTCATCCAGCCGCCGAGCAGGTTGGCGTCCAGGTGCGGAACCGGGTTGAGCGCCACGTCACGTACCGTGATCCGGTCCATCGGGTGGGCGGCCTGCCATTGGCTGATGAACTGCTGGGTCAGTTGGCGGGAGATCGAATCCTGCTGGCGGGCGCTGCTTTCGATGATCAGAACATTGGACATGGCTTCGTAGGCTCCATCTGTAATTGCTGTAAGTCGATGGAGTGGAGATTAGACAGAGCCAATTCGATAAAAAAGCGCAAAAAACTGCTATAACCCATCTATAAATTTGTTTATAAGCGGAGTATCCCGATGGGCATGCTCCGCTGCTGTGTTATTTCGGCGCGCAGGCCAACGCGATACGCATCTTGATAATGGCGCGGTTGAACTTGACCGTGGTGTTGGTGCTTTTCCCCGCCGGCACCGTAACCGTGCGACGACGCGGCGATTCCGGGCCGTTGGTGAACGTTACCGAACACACGGCGTCCTGGGTGCCGTAGTTATTCAGCTGGATCGAGCTGATATCGCCGTCCACGTCGGAGGCGGTGTAATCGATGCTCACGCCGTCGATCTTTTTCGTCACGTCGATGGGGTAGGCAAACGCGCTCATCGGCAGCAGCGTCAGCAACACACAACAGAATTTTCTCATTCGGCGGTCTCCAATAGGGACCGCCAGCTTAGGACAAGAGGAACACATCTTGAAAGCGCCCCGCGTTACCCTCGATCAATGGCGCACGCTGCAAGCCGTCGTCGACCACGGCGGCTTCGCCCAGGCAGCGGAAGCGCTGCACCGTTCGCAGTCCTCGGTGAGCTACACCGTGGCCCGTATGCAAGACCAACTCGGCGTGCCGCTGCTGCGCATCGACGGGCGCAAGGCGGTACTCACCGACGCCGGTGAAGTGCTGCTGCGCCGCTCCCGGCAACTGGTGAAAAACGCCAGCCAGCTGGAAGACCTCGCCCACCATATGGAACAGGGCTGGGAAGCCGAAGTGCGGCTGGTCGTCGATGCGGCCTACCCCAACGCGCGCCTGGTACGCGCACTCACCGCGTTCATGCCGCAGAGCCGTGGTTGCCGGGTGCGTTTGCGTGAAGAGGTGCTGTCCGGCGTCGAAGAGCTGTTGATGGAAGGCGTGGCCGACCTGGCGATTTGCGGCTTCAGCATCCCCGGCTACCTGGGCACCGAAATGAGCGACGTGGAGTTCGTCGCCGTGGCCCACCCCGAGCACGCCTTGCACCGCATGAACCGCGAACTGAGCTTCCAGGACCTGGAAAGCCAGATGCAGGTGGTGATCCGCGACTCCGGCCGCCAGCAACCCCGGGATGTAGGCTGGCTCGGCGCCGAACAACGCTGGACCGTCGGCAGCCTGGCCACCGCCGCCGCGTTTGTCGGCAGCGGCCTGGGTTTTGCCTGGCTGCCACGGCACATGATCGAGCGTGAACTCGCCGAAGGCGTGCTCAAGCAGCTACCCTTGGAACAGGGCGGCAGCCGCCACCCCACGTTCTACCTGTATTCAAACAAGGACAAACCCTTGGGGCCGGCGACGCAGATCCTCGTGGAGCTGCTGCGCACCTTTGACACCGCCCCCCTGGACGCGCCTTTCGCCGCCCCCCGGCAAGCCTGAAACGGAGTTCATGCATGGCCTGGTTCGACCATGAAGGCTGCAGCCTGCACTATGAGGAATACGGCCACGGCACGCCGCTGATCCTGATCCACGGCCTGGGCTCCAGCAGCCAGGATTGGGAACTGCAGGTGCCAGCGCTGGCCCGCCACTACCGCCTGATTGTGGTAGATGTGCGCGGCCATGGGCGCTCGGACAAGCCTCGGGAGCGCTATAGCATCGAAGGGTTCACCTACGACCTGGTCGCCCTGATCGAGCACCTGGACCTGCCGCCCGCCCATGTGGTGGGTTTGTCCATGGGCGGCATGATCGCCTTCCAACTGGCGGTGGACGAACCCGGCCGGGTCAAGAGCCTGTGCATCGTCAACAGCGCGCCACAGGTCAAGGTACGCAGTGCCCAGGAGTACTGGTGGTGGGCCAGGCGCTGGACGCTCGCCCGTGTGCTCAGCCTCGCCACCATCGGCAAGGCACTCGGCGACCGGCTGTTCCCAAAACCGGCACAGGCCGACCTGCGCCGCAAGATGGCCGAACGCTGGGCAAAAAACGACAAACGTGCTTATCTCGCCAGCTTCGATGCGATTGTGGGCTGGGGCGTACAGGAACGACTTTCGAGGATTACCTGTCCAACCCTGGTCATCAGCGCCGACCACGACTACACCCCCGTGGCCCAGAAAGAAAACTATGTAAAACTGCTGCCCGATGCGCGACTGGTGGTGATCGAGGATTCCCGCCATGCCACGCCCTTGGACCAACCCGAAGTCTTTAATACCACCCTGCTCGATTTTCTAGAGACAGTCGAAACCACTACCCAGGATCACTGACCCATGCTGAAAAAAATCGCCTTTTTTGCCGGTTCCGTTCTGTTCGCTGCCAACCTGATGGCCGCCGAGCCTTCCAAGGCGCCACACGTATTGATCTCCACCACCAACGGCGACATTGAAATCGAACTGGACCCGGTCAAGGCGCCGATCAGTACCAAGAATTTCCTCGCCTATGTCGACAAAGGCTTCTACACCAACACGATCTTCCACCGCGTGATCCCGGGCTTCATGGTCCAGGGTGGCGGGTTCACCCAGCAGATGTCGCAAAAGCCGACCGAAGCGCCGATCAAGAACGAAGCCAGCAATGGCCTGCATAACGTGCGTGGCACGCTGTCGATGGCCCGCACCTCGAACCCGGATTCGGCCACCAGCCAGTTCTTCATCAACGTGGCTGACAACGCCTTCCTCGACCCGGGTCGCGATGCCGGTTATGCGGTGTTCGCCAAAGTGGTCAAGGGCATGGATGTGGTCGACATCATCGTCAACTCCCAGACCACCACCAAGCAAGGCATGCAGAACGTGCCAATCGATCCTGTCCTGATCAAGTCGGCCAAGCGCATCGACTGAAGTCTGCAGGAAACTCCGCGCACGGCCCACAAGGCCGCGCGCGCATTTGAAAGGAGAGCCCGCCAGGCGGGCGTCAACCCTAATGCTCTATCGTCGTTTTGAACAACTGATCGATATTTTCCGCGACGCTCCCAGCGCCGCCCCTCCCGACAAAGTCCTGCCCTTCTACCTCTACTACCTGCACCAGGTGTGGCCCTGTTTTGCCGCACTGCTGGTGGTGGGCCTGGTCGGTGCGCTGATCGAAGTCGCGCTGTTCAGCTACCTGAGCCGTATCATCGACCTGGCCCAGGGCACACCGCCCGCCGACTTCTTCCAGATCCACAGCACCGAGCTGATCTGGATGGCCGTGGTCGCCCTGCTGCTGCGCCCGATTTTCAATGGCCTGCACGACTTGCTGGTGCACCAGACCATCAACCCCGGCATGACCAGCCTGATCCGCTGGCAGAACCACAGCTATGTGCTCAAGCAGAGCCTGAATTTCTTCCAGAACGATTTCGCCGGGCGCATTGCCCAGCGCATCATGCAAACCGGCAACTCCTTGCGTGACTCTGCGGTGGCAACAGCGGAAGCCATCTGGCACGTGTCGATCTACGCCATCACCTCCCTGGTGCTGTTTGCCGAGGCCGACTGGCGACTGATGATTCCGTTGATCACCTGGATCATTTGTTACTGCCTGGCATTGCGTTACTTCGTACCGCGGGTGAAAGAGCGTTCGGTGATTTCTTCCGAAGCCCGTTCCAAACTCATGGGGCGCATCGTCGACGGCTACACCAACATCACCACCTTGAAGCTGTTCGCCCATACCCAGAATGAGCAGGAATACGCCAAGGAAGCGATCATTGAGCAAACCGAAAAAACCCAGCTGGCGGCACGCGTGCTCACCAGCATGGATGCGGTCATCACCGTCCTCAACGGCCTGCTGATCGTCACCACCACCGGCCTGGCCCTGTGGCTGTGGACACAGTCGCTGATCTCGGTGGGCGCGATTGCCCTGGCTACCGGCCTGGTGATTCGTATCGTCAACATGTCCGGCTGGATCATGTGGGTGGTCAACGGCATTTTCGAAAATATCGGCATCGTGCAGGACGGCCTCAAGACCATTGCCCAACCCCTGGCCGTGGTCGACCGCAACAACGCCCCGCGCCTGACAGTGCCCCATGGCGAAGTACGCTTCGAGCAGGTGGATTTCCACTACGGCAAGCAGAGCGGGATCATTGGCGGCTTGAACCTGAACATCCAGGCCGGTGAAAAGATCGGCCTGATCGGCCCGTCCGGCGCGGGCAAGTCGACCCTGGTCAACCTGCTGCTGCGCCTCTACGACCTGCAAGGCGGGCGGATCCTGATCGACGGCCAAAACATCGCCGAAGTGGCCCAGGAAACCCTGCGCGAACAGATCGGCATGATCACCCAGGACACCTCGCTGCTGCACCGCTCGATCCGCGACAACCTGCTGTACGGCAAGCCGGACGCCACCGACGAACAACTCTGGGCCGCCGTGCACAAGGCGCGTGCCGACGAGTTCATCCCGCTGCTGTCGGACTCGGAAGGCCGTACCGGGCTGGATGCCCACGTCGGCGAACGCGGGGTGAAACTCTCCGGTGGGCAACGTCAACGTATCGCTATCGCCCGTGTACTGCTCAAGGATGCGCCGATCCTGATCATGGACGAAGCCACCTCGGCGCTGGACTCGGAAGTGGAGGCGGCGATCCAGGAAAGCCTGGAGACCCTGATGCAAGGCAAGACGGTGATTGCGATTGCGCACCGGTTGTCGACCATCGCGCGGATGGACCGCCTGGTGGTGCTGGAGAAAGGCCAGATTGCCGAGACGGGCAGCCATGCCGAACTGCTGGCCCATGGCGGCTTGTATGCACGCTTGTGGCAGCACCAGACCGGAGGGTTTGTCGGCATCGACTGAAGCAAATGTGGGAGGGGGCTTGCTCCCGATATCGGTGGGCCAGTCACCACATTTTGCGACTGACACTCCGCTATCGGCAGCAAGCCCCCTCCCACATTTGGTGGCCTGGATTTGTGTAAAAACCGTGCTGTACTCAGTGCAGTGCCCAGACGGGCGCTGAAGTAAATCTGCAGGGAGCATCACTGATTTACTGATTGGGTAGAGCGATCTATCAAGGACGTGCTGCATGTCTTTGTTCAAGCGTTCAGTCACAGAGGGGTTGGGAACGTTTTGGCTGGTGTTGGGTGGTTGCGGGAGTGCGGTGTTGGCCGCCGCGTTTCCCGCAGTCGGGATCGGATTGCTGGGCGTGGCCCTGGCGTTCGGGCTCACGGTGCTGACCATGGCGGTGGCCATCGGGCATATCAGCGGTTGTCACCTCAACCCGGCGGTATCGGTGGGGCTGGTAGTGGGCGGGAGGTTTCCGGCCAGGGAGTTACCGGCGTACATCGTGGCCCAAGTCGTCGGCGGGGTGGTCGCCGCCGCATTGTTGTACTTCATCGCCAGCGGCATGCCGGGCTTTGAACTGGCCGGTGGGCTGGCCTCCAACGGCTATGGCGAGCATTCGCCGGGCGGCTATTCAATGGCAGCGGGGTTTGTCTGCGAGCTGGTGATGACAGCCATGTTCGTGCTGATCATCCTCGGCGCCACCGACCACCGTGCCCCGAAGGGCCTCGCGCCCATCGCCATTGGCCTGGCCCTCACCTTGATCCACCTGATCTCCATCCCCGTGACCAACACCTCGGTCAACCCGGCCCGCAGTACCGGCCCGGCATTGATCGTGGGCGGGTGGGCGATCCAGCAGTTGTGGATGTTCTGGCTCGCGCCGATCCTCGGTGCAGTGGTGGGCGGTGTGGTCTATCGATGGCTGGGCAAGGAGGAGCCGGTCTGAGACAAAGGGTCAGCCCTGCCGGTGGAGCAGGGCTGATTTCAATGGGCAGATACTCAACCCTGATGAGCCTGCATATATTGGCGCAACAATTGATTGATGCGCGTCTGGTAGCCCGTACCCTGACCTTTAAACCACTCCAAAACGTCGGCGTCCAGTCGAATAGTAACGGCTTGCTTTATTGGAACGCGTAATTCTGCACGTCGGAAAAATTCCGCGTCCAACTCAGGAATATCGCTGGTATCAACTTCTTCATCATTCATCTTGGCCAGGCGCTCCCAATCAGTTTTCGATGTTTGCGTCATAATATTTGGCCTCCTTCTTGGTTGCTTTTCGGGCGGAAATGATACGGATCACATCACCATGCCGCTCGGTGTATACGACCACACCCATTAACAATTTGATCCAGCCAATACTGATCCAACGCTCTTCGCCATAATCCGCTCGATCATCGCGCAAGGCCAGCATTGGATGCCGAAAGATATCCGGAACGTCGTTGAAATCGATGCCGTGCTTGGAAATATTGACTTTGTTCTTGGACTCATCCCACTCAAAATGCATGGCACATCCTGTATGTACTTTTGTACATACAGGATATCGACTCCATTACGTCCTGCCAGCATTGCCAGACCAATGGTTCAGCCCTGCCGGTAAGGCAGCGCCGCCCTCGCCTCTTCGGCATACGCCACAATCCCCACCCGCTCGCGCTCGAGGAAATCCTCCACGGCATTCTTCAACCCGGGGTGGCGCAGGTAGTGCCACGACCGGGTGATCACCGGCTCGAACCCGCGAATCAATTTGTGCTCGCCCTGGGCGCCGGCGTCGAAGCGTTGCAGGCCATGAGCGATGGCGTAGTCCATGCCCTGGTAGAAGCAGGTTTCAAAATGCAGCCGGTCAAACTCCGCCAGGCAACCCCAGTAGCGGCCGTAGAAGCTGTCGCCACCGATCAGGCTGAAGGCCATGGCCACCGGTCGCGTGCCTTGCCTGGCCAGCACCACACGGATCGCCTCGGGCATGCGCTCGGCCAGCAGGCTGAAAAACGCGCGGGTCAAGTACGGTGCCTGGCGGCGTACTGCGTAGGTATTGGCGTAGCAGGCGTAGACAAAATCCCACTGCGCCTCGTTCAGCTCGTGGCCTTGCAACCATTCGAAGTCGATGCCCTGCCCCGCCACTTGTTCGCGCTCCTTGCGCATCTGTTTGCGTTTGCGGGAACTGAGGGCGTCGAGGAAATCCTGGAAGTCACGGTAGCCGCGATTCTGCCAGTGAAACTGACAACCCAGGCGCTGCAACCAACCCGGTTGTTGGGCTAACGCCTCATCGGCCAAGCCGTCGGTGAAGTTGATATGGGCACTGGAGAGCCCTTCGATTTCCAGGTAGCCCGGCAGGCTCTTCAGCAGTTCGAAACCATCGTCGACGCTGGCCGCCAACAAGCGGGGGCCGCTGACCGGGCTGAATGGTACGGCCGTCAGCAGCTTGGGGTAGTAATCAATGCCCGCACGCTCGCAGGCATCGGCCCAACCATGGTCGAACACGTACTCGCCGTAGGAATGCCATTTGCGATAACTGGGCAATGCCGCCACCAGTCGGTCGCCTTCCCAATGTAACAAATGCTCCGGTTGCCAGCCCGATCGAGGGCCCAGGCTGGCACTGTCTTCCAGCGCGCTGAGGAAGGCGTGCCGCACAAAAGGCTGGGCGTCCGGCACCAGTGCGTCCCAGGCCTGCGGGGCGATTTCGGACAGGCTGTCCAGGCGTTGCAGCGGCATTGGCATCCTCACTACGTCATGGCATGAAAACCTCGCGAGTATCGCTTATCGCAGGTCCGGGCACACCCCCGAATCGCCCGACAAGGCTCTAAATCAATAGTTCCATTCTTAAATAATTTGTCATCTACATGACATCACTTCGCCACTGCTCCGTCATAAACGATCGTGATACTGACGCCTGTTTTTAGAGCGCCTGGTTCTATCAGGTGGTTACTTTTCCGTCCGTCATCGGTCGGTTGTGTCCTGGATGGTTTGCCATCCCTCCTCACTTTCGGAGATTGATATGCGTCTTGCTTCCACTAAAACTGCAGCGGCCCTGTGCGGGGGCCTGTTACTGGCCCTGAGCGTTCCGGCCAGCGCTGCAGTCGACGCTAAATTGCTCGACATGCTCAAGGCCAACGGCCAAATCACCGCTTCGCAGTACACCGAACTGCAAAACGAGTTGGCCAAAGACCAGAAAGAACAGCAGATCGCACGGCAAGCTCAACAAGAGACCAACGAACAGATCGCGGCCACCGCGAAGAAAACCAACGAGCTGAGCAGCTTCGACCAGAAACTGGCCTGGGCCGCCAAGACTCAGTTCAAGGGTGATGTGCGCATGCGCCACGAGACCATCAAGGTCGAAGGCGAAAATGGCGTTACCCGCGCCGGCGTCACCGGCCGTGACAAGGACCGCGAACGGATCCGCGCACGCCTCGGCGCCTACACCGAAATCAACCCGCAGGTGGACACCGGTATTCGTATCGCCACCGGCGGCGGCAGCGATGCGCGCTCCACCAACCAGGACCTGGACGGCTACTTCGATAAAAAATCGATCTGGCTGGACCTCGGCTATATCGACTACCACCCTGACCAGATCAAAAACCTGCACATCATTGGCGGCAAAATGCTGCAGCCCTGGGTCAACATGGGCGATGTGATCTGGGATAGCGACATCAACCCGGAAGGCCTGGCACTCACCTACAAGTACCCACTGGGCGGCAGCGCAGAGCTGTTCGGCAGCCTGGGTAACTACAACCTCAAGGACAATGTGGACGGTGACGGCGTGCAGTACCGCCATGACCTGCGCCTGACCACCGGCCAGTTGGGGACCCGCTTCTCGGTGACCGACAACCTGAAAATGACCCTGGGCGGCAGCGTCTACGCCTACCAGAACGATGAAGACAGCCGCGCCTCAGGCACCAGTACCCCGAACGTGCTGGCCACCAACGGCAACACCCCCAACGGCGAGTTCCGCCTGTATGAAGGCTTCGGTCAAGTCGATATCGGCGGCCTGGCGGTGCCTCTGTCGTTCTACGGTCAGTACGTGAAAAACAACGACGCAATCGACGATGCGGACACGGCCTGGTTGCTGGGTGCCAAGTCCAAGGTGTTCGGTTTCAACCTGGACTACAACTATCGCGACGTGCAGAAAAACGCCGTGGTGGGGGCCTTCACCGATTCGGACTTCGGCGGCGGCTTCACCGGTTCCCGTGGTCACAAGTTCAAAGTCGGCTATGACATCGACAAGAACTTCGCCGTCGGCGCGACCTACTTCCTGACCAAGACCGACACCTACAGCCGCACGCTGGTGGACGGTAGCGCCAAAGCCAACACCTTCCAGCTGGATGCAGAAGCCAAGTTCTAAAGATAAGTGTTCAAGACCTCGGGCCAGGACGGCCCGAGGTGGCTGTACCAGACTTGCGTGGGTGGATCGGTCCCCATCATCCGTCCGATTGCCCCACGCGAGCCTGCTTATTCCCCGCCTTTCTGATCCTTGAGCCGCTCGGCAGCCAGCCGCTGCGCCAAGGCATCCACATCCTTCACCGGTTCCTGCGGCAGCATCCGCAACGTCGCCTGCAGCAGGCGCATCTGGCGGATAAACCGTCGGCAGTTGGGGCAGAACATCAAGTGATGACGCACCAGCAGACGTTCGCGAAAGGTCAATTGCCCATCGAGATAGTCACTGGAACGTGCCACTTGTTCTTTACAGGTCAACATTCGCCCGTTTCCTCAAAATGCTCCACCGTGGCGAAGACTTTAAGCCGTGCTCGATGCAGCAGCACGCGGACATTGGAGAGTGAGAGCGTCAGAAGATTACAGATCTCCTCCAGCTCCAACCCCTGGCGTTCACGCAGCACCAGCACGCTGCTTTGCAGTTCGGACAAACTCAGCAACGTGTGCTCCAGGCACTTGCGCAGTTCATCCTCGGTCAGCAAGGCTTCCGGGGTGTCCTGGTGCCAGGCATACGGGGCGACGGCCCAGTGGCCATCATCGGGGGAGAATCGATCATCGCCGATGGTGCCGTGGGGCGAAGGCAAATCGTCGAGCAACACTTCCCGGCGATTCTGCTTATAGCGCCCCTTGGCAGCGTTGGCGGTAATGGTCAGCAGCCAGGTCTTGAGGCTGGAACGCCCTTCGAATTTGGCCAGGTTGCGCACCACCGACAGCCAGGCGTCCTGCACCACTTCGTCGGCATGCCGCTGGCCGGCGATGGCATACGCCACCGCCCGCATTGCGCTTTGGTACGTGGTGACCAATTCCTTGTAGGCCCGTTGCTCGCCCTTGAGCAGTCGTTCAAGCAGGTGCGCGTCGTCCGCTGCTGCCATTCAAGACCTCGATTGTCTTAACGCTTGCGCAGGATCACGCTACCGATCGAATAGCCTGCGCCAAACGAACTGAGGACCGCGACGGCGCCCTTGGGCAGATCGTCCTGGTAGGTGTGGAATGCAATCACCGAACCCGCCGAGCTGGTGTTGGCGTAAGTATCGAGGATCACCGGAGCTTCTTCCACCGTGGCTTCGCGGCCCAGCAGTTTCTTCACAATCAGGTGGTTCATGCTCAGGTTGGCCTGGTGCAGCCAGAAGCGCTTCACATCGGCCACGTTCAACTGGTTCTCGGCCAGGTGCACGCCGATCAGTTCGGCGACCATCGGGCACACGTCGCGGAAGACTTTGCGGCCTTCCTGCACGAACAGCTTGTCGGGCGCACCGATGCCCTCTTCCGCCGCGCGGTTGAGGAAACCGAAGTTGTTGCGGATGTTATTGGAGAACTTGGTCAGCAGCTTGGTGCTCACCACGTCGAACTGATGCGCGGAGGTCGCCAGGTCGGCGCGCTCGAGGACGACGGCCGTGGCGGCGTCGCCGAAGATAAAGTGACTGTCGCGGTCGCGGAAGTTCAAGTGGCCGGTGCAGACTTCCGGGTTGACCATCAGGATCGCCCGGGCCTGGCCCAGCTGGATGCTGTTGGCGGCGTTCTGGATACCGAAGGTCGCCGAGGAACACGCCACGTTCATGTCGAAACCGAAGCCTGCGATGCCCAGGGCTTCCTGGACTTCGATGGCGATGGCCGGGTAGGCACGTTGCAGGTTGGAACAGGCGACGATCACACCATCGATGTCGGCGGCGGTCTTGCCGGCGCGCTGCAGGGCCTGCTCGGCGGCACCGATGGCCATCTGGCAAAGCACGGACCACTCGTCATTGCTGCGCTCGGGCAGGCGCGGCGCCATGCGCTGCGGGTCAAGAATGCCCTCCTTGTCCATCACAAAGCGGCTCTTGATGCCCGAGGCTTTTTCGATGAACGCAGCGCTCGACTCCGTCAGCGCCTGGACTTCACCGCGCTCGATGGCAGCGGCGTTGTCCGAGTTGAACTGGTGCACGTAAGCATTGAAAGACTGCACCAGTTCTTCGTTGCTGATGCTGTTGGCAGGGGTGTAAAGGCCAGTGCCGCTGATGACGACGTTATGCACGATCGTTCCTCTAAATCTGTCAGGCAGATGATATTGGTACCGACGTACCAAACCGTAAGTAGTTCTATTCCGCCCAGCGGACATCAAACTGGCATCGCTTTATTCCTTCGCGCCGCAGACTTTTGCGACGATCCCGGCATTTATAGCGGCGAAGTTTGCCACAAACCCTGGGGTTTGGCGCCATATGCCGGATAAACACCCTGATCAAAGCGCGATCAAGTTTCAATGTGGGAGATTGCCCCCTCCCACATTTGGACCTGTCTGGTCTGGATAACCGAGAAAGGGATCAGGCCTCGACCAGGCTCCACTGCTTGCTCAATCGCTTGTCGGAAATCGGCACCTTGGTCCCCAACTGCTGTGCAAACAACGACACCCGGTATTCCTCCAACCACCAGCGATACAGCTCCAGTTGCGGGTCGCGCTTGCCTTCCTGCGTGTGCTTGTTCAAGCGGTTCTGGTACTGCGCCCACAGGCCGCCCAGTTCGCTGCTCCACACCCGATCCTTTTGCACCTGGCCAGGCAGTTTCTCCAGGCGCAATTCGATGGCCTTGAGAAAACGCGGCAATTCCTTGAACCACTGCGCCGGGGTTTCGCGCACAAAGCCGGGATACACCAGGTTGCTCAATTGCTGCTTGATGTCGTTCAGGGCCACGGCCTGGGCCAGGTCGATCTTGCCCTTGAAGCGCTTTTGCAGGCCATGCCAGAGCTTCAGCACGTCCAGGGTCAGGCGCGCCAGGCGTTCGGCGTGTTCGGTCCAACTGCCACGCTTGCGTTCAGCCAGCGCCGCCAAACCGGCACCGTCACGGGGCAGGCTGGCTTCGCCTTCCAGCACACAGGTGTCGAGGCTGGCCAGCAGGATGTCTTCCACCAGGGCGTCGATACGCCCCAGTTCGCGGTACATCAGGCCCAGTTCAGTGAGGCCGGGCAATTTGCCGCGCATGAATTTGGCCGGTTCCGCCAATTGCTGCATCAACAGGCGTTGCAACGCACGGCGGTGCTGGAACTCAGCCTCGGCGGCGGTGGAAAAACGGCCCTCTTTCACGGTGCCGTTTTCTTCCACCAGCGCCGGATAGACCGTCATCGACAGCCCGGCGATCTTCTGCTGGGTTTTCTCGGCCACCGCCGCGAACACCTTGGCCTCCACCGGCTGCTGGCTTTTCGCGGTGTGCGGCACGGCCAGCGCGGCCTGGCTGGCTTCGACAAAACGCGCGGTCAACTCGGCCAGGTCGCGGCCCTCGCCAAGGAACTTGCCCTGGCCGTCGACCACTTCCAGGTTCATCTTCAGATGGTTTTCCACCTGCTGCGCCGCTTCGGCCCAGGCCTCATCGCTGACCCGCGCCCCGGTCATGCGCAGCAACTCGCGCCCCAATGCCTGGGGCAGCGAACCCTGGCCAAACTCGATGCGCTGCAGCGCCGCCTTGACGAAATCCGGCACCGGCACGAAGTTCTTGCGCAGGGCCTTGGGCAGGTTGCGCACCAGGGCGATGCACTTGGCTTCGATCAGCCCCGGCACCAGCCATTCCAGACGCTCCGGCGGCAAGGCAGGCAGCAGCGGTGCCGGTACGCGCAGGGTCACGCCGTCGCGGGGGTGGTTGGGTTCGAAGTGATAACTCAGGGCCAGTTCCAGGTCGCCCAGGTGCAGGGTGTCCGGGTAATGGGCGGCAGTGACTTCACTGGCCTCGCGGGCCAACACGTCTTCCTCGCGCATGATCAGCAACTGCGGATCTTTCTGGCTGTTGACCTTGTACCAGCTGTCAAAGGTGGCGGTCTGGTGGATCTCCGCCGGCAGCCGTGCATCGTAGAAGGCGTACAAGGTCTCTTCGTCGGCCAGGATATCGCGGCGGCGCGCCTTGGCTTCCAGTTCGTCGAGCTGCTCCAGCAGTTGCTGGTTGGCCGTCAGGCATTTGGCGCGGGACTGGATCTCGCCACGCACCAAGCCTTCGCGAATAAACAACTCCCGCGACACCACCGGGTCAATCGGCCCGTAATGCACCGGCCGACGCCCGACCACGATCAGCCCGAACAGGGTGATCTGCTCGAACGCCACCACCTGGCCGCGCTTCTTCTCCCAGTGGGGCTCGAAGTGGTTTTTCTTGATCAAGTGCCCGGCCAGCGGTTCGATCCAGTCGGCATCGATCTTCGCCACCATGCGCGCATACAGCTTGGTGGTTTCCACCAGTTCGGCGGTCATCAGCCATTGCGGGCGTTTCTTGCCGATACCCGAGGACGGGTGGATCCAGAAGCGTCGCTGACGGGCGCCGAGGTAATCGCCGTCTTCGGTCTTCTGGCCGATCTGGCTGAGCAGGCCGGACAGCACCGCCTTGTGCAGCTTGGGGAAATCCGCCGGTTCTTTGTTGATGGTCAACTGCATGTCGCGGCAGATCAGGCTCAACTGGCGATGGGAATCACGCCACTCGCGCAGGCGCAGGTAGTTGAGGAAGTTCTTGCGGCACCAGTTGCGCAGCGGGCTGGCGGTGAGTGCCTGGCGCTGCTCTTCAAAACCACGCCACAAATTGACCAGCCCGGCGAAGTCCGAGTCCGCATCTTTCCACTGCGCATGGGCCTGGTCGGCGGCCTGCTGGCGCTCCGGTGGGCGCTCGCGCGGGTCCTGGATCGACATGGCGCTGGCCACGATCAACACTTCCTGCAAACTACCAAGCTTGGCGGCTTCGAGCAGCATGCGGCCCATGCGCGGGTCCACCGGCAGGCGCGCCAACTGACGGCCCAATGGCGTGAGCTGGCTGTTGCGGTCGACCGCCGAGAGTTCCTGCAACAGGTTGAAACCGTCGCTGATGGCCTTGCCGTCCGGCGGTTCGATAAACGGGAAATCGGTGATTTCGCCCAGGCGCAGGTGCAGCATCTGCAGGATCACCGCCGCGAGGTTGGTGCGCAAAATCTCAGGGTCGGTAAATTCCGGACGGCCGATAAAATCCTCTTCGCTGTACAAGCGAATGCAGATCCCCGGCTCCACCCGGCCGCAACGGCCTTTACGCTGGTTGGCACTGGCCTGGGAAATCGCCTCGATCGGCAGGCGCTGCACCTTGGCGCGGTAGCTGTAGCGGCTGATGCGCGCGGTGCCGCTGTCGATCACATAACGGATGCCCGGCACGGTCAGCGAGGTTTCCGCGACGTTGGTCGCCAGTACCACGCGGCGCCCTGGGTGAGACTGGAAAATGCGCTGTTGTTCGGCCGGCGACAGGCGCGCGTACAACGGCAGGATCTCGGTGTGCTTGAGCTGGGCCTTGCGCAGCATGTCGGCAGCGTCGCGAATCTCGCGCTCACCGGGCAAAAACACCAGCACATCGCCGGGGCTGCGCCGTTCGCTGCGCTCATAAGCAGCGATCTCATCAAGAGTGGCGAGGATCGCCTGGTCGACAGTCAGGTCGTCTTCGACACGATTGCCCTCCTCGTCCTGTTCCAGGGTCAGCGGGCGATACCAGGTGTCGACCGGGAAGGTGCGGCCCGACACCTCGACAATCGGTGCATCGTCGAAGTGCTTGGAAAAACGCTCCAGGTCGATGGTCGCCGAAGTGATGATGACTTTCAGGTCCGGGCGGCGCGGCAGCAGGGTTTTCAGGTAACCCAGCAGGAAATCGATGTTCAAACTGCGTTCGTGGGCTTCGTCGACGATGATCGTGTCGTAGCGTTCCAGGTAGCGGTCGTTCTGGGTTTCCGCCAGCAGGATACCGTCGGTCATCAGCTTGATCAGGGTGTTGGCGTCGCTTTGGTCTTCGAAGCGCACCTGATAGCCGACCAACGCGCCCAGCGGCGTGGCCAACTCTTCGGCGACGCGGCTGGCGACGCTGCGCGCAGCGATCCGGCGTGGTTGGGTATGGCCGATCAGGCCATATTGGCCGCGGCCGATCTCCAGGCAGATCTTCGGCAACTGGGTGGTCTTGCCCGAGCCGGTTTCGCCGGCAATGATCAGCACCTGATGCTTTTGCAGCGCGTCCTTGATCTCATCGCGCTTGGCCGCGATCGGCAAACTGTCGTCGTAACGAATCACCGGCAGGCTGGCGCGCCGCGCCGTGACCTGAGCGCAGGACGCCTGCATGCGCATGACCCACTGCGCCAGCTTCTCCTCGTCGGGCTTCTTGCGCAGCTCAAGCAGTTGCCGCCGCAAGCGGTGACGGTCGGCGAGCATGGCGTGGTCGAGGTTTTTCAGCAGTTGGTCGATAGCGGGCGCTTGGTCAGTCATCGGGTACGCAAAGGTCGTCTATTTATGCAGGGTGCGGATTGTCGCAGAAAAGCAGCTGCGAGCGGCAAGCTTCAAGCGGCAAGTCAGGGCGGATCTGCTTTTACTTGCCGCTTTGAGCTTATGGCTGCTCTTTTCTTTTATAAGGGAAGACATCGATCACTTTGCCTGCACGAATCGCATCCTGCAGGCCTTTCCAATAATCAGCGTTATACAGCTCGCCATGCAGTTCATCGAACAGCTTGCGCTGGCCGGCATCGGCAAACAGGAACGGCGGAAACTCTTCCGGGAACACATCCAGTGGGCCGATGGAGTACCAGGGCTCGGACGCCATTTCATCCTCGGGCGTGCGCGGCGCGGGAATATGGCGAAAGTTGGCCTCGGTGAGAAAACAGATTTCGTCGTAGTCATAGAACACCACACGGCCATGGCGGGTGACGCCGAAGTTCTTCAGCAGCATGTCGCCGGGGAAGATGTTCGCTGCCGCCAGTTGCTTGATCGCCAAGCCGTAGTCTTCCAGGGCTTCGCGCACCTGGGCGGGGTTGGCGTTTTCCAGGTAGAGGTTGAGCGGGGTCATGCGCCGTTCGGTCCAGCAGTGGCGGATCAGTACCGTATCGCCTTCCACTTCGACGGTGCCGGCAGCGACGTCCAGCAGTTCAGCCAGGCACTCGGGCTCGAACTTGCCCAGGGGAAAGCGGAAGTCGGCAAACTCCTGGGTATCGGCCATGCGCCCGACGCGATCGACGCTTTTGACCAGGCGGTACTTCTCGATCACCGTGGCGCGGTTGACGTTTTTCGACGGTGAAAAACGGTCCTTGATGATCTTGAACACGGTATTGAAGCCCGGCAGGGTGAACACGCTCATGACCATGCCACGCACGCCGGGGGCCATGATGAATTGATCGTCGGTGGTGGCCAGGTGGTTGATCAGCGCGCGGTAGAACTCCGACTTGCCGTGTTTGTAGAAACCAATCGAGGTGTACAGCTCGGCAATGTGCTTGCCCGGCAGGATGCGTTTGAGAAAGCCGATAAATTCCGCCGGCACCGGCACGTCGACCATGAAGTAGGAACGGGTGAACGAAAAGATGATCGACACCTCGGCCTCGTCGGTGATCAGCGCATCGATCTGGATGCCCTGGCCTTCGCGGTGCAGCAGCGGAATCACCAGGGGCCATTGTTCGTCGCGGGTGTAGATGCGCCCGACGAGGTAGGCGCCTTTGTTGCGGTAGAGCACCGAGGAAAACAGCTCGACCTTGAGGTCCGGGTCCTTGCACACCCAGTCCGGCAGGTTTTCCCGCAGTTGGGTTTCGAGGCGACCCAGGTCGGTTGCCAGGTCGGCGTAGGGCTCGCTGAAACGATAGTCGGCAAAAATCTGCGCGAGCATCTCGGGAATCTGGCCGGCGGGCGCGTAGGTATGGGTTTGTGCCGCCCGTGCCCGGCGCAGGCTCGGCCGCGTGGTGTGGATGAACATGCAGCCGTCGCTGATCAGGTCATGGCTGAACAGGCCGCAGAAGATCGAGTTGTACCAGGTCTCGGACAGCTCATCGTCAAAACGCAGGTCGATCAGGCCGATATAGGCGCTTTTCACCAGCGGCCACAGGTCAATGTCGAGCAATGTGCTGCCCTCGAAGTTCGCGCGCAGGCGCGCGCTCACTTCACCGACCTTGTCTTCGTACAGGTTGATCCGCGCCGCCGATGCCGCCTGCCCCTGTTGCCACTGGGCCTTTTCGAAACGCTCGCGGGCGCCATCGGTGATCTGGCGAAAGTGCTCGCGGTAATCGTCGAAGCCTTCGAGGATAGTGCGGGCGATAGCGAGGGCAGGCGTGGATGGCGACATGCGGGAAACCTCGAGCGGGCATCTGGGATGCCCTGAGCTTAGCCAGTGTACGCAGGCAGGAGAAGGGTCATTTTTTGCACTGACTTGTACAGCTCCGTTCATTTCGTACATTTATTTTCAATTTTTTAATTCGACCGCTCGGTCAATAAACGCACCTCACAGTCGATCCGCGTTTGATCCACAGGCCTTGAGCGCCGTGGCCTGGCAGGTAGAAGCCGAAAAACCGCCAACCAGAACGGCCGCGGGTCCTCCATAGGGCTTTGGATCCAACTAAGGGAAACCCCGATTACTACCTTGATGGCACTTTGATATATAGCGCGCCCTCTCCCACCCTAACAAGGTCCGAAGACCGACCCGGGAGCAGGTTCTAATCGCCCAAGGAGCATTGAGATGTCATTGAGGAATATGAGGATCGGTCTGCGTGCCAGTCTGAGTTTTGGGGTTTTGGCCAGCTTGCTGGTGATTGTGGGAATGTTTGGCCTGGGCCAGATGGCCAAGCTGCGGGAAAGCGCGCTGGTCATTGAACAAACCTGGATGCCGAGCATCGAGAATATCCATGACAGCGCAGCCTTGGTGGCCACTGTCCGCCTGGAGTCCCTGCGCCTGGTGAGCACCGACGAGTCTCGCGTGCGTGAGACCAGCAGAGGCCTGATCACCCGCACCAGCAGCGAACTGCAAGCCCTGCTCGAGCGCCATGAAACCTTGCTGAGCAATGACGAAGAGCGCGAACTGCTGAAAACCCTCAAGGCCAATGTCGCGACATACCTGGCCATCGTCGGGCAGATGGTTGCGTTGGTGGACAAGGATCAACAGCAAGACGCCCTCGACCTGCTCGTCAGCCGCCTCGCCCCCCAGGGCACGATCCTGAGCCAGAGCCTGGAAAACCTGATCGTCTTTAACCAGAACGGCGTGGAAGCGGCGGCCGATTCGGCCGCACAGATGTATTCGAGCGCACAGTGGATTGTCGGCCTGATTATCGCAGTCGCACTGATCGCCACCTTGCTGCTGGCCTGGCTGCTGACCCGCAGCATCACCGCGCCGATCGGCCAGGCCCTGAACGTGGCGCGCACCATCGCCGCCGGCGACTTGAGCCAGCCGATCGTGGTGCACGGCCATGACGAACCCGCGCAATTGCTGAGCGCCCTGGCGACCATGCAAGCGCAGCTGCAGACCACCATCCGAGGCATCAGCGAATCGGCGCAGCAACTGGCTTCCGCCGCCGAAGAAATGAGCGCGGTGATGGAACAAAGCACGCGCGGCCTGCAGGCGCAGAACGATGAAATCGAGCAGGCTGCCACCGCCGTGACCGAGATGAGCACGGCAGTGGACGAGGTCGCGGGTAATGCGGTGTCCAGCGCCGAGGCGTCCCAGGCTTCCGATGAAGACAGCAAGCACGGCCACTACCAGATCAGCGAAACCATCAGCTCGATCCAGAACCTGGTGGACGAAGTGCTCGGCGCCTCGAACAAGGCCGAAGGCCTGGCGCTGCAAGCGCAGGACATCAGCAAGGTGCTGGAAGTGATTCGCGGCATTGCCGGGCAAACCAACCTGCTGGCGCTCAACGCCGCGATTGAAGCGGCGCGTGCCGGTGAAGCCGGGCGTGGGTTCGCGGTCGTCGCCGACGAGGTGCGTTCGCTGGCACAGCGCACCCAGGACTCCACCGAAGAAATCGAGCAGATGATCACCGGTATCCAGCAAGGCACCCAGGCCACCGTCGAGGCGCTGAACAGCAGCGCCGAGCATGCCGGCCAGACCTTGCAACGGGCCAACAGCGCCGGCAGTGCCCTGGAAAAAATCACCGCCGCCATCTCGCAGATCAGCCAGCGCAACCTGGTGATCGCCAGCGCCGCCGAGCAACAGGCGCTGGTAGCGCGCGATGTGGACCGCAGCCTGGTGAACATCCGCGACCTGTCCACCCAGACCGCCGCCGGCGCCACCCAGACCTCGGCCGCCAGCCAGGAACTGTCGCGGCTGGCGGTGGACCTGAATGGGCTGGTGACGCGGTTTGTCCTGTAATCAATGAAGGCGGCGTGCAACACTCGCGGCCTTATTGATGTAGGAGTGTTCCGTGAGGCCCGTTGACACCCTTTACCTGCTGGGGCTCGCCGCCATCTGGGGCGCGAGTTTTCTGTTCATGCGCATCATCGCGCCGGAAATCGGCACGCTGCCGACCGCATTTTTCCGCGTATCGATTGCCGCCGCCGGGCTATTGGTGATCCTGGCGATGGCGCGGGTGAACTGGGATTTCCAGGGCAAGTTCAAGACGGTCCTGTTGCTGGGGGTGATCAACTCGGGGATCCCGGCGACCATGTATTCGGTGGCCGCCCAGGTGCTGCCGGCGGGTTACTCGGCGATCTTCAATGCCACCACGCCGTTGATGGGGGTGTTGATTGGCGGGCTGTTTTTCAGCGAACGCCTCACCCCGTCGAAGATCGCCGGGGTGTGCCTGGGTCTGTTCGGTGTAGGCGTGCTGACCCGTGCGGGACCGGTGGCGTTTGACCTGGAATTATTGATGGGCGCACTGGCTTGCCTGTTGGCTACCACCTGTTATGGCTTTGCCGGGTTCCTCGCCAGGCGCTGGCTGGACCAGCGTGGCGGGCTGGACAGTCGTCTCGCGGCCCTGGGCAGCATGCTGGGCGCGACGCTGTTTCTGCTGCCGTTATTTGCCTACAGCGCGATCAGCCATCCGCCTGCGAGCTGGGGTGGGTGGCAGGTCTGGTCGTCGCTGCTGGGGTTGGGGCTGGTGTGTACGGCGTTTGCGTACGTGTTGTACTTCCGGCTGCTCACCGCGATTGGGCCGGTGAGGTCGATGACCACCACCTTCCTGATCCCGCCGTTCGGCGTGTTGTGGGGGGCGTTGTTGCTCGACGAGCCCTTATCGATGGCGCATTTATATGGCGGCGTGTTGATTGCCGGGGCGTTGTGGCTGGTATTGCGGCCTCGAAAACCGTAGGCGCCGGCTGGCCGGCACCTACGGGGGGCATCAGTTTTTGCGGAACACGAAGACCAGCCCAATGATGATCAAGCCCATCCCCAACAGGCTCAGCATCGCGAGCCGATTGCCGAAGATCAGGTAATCCATCACCGCCGTCACCGCTGGCACCAGGTAGAACAGGCTGGTGACATTCACCAGGTTGCCCCGGGCGATCAGGCGGTACAGCAACAGCGTTGCCAGCAACGACACTACCAGGCCCATCCACAGCACCGGCAGGTAAAAGCCGGCGGTGTGTTCAACGTGGAACGGCTGGAACGGCACAAACACCGAACACAACAGCAGCCCCGCCAGGTACTGCACCGGCAGGGTGCCAAGGGGGTTGTCGGTGATGCGCTTTTGCATGATCGAGCCGAAGGTCATGCTTGCCAGGGCCAGCAGCCCGAACAGCATCCCGGCCAGGGACATGCCCGCCAGCCCGATGCCTTGGTAGACCACCATGATCAGCCCGGCCAGGCCCAGACTCAGGCCGAACATCCGGCGCCAGGATCGCTGGCGCTCCATCAGCACCACGGTGAGGATCGGCTGCACCCCCATGATGGTCGCCATGACGCCTGGGGTGACGCTGAGGTCCAGGGCCAGCAGATAGAAAATCTGATAGGCCCCCAGCAATACCAACCCGGTTGCCGCCGCGTACAACAGGGGCTTGCCGGGACGCGGCAGTTTCAACCGCAGGACCGGCACCAGGATCACGAGCCCCGCCAGGGCGATGGCAAAACGGATCAGCAGGAAGGCGAAGGGCGAAGCATGGGCCAGGCCCAGCTTGGAGAAGATCGCCCCGCTGCTCCACAGCAGGACAAACAGGCTCGTCGAGGCCGCCGCGGCCACGGAGTGTTTCGAAAGAACGGACATGGTTACCACCTGTAATCAGGCAAAAAAAGCCGATTCAGCCGCAGAGGCTGAAATTCAGTAGTTTTTTTTCAGGCAGGCAGAGCGGGCACAGCAACGTGCCGATCAGCCCGAAATGCCAACACCCGGCGGTGATACGACTGCGTACACCGGCGTGCTACTGACAGGTGGGGGGTAGTGACTGATCTGCGCAGGCTGCTTGTTCGCGCACGGCACGCGCACAGCGTTGACCGCTGAATCGACTACCGCTATGCGCAGGGAAGCTGGCATGTGCTGATCTTTTTGAAGGGATAAGGACGCGAGGACTATAACCAGCCGATGACATGTTTTGCAATCACTTGCCCAAGCCCTTTTGCGGGGAGGCGTTTTCACGTTTCGGGGCGCGGGCCGTCGCTATAATGCCGACCGGTATTTTCCAAGGATTCCCCCATGCTCCCATTGCCCTGGCTGTACCTGGCGCTTCTTTCCATCGGCTATCTGCTGGCCTTGGCCTACGGGAAACTGGGCGTACTGGCGCTGGTGTCCGTCGCCTTGCTGTTGATCGCCGGCCATGCCGTACGCCAGCAGCGCACGCCGTGGGCGCGTTACCTGGGTCACGGGCTGTTTGTCGTGTTGGCGCTAGGCCTGGCGATGCACTGGCTGCCGGGGTTCTATAACGGTCGCGGCATTGACCCGCAGCGATTTACGCCTGATGCCGTGCCGTTCTCGATGTACCTGAACCAGGACAAGCCGCTGATTGGTTTCTGGTTGCTGCTGGCCTGCCCGTGGATTGTGGCGCGGCGTTCGTTGCGCCTGTCGATCTGCGTCACCGCGTTGGTACTGACCCTTACCGCCATCGTCGCGCTGGGTGGCGCAGCCTTGCTGGGCGTGATCAGTTGGGCGCCGAAATGGCCGGACCAGGCCTGGCTGTGGGTACTCAACAACCTGTTGCTGGTGACCCTGCTGGAAGAAGCCCTGTTCCGTGGCTACATTCAAGGCGGCTTGAGCCGACGCTTCAAACAGTTGCCCTACGGCGAAAACCTCGCGCTGCTGCTGGCATCGCTGCTGTTCGGCCTGGTGCACGTGGGTGCAGGGTGGCAATGGGCGCTGCTGGCGGGCATCGCCGGGGTCGGTTATGGCCTGGCGTATCGGTTTGGCGGGCTGGGTGCGGCGATTGCCACGCACTTTGGCTTGAATCTGCTTCACTTCGGGTTGTTTACCTATCCAATGCTGGCGGGTTGACATCCCCTCGAGGAATGACCAACCCGCCGATTGTTGCAAAAATAAGTTAAATAAACCCCCGTTACCGCCGATACCCAATGAAAGCCTTGCGGATTGAACAATCATGCGTAATAACCAGCCCGTTACCCAGCGCGAACGTACCTTCCCCGCTCAGCAACGGTTGATCTCCACCACAGATGCCAAAGGCGTGATCACCTACTGCAACGACGCGTTTGTCGAAATCAGTGGGTTCTCTCGCGACGAACTGGTGCGTGCCCCGCACAACCTGGTGCGTCACCCGGACGTGCCAGCGGCCGTGTTCGGGCATATGTGGACCACGCTCAAACAAGGCTTGCCATGGATGGGCATCGTTAAGAACCGCTGCAGGACGGGCGATCACTACTGGGTCAACGCCTATGTGACGCCGGTCTTCGAAGGCAACCAGGTGGTCGGCTACGAATCGGTGCGCATCAAGCCCACCGCCGAGCAGATCCGCCGTGCCGAAGCGCTCTACCAACGCATCAACCAGGGCAAGTCGGCCGTCCCCCAGCGGGACAAGTGGCTGCCGGTGTTGCAGGACTGGCTGCCGTTTATCCTGATCAGCCAGTTGAGCTTCATGATCGGTGCGTCGCTCAACTCCCACTGGGGCTTTGCCCTGGCGGCGGGTTTGTCGGTGCCATTGGGGCTGCTGGGCCTGAGCTGGCAACAGCGCGGCCTCAAGCGCCTGCTGCGCCTGGCCGAGCAGACCACCTCCGACCCGTTGATCGCGCAGATGTACACCGACAGCCGTGGTGCCCAGGCGCGCCTGGAGATGTCCATTCTCAGCCAGGAGGCACGCCTGAAGACCTGCCTGACGCGCTTGCAGGACACTGCCGAGCACCTCAACGACCAGGCGGCGCAGTCCAATACCCTGGCGCATAACAGCTCCAGCGGCCTGGAACGCCAGCGCGTGGAAACCGAGCAGGTGGCCACGGCGGTCAACCAGATGGCGGCGACCACCCAGGAAGTGGCCAGCCATGTGCAGCGCACGGCCGATGCGACCCAGGAAGCCAATCGCCTGACCAGTCGCGGTCGCGATATTGCCGGGGAAACCCGCGAGGCGATTCAGCGTCTGTCGGTGGCCGTGGGCGAGACCGGCGTGACCGTCACCCAACTGGCCAAGGACAGCGACGAGATCGGCGGCGTAGTCGACGTGATCAAAGGCATTGCCGACCAGACCAACCTGCTGGCGCTCAACGCCGCCATTGAAGCGGCGCGAGCCGGTGAGATGGGCCGTGGGTTTGCGGTGGTCGCCGATGAAGTGCGCCAACTGGCGCAGCGCACGGCTGAGTCGACCGGGCAGATCCATGCTCTGATCGCCAAGCTGCAGCAAACTGCTGCCGCTGCCGTGCAAACCATGGACACCGGGCATCGCCAGGCCGAAGAGGGCGTGGCGCGGGTAATGGAGGCGGACCAGGCATTGGTGGGCATCAGTGAAGCGGTGGCGCATATCACCGACATGACCACCCAGATCGCGGCCGCCACCGAAGAGCAAAGCTCGGTGGCCGAAGAGATCAGCCGCAATATCAGCACCATTGCGCTGTTGGCAGATCAGACCTCGGAGCAGGCGTTGAACTCGGCGCAGTTGAGTGAAGAGCTGACGCATACGGCGAATACCCAGTATTCGTTGGTCGAGCGTTTCAACCGGTAGACCGATATCGGGAGCAAGCCCCCTCCCACAGTTAACCGCGTACATCCCTTGGAATGCGGTCGAATGTGGGAGGGGGCTTGCTCCCGATTGGCCCTAACAGGCGCTGAGAAACTCAGCCACCTGCACGGCCGCAGCCTCCAAATGCTGCTCATGCGCAAACCCCGAAGCCTTCAACGGCTTCAAATCATGATCCCCCGCCACCAGCCACATCACTTCGATGCTCGGCGGCAAGTCATACCCTTCCACCGCCGCCCGATTGCCCAGTGCATCGCGCTCGCCCTGCACAATCAACGTCGGCGTCTTCAATCCGGCCAAATGCGCTACACGTGGTTTCTCCGGCTTGCCCACCGCATAAAACGGATAACCCAGGCACACCAGCCCATCGACGCCCAATTCATCGGCCAAAAGACTGGCCATCCGCCCGCCCATCGACTTGCCGCCAATGACCAGTTTCCCAGCGACATGACGTCGCACCTCGGCATACACCCCGCGCCAGGCTTCCAGCAATCTTGGCGCCGGGTTGGGCGGGCGTTTGCCGCCGTCCAGTCGGCGCTGGGCCATGTAGGGAAACTCGAAGCGCAACACGTTGACGCCATGTCCGGCAAGGCGTGCAGCCATGTCGTTCATGAAGGATGAGTCCATCGGTGCGCCGGCGCCATGGGCCAGGATCAACGTCACGCAATCACCGGAAGCTACGCCCGACGCGACATCCCAAAGCCAACCGTGTTCCCGCACACACTGCGCCCATTGATCCCCGTCAATACTGGCCTTGTGCTCTTTGCCCATGCTTGCCTCGCTATTCAGTCTGCCTATAACTCCAGCCCAAGTGCCGCATCTGCTTGGGTTGAACCGTGGATGGGGAACCATGAACACTACTTTAAGTACCGCCTATAACTACAAGGTGGTCCGCCAATTCGCCATTATGACGGTGGTGTGGGGCATCGTCGGCATGGGGCTCGGGGTTTTTCTCGCCGCCCAATTGGTTTGGCCCGCGCTCAACTTCGACTTGCCCTGGACCAGCTTCGGCCGCCTGCGCCCACTGCATACCAATGCGGTGATCTTCGCGTTCGGTGGCTGTGCGCTGTTCGCCAGCTCCTTCTACTCGGTGCAGCGTACCTGCCAAACCCAGCTGTTCGCGCCGAAAATCGCCGCGTTCTGCTTCTGGGGCTGGCAACTTGTCATCCTCCTGGCCGCGATCAGCTTGCCGCTGGGCTACACCAGCTCCAAGGAATACGCCGAACTGGAATGGCCGATCGACATCCTGATCACCATTGTCTGGGTGGCCTACGCCATCGTGTTCTTCGGCACGGTGATGAAGCGCAACACCAAGCATATCTACGTCGGTAACTGGTTCTTCGGCGCGTTCATCATCACCGTGGCGATCCTGCATATCGTCAACAACCTGGAAATCCCGGTCAGCCTGACCAAGTCCTACTCGCTGTATGGCGGTGCGACGGATGCCATGGTGCAGTGGTGGTACGGGCATAACGCGGTAGGCTTTTTCCTCACCGCCGGTTTCCTCGGGATGATGTACTACTTCGTGCCGAAACAGGCCGAGCGCCCGGTGTATTCCTATCGCCTGTCCATCGTGCACTTCTGGGCGCTGATCACCCTGTACATCTGGGCCGGTCCTCACCACCTGCACTACACCGCGCTGCCGGACTGGGCACAGTCCCTGGGCATGGTGATGTCGCTGGTACTGCTGGCGCCGAGCTGGGGCGGCATGATCAACGGTATGATGACCCTGTCGGGCGCCTGGCATAAGTTGCGCAGCGACCCGATCCTGCGCTTTTTGGTGGTGTCCCTGGCGTTCTACGGCATGTCGACCTTCGAAGGGCCGATGATGGCGATCAAGACCGTCAACTCGCTGTCCCACTACACCGACTGGACCATCGGCCACGTACACGCCGGCGCCCTCGGCTGGGTAGCGATGATCTCCATCGGCGCGCTGTACCACATGATCCCGAAAGTCTTCGGTCGCGAGCAGATGTACAGCCTCGGCCTGATCAACGCGCACTTCTGGCTGGCCACCATCGGCACCGTGCTCTACATCGCCTCGATGTGGGTCAACGGCATCGCCCAGGGCCTGATGTGGCGTGCGATCAACGAAGACGGCACCTTGACCTACTCCTTCGTCGAAACCCTGGTGGCCAGCCACCCAGGCTTCATCGTGCGGCTGGTGGGCGGTGCGGTATTCCTCAGCGGCATGTTCCTGATGGCTTACAACACATGGCGCACCGTGCGCTCGGCACAACCTGTCGAAGCCGCCCATGCCGCGCAGATGGCCTGAGGAGTCAGTGATGAAACACGAAACGATTGAAAAGAACGTCGGCCTGCTGATGCTGCTCATGGTGCTCGCCGTGAGCATCGGCGGCCTGACCCAGATCGTCCCGCTGTTCTTCCAGGACGTGACCAACAAGCCGGTGGAAGGCATGAAGCCCTACACCGCGCTGCAACTGGAAGGCCGCGACATCTACATCCGCGAAGGCTGCGTACAGTGCCACTCGCAGATGATCCGCCCGTTCCGCGCCGAGACCGAGCGCTACGGCCACTACTCGGTGGCCGGTGAAAGCGTGTGGGACCACCCGTTCCTGTGGGGCTCCAAGCGTACCGGGCCAGACCTGGCCCGCGTCGGCGCACGCTACTCGGACGACTGGCACCGCGCGCACTTGTACAACCCTCGCAACGTCGTGCCTGAGTCGAAGATGCCGGCCTACCCGTGGTTGGTCACGGCTGCGGTCGACAGCAGCCACACCGAGACCAAGTTGAAAGTAATGCGCACCCTCGGCGTGCCGTACACCGACGACGACATCAGTGGCGCCGTGGCCAGCCTCAAGGGCAAGACCGAAATGGACGCGCTGGTTTCGTACCTGCAAGTACTCGGCACTGCCATCAAGAGCAAGAGGTGAGCCATGGGATTTGAATTCGATGCGGGCACCATCCGCGGCCTCGGCACGCTGGTGGTCGCCATCGCCTTTATCGGCCTGTCGCTGTGGGTATTCAACAACCGGCGCAATTCGGAATTCGAGGAAGCGCGCCTGCTGCCCTTCGCCGATGAACCTTCGCCATCCGACGCTCACCAAGAGCCTGCAACAAGGAGCAACCGGCCATGACTACCTTCTGGAGTACATGGATCTGCGTACTGACCATTGGCAGCCTGATCGGCCTGACCTGGCTGTTGTTCGCCACCCGCAAGGGCGAGACCAAGGGCAGCGTCGACCAGACCATGGGCCATGCCTTCGACGGCATCGAGGAATACGACAACCCCCTGCCCCAGTGGTGGTTCATGCTGTTCGCCGGCACCCTGGTGTTTGCGGTCGGCTACCTGATTCTCTACCCGGGCCTGGGCAACTGGAAAGGCGTGTTGCCGGGCTATGAAGACGGTTGGACCTCGGCCAAGGAGTGGGACAAGGAGATGGCCAAGGCCGACACCAAGTTCGGACCGATCTTCGCCAAATTCTCGGCCATGCCCGTGGAACAAGTCGCCAAAGACCCGCAGGCGCTGAAAATGGGCGGTCGCCTGTTCGCCTCCAACTGCGCGGTGTGCCACGGCTCGGATGCCAAGGGCGCATTCGGCTTTCCCAACCTGGCTGACAACATCTGGCGTTGGGGCGGTTCGGCCGAAGCGATCAAGACCACCATCATGAACGGTCGGCACGCGGCGATGCCGGCCTGGGGTGACATGCTCGGCGACGACGGCGTAAAAAACGTCGCCGCCTATGTGCGCCACGACCTGGCCAAGCTGCCATTGCCGGCGGACAGCACCGCCGACCTGGCCGCTGGCCAGGCCGCGTTCAACACCACCTGCGTGGCCTGCCACGGTCCGCAAGGCCACGGCATGGAAGCCATGGGCGCGCCGAACCTGACCCTGCCCGCCGGTTACATCTACGGCACCAGCCTTGCGCAGTTGCAGCAGACGATTCGCCACGGCCGCCAAGGCCAGATGCCAGCGCAGGAAGTGCTGCAGGGCAATGACAAAGTGCACCTGCTCGCCGCCTACGTTTACAGCCTGTCCCATAACGCTGATGGCGCAACGCCAGAAAGCCAAGCCCAGTAACACCTGACTGCCGCCCCAATCTGGGGCGGCAGCTCTACCGCGCTACGCGACCAAGTGTCGCACCCTTCCAAAGCACACCTTTCCCCTCCTGCCATTCGGGTCTACGCTTGCTTGCACAGCGGACCGATCCTGGCGTACGCGACGACAGTCGTTGCGACCCCCGAAATTTCCTGTCCACTCGATCAGCTTTCGATTTCGGATTTTATCCTTACGCCAAACATGGAAAGGGCGCAGAATCTGGCGTGGAACGCATTGACACAGGTCAGCCTTGCGTTGCAATGGCCCCTTGCTTTCTACATACTTGCGGCCGAATTTTACCTATAAAAAAACCTAAACCGTGGAACCTTAGAATGAGCACAGCAATCAGTCCGACTGCTTATAACTATAAGGTAGTCCGCCAGTTCGCCATCATGACGGTGGTCTGGGGGATCCTTGGCATGGGGCTCGGGGTGTTCATCGCCTCGCAACTGGTGTGGCCGGAATTGAATTTCGGTCTGCCATGGACAACCTTCGGCCGCCTGCGCCCGCTGCACACCAACCTGGTGATCTTCGCCTTCGGCGGATGTGCATTGTTTGCCACCTCCTACTATGTCGTGCAGCGAACCTGCCAGACGCGACTCATCTCCGACAGCCTCGCGGCCTTCACTTTCTGGGGTTGGCAAGCGGTCATCGTCGGCGCCATCGTCACCTTGCCGCTGGGCTACACCACCACCAAGGAATACGCCGAGCTGGAATGGCCGATCGCGATTCTGCTGGCCATCGTCTGGGTGACCTACGCAGTGGTGTTCTTCGGCACCATCGTCAAGCGCAAGACCAAGCACATCTATGTGGGCAACTGGTTCTACGGGGCCTTCATCCTGGTGACGGCGATGCTGCATATCGTCAACCACGCCTCGTTGCCGGTCAGCCTGTTCAAGTCCTACTCGGCTTACGCCGGGGCGACGGATGCGATGATCCAGTGGTGGTACGGCCACAACGCCGTAGGTTTCTTCCTCACCACCGGTTTCCTGGGGATGATGTACTACTTCGTGCCCAAACAGGCCGAACGGCCTATTTACTCGTATCGCCTGTCCATCGTGCACTTCTGGGCGCTGATCACCCTGTACATCTGGGCCGGCCCGCACCACCTGCACTACACCGCATTGCCGGACTGGGCCCAGTCCCTGGGCATGGCGATGTCGATCATCCTGCTGGCCCCGAGCTGGGGCGGCATGATCAACGGCATGATGACCCTGTCGGGCGCCTGGCATAAGCTGCGCACCGACCCGATCCTGCGCTTTTTGGTGGTGTCCCTGGCGTTCTACGGCATGTCGACTTTCGAAGGGCCGATGATGGCGATCAAGACCGTCAACTCGCTCTCCCACTACACCGACTGGACCATCGGCCACGTACACGCCGGTGCCCTCGGCTGGGTAGCGATGATCTCCATCGGCGCCCTGTACCACATGATCCCCAAGCTGTTCGGCCGTGTGCAGATGCACAGTGTCGGGCTGATCAACGCGCACTTCTGGCTGGCCACCATCGGCACCGTGCTCTACATCGCCTCGATGTGGGTCAACGGCATCACCCAGGGCCTGATGTGGCGTGCGATCAACGATGACGGCACCCTCACCTACTCCTTCGTCGAAGCGCTGCAAGCCAGCCACCCTGGTTTCATCGTCCGCGCCCTCGGGGGTGCGTTCTTTGCCAGCGGCATGCTGTTAATGGCCTACAACGTCTGGCGCACCGTGCGTGCCTCGGACCCGGCAGAAGCCGAAGCCGCCGCCAAGATCGCCGTTGTGGGAGCCCACTGATGAAGCATGAAGTCGTCGAGAAGAATATCGGCCTGCTGGCCTTCTTCATGGTCATCGCCGTGAGCATCGGTGGCCTGACCCAGATCGTTCCGCTGTTTTTCCAGGACGTGACCAACAAGCCGGTCGAAGGCATGAAGCCGCGCACCGCCCTTGAACTGGAAGGCCGCGACGTCTACATCGCCAACGGCTGTGTCGGCTGCCACTCGCAGATGATTCGCCCGTTCCGCGCCGAAACCGAACGCTACGGCCACTACTCGGTGGCCGGTGAAAGCGTGTGGGACCACCCGTTCCTGTGGGGTTCCAAGCGCACCGGCCCGGACCTGGCCCGTGTCGGCGGGCGTTACTCCGATGACTGGCAACGTGCGCACTTGTACAACCCGCGCAACGTGGTGCCTGAGTCGAAAATGCCGGCGTATCCGTTCCTCGTGGAAAACAAGCTCGACGGCAAGGACACCGCGAAGAAGATGGAAGTCCTGCGCACCCTGGGCGTGCCCTACACCGACGAAGACATCGCCGGTGCAGCCGCAGCCGTGAAGGGCAAGACCGAAATGGACGCATTGGTGGCCTACCTGCAAGGCCTGGGCACCATCATCAAAAGCAAACGGTGATTCTTCATGGATATCGGGATGATTCGAGGCCTGGGCACCGTTGTGGTGATGGTGGCCTTTATCGGCCTGGCGCTGTGGGTGTTCAGTCCCCGGCGCAAGTCGGAGTTTGACGACGCGACCATGTTGCCCTTTGCGGATGATCCCGAAGCCATCAAGCACGTCGAGCAAGCTTCTAGGAGTAACAAAGAATGACTACGTTCTGGAGTCTGTACGTCACAGTCCTCAGCCTGGGTACCATCTTCGCCTTGACCTGGCTGTTGCTGTCGACCCGCAAGGGCCAGCGCGCCGAGCAGACCGACGAGACCGTCGGCCACTCGTTCGACGGCATCGAGGAGTATGACAACCCGCTGCCCAAGTGGTGGTTCATGCTGTTCGTCGGCACCATCATCTTCGCCCTTGGCTACCTGGTGCTCTACCCCGGCCTGGGCAATTGGAAAGGCCTGCTGCCGGGCTACAACTACCTCGACAACGACAAGCAAACCCCGTTCGCCAACGGCCAGACCGGCTGGACCGGCGTGCACGAATGGGAAAAGGAAATGGCCAGGTCGGATGCCAAGTTCGGGCCGATCTTCGCCAAATTCGCGTCGATGCCGATTGAAGATGTCGCCAAGGACCCGCAAGCCTTGAAGATGGGCGGTCGCCTGTTCGCCTCCAACTGCTCGGTATGCCACGGCTCCGACGCCAAGGGCGCCTATGGCTTCCCCAACCTGACCGACGCCGATTGGCGCTGGGGTGGCGAACCGGCCACCATCAAGGAAACCATCATGAAGGGCCGTCATGCCGTCATGCCGGCCTGGCTGGACATCCTCAAGGAGCAAGGCGTCAGCGACGTTGCCGCGTTCGTCGTCACCAACCTCGACGGCCGCAAGCTGCCGGAAGGCGTGAAAGCCGATGTGGCCAACGGCGAGAAACTCTTCGCCGCCAACTGCGTGGCCTGCCACGGCCCGGCCGGCAAGGGCACCCCCGCCATGGGCGCGCCGGACCTGACCCACCCGGGTGCATTCATCTACGGTTCGAGCTTCGCCCAACTGCAGCAGACCATCCGTTGGGGCCGCCAGGGCCAGATGCCTGCGCAGGAGCAACTGCAAGGCAACGACAAGGTGCACTTGCTCGCGGCGTATGTCTACAGCTTGTCCCATGGGGATAAGAAGGCTGACGAGCAGTAAAGCTCACCGACACACAAAAGCCCCGCCTGAGTGATCAGGCGGGGCTTTTTTATAGATCGCATCGACACCCCCATGGGAAAAGCACGTTGACCGCTTGTAGCTTTAGGCTTGTGGCTTGCCAAGGCCAAGTAGTAACGTAACTACATTCAGCCCGCTCCAGGGGAGGCGCACCATGACTTTCACCACCATTTCCAGTCGCGAATTCAATCAAGACACAAGCGGTGCCAAAAAAGCCGCTCGCCAAGGCCCGGTTTTTATCACCGATCGCGGCAAGCCTGCCCATGTACTGCTAAGCATTGAGGACTACCAAAAGCTGACAGGTCTCAATGTCAACATCGTTGACCTGCTGGTGATGCCGGAAGCGGCCGATATCGACTTTGAAACCGAACGTGCCGTGATCACTCATCGACCCGTGGACCTCTCTTGATGTATCTACTCGACACCAACGTAATCTCTGAACTGCGTAAACCCCAGGCTGATGCAAACGTGGTCGCCTGGGCCAAAAGTGTCATCGCACCGCGTATGTTTATTTCGGCAATCACCCTGAAAGAATTGGAAACCGGGGTCTTGCGCATTGAGCGGCGCGACCCGGCTCAGGGGAAGGTGTTGCGAACCTGGCTCAAGCGTCATGTGATGCCGGCCTTTGATGCCAGAATCCTGCCCGTCGATGCGGCAGTCGCGTTGCGTTGCGCACACTTGCATGTGCCGGACCGCGCCAATGAAAGTGACGCATTAATTGCCGCGACCGCGCTGGTGCATGGGCTCACGGTTGTCACGCGCAACGTCAGCGACTTCAAATCCAGCGGCGTTCCACTGATCAATCCTTGGGACGAATGACCGCCTCCTCCACGAAAACCGTCCATACTTCCCAAGTCAATTGATCCAGGTCACGTACACCATCAATTGATTTCCCCCAACGCGACCAAAGGTCGCACCCTTTGAGCACCATCAGGGGCGTATCATTACGCCACTGCAAGACCCTTAATTTGACCCCGGTTGGCACGTACTGGCCGAGGCAAATCTCCACCGCCGTGGGATGCAATGATGAGCAACCAGATACCGGTACATGACGTTACCCCGCCTGCCAAAAACGCCAGCAGTGCTGACACCAAGACTGTCGACCTGTACGCCTCGCGCGAAAAAATCTACACCCGCGCCTTCACCGGCCTGTTCCGCAACCTGCGCATGCTCGGCGGCGCCGGTCTGTTCCTGCTCTACTTCGGCACGGTGTGGCTGAACTGGGGCGGCCACCAGGCGGTATGGTGGAACCTGCCGGAACGTAAGTTCTTTATTTTCGGCGCGACCTTCTGGCCCCAGGACTTCATCCTGCTGTCAGGCATCCTGATCGTCGCGGCGTTTGGCCTGTTCTTCATCACGGTGTACGCCGGCCGCGTATGGTGCGGGTATACCTGCCCGCAAAGCGTGTGGACGTGGATCTTCATGTGGTGCGAAAAGGTCACCGAAGGCGACCGCAACCAGCGCATCAAGCTGGACAAGGCGCCCATGGGGGCCAACAAGTTCCTGCGCAAATTCAGCAAGCACACCCTGTGGCTGTTGATTGGTTTTGTCACCGGCATGACCTTCGTCGGCTACTTCTCGCCGATCCGCGAGCTGGTGTTCGACTTCTTCACCGGCCAGGCCGACGGCTGGTCGTATTTCTGGGTCGGCTTCTTCACCCTCGCCACCTATGGCAACGCCGGCTGGCTGCGCGAACAGGTGTGCATCTACATGTGCCCGTACGCACGCTTCCAGAGCGTGATGTTCGACAAGGACACCCTGATCGTTTCCTACGATCCACGCCGTGGCGAAGTGCGTGGCCCGCGTAAAAAAGGCACCGACTACAAGGCCCAGGGCCTGGGTGACTGCATCGACTGTACGATGTGCGTCCAGGTATGCCCTACCGGTATCGACATCCGCGACGGCCTGCAAATCGAGTGCATCGGTTGCGCCGCCTGTATCGACGCCTGCGACACCATCATGGACAAGATGGAATACCCGCGCGGCCTGATCAGCTACACCACCGAGCACAACCTGTCGGGGCAGAAAACCCACAAGTTGCGCCCACGCCTGATCGGTTATGCCCTGGTGTTGCTGGCGATGATCAGCCTATTGGCCGGGGCGTTCTTCATGCGTTCGCTGGTGGGCTTCGACGTGAGCAAGGACCGCGTGCTGTACCGCGAAAACGCCGAAGGGCGCATCGAAAACGTCTACAGCCTGAAGATCATGAACAAGGACCAGCGCGATCACACCTACGTGCTCGACGCCGCCGGCCTGCCGGACCTCAAGCTGCAAGGTCGACGTGAAATCAGAGTGGCGGCGGGCGATATCGTCAGCATGCCGGTGGAGCTGTCGAGTGCGCCGGAGCAACTGCCGTCAAGTACCAACGAGGTGAAATTCATCCTCACCGATGCCGATGACGCCAGCGTCCACGTTGAAGCCAAGAGCCGATTCATCGGCCCACAAGTTCGATAACGAGAGAACTGAACAATGCCCGTAGCCACTGCCGCAAGCCCCTGGTACAAGCACCTCTGGCCCTGGATCATCATTGGGATCCTGGCCTGCTCGGTGACCTTGACCTTGTCCATGGTGACCATCGCGGTGAACAACCCGGACAACCTGGTCAACGACAACTACTACGAGGCCGGCAAAGGCATCAACCGCTCCCTGGACCGCGAACGGCTGGCCCAGACCCTGCAACTGCGCGCCAAGCTGCACCTGGATGAGCTGACCGGCGAAGTCGAGCTGCAACTCACCGGCTACAGCAACCCGAACACCCTGGAGCTGAACCTGATCTCCCCGACCCAGCCGGAGAAGGATCGCAAGATCAACCTGACCCGCAGCGACAGCGAACCGGGCCGCTACATCGGACAGGTCACCGACAAGGTCGAAGGCCGCCGCTTCGTGGAATTGCTGGGTGTGGAGGGCGACAGGACCTGGCGCCTGTTCGAGGAAGAAGAAGTCAGCCACGACAAGGACTTGCTACTGGGTGATGAACCGTTGCAGGGTGCTGAAGACCTGAAAAAATAGCAGCGCCCATGACCAGCCCAACCCCCTGCTACCACTGCGCCCTGCCCGTCCCGTCCGGCAGTCGGTTCACCGCCGTGATCCTCGGCGAGCGCCGCGAGCTGTGCTGCCCCGGCTGCCAAGCCGTGGCCGAAGCGATTGTGGCCGGTGGGCTGGAAAGCTATTACCAGCACCGCAGCGAAGCCTCGGCCAACCCCGAGACGCTGCCGGTGCAACTGGTGGATGAACTGGCGCTGTATGACCGCGCCGACGTGCAAAAACCCTTCGTGCACCACGAAGGCGACCTCGCCGAAACCACCCTGCTGATGGAAGGCATCAGTTGCGCCGCCTGTGGCTGGTTGATCGAAAAACACCTGCGCAGCCTGCCCGCCGTGGCCGAGGCGCGGCTGAACCTGTCCAACCATCGCCTGCAGGTGCGCTGGGCCGACGGGCAATTGCCGTTGAGCCAGGTGCTCAGTGAACTGCGCCATATCGGCTATGCCGCCCACCCGTATCAAGCAGACCGTGCGGCCGAGCAACTGGCCAGCGAGAACCGCCTGGCCCTGCGCCAGCTGGGGGTCGCCGGACTGCTGTGGTTCCAGGCGATGATGGCGACCATGGCCACCTGGCCGGAATTCAATATCGACCTGAGCCCCGAACTGCATGTGATCCTGCGCTGGGTGGCGATGTTTCTGACCACCCCCATCGTGTTCTACAGCTGTGCGCCGTTTTTCAAGGGCGCCATGCGCGACGTGCGTACGCGTCACCTGACCATGGACGTGTCGGTGTCCCTGGCCATTGGCGGGGCTTACCTGGCCGGGATCTGGACCGCGATCACCGGCGTGGGCGAGTTGTATTTCGATGCGGTGGGCATGTTTGCGCTGTTCCTGCTGGCCGGTCGCTACCTGGAACGCCGTGCCCGGGAACGTACGGCCGCCGCCACCGCGCAGTTGGTCAACCTGCTGCCCGCCTCATGCCTGCGCCTCAAAAGTGACGGCCAGAGCGAACGTATTCTCTTGAGCGAACTGGCACTGGGCGACCGCGTGCTGGTGCATCCGGGCGCGGTTCTGCCGGCAGATGGGGTGATCCTCGACGGCCACTCCAGCATCGATGAATCGCTGCTCACCGGGGAATACCTGCCGCTGCCGCGCCAAACCGGTGATGCCGTCACCGCCGGCACGCTGAACGTCGAAGGCGCGTTGACCGTCGAAGTACGTGCCCTGGGCCACGAGACCCGCCTGTCCGCCATCGTGCGCCTGCTGGAGCGGGCCCAGGCCGAGAAGCCGCGCCTGGCGCAGATCGCCGACCGCGCCGCACAGTGGTTCCTGTTGTGCTCGCTGATTGCCGCGGCGGTGATCGGCCTGTTGTGGTGGGAGCTGGATTCATCGCGGGCATTCTGGATCGTGCTGGCAATGCTGGTCGCCACCTGTCCGTGCGCGTTGTCCCTGGCCACGCCGACCGCCCTCACCGCCGCCACCGGCACCCTGCACAAGCTCGGGCTATTGCTGACCCGTGGCCATGTGCTCGAAGGCCTGAACCAGATCGACACGGTGATTTTCGACAAGACCGGCACCCTCACCGAAGGCCGCCTGGCGTTGAAAGCGATCCGGCCCCTGGCCGCTCTGAACAGCGACCAGTGCCTGGGCCTCGCCGCCGCCCTGGAAAACCGCTCCGAACACCCCATTGCCCGCGCCTTCGGGCGTGCGCCGCTGGCCGCCGACGAGGTGCTCAGTTCCCCGGGCCTTGGCCTGGAAGGCCGTGTCGGCACACGCCAGTTGCGCATCGGCCAGCCGGGGTTTGTTTGTGCACTCAGTGGTTGCCCGATTCCCGCCGCTCCGGAGGATGACGGCCAATGGCTGCTGCTGGGCGACGGCGGCGGTGCCCTGGCCTGGTTCGTCCTCGACGACCGCCTGCGCAGCGATGCCCCTGCCCTGCTGGCCGCCTGCAAGGCGCGTGGTTGGCGCACGCTGCTGCTGTCGGGGGACAGTTCGCCGATGGTCGCCAGCGTCGCTGCTGAACTGGGTATCGATGAAGCCCACGGCGGCCTGCGCCCAGACGACAAGCTCCACGTGCTGCAACAACTGCACAAGGAAGGCCGCAAGGTGCTGATGCTCGGCGATGGCGTCAACGATGTGCCGGTGCTGGCCGCCGCCGACATCAGCGTGGCCATGGGCTCGGCCACCGACCTGGCCAAGACCAGCGCCGATGCGGTGCTGCTGTCCAACCGCCTGGATGCCCTGGTGCAAGCCTTCACCCTGGCGCGGCGCACCCGCCGGGTGATCATTGAAAACCTGCTGTGGGCGGGACTGTACAATGGCCTTATGCTGCCGTTTGCCGCCCTCGGTTGGATCACTCCGATCTGGGCGGCGATCGGCATGTCCCTCAGTTCGTTGACCGTGGTGCTCAATGCCCTGCGCCTGACTCGCCTGCCGAGTGCGCAGGCCAGAAGCGCCCCTTTGGTAACCCGTCCGCTGCCGGCTTGAGCCGCGCGGGCATGGAGTGCAGATGCCAGCTCTATACGTGATGATTCCGGCGGCGCTGCTGTTAGTGGGCGTGGCCATCTACATCTTCTTCTGGGCGGTGGACAGCGGCCAGTACGACGACCTCGACGGCCCGGCCCACAGCGTGCTGTTCGACGACCAGGACCCGAACCACCTGGCGGCCGTCGACGAAGCCAACGGCCCCGAGCAACCGCCCGTGCCCAAAGCCCCACCCCATGCTTGAGCTGGCGCCGCTGCTGGTCTCTGCGCTGATCCTCGGCCTGCTGGGCGGCGGCCATTGCCTGGGCATGTGCGGCGGGCTGATGGGCGCGCTGACCCTGGCGATTCCCAAGGAACAGCGCAGCCGCCGGTTCCGCCTGCTGCTGGCGTACAACCTGGGGCGCATCCTCAGCTATGCCACTGCGGGGTTATTGATCGGCCTGGCCGGCTGGGCGGTGGCCAACAGCCCGGCGGCCCTGTTCATGCGTGTGCTCGCCGGGTTGCTGTTGATCTGCATGGGGCTGTACCTGGCCGGTTGGTGGAGCGGCCTCACCCGTATCGAAAGCCTCGGGCGCGGCCTGTGGCGCTGCATACAGCCCGTCGCCAACCGTTTGCTGCCGGTATCCAGCCTGCCCCGCGCGCTGCTGCTGGGCGCGCTGTGGGGCTGGTTGCCGTGCGGGCTGGTCTACAGCACCCTGCTGTGGGCCGCCAGCCAGGGTAATGCGCTGGACAGTGCGCTGCTGATGCTGGCTTTTGGCTTAGGCACATGGCCGGTACTGCTGGCGACCGGGTTGGCGGCCGAACGCGTGACCGCGTTATTGCGCAAGCGCAGCGTGCGGATGGCCGGTGGCCTGCTGGTGATTGTTTTCGGTATCTGGACCCTGCCAGGTCCGCACCAGCACTGGCTGATGGGCCATTAAAAGGCTATGTGGCATAGCGCCGCTCCCCGTTGATGCAAATCAAGATGCCCTACCGGCCACGCCCCTAGACTCGGCTCACTAGCCTATCCGGGGAATGCCCGCATGCTCGACGCCATTCGTTGGGACTCACATCTGATTCACCGCTACGACCTGGCGGGACCGCGCTACACGTCCTACCCCACCGCCGTACAATTCGACAGCCAGGTCGGCACCTTCGACCTGCTCCACGCCCTGCGCGAAAGCCGCAAGGCCACGCGACCGTTGTCGCTGTATGTGCATGTGCCGTTCTGCGCGAACATTTGCTACTACTGCGCGTGCAACAAGGTGATCACCAAGGACCGCGGCCGCGCCCAGGCCTACCTGCAACGCCTGGAGCAGGAGATTCAGTTGGTGGCCTGCCACCTCGACCCGAAACAGTCGGTTGAACAACTGCACTTCGGCGGCGGCACCCCGACCTTTCTCAGCCACGACGAACTGCGCCAGGTCATGGGCAGCCTGCGCCAGCACTTCAATCTGCTCGACGACGACTCCGGCGACTACAGCATCGAGATCGACCCGCGCGAAGCCGACTGGGCGACCATGGGCCTGCTGCGTGAACTGGGCTTCAACCGGGTGAGCATCGGCCTGCAAGACCTCGACCCGGACGTGCAGCGCGCGGTCAACCGCCTGCAAAGCCTGGAAGAAACCCGCGCGGTGATCGACGCCGCGCGCACCCTGCAGTTTCGCTCGATCAATATCGACCTGATCTACGGCCTGCCCAAGCAGACGCCGATCAACTTCGCGCGCACCGTGGAGGAAGTGATCAAGCTGCAGCCGGACCGCCTGTCGGTGTTCAACTACGCGCATCTGCCGGAACGCTTCATGCCCCAACGACGGATCAACAGCGAGGAACTGCCGTCGCCGGAATCCAAGCTGCTGATGCTGCAGACCACCATCGAGCAACTGACCCAGGCCGGCTACCGCTATATCGGCATGGACCACTTCGCCCTGCCGGACGACGAACTCGCCATTGCCCAGGAAGAAGGCACGCTGCAACGTAACTTCCAGGGCTACACCACCCACGGCCATTGCGACCTGATCGGCCTCGGCGTGTCAGCCATCAGCCAGATCGGCGACCTGTACTGCCAGAACAGCAGTGACCTGAACGGCTATCAGAACGCCCTGGCCAACGCCCAACTGGCCACCAGCCGTGGTTTGATCTGCACCACCGACGACCGCTTACGTCGGGAAGTGATCCAGCAGTTGATCTGCACGTTCAGCCTGGCCTTCGAGCAGATCGAACAGGCGTTCAACATCGATTTTCGCGGGTATTTCGACGAGGTCTGGCCGCAACTTGAGGCGATGGCGCAAGACGCCCTGATCGAACTGGATGCCCAAGGCATTCGCGTGCTGCCCGCCGGACGGCTGCTGGTGCGTTCGGTCTGCATGGTGTTCGATGCGTACCTGGAGCACCAGAACCGGCAGCGGTTTTCGCGGGTGATCTAGTTACATCGACAACGACGCGGCTTTGAGCGCGTCATCGGCGCTCATGGTCTTCATCGCTTTGGCCAGAGAGGTCTGGGCCGTCATCAAACCTGCCTGCAACGAACTGATCGCGCCTTGCACATTGGCGGTCTTGGCCCGGGCCTGCTCCGGGGTCAAGCTTTTGTCTGCCGCGATCGCCTGAAGCTCAGCCATTTTCTCGGCGATCTGCTGTTTCAGCTTGCGGATCATTTTCAGCACCTGCTTGACGTTATCGTCCAGGCCGCTGTCGTCGATATCGGCATTCGCGCTTTTGGGCGCCCCGGCCGCCTTGAACGCTGCGGCGGAAATAGTCACCGTCACCCCTTCAATCACCTTGGTTTCAGGCGCCGGCGCGGTCACGGGCAGCTTTTCCTCGGCCTCGGCAGCGGGCTTCAAGTCCTGCACGCTGGGTACACGGATGGCAGGGTTGTAAGCCGCGATAACAGACATGATCCGAGCTCCGAATGGTAGATGTGCAACTGTATCGGCATCGGTACAAAAAGCTTTATACCGTTGCTTGTTTTTTGTACAGGCTGGCTTCACTGCCCACCAGTGCGGTACCCTTACGTATTATGTGTGTTTTCCCACAAGGATTTAAGAAATGTCCGAGCCAGTCAAACTGCGCGCTCACAGCCAGGCTCACTGCAAGGATTGCAGCCTGGCTCCCCTCTGCCTGCCACTTTCGCTGAATCTGGAAGACATGGAAGCGTTGGACGAAATCGTTAAACGCGGTCGCCCGCTGAAGAAAGGCGAGTTTCTGTTTCGCCAGGGGGACAAGTTCGATTCCGTCTATGCAGTACGTTCGGGTGCGCTGAAGACCTTCAGCCTGAGCGACAGCGGCGAAGAGCAGATCACCGGTTTCCACCTGCCCAGCGAGCTGGTCGGGTTATCGGGCATGGACACCGAGATTCACCCGGTGTCGGCCCAGGCCCTGGAAACCACGTCGGTGTGCGAAATCCCCTTCGAGCGCCTGGACGAACTGGCCCTGCAATTGCCACAACTGCGCCGTCAGTTGATGCGCGTGATGAGCCGCGAGATTCGTGACGACCAGCAGATGATGCTGCTGTTGTCGAAGAAAACCGCCGACGAACGCATCGCCACCTTCCTGGTCAACCTGTCGGCGCGGTTCCGTGCCCGTGGTTTCTCGGCCAACCAGTTCCGCCTGAGCATGTCGCGCAACGAAATCGGCAATTACCTGGGCCTGGCAGTGGAAACCGTATCCCGTGTGTTTACCCGCTTCCAGCAGAGCGAACTGCTGGCCGCCGAAGGCAAGGAAGTGCACATCCTCGACCCGATCCAGCTGTGCGCACTCGCCGGTGGTTCCTTGGAAGGCTGATGCAGACGCTTGCGGCCGCGCCAATCGGTGAGGCCGCAGGTATACTTCGAGTCCGTTTTCCGCCCAGGACTCTTCGACGATGACTTTCGATTCGTTCGACATCAAATCCCTGATCCGCCCCGTCATCGACTTCCCCAAGCCTGGGGTGATCTTTCGTGACATCACACCGCTGTTCCAATCGCCCAAGGCCCTGCGCCTGGTGGCAGACACCTTTGCCCATCGCTATGTCGAGGCCGATTTCAGCCATATCGGCGCGATGGATGCGCGCGGCTTCCTGATCGGCTCGATCATCGCCTACCAACTGAACAAGCCGCTGATCCTGTTCCGCAAGCAGGGCAAGCTGCCGGCTGACGTGCTGTCCGAGGGTTACCAGACCGAATACGGCGAGGCCTTCCTCGAAGTGCATGCCGACAGCCTGTGCGAAGGTGATTCGGTGCTGATGTTCGATGACCTGATCGCCACGGGCGGTACCTTGATCGCGGCGGCCAACCTGGTGCGACGCATGGGGGCGAAGATCTTTGAAGCGGCGGCGATCATTGACCTGCCGGAACTCGGCGGCTCGCAACGCCTGGAAGACATGGGCATCCCGACGTTTTGCCTGACCCGCTTTGCCCTCACCGAGCGGTAACGGTTGCGCGGACTGACGCTATCAGGGGCAAGTGGATTCGCCGCACTGCCCCTCCCACATTTGATCCTGCGCTGATCGTTAGAGCGCGATCGGTTTACGACCGGCGAACGAATGCGCCAACGTGCCGCCGTCCACCAACTCCAACTCGCCCCCCAGCGGCACGCCATGGGCGATTCGCGAAGTGACCAGGCCTTTGTTGCTCAGCAGTTGGGCGATGTAATGCGCGGTGGCTTCACCTTCCACGGTCGGGTTGGTGGCCAGGATCACCTCGGTAAAGGTGCCCTGCGCCTCGATACGCGCCACCAACTGCGGAATGCCGATGGCCTCCGGCCCCAGCCCATCGAGCGGCGAGAGGTGGCCCTTGAGCACGAAGTAGCGCCCGCGATAACCAGTCTGCTCCACCGCGTACACATCCATCGGCCCTTCCACCACGCACAGCAGCGTGTCGTCGCGGCGCGGGTCGGCGCATTGCGGGCAGAGTTCTTCTTCGGTGAGGGTCCGACACTGGCGGCAGTGACCCACCCCGATCATGGCCTGGCTCAAGGCCTGGGCCAGCCGGGTACCGCCGCTGCGATCACGCTCCAACAGTTGCAGCGCCATGCGTTGGGCGGTTTTCTGGCCGACACCCGGCAACGTGCGCAGGGCGTCGATCAGTTGGCGAATCAGGGGGCTGAAGCTCATGGGCGAGTGGTCCGACAAAACAACGAGACGCGGTTTATACCCGCGCCTCGGATTAGCGTCAAATGCTCAATCCTGCGCGACCCGTACCACCAACTTGCCGAAGTTGCGCCCTTCCAGCAAACCGATAAAGGCTTCGGGCGCCTGCTCCAGGCCCTCGACCACGTCTTCGCGGAACTTGATCTTGCCGTCGCGTACCCACGGCGCCATGGCGCTGAGGAACTCCGGCTGGCGGTCACCGTAGTCGTCAAACACGATAAAGCCCTGGATCCGTACACGCTTGGTCAACAACGTGCGTTGCAGCGCCGGCAAGCGGTCAGGCCCGCTGGGCGCTTCATGGGCGTTATAGCCGGCGATCAGCCCGCACAGGGGGATGCGCGCCTTGGGGTTGAGCAACGGCAGCACGGCGTCGAACACCTTGCCACCGACGTTTTCGAAATAAATGTCCACGCCCTTGAAGCAGGCCTGGGCCAAGTCGTCGGCAAACGTTGCGCTTTTGTGGTCGATGCAGGCATCAAAACCCAATTCGTCCACCACGTAGCGGCACTTCTCGGCACCGCCCGCAATCCCGACCACACGCAGGCCCTTGAGCTTGGCCACCTGGCCGACCACCGAACCCACCGCGCCGGAGGCAGCCGCCACCACCAGGGTTTCTCCGGCTTTCGGCTGGCCGATGTCCATCAGGCCCATGTAGGCGGTCATGCCCGGCATGCCCAGTACCCCCAGGGCCATGGACGGGCTGGCCAGGCCATTGGGCACCGGGATCAGGTTGCGGCCGTCGGAAATGCTGTGGCTCTGCCAACCGGTTGCGCCGACGACCAGATCACCCACCTCGAATTTCGGATTACGCGATTGCTCGACACGGCTGACAGCCCCGCCGGTCATCACCTCGTCGATTTCCACCGGCGCGGCGTAGGACGGTGCGTCGCTCATGCGCCCGCGCATATAAGGGTCGAGGGAGAGGTAGAGCGTCTTCAGCAGGACCTGGCCGTCTGCCAATTCCGGCAAGGTCACCCGTTCCAGGCGGAAGTTTTCCGGCGTGGGTGCGCCTTGAGGGCGTGAGACCAGGACAATGCGCTGGTTCAAAGTCGGTTCGTGAGGCATGAAGGGCTCCTTGATCGAATCTATCGGTATAGGGTGCAGACCATGGGTGCCGCGCCAGGGTTCGATTGGATTGGCGCACACAAACAAAAATGCCAGGCACGAGGCCTGGCATTGGAGTCTAGCTAAAGCCTGGCGATCAGAACGGCAGCTTCATGCCCGGTGGCAGTTGCATGCCGGCGGTCACGCCGGACATTTTGTCCTGGCTGTTGGCTTCGATCTTGCGCACGGCGTCGTTGACGGCCGCGGCGAACAGCGCCTCGAGCATTTCCAGGTCATCTTCGCCCACGCCTGGCAATACGCTTGGGTCGATGCTCACGCGCTTGATGTCGTGACGACCGGTCATCACCACACTGACCATATCGCCACCGGCTTTACCGGTGACTTCGGCGTTGGCCAGCTCTTCCTGCATCTTGGCCATCTTTTCCTGCATCTGCTGCGCCTGCTTCATCAGGCCGGCCATGCCACCTTTCATCATGGGAATCACCTCAAAAGTACGTGGATCAATGAATAGCCCGGTGTCAGGACGCCTGGGGCACCGGGGCTTCGACAGGTTCAATTGTATCTTGGCGAACGACCGCCCCGAACTGCTGCATCATTTGCTGGATGAGCGGATCGCCGTGGATCGAGTCCTCAGCCTCCCGCTGGCGGTTGATACGCCGGCGGGTGGCAGCCTGGGCCGGGGTTTCCTGCTCGGGCTTGATCAACTCGATAGCGATGGTCAGCGTGCGCCCATGGTACTGGTTCAGGGCGTCGTTGAGGCGCCGCTGCTGGGTCGCGTTGAACAGCGCACTGTGAGCCGGGTCCAGGTGCAACAGCCAGTGGTCGCCATCGATGGCGATCAGGGTGCAGTTGGCGGCGATGCTGCCGGTCATGCCGGAAATCGGCAGTTTCGGGAACAGCTCCAGCCATTGCAGGGCCAGGCCGGTGGCTGGTGCCGCAGCGGGCTCCACCTCGGGTTCCGGGGCAGGCTCGGCGGTGTGCTCGCTGGCCAGGTCGTCCAGGTAGCTGTAGGCCGAATCCATGTCCGGCTCGATGTAATCTTCGTCCAGCGGCGGTTCGTCGTCGAGGTCGATGCCCGGGATTGCGGCTTCGACCTGGGCGACGGTCGGCTCGGGAGCCGGCGCTGAAACGCTCTCAGGAGCGGCCGGCACCACGCTGTCCGGCGTCGGCGCAGGCATTGGCGTCAGCTCAGGCTGCTCACCGACGGTTTCCAGGACGGGCTCGACATAGGGCTGCTGTTCAACCTCGACCTCAGCGTCTACCGGGTCATTCCAGGGCAGGTCGACGACAGGCTCGGGCTCGACAACCGGTTCCGGCTCAACCACCGCTGCCGCCACCACCGCTGCCGGCTCAGGCGCCGGTGCAACAGGGGCAGCAACCACTGGCGCGACCACCGCCGCGCCAGCCACTGGTTTGGCGGAATCAACTGTGGCCTGGCTGATCCCCACTGGCTTTAGCGGCTGTCTCGGTGCGTCCGCCGAATCCGCCGGCCGGAAGGCCAGCATCCGCAGCAGGACCATCTCGAAGCCTCCGCGTGGGTCGGGCGCCAAAGGCAAGTCGCGACGACCGATCAGGCCCATCTGGTAGTAGAACTGCACGTCTTCGGCCGGCAACGCCTGGGCCAGGGCCAACACGCGGTCACGGTCGCCATGGCCGTTGTCGACACCTTCCGGCAACGCCTGGGCGATGGCGACGCGGTGCAGCACATTGAGGATTTCCGAGAGCACGCCGTTCCAGTCCGGGCCTTGCTCCGACAGGTGGCGCACGGCTTCGAGCAACGCCTTGGCATCGCCCTCGATCAGCGCATGCAGCACGTCGAACACCTGGCCGTGGTCCAGGGTGCCGAGCATGGCGCGCACATCGGCAGCCATGACCTTGCCTTCACCAAAGGCAATGGCCTGGTCGGTGAGGCTCATGGCATCGCGCATCGAGCCATCGGCGGCGCGGCCCAGCAGCCACAGTGCGTCGTCTTCGAACGGTACGTTCTCGACGCCCAGCACGTGGGTCAAATGCTCCACCACGCGCTCGGGGGTCATGTTCTTCAGGGAGAACTGCAGGCACCGCGACAGGATCGTTGCAGGCAGCTTCTGCGGGTCGGTGGTGGCCAGGATGAATTTGACGTAGGGCGGCGGCTCTTCCAGGGTTTTCAACAAGGCGTTGAAGGAATGGCTGGAGAGCATGTGCACTTCGTCGATCAGGTAGACCTTGAAGCGACCACGGCTGGGCGCGTACTGCACATTGTCGAGCAGCTCGCGGGTGTCTTCGACCTTGGTGCGGCTCGCGGCGTCGATCTCGATCAGGTCGACGAAACGCCCTTCGTCGATCTCGCGGCACACCGAGCAGGTACCGCAGGGCGTCGAGGTGATACCGGTTTCACAGTTCAGGCATTTGGCGATGATGCGCGCAATGGTGGTCTTGCCCACTCCCCGGGTACCGGTGAACAGGTAGGCGTGGTGCAGCCGCTGGCTGTCCAAGGCATTGATCAGAGCCTTGAGCACATGGGTCTGGCCGACCATTTCGCGGAACGAGCGCGGACGCCATTTACGTGCAAGAACCTGATAACTCATCGAAAACCGTCGCAACTGGGAAGCGGAAGCGGGTAATGCTAGCGGAGCAAGGGGGAAATTGCATCCGGCACGCTCGCCTAATCTGACTAAGCTCTGCTGACTGGCCCCGAAAAGGCCTGAACCCGGAGAGTGTATGCGCGTAGTCCTGGGCGCTTTATGGATGATGACCACGGCTTGCCTGGCGGCGCCTGCACCGCTGCGTTTCTCGGTTTCCGACAGTTGGGCGATGCCTATGGTGCAGGTGGAGAACGGCCGGCCTACACAGGGGATTTTGTATGATTTGATGCTGAGCCTGGCCACCCAGGTTGGCCAGCCGGCGGAATTCCACGTGCTGGCCCGCGCCCGTATCGCCACAGCCATGGGCCACGGGGATATTGATGTGCGCTGTTATGTCACCCAGGCGTGGGTCGACAACCTGTCCGGCGACTACATCTGGAGCTTGCCTTTAATGGTGCAGCGCAATGTGCTGGTCAGTGTGCGCAACCAGCCGGTGCAGGTGCTCAAGCTGACACCCCAGCCGATCGGCACGGTGCTCAACTATCGCTATGGCGCCCTCGACCCGCTGTTTGCCAACGGCCAACTCACCCGCGACGACGCCCGCAGCGAAGAACAGGTGCTGCACAAGCTGGTGGCGGGGCGATTCAACTACGCAGTGAGCAACGAATGGATCGTCGACCGTTTCAACCAGAAAATGCCAATCAGCCAGCGCTTGCACAAAGTTGCGCTGATTGAGGAGCAAAACCTCGGCTGCATCGTGCGCAACGATCCCGACGTGCCGGCCCAAAAGATCCTGCGCACCTTGCTGCGGATGAAAATGTCCGGCGAAATCGACGACATCATCAAGCTATACACTGGCGAAGACCCGGTCCCCCTGCACGCTCCTGACAAAAACTGACAGGCACTCCTTATAGACTCGGCGCCACACCACGCCTGTTCTCAAGGAGCCCACATGAACACCCTCGCCCATTACTTCCTGCTGTACGTCGACAGCCCGGCCACCAGTGCCCATTTCTATAGCCGCCTGCTGGGCAAGCCGCCGGTCGAATTGAACCCGACCTTTGCCCTGTTCATTCTGGACAACGGGGTAAAGCTCGGGCTGTGGTCGCGTCATACTGTCGAGCCGGCAGCCCGGTTCACAGGCGGTGGCGGTGAAGTGGGCTTCTCGCTGCCCGACACGGCCGCCGTGGACGCTTTGCACGACCAATGGGCAGAACAGGGCGCCATCATTGTCCAGTCACCGACGCCCATGGACTTCGGCTACACCTTCGTCGCCCAGGACCTCGACGGCCACCGCTTGCGCGCGTTTTGCCTGAACGACTGACCGCCAGCGTCCCTCCAGGCTGATGGCCGCCACGCTGGCCAGCACGATCACAGCGCCCAGCATCACCTGCACGGCAATGTGTTCGCCCAGCAACGTCGCGGCCATCACCATTGCCACCGGCGGGATCAGGTACATCGCCACCGACGCGCGACTGACCTCCACATGCTTCAACACATACCCCCAGGCCAGATACGCCAAGGCGCTGGGGAAAATGCCGAGCACCAGCACCGCCACGTTCTCCGCCAACGGCGCCTGCACCACTGCAGCCGGCAGGCCCGGCAGGTTCACACACAGCATCAGGGTGCCCGCCCACACCATGTAGCACGCCATGGTCAGCGGACTGTAGCGGTGGGCATAGTGTTTCTGCAGGGCGAAGTACACGCTCCACGACACCGCCGCCAGCAGGATCAACAAGCCACGCGGGTCGATCTCACCCAGCCCCTGATCCCCCCAGATCACCACCAGCACGCCGAGCAGCCCCAGCAAGACGCAGCCCCAGCGCCAGGCACTGACTCGCTCCTTCAGGCACAAAAACGCGATCAGCACACTGAACAACGGCGCCGACTGCGCCAGGACGCTGGACGCCGCTGCCGTCACCCATTGCTGCCCATAGTTGAGACTGGTGTGATGCAGGAACACGCCGAAGACCCCCAGCACCAGCAACCACGGAACATCCCGCAGGCGCGGCCGGCCGATGCCCATCACCAGTGCCACACCGCCCATGAACAGCGAGGCAATCAAAAACCTTAACAACGCCAATTGGCCGGGACTGTAGCTGTGCAGCCCGATGTGCACGCCAATCGGCGAATAGGCCCAACACAGGATGACGCTGGCGATGACTAGCGTAAGCTTTACAGGTGAAGGGGTATTCATCGACGGCGTCCAGAAACCGGGAAGGAGTGCCGTCAGTCTTGGCCCGGGCAAGGCGCACGACAATTAACCGTTTCTGACTTCTGCAATCACTGGAACTGAGCAATGGAACTGGCCCAACTGAAAATGGTGCGAGCCGTGGCACAAACCGGCAGCGTGGCCCAGGCGGCCGTGCTGCTGCATTGCGTGCCGTCCAACATCACCACGCGCATCAAGCAGCTGGAAGGCGAGTTGGGCACACCGCTATTCATCCGGGCCGGGCGTGGACTGGCCATCAGTGCCGCCGGTGAGATTTTCCTGGATTACTGCGAGCGCATCCTGGCGCTGGTGGATGAGTCCAAACGCGCCGTGGACGCCAATGCCATTCCCCGTGGCACCTTGCGTATCGGCGCGGTGGAGTCCAGCGCCAGCGGGCGTTTGCCGCCCCTGCTGGCGGAGTATCACCGGCGCTACCCCGATGTCAGCCTGGAACTGGTGACCGGCGCCTGGGGCCCGTTGCTCGACGACCTGCAACACCACCGCCTGGATGTGGCGCTGGTGGCCGCCGGCAACAAACGCACCAAGCTCGAACACAGCGTGGTCTACAGCGAGCGCCTGGTGCTGATCGCCAGCGCGTCCAGCGCCCCCATCAGTGGCGCCGAGGACCTCGCCGGCCGCACCCTGCTGGTATGGCCACCCGGTTGCCCGTATCGCGCCGCCCTGGAAAACTGGGTCAAGCCCCATGACTTCAAGCCGATCATCGCCAGTTATGCCAGCTGGGGCACGATCATCGGCTGCGTCAGCGCGGGGATTGGCGTAGCGTTGGCGCCAGAGGGCATCCTGGCCCGCTATGAGCAGGCCAACCAGCTGGCGTCCTATCGATTTGAAGAGCTGGCGGCCGTGGATAACCTGTTGTTCTGGCACAAGGACACCCAGCGGCATCTGGCCCGGGATGCGTTTGCCGAGCTGTTGCGGGAGACTTTTGGCTAACTCGCAACATGTTGTTTCGGTTATCCTCCAGCGAAATTAATTCAAAATGTAAGGGACTACCATGAATTACTTCCGCCTGTTGTTGGCGGCGGCTGCTCTGAGCCTGCCTGCCGCACCTGCCGTTGCTGCTGCCTCGCCTGCCCCCGTTGAAGCCAGTGCCCCCGCCGAAACAGCCGAGCACTTTCTGGCGTCACTCAAGCAAAAGACCGGCACGGTCACCCTGCCCAGCGGCATCGCCACCCTCAAGCTCACCGACGAGTTCTACTACCTCGACCCCGCCGATACCGAGCGCTTGCTGACCGATGGCTGGGGCAACCCGCCGGGCTTCAAGACCCTGGGCATGATCGTGCCCAAAGCCGTCAGCCCATTGTCGGAACGCGGCTGGGGCGTGATCGTCAGCTACAAGGCAGATGGGCACATCTCCGACGAAGATGCGGCAAAAATCGACTACGCCGATCTGCTCAAGCAAATGCAGGAAGAAGACGAAGCAGAGAACAAGGAGCGCCAGAAACAAGGCTACGCCGGCCTGCACCTGCTGGGCTGGGCCGAGCCACCGCGCTACGACGACACCACCCACAAGATGTATTGGGCCCGCGAACTGAAGGCTGACGACGCCGACCAGAACACCCTCAACTACAGCATCCGCGTGTTGGGCCGTGAAGGCGTACTGGAACTCAACGCTGTGGCCGCCATGGCCGACCTGGCCACCATCCAGCAGGAATTGCCTAAGGTGCTGGCCTTTACCAACTTCACCGACGGCAACCTCTATACCGACTTCAACCCGAAAACCGACAAGCTTGCCACTTACGGCCTCGCCGCGTTGGTTGCCGGTGGGATCGCCGCCAAGGCCGGGCTATTTGCCAAGATCGGTATCTTCCTGCTGGCTGCGAAGAAGTTCCTGGTGATCGGCGTAGTGGCGCTGTTCGCAGTGATTCGCAAGCTGTTCAACCGCAACAAGGCCTGAACCCCAGGCACAAAAACGCCGCAGCGTGCCCGGCACACTGCGGCGATTGGGATGACTCAGTTGGGCGCGACCAGTCGACTGTATTGATCCTGGCTGATCCAGCCGCTGAACGAGCGGTCGTCGGCATTGATGAACTCGACCTGGGCCCAACCGTCCTTGAAGGCCAGCACACCGACCACATCGCGCTTGACGATATACGGACGCTTGGCGGCCTTGGCGCCTGGGGTTTTCAGCAGGTAAGCCTTGTCGGCGGATACCGTCACCAGGCCGATCCATTGTTTGCTGGCGGTCTGGGTCAGGTCCAGGCCGGTGGCAATCTCCGGCATCAGCACATTCAGGCAGCCGGGGTGCTGGCGGCCCTCTTCCACCGTGAGGGTCACGCCATCGGACGAAGGCGCCAGGCTGCCGGGGTGCGCCTCGTCAAGCCACGTGGTGAGCGCCTCAGGCTTGCCTTGCAGGTAAAACGCGCAACGGCGGGTGACGCCCTCGCCCATGGCTTCCGAATAGAACCCTTCGACCTGATGCTCCGGCGTCACCGCCAGCATCAGCCCTTCGTACTTGCCCGAATGCAACGCGGCCGGACCGGCCAAGGCAGGGCCCACGGCGCACAACGACAACACACCTATCGCTAGAAAACGGATCATCCTATTTTTTCCCTTCAAGTTTTTCGTAGGCTTTTTGCATAAGGACGTCGTAGTTGCCGTAGTCCTCGCCGTTATAGTTACGTGCCATGCCGGTAAAATCCTTGGCTTTCATGGCCTTCATCAATGCAGGGCTCTTGCTGCAAAAACCGAGGAAGGCTTTTAGTTGGTTGCCGGCATTTACCTTTAATGCTGCGGCGAACTCAAACACCGTCTTGTAACCGCACGACGCGTAGTTGAAGCCCATGATCTGGAACATGCCCCACGACGCCGACATGAGTGCCGCTTCCTGATCCAGGGCAAACGCGGTGGCCATGGTTTCCCAAGCCTTGATCTGGTCCTTGTTATTGGCCTGCCACTGCGGCCCGGCCTTTTTCTTGTAGGGGTAGGACAGCAGCGGGTGCGCCTGGTCGTAGATGTGCTTGGTGTACTTGCGAAACAAGTGCCCTTCAAACGCGATCACCGGCAACTTGGCCGGCCCGAACCCGGAACGCCCACCTGATTCCACGGTGGCGAAGGCCTTGATGATATTCACCGAAATACCGCTGCCCAACTGCGTGGCGGCATTCTGAAAGTCCGTTTCGCTGAGGGTCATACCCCCGTCGCACGTGGCCTGGAGCATCAACTGCCGGTTACGTCGCTCGGCCTCGATCATCGCGCGCATGCGGTCCAGGTACACATTGACCGTGGCCTGCACCGCATCGCCCTGATTGTTGCCGAATGCATTGAGAAAACTCGGGATGCGCATCGTCGGGAAGGCCTTCACCGGTACCTTCACCGCTTCTTCGATCAGGCTATTGAACGTGCGACCGGTGGGGTCGACCACGCCATCGGGATGGGCATACTTGAGGTGGCGAAACTGGTATTGGCTGATGCACTGTACCAACTGGCCATCGCACTTGCCGTTTTCGGCCAGCGGGAAACCCATCTTGGGAATGATCAGATTGAATAAATACTGGATGCACTGCACATCGGCGGGCAAGTTGCGGGCTTTACCCGGCGCACCTACCGAGGCACTGATAAGACGGGGTAACCCTTGCAGGCTTTTCATCACAGACATCCTTGTTAGTTAAAGAAGTGATAGCACTTCAATATCAAGTCGGCGCCAATGTCATATTCTGAAACAAGTGGCCGGCGGAAACTAACAAGGCGGTTTGGGGTTGTCCAGAGGGGTGTTGGAAAGTTGTGAAACAACCATCATCGACCGCGCAATAAAACATCGGCAGTTGACTGAAAACAGGTCATTTGAATTTGAATCGAAGGAGGACTGCAAGGAAGAGCGTTATGGAGGCAACCCCACCAGCCACACCCCGGCACACAATGTTCCCGCTGTGGCTGCTGCCTTCCGGCTCTGACCAGGTTCACGGGTAATCGTTGCGGGGGGACCGATGGGGTCACCATAACGACGCTGGCCTCTCGGCAAGCGGGGCCATTGTACCGATCTCATCGGAAGTTACAACCATTGGTGGCGGATTAAAAATATGATGGGGTTCAAGCACTTGCCATGGCCATCAGCTTCCCCACCATCCCCCTCCCACATTGGCTGATCATTGTGCCTGCAACACCTCGTCCGCCCGGCCACCCTCTTCCTGGATCACCAGGTGGATGAAGTGCAGCTTGGCAATCACCGCCGGTGGCAGCACGAACGGGTAGAAGTCCGGCTGGCCCATGGCGCGGGACAGCTCATTGAGCATGCCGGCCAGTTCGATCCAGGCGTTGACGAAGGACAGGAATGCCACGCCGCCGGGATGTTCGGGGTCATAGAGGGTGGTGAGGGGGAATGGCTGGTAATCCAGGTCCATCTCAGGGGCGCTCATGCCAAAGCCCAGGGCGGTGTCGACAGCGTCCATCATGTGCAGGTAGTGGGCCCAGGTTTCGGCCCAGTCTTCCCAGGGGTGCATGGTGGCGTAGGCACTGACGCAGGTCTGCTGCCAGTCGGGGCGTGGGCCGTTCTGGTAGTGCTGATCGAGCGCGTCGGCATAACTGGCGCGTTCGTCGCCGAACAGGCTGCGAAAAGGCTCCAGCCAGTGGCTGTTGGCGATCAGGCGATCCCAGTAATAGTGGCCGACCTCATGGCGAAAATGGCCCAGCAAGGTGCGATAGGGTTCGCGCATCTGCACGCGGATTTTTTCGCGGTGGGCGTCGTCGGCTTCCTTGATGTCGAGGGTGATCAGGCCGTTGGCATGCCCGGTCATGGGCGCGTTGCCTTCCACGTCGATGCCGACGAAGTCGAAAGCCAGGCCGCTGTCCTCGTCGACGCTCTTGGGCACCACTTGCAGGCCCAGGCTGATCAACTGTGCCACCAGCCGACGCTTGGCGGTCTCCACCTTGCGCCAGCGCTCGGGGTTCTCCGGGATCGACAGGTCGGGGATGGTGCGGTTGAGGCTGCACGCCACACACAACGGTGCGGTGCTGTGGGCGGGAATCAGCCAGTTGCAGGCCGCCGCGGTGTCGAGATTGGCACAGCGGCGGAAGGCGCCGGCATCGAGGTTGTCGTCCTGTAGCCAAGTGCCTTCCACAGGCCCCGGCTGCAGAGAGGACAAGCGGCTTTGCTGCGGCTGATAACCCAGCAGCGCCTGGCAAGCCAGGCATTGGCTGTTGCGAAAGAACAGCGCTTGCCCGCACCGGCACTGCCACACCTTGCTGTTACGCGAGGTTTCGGCCATGAACGGTGCGGCGATGCGCGAGCTGAGTTGCTCGAAGTAGCGGAACATGGCGATCTCTCCCTGGGTGACTGAGACTAGATCATTTGGGACTCAGGATCGTTCCACTTTCTTCAAGGGCGGCTTCGCAGCCCGGCGCGGGCGGTGCGACGATTCGACAAGCCCGCTCACCATCGGCGCCGTGTCAGACCGAAATGTTGTGTTTGGCAAGGAATGCGACAAAGGCCTCTTCGTCCAGCACCTTCAACCCCAGTTCGCTGGCCTTGGCCAACTTGGAGCCGGCACCCGGCCCGGCCACCACGCAATGAGTCTTGGCCGACACGGAGCCGGCCACCTTGGCGCCGAGGCTTTCGAGCTTGTCCTTGGCCACGTCGCGGCTCATCAACTCCAGGGAGCCGGTGAGCACCCAGGTATGCCCCGCTTCGGGCAGGCCTTCGACCACCTTCTTCTCGCTCTGCCAGTGCATGCCGAAGTCCCGCAGTTGCTGCTCGATAGCCAGGGCGTGGCGAGCGTTGTCCGGGTTATCGAAAAACTCCCGCACGGCCTTGGCCTGCTTCTCCGGCAGCGCCTGGCGCATGTCGAGCCAGTCCGCCTTGATCACACCTTCCAGGCTGCCGAACTTGTCCGCAAGTTTCTGCGCGGCGCCGGGGCCGACGGAGGGTACGTGCAGCTTGTCGAGGAAGCCGCCCAAGGTGGTACTGGCGGCGAACTCGGCGCTCAGCTCACCCTGATCCTGCAATTGCAGGCCGCATTCATCAGGCGACAGCAACGCGCCGATCACTTCCTGGTTGTGGCTGTCTTCGAAGAAGCTGTGGATCTCATGGGCCACTTCCAGGCCCACATCCGGCAGGTACGTCAACACTTCCGGCAAGGCCTTCTGCACACGCTCAAGGGACGCCAGGGAGCGCGCCAGCACCTTGGCCGTCTCTTCGCCCACGTCGGGAATGCCCAGTGCGTAGATAAAGCGCGCCAGGGTCGGGGTCTTGCTGTTTTCGATGGCAGTGATCAGTTTCTTGCTGGAGATATCGGCAAAGCCTTCCAGGTCGATGATCTGCTCGTACTTGAGTTTGTAGAGGTCGGCCGGCGAACCGATGAGTTTTTCATCCACCAGTTGCTCGATGGTTTTGTCACCGAGCCCGTCGATGTCCATGGCCCGGCGCGAGACGAAATGGATAATCGCCTGCTTGAGCTGGGCACCACAGGCCAGGCGCCCGACGCAGCGGTACACCGCGCCTTCGCTGACGGTTTCCTTGCCCTTGCTGCGCTTGACCAGTTGCGTGCGCTCCACATGGGAACCGCACACCGGGCAGCTTTCGGGAATCTGCACCGCACGGGCGTGTTCCGGGCGGCGCTCGGTGACCACGGAGACGACCTGCGGGATCACATCCCCGGCACGGCGGATGATCACGGTATCGCCGATCATCAAGCCCAGGCGCGCGACTTCATCCATGTTGTGCAGGGTGGCGTTGGACACGGTGACGCCCGCGACCTTGACCGGCTTCAAGCGCGCCACCGGCGTCACGGCGCCGGTGCGGCCGACCTGGAACTCCACGTCGAGCAACTCGGTGAGTTCTTCCATGGCCGGGAATTTGTGCGCGATGGCCCAGCGCGGTTCGCGGGCGCGAAAGCCCAGTTCACGCTGGGAGGAGATGCTGTTGACCTTGAACACCACGCCGTCGATTTCATAGGGCAGGCTGTTACGTCGCTCGCCGATATCGCGGTAATAGTCCAAGCACTCCTGGATGCTCTTGGCCAGTTTCAGCTCATGGCTGATGGGCATGCCCCACTTCTGCAGTTGCTTCAAGTTACCGATATGGGTGTCGCTGATATCCCCGGTCACCTGGCCGATGCCGTAGCAGCAGAACTCCAGCGGACGACTGGCGGTGATCTTCGAATCCAGCTGACGCAAGCTGCCCGCCGCCGCATTACGCGGGTTGGCGAAGGTCTTGCCGCCGAGTTCCAGTTGCGAGGCGTTGAGCCGCTCGAAACCGGCCTTGGACATGAACACTTCGCCGCGCACTTCCAGGGTCGCCGGCCAGCCGCTGCCATGCAGTTTCAAGGGGATATTGCGCACGGTACGCACGTTGACGCTGATGTCCTCGCCAGTGGTGCCGTCACCTCGGGTGGCGCCGCGTACCAACTCGCCATCCTGATAAAGCAGGCTGACCGCGAGGCCATCCAGCTTCGGCTCGCAACTGTATTCCACCGCTGCGCCACCGCCAAACAGGTCGCCCACCGGCAGGTCAAGACCCTCGGTGACCCGGCGATCGAACTCGAGCATGGTGGTTTCATCAAACGCGTTGCCCAGGCTGAGCATCGGGATCTCATGGCGTACCTGGGTAAAGGCTGACAACGCCGCACTGCCGACCCGCTGCGTCGGCGAGTCCCGCGTCACCAGGTCCGGATGCTCGGCCTCCAGGGCCTTGAGCTCGTGGAACAGCCGGTCGTACTCGGCGTCCGGAATGCTCGGTTCGTCGAGGACGTGGTAACGGTAGTTGTGCTGATCCAGTTCAGCGCGCAGTTCGAGGATGCGGGTGTGGGCGGCGGTCATGGGTGTTCTCTCATAAAGCAAAAGAGCAGCCGAAGCTGCTCAAATGTTGGTGCGCTTATTCTAATGACAACGCTGGAAACCAATCCTCAGCGTTTCTGTGTCAGGGCGCGACGCTCGAACTCGACGATGCGCTGACGGTAGTGTTCGATGGTCTGGGCGGTCAGGACGCTGCGTTGGTCATCCTTGAGCTCGCCGTTGAGTTCCTGGGACAGCTTGCGGGCAGCGGCCACCATCACGTCGAACGCTTGTTTCGGGTGACGCGGGCCCGGCAGACCGAGGAAGAAGCTCACCGCAGGGGTGCTGAACAGGTCGATGTCGTCCAGGTCGAAGGTGCCTGGCTTGACCGCGTTGGCCATGGAGAACAGCACTTCGCCGTTGCCGGCCATGCTTTCGTGGCGGTGGAAAATATCCATCTCGCCAAAGCGCAGGCCGCTTTCGAGGATGTTCTGCAACAGGGCCGGGCCCTTGAAGCCGGCGGCGTCGCGGCAGATCACGCTGATCACCAGCACTTCTTCAGCGGCAGGCTGATCGTTGACCGATTGGCGCGGCGCATTCTTGCCGGCGTTTTCATCCGGGAAATCATCGTCGCGGCTGCTGAAGCTCGGGCCTTCATCCACGTCGAGGTTGAGGTCACCCTGATGCGGTTCGGCAACAGCTGCACTGGCGCGTTTGCCACGCTTGGAGGACGGCTCGCGGGCTTCACGCACCGGCGCACTCATCGACGGCAGGTCATGCTCGTCCAGTTGCGGTTCCTTATGGGTATCCAGCACACGGGGCGGCCCCAGCAGCTCGGCGCTGCCGTCGTCGTCGGGCAAGTTGGACAGGTTGCGGTCCAGACGGAATTTGAGCTTGCCCTTGCCACCGCGCATGCGGCGCCAGCCATCAAAAAGAATACCGGCAATGACAATGATGCCGATGACGATCAGCCACTCGCGCAGACCGATTTCCATGTAATCCCGTGCCTCTAATAAAAAATGCTGAAAAATAAGGGGTTTAGCACCGTGCAAACCGCTTTAAAACGTGGCGCCAACTCTATGTTCTGACTGACGTTTTGCCCACGCATACGAAAAATTGACATTAAACTAGCACGACCAAAGATAACTTTACACCGTCTGTCAAAATGCCTTGAACAAATATGTCCATTTGCCACTTTCACTCGGCCGGTAAATCACCTGACATCGCGCGGAAAACTTTCTCTCATGGCGCAGCTCAGGATTCCACCATCGCCATCGCTTCTTCGACATCCACCGCGACCAAACGTGAACAACCCGGTTCATGCATTGTCACCCCCATCAACTGATCAGCCATTTCCATGGCGATCTTGTTGTGGGTGATATAGATGAACTGCACCGTCTGGGACATCTCCTTGACCAGTCGCGCATAGCGTCCAACGTTAGCGTCATCCAATGGTGCATCAACTTCATCGAGCATGCAGAACGGCGCCGGGTTCAACTTGAAGATGGCAAACACCAGGGCCAATGCGGTCAGGGCTTTTTCGCCGCCGGACAACAAATGGATGGTGCTGTTCTTCTTGCCCGGAGGCCGCGCCATGATCGTTACCCCTGTATCGAGTAGATCTTCGCCCGTCAGTTCCAAGTAAGCGCTGCCACCACCGAAAACTTTCGGGAATAACGCCTGTAAACCGCCATTAATCTGATCAAAGGTATCTTTGAAGCGATTACGGGTTTCCTTGTCGATCTTGCGGATTACGTTTTCCAGGGTGTCCAGGGCTTCCACCAGGTCGGCGTCCTGGGCATCCAGATAACGTTTGCGCTCGGACTGCTGCTGGTATTCATCGATGGCCGCGAGGTTGATCGCGCCCAGTCGCTGGATACGTGCGGCAATCCGTTCAAGTTCTTCCTCGGCTTCTTTCTCGCTGGCCTGGGCGGTCAAGGTATTGAGCACACCGTGCAAGTCGTAGCCGTCTTCGAGCAATTGGTCTTGCAGGGCCTTGCGGCGCACGGTCAGGGCTTGCCATTCCATGCGCTGTTGCTCGAGCTGGCCGCGAATCAGCTGGGATTGCTGCTCGGCCTGGGTCCGGCGTTTTTCTGCGTCGCGCAATTCGCGGTCGGCGTCTTCCAGGGCGATCTGTGCGGTCTTGAGTTCTTCGTCGACGGTCATGCGCTTGTCGAGCAACTCTTCAAGCTTGAGGCGCAGCTCTTCCAGCGGCGCTTCGCCCTCCTCCAGGTTGAGGCTCAGTTGCTCGCGTTTTTCGGTCAGGCGTTCGGACTGCATCTCCAGGCGCTCAAGGGCCTGGGCTGTGGAATTGTGCTGGGCCTTGAGCGAACCCAGGCGCACGGCCAACTGATGGGCGTGGTCCTTGTGCTGGCGGGCTTCCTGGCGCACACGATCAAGGCGCTCGCGCAGGCTGTCACGCTGGGCCAGCAGCAATTCGCGCTGCTCGGTGTCCAGGGCCATGCTGTCGAGGGCTTCCTGCAATTGCAGGCGCGCTTCGCCGATCTGCTCGTGTTCCAGGGCGCGCTGCTCGCCCATCTCGGCCACTTCCTCATCGAGACGGGTACGGCGCAGGGTCAGTTGCTCGGCCTTGGCTTTGCTCGCGGAGAGCTGCGCTTTCAATTCGCCTTGCTGGCGCGCTTCGTCCTGCAACAGGCGCCGCAGATGTTCGCGGCCGGTCTCTTGCTGGCGCTGGGTGGCGCGCAGGGTTTGCAGTTCGGTTTCGAGGCTTTCCAAGGTAGCTTCGCGCTCTTCACGCTCGGCGATCAGGTTGACGATTTCCTGGCCTCGGGCCAGAACGCCGCTTTCCGCTTCACTGGCGCGGCGCACCCGCAGGAAGTGGCGGCCGACCCAGTAACCGTCGCGGCTGATCAGGCTTTCGCCGCCCGCCAGTTGACCGCGCTGGGCCAGGGCCTGTTCCAGGGACTCCACCGGCTTGACCTGGCCCAGCCACGGCGACAGGTCAATCGCCGCTTCGACCTTGTCCAGCAGGCTGCCCGGCACTCGCGTGCCATCAGCGGCGGGGCTGAGCAAACGCAGATCGCCCTGGGCGAAGCCGGCCAGGTCGAAGCCGCCAAAATCATCCACCAGTACGGCTTGCAGGTCGGCGCCTAGAACTGTCTCTACCGCCAGCTCCCAACCGGTTTCAACTTTCAAGCCTTCGGCCAAGCGCGGACGCTCGGCCAGGTGTTGGTCACGCAGCCATTCGGCGGTGCCGGTGCCTGGGTCCAACGCCGCTTGCTGCAAGGCTTCAAGGGACGCCAGCCGGCCATTGAGCCGCTGCAAATCGCCCTGGGCCTGCTGCTGGGCCTGGGTCGCCTGTTGCAGTTGCTGACGCAATTGCTCCAGGCGCTCCACTTGTTGTTCTTCGCTGGCTTCCAGCTCCTCCAGGGTCATTTCGCTTTCGGCCAGTTGCTCGCTGAGCTCCATGATCGCCGCGTCTTCCGGGTCGGCGGCAAGCAGCACGCGCTCTTCCTGCAGGCGACGCTGGCGCTCGGCCAGGCGTTCCATGCTGGTTTCCAGTTGCTGGATGCGCGACTGCTGCACCTCGGCCTGGCGCCGCGGTTCGGCGGATTGCAGGTTGAAGGCGTCCCACTGCTCCTGCCAGCCGTGCATGGTGGTTTCGGATTCTTCCAGCGCGGCGGCGGCCTCTTCGGCGGCGGCGTTGGTGATGTCCTGCTCGGGGGTGAGCATGTCCAGCTCTTCGCCCAACGTCAGCAGCAAGGTGCGGTCGTGGCCCAGGTGCGATTCGGTTTCCAGGCGCGCGCGTTCGGCTTCCTTCAAATCGTCCTGCAACTGACGCAGGCGCTGCTGGCCGTGCTGGATGCTTTGCTCGACCCGGGCAATATCACCGCCCACCGAATAGAAGCGGCCCTGCACCAGATTGAAGCGCTCGGACAGGTCATGGTGCCCGTCGCGCAGGCGCTCGATGGCGGCGTCGGCATTGCGCTGTTCGGCCACCAGCGCTTCAAAGCTGATTTCCTGGGTGCCGATGATCGCTTCGCGCTGGCCCACCTGATCGTTCAACGCCTGCCAGCGCAGGGCCGACAGTTGCGCCTTGAGCTGGCGCTCTTCGCCCTTGTATTCCTGATACTTCTCGGCCGCCTGGGCCTGGCGGTGCAGGCGCTCCAACTGGCGCTCCAGCTCTTCGCGCAGGTCGGTGAGGCGGGCGAGGTTTTCATGGGTGCGGCGAATACGGTTCTCGGTCTCGCGGCGGCGCTCCTTGTACTTGGAGATGCCGGCTGCTTCTTCGATAAAGTTGCGCAGGTCTTCGGGCTTGGCTTCGATCAGCTTGGAGATCATGCCCTGTTCGATGATCGAATAGCTGCGCGGGCCCAGGCCGGTGCCGAGGAAGATGTCGGTAATGTCCCGGCGTCGGCACTTGGTGCCGTTGAGGAAGTAACTGTTCTGGCTGTCGCGCGTCACCTTGCGGCGGATGGAGATTTCCGCGTAGGCCGCGTATTCGCCGACCAGGGTGCCGTCGGAGTTGTCGAACACCAGTTCGATGCTCGCCTGGCTCACCGGCTTGCGGCTGGTGGAGCCGTTGAAGATGACGTCGGTCATCGACTCGCCACGCAGGTTTTTTGCCGAGCTCTCGCCCATCACCCAGCGTACGGCGTCGATGATGTTCGACTTGCCGCAGCCATTGGGCCCGACCACTGCCGCCATGTTACTGGGGAAGTTCACCGTGGTCGGGTCGACGAAGGATTTGAACCCCGCCAGTTTGATGCACTTGAGCCGCACGTTTAGGCGTCCGCCAACGCAGCGATGACCAGCGAGCTGCTGCGCTGGCAGTAGGCCGACAGCACCTGGCGGATCTGCTCCAGGTCACGGGCGAGTACGGCGGCGAGCAGTTGCTCGAACAGCGCCAGGTACTCGCTCATGGACGCCTTGCGCTGATCCAGGGCCAGGTAATAGGCACGGTTCATCGCCGGTTGCAGGTTCTCGACGGTTTCCTGCAAATACGGGTTGTTGGCGAAGGGGTACGCGGCGCGCATCACATTGAAGCATTCTTCGACAAAGGCGCGGATGTCCTGGCGCTCGAAATTGCTCACCAGGCGCTGCTGGATCTGGACGAACGGCGCCATGTCGGCCTGGGTCTGCCAGCCCTGGGCGACCGCATTGCCAAGCAGGATATACAACTCGCTCATCAGCGTGCACAGGCTCTGCACCTTGTGCGCCGTGAGCTCGGTCACATGGGCGCCACGGCGCGGCAGGATCGCGATCAGGTGGCGGCGTTCGAGGATCAGTAAAGCTTCACGCACGGAGCCACGGCTGACATTCAGCGCCAGCGTGACTTTCTGTTCCTGGATCCGCTCCCCAGGCTTGAGATCGCCGCGAATGATACGTTCGGCGAGGTGGTGAGCGATTTGCTCGGCGAGACTGTCCGGCGCCTTGAACGTCATGTTTTCCCTTCAAAATCGTCTATCGGTACAAGCGCGGCAGTGTAGCGCATTGGCCCGCTGATGGCGCTACGCCCACCGTGGCGAATTTGGCATGAAATAAGCAAAGCTGAACACCCACACGCCCCCAAAAACGCCGGTTTCAGAAGACTGAACCATAATTGAAAGTGTTGCGATCGCAATTTCCTGACCTTCCAGTCAGAAAATCATTGACCGAAAAGTCAGACATGACTAGATTCGGCGCAAAGCGGTTAACAACAATAATGAGTCTGCGAGGCCTTCCGTGATCCAGTTTTTACTTAACCAGGAACTCCGTAGCGAGCACGCCCTGGACCCCAACCTGACCGTGCTCAACTATCTGCGCGAGCATGTGGGCAAACCCGGTACCAAGGAAGGCTGCGCCAGCGGCGACTGCGGTGCGTGCACGGTGGTGGTCGGCGAGTTGCACACCGACCCTCAGGGCGTTGAGCAGATCCGTTATCGCAGCCTCAATTCCTGCCTGACATTTGTATCGTCGCTGCACGGCAAGCAATTGATCAGCGTCGAAGACCTCAAGCACCAGGGCCAACTGCACAGCGTGCAACAGGCCATGGTCGAGTGCCACGGCTCACAATGCGGCTTTTGCACCCCCGGGTTTGTGATGTCGTTGTTCGCCCTGCAAAAGAACAGCGACGCCCCCGACAGCCAGAAGGCCCACGAAGCCCTGGCCGGCAACCTGTGCCGCTGCACCGGCTATCGGCCGATCCTGGCCGCCGCCGAACAGGCCTGCTGCAACAAACCGGCGGACCAGTTCGACAGCCGCCAGGCCGAGACCATCGCCCGCCTCAAAGCCATCGCGCCGACCCAAACCGGTGAACTCAACAGCGGCGACAAACGCTGCCTGGTGCCCCTCACCGTTGCCGACCTGGCCGACCTCTACGACGCCTACCCGCAAGCCCGCCTGCTGGCCGGCGGCACCGACCTGGCGCTGGAAGTCACCCAGTTCCACCGCACCCTGCCGGTGATGATCTATGTCGGCAATATTGAAGAGATGAAGCGCATCGAGGACTTCGACGACCGCCTGGAAATCGGCGCCGCCACTGCCCTCTCCGACTGCTACACCGTGCTGCACCACGAATACCCGGATTTCGGCGACCTGCTGCACCGCTTCGCTTCCCTGCAAATTCGTAACCAGGGCACCCTGGGCGGCAATATCGGCAACGCTTCGCCCATTGGCGATTCGCCGCCGCTGTTGATCGCTCTCGGCGCGCAGATCGTGCTGTGCAAAGGCAACACGCGCCGTACGTTGGCCCTGGAAGACTACTTCATCGACTACCGTGTGACGGCGCGCCAGGACAGCGAGTTCATCGAGAAAATCATCGTACCCAAGGGCCACGCGCTGTTCCGTGCCTACAAGGTTTCCAAGCGCCTGGACGATGATATTTCCGCCGTCTGCGCTGCATTCAACCTGAAGATCGACAACGGTGTGATCAGTGATGCCCGCGTCGCGTTCGGCGGCATGGCCGCCACGCCAAAACGCGCGAAAAACTGCGAAGCCGTGTTAGTCGGTGCCACCTGGAACGCCGCCACCGTCGAGAAAGCCTGCGCTGCCCTGGCCGAGGATTTCACCCCGCTGTCGGACTTCCGCGCCAGCAAGGAATACCGCCTGCTCAGCGCCCGGAACCTGCTGCGCAAATACTTCATCGAACTGCAAACGCCGCACATCGAGACTCGGGTGACCGCTTATGTCTAACCATCACGCCGTGGAAAAAACCCAGGCCGAACTGGCCGCGCTGTTTGCCCAGGACCTGACCTCCGGGGTCGGCCGCAGCGTCAAGCATGACAGCGCCGCCAAGCACGTGTCCGGTGAAGCGCAGTACATCGATGACCGCCTGGAATTCCCCAACCAACTGCACCTGTATGCACGCATGTCCGACCGCGCCCACGCCCGGATCATCCGCATCGACACCACGCCCTGCTACGCCTTCGACGGTGTGCGTATCGTCATCACCCACGAAGACGTGCCGGGCCTGAAAGACATCGGCCCGCTGCTGCCCGGCGACCCCTTGCTGGCCATAGACACGGTGCAGTTCGTCGGCCAGGTGGTTTTGGCCGTGGCCGCCCGCGACCTGGACACCGCACGTAAGGCCGCGATGGCGGCCGTGATCGAATATGAAGACCTGGAGCCCGTGCTGGATGTGGTCGAGGCCTTTCGCAACAAGCACTTCGTGCTCGACAGCCACACCCACCAACGGGGTGATTCGGCCGGCGCGCTGGCGACCGCCAAGCACCGCCTCCAGGGCACCCTGCATATCGGCGGCCAGGAACACTTCTACCTGGAAACCCAGATTTCCTCGGTAATGCCCACCGAAGACGGCGGCATGATCGTCTATTGCTCCACGCAGAACCCCACCGAAGTGCAGAAGCTGGTGGCCGAAGTGCTGGATGTGTCGATGAACAAGATCGTCGTCGATATGCGCCGCATGGGCGGCGGTTTCGGCGGCAAGGAAACCCAGGCCGCCAGCCCGGCGTGCATGTGCGCGGTGGTGGCGCGCCTCACCGGCCAGCCGACCAAGATGCGCCTGCCGCGCGTCGAAGACATGCTGATGACCGGCAAGCGCCACCCCTTCTATATCGAATACGACGTGGGCTTCGACGACAGCGGTCGCCTGCACGGGATCAACCTGGAGCTGGCCGGTAACTGCGGCTGCTCGCCGGACCTGTCCAACTCGATCGTCGACCGCGCCATGTTCCACGCCGACAACGCGTATTACCTGGGCGATGCCACGGTGAACGGCCATCGCTGCAAGACCAACACCGCGTCCAATACCGCCTATCGCGGCTTCGGCGGCCCGCAAGGCATGGTCGCCATCGAGGAAGTGATGGACGCCATCGCCCGTCATCTGGCGCTGGACCCATTGGCGGTGCGCAAGGCCAACTACTACGGCAAGACCGAGCGCAACGTCACCCACTACTACCAGACCGTCGAGCACAACATGCTCGAAGAGATGACCGCCGAACTTGAAGCCAGCAGCCAATACGCCGAGCGCCGTGAAGCGATCCGCCTGTACAACGCCCACAGCCCGATCCTGAAGAAAGGCCTGGCGCTGACGCCGGTGAAATTCGGGATCTCGTTCACGGCGAGCTTCCTGAACCAGGCCGGTGCGCTGATCCATATCTACACCGACGGCAGCATCCACCTGAACCACGGCGGCACCGAGATGGGCCAGGGCTTGAACACCAAGGTCGCACAAGTGGTGGCCGAAGTGTTCCAGGTGGACATCGACCGCGTGCAGATCACCGCCACCAACACCGACAAGGTGCCCAACACCTCGCCGACCGCCGCGTCCAGCGGTGCGGACCTGAACGGCAAGGCCGCGCAGAACGCCGCCGAAACCATCAAGCAACGCCTGGTGGAGTTTGCCGCGCGCAAGTACGACGTGAGCGAAGCGGATGTGGAATTCCATAACGGTCATGTGCGCGTGCGCGAGCAGATCCTGAGCTTTGAAGCGCTGATCCAACAGGCGTATTTCGCCCAGGTCTCGCTGTCGAGCACCGGCTTCTACAAGACCCCGAAAATCTTCTACGACCGCAGCCAGGCCCGCGGTCGGCCGTTCTACTACTTCGCCTTCGGCGCGGCGTGCTGCGAAGTGATCGTCGACACCCTGACCGGCGAATACAAGATGCTGCGCACCGACATCCTCCACGACGTGGGCGCCTCGCTGAACCCGGCCATCGACATCGGCCAGGTGGAAGGCGGCTTTATCCAAGGCATGGGCTGGCTGACCATGGAAGAGCTGGTGTGGAACAACAAGGGCAAGCTAGAGACCTGCGGCCCGGCCAGCTACAAGATCCCGGCGGTGGCCGACATGCCTTTGGATTTGCGTGTGAAGCTGGTGGAAAACCGCAAGAACCCGGAAGACACGGTGTTCCATTCCAAGGCCGTGGGCGAGCCACCGTTCATGCTCGGGATTGCCTCGTGGTGCGCGATCAAGGACGCGGTGGCGAGCCTGGCTGATTATCGCCATCAGCCGAAGATCGATGCGCCGGCGACACCGGAGCGGGTGTTGTGGGGGTGTGAGCAGATGCGCAGGTTGCAGACGGCGACAGCTGTCGAGACTGAAACTGAAATGGCTTCGCTCTAGACCGATGACGGCCGAACTGCCAACAGTAATGTTGAGGTAAACATGAACAACTGGATCAGCGCCCTCGCCGACCTGCAGAACCGGGGCGAACCCTGCGTACTGGTGACCATCATCGAAGAGCTCGGCTCCACGCCGCGCAATGCCGGTTCGAAGATGGTGATCAGTGCCGCGCAGACCTTCGACACCATCGGCGGCGGGCACCTGGAATACAAGGCCATGCAGATCGCCCGCGACATGCTCGTGCGCGGCCAGCAGAACACCCATCTGGAGCGCTTCAGCCTCGGCGCCAGCCTGGGCCAGTGCTGCGGTGGCGTCACCGTGCTGCTGTTCGAACCCATGGGCCAGGTGCAGGCGCAGATCGCGGTGTTCGGCGCCGGCCATGTCGGCCGCGCGCTGGTGCCGTTGCTGGCGAGCCTGCCGTGCCGGGTACGCTGGATCGATTCCCGCGAGCAGGAGTTTCCGGAACATATCCCCCAGGGCGTGCGTAAAATCATCAGCGAAGAGCCAGTGGACGAAATTGCCGACCTGCCGGTGGGCAGTTACTGCATCGTCATGACCCACAATCACGCGCTGGACCTGGAACTCACCGCCGCCCTGCTCAAGCGCAATGACTTTGCCTACTTCGGCCTGATCGGTTCGAAGACCAAACGCGTCAAGTTCGAACACCGCCTGCGCGATCGCGGCTTCGACGCCGCGCAGATGCAACGCATGCGTTGCCCCATGGGCCTCAGCGAGGTGAAGGGCAAGTTGCCGGTGGAGATCGCCATCTCCATCGCCGGCGAAATCATCGCCACCTATAACGCCAGTTTCGGCCAGCACACCGCGAGCGCCGAACCCATTGCCAAATTGCTGCCGGCCTCGCGCCGAAGCCAAGCTATCAATTGAGACGACCATGCCTTTGACTCGCAAAGCCTACCGTGCCGCCCTCCTGCACAGCATCGCCGACCCCGCTGAAGTTGGGATCGAAGCCTCCTACGAGTATTTCGAAGACGGCCTGCTGGTGATCGAAAACGGCCGGATCAGCGCCGTGGGCCATGCCGCCGACCTGCTGCCGAGCTTGCCTGCCGACATCGACATCACCCATTACCAGGATGCGCTGATCATCCCCGGCCTGATCGACACCCATATCCACCTGCCGCAAACCGGCATGGTCGGCGCGTATGGCGAGCAGTTGCTGGACTGGCTCAACACCTACACCTTCCCGTGCGAAAGCCAGTTCGCCGACAAGGCCCACGCCGAAGAAGTCGCAGGCATTTTTATCAAGGAACTGCTGCGCAACGGCACCACCACCGCACTGGTGTTCGGCAGTGTGCATCCGCAGTCGGTGAACGCATTCTTTGAGGCGGCGGAAAAACTCGACCTGCGCATGATCGCCGGCAAGGTGATGATGGACCGCAACGCTCCGGACTACCTTACCGACACCGCCGAATCCGGCTACCAGCAAAGCAAGGCGCTGATCGAACGCTGGCACGGCAAGGGCCGCCTGCACTACGCGGTCACCCCGCGTTTTGCGCCGACCAGCACGCCGGAACAATTGGCGCTCGCCGGGCAACTGCTGGGCGAGTACCCGGACCTGTACATGCAGACGCACATCAGTGAGAACAAGCAGGAAGTCGAGTGGGTGAAGGCGCTGTTTCCGGAGCGCAGCGGCTATCTGGATGTGTACGACCACTACCAGCTGCTGGGCGAGCGCTCGGTGTTTGCCCACGGCGTGCACCTGTGTGATGACGAGTGCGCACGGTTGGCGGAGACGGGGTCGGCGGTGGCGTTCTGTCCGACCTCGAACCTCTTCCTCGGCAGCGGCCTGTTCAACCTGCCGATGGCCGAGAAACACAAGCTGAATGTCGGCCTGGGCACCGATGTGGGTGGCGGCACCAGTTTCTCGCTGCTGCAAACCTTGAACGAAGCCTACAAGGTCATGCAACTGCAGGGCGCGCGGTTGAGCCCCTTCAAGTCACTGTACCTGGCTACCCTGGGTGGTGCGCGGGCGCTGCGCCTGGAAGACAAGATCGGCACGCTGCAGCCGGGCACCGATGCCGACTTCCTGGTGCTGGACTACAACGCCACGCCGCTGCTGAGCTATCGCTTGAAGCAAGCCAATAACATTGCCGAGACGTTGTTCGTGTTGATGACCCTGGGGGATGATCGGACGGTGTTGCAGACGTATGCGGCCGGCCAACTCGTGCACCAACGCTGATCTGCGCCACGACACAAAACAAATGTGGGAGGGGGCTTGCTCCCGATAGCGGTGGATCAGGCACTTAATTCAGTGACTGACACTCTGCCATCGGGAGCAAGCCCCCTCCCACATTTTTTAATCGGGTTTACAGCTTGACCGAAGAACGCCCCGGCTTCTTGGTCTGCAACAGATGCGAGAACACCGCATGCAAATCATCCGACGCACTTTCCTCGTCGAGGTTGAGCTTGCTGTCGATGTGATCCATGTGATGCATCATCAAATTCACCGCCAGCGCCGCGTCCCTCGCTTCGATAGCGTCGATCAGTTGCGTGTGCTCATCGTAGGAGCAGTGCGAGCGGTTGCCGCTTTCGTACTGGGCGATGATCAACGAGGTCTGGGACACCAGGCTGCGCTGGAAGCTGATCAGCGGCGCGTTTTTCGCGGCCTCGGCCAGCTTGAGGTGGAACTCGCCGGAGAGGCGGATGCCCGCCCCGCGATCGCCGCGGGAGAAGCTGTCGCGCTCGTCGTTGACCATCTGGCGCAGTTCGGCCAGTTGCTCGGCGGTGGCGTGCTGCACCGCCAGCTCGGTGATCGCCCGCTCTACCAGGCGCCGGGCCAGGAACACCTGGCGTGCTTCTTCCACGCTTGGGCTCGCCACCACCGCGCCACGATTGGGCCGCAGCAACACCACGCCTTCATGGGCCAGGCGCGACAGCGCGCGGCGAATAATGGTGCGGCTGACGCCGAAGATTTCGCCCAGTGCCTCTTCGCTCAATTTGGTACCGGGTGCCAGGCGCTGCTCGAGGATCGCCTCGAAGATATGCGCGTAGACGATATCGTCCTGGGTTCCGCTGCGACCGACCTTGCCGGCTCGCGGTTGTTTCTTGAGAGGTTGCAACTGTTCGTTCATGGGCACTCGGGTAGGGAGAACGGCGGCGAATTAACGGTAATACGGCAACTTTAAGGTAATACGGCAACACGGGGTCGCTGGCAAGTATCACCTAAAAACAGCGCACATTGTACACAACCCACTGCGCCAACACACTGTACGGCTGTTTGCGGTGCCGTCTGTATTGCAATGAGTCGTTACGTTTGAGTTTAGGCTTGAATCTGCGCCGTCACCGGCAAACACCCAGGTAAAAGGAACACCTCTCCATGACCGACGCCACCCAAGCGCCCTTGCGCCCGCTGGCCGACACTTCTGCCTCCGCCGTCGTCGCCGGCTTTATCGCCATGATGACCGGCTATACCAGCTCCCTGGTGCTGATGTTCCAGGCCGGCCAGGCGGCCGGCTTGACCACGGCGCAGATTTCTTCGTGGATCTGGGCGATTTCCATCGGCATGGCGGTCTGCAGCATCGGCCTGTCCCTGCGCTATCGCACGCCGATCACCATTGCCTGGTCCACCCCCGGCGCGGCGCTGTTGATCACCAGCCTGGGCGGTGTGAGTTACGGCGAGGCCATCGGCGCCTACATCACCTGCGCGGTGCTGGTGACGCTCTGCGGGCTCACCGGCAGCTTTGAAAAACTGGTCAAGCGCATCCCGGCATCGTTGGCGGCCGCGTTGCTGGCGGGGATCCTGTTCAAGATCGGCAGCGAAATTTTCGTCGCCGCGCAGCATCGCACCGGCCTGGTACTGGGGATGTTTTTCACCTACCTGATCATCAAGCGTCTGTCGCCACGCTACGCGGTACTGGCCGCCCTGATAATCGGTACCCTGCTGTCGGGGCTGATGGGCTTGCTGGACTTCAGCGGTTTCCACCTGGAAGTGGCGACGCCGGTGTGGACGACACCGCACTTCTCGTTGGCGGCAACCATCAGCATCGGGATTCCGTTGTTCGTGGTGGCGATGACCTCGCAGAACATGCCCGGCGTCGCCGTACTGCGGGCCGATGGCTATAACGTGCCGGCCTCGCCGCTGATCACCGCCACCGGCCTGGCCTCGCTGGTGCTGGCGCCCTTTGGCTCCCACGGCATCAACCTGGCGGCGATCAGCGCAGCGATCTGCACCGGCCCCCACGCCCATGAAGACCGTAATAAACGCTACACCGCCGCCGTATGGTGCGGGGTGTTCTACGGGATAGCCGGGGTGTTCGGCGCAACACTGGCGGCACTGTTCGCAGCCTTGCCCAAGGAACTGGTGCTGTCGATTGCGGCCTTGGCCTTGTTTGGCTCGATCATCAATGGCTTGAGTATCGCCATGAATGAGCCGAAGGAACGGGAAGCGGCGCTGATCACCTTTATGGTCACCGCGTCAGGCTTGACGTTGTTTTCCATCGGCTCGGCGTTCTGGGGGATTGTGGCGGGGGTGTTGACGCTGCTGATTCTGAACTGGCGCAAGGCATAAAAAAACGGCGACCCTCAGGTCGCCGTTTTTTTCAGTATCACTTAGCCGCGTTGATCGGCTTTTCCGGATACCACACGTCCAGCAGCGGGCTGACTTCAGCCTTGGTCAGCTCGGAACGGGTTTTCAGCCAGGCTTCGACGGCAGCGCGCTGCTCTTCGGAGACCGAGCCACGCTTCTGCAGGCAAACCAGACCGTAGTCATCGCCGCCGACATAGCCCAGGCCGTTGGCTTCCATGGCTTCTTTGATGAATGCTTCGAGGAAAGCGTCGATAGCTTCTTCACTCAGGCCTTCTTTGAAGTCCAGGTTCAGTTCGAAACCCAGCTCTTGAAATTCATCAACGCACAGTTTTTTGCGCAGACGCTGGGAACGGTTAGTCGCCATTGGAACAATCCTCATAAGTAATAACGGGCGGCACTTTAGCAGTTTAAGACGACGATTGCCCGACTCTCTGGGACAGGCGGCCGTTTGCTGTTAAAAAAACGCCAATTACCAGCTATCGTTCAGCTACAAGTGCCTTCACCTTGGGGCATAATGCCGACACTTTCATGACCATTGAGGGAATTTTCCTATCTACCCCTCGCCTTTTTCACCCTCCTCAGCAGTAGGGTTTTACTTCTTATGATCAAATCTTTGCGTCCATTGCTACTCGCCAGTTTTCTCCTGCCACTGGCCTTTTCCACCTCCGCTGCCCCGATCAATAACACCCTGCCCCCGAACGTCCAGCAGGCACTCGCCAAAGCCAAGCTGCAAAACACTGCGCTGTCCCTGGTGATGATCCCGCTGAACGGCCCCGGCACCCCCACGGTATTCAACGCCGACGTCTCGGTAAACCCGGCCTCCACCATGAAACTGGTCACCACCTATGCGGCCCTGGAAATGCTCGGCCCCAACCACCAGTGGAAAACCGAGTTCTACACCGACGGCACCCTCAGCGGTGGCGTGTTGCACGGCAACCTGTACCTCAAGGGCGGCGGCGACCCCAAGCTGAACATGGAAAAACTCTGGCTGCTGATGCGCGACCTGCGGGCCAATGGCGTGCAGCAAGTCACCGGTGACCTGGTGCTGGACCGCAGTTTCTTCAACCAACCGCAGTTGCCGGAATTCAATGATGACGGCAACGACGAGAACAAACCGTTCCTGGTCAAGCCCGACGCCCTGCTGGTCAACCTCAAGGCCCTGCGCTTTGTGACCCGTAACGATTCGGGGCGCGTGCTCGTCTCGGTCGAGCCGCCGATTGCCAGCATCCGCATCGACAACCAGGTCAAGGCCTCCAACGCCAAGCAGTGCACCGGCGACGTACGCTACAACCCGGTCACAGGCGCCGATGGCAGTATGACGGTCACCGTCAGCGGCCAATTGGCCGATGGCTGCAGCTCGCAGACTTATCTGTCGTTGCTGGACCACGCCACCTACACCGCTGGCGCGGTACGGGCGATCTGGCAGGAACTGGGCGGCAGCATCCAGGGCCGCGATATCCAGGCACCGGTGCCCAAGGATGCCAAGGTACTGGCCCGCGCCTTTTCGCCGGACCTGGCGGAAATCATCCGCGACATCAATAAATACAGTAACAACACCATGGCCCAGCAATTGTTCCTGAGCCTGGGCGCGCAGTTCCGCAACGATGCCGACGGCGACGATGCCAAGGCCGCGCAACGTGTGGTGCGCCAGTGGCTGGCGAAGAAAGGCATCACCGCGCCACACCTGGTGATGGAGAACGGTTCGGGCCTGTCCCGTGCCGAACGGGTCAGCGCCCGCGAAATGGCCGCCATGCTGCAAGCCGCCTGGAAAAGCCCCTACGCTGCGGAATACATCAGCTCGATGCCGATCGCCGGCACCGACGGCACCATGCGCAAACGCCTGAAGACCACCGCCATGCGCGGCGAAGCCCACGTCAAGACCGGTACCTTGAATACCGTGCGCGCCATTGCCGGGTTCAGCCGCGACAACAACGGCAACACCTGGGCGGTGGTGGCGATCCTCAACGATCCGAAGCCGTGGGGCGCGTCGTCGGTGCTGGACCAGGTGCTGCTGGATCTGTACCGCCAGCCAAAACTGGCGGCGGCGGCTCCCGTCCTATAGGAGCGAGCATCAGGCCCGCGCCTTCTCGGCCTCTACCCGGTCCCTGCCCGCCTGCTTGGCCACGTACACCGCCGAGTCGGCACGCAACAACAGGCCATCAATGCCTTCATCCACCCGCCAGCTGGCCACACCAAAGCTGGCGGTGACGATGCCCACAGGCTCCATCGGCAGGTTACGCAGGGATTGCCACAACTCCATGGCCAGGCCATAAGCCTGCTCGCCATCGGTATTGGGGCACAGCACCATGAATTCCTCGCCCCCCAGGCGGCAGAACACGTCGGTGCGGCGCAGACGCTGACTGATGCGCCTGCATAACTCCTGCAACACCCCGTCGCCAACCGCATGCCCGTGCTGGTCGTTGATACGCTTGAAATGATCGATATCGAGCATGATCACCGACAGCGCCCCACTGGTCCGGTTGAGTCTCGCCATCTCGGTCCTGAGGCGGTCCTGGAAATAGCGACGGTTGTGAATCCCGGTCAGGGAATCTGTGATGGACAGCGCGCGCAGCTCCTCTTCAACCCGCTTCAAGTCCGAAATGTCCGACACATAGCCATGCCACAGCGTACCGCCCCCCGGTAACTCTTCCGGGGTGGCCTCGCCGCGAATCCAGCGCAACCCCCGTTGCGGCAACTGCACCCGGTACTCTTCGCGCCAGTGGCTCAACTGCAATGCCGACAGGCGAATCGAGGCCCGCACCCGTTCCGCGTCCAGCGGGTGGATTCGCTCGAAGACCTTCGTCGCATCCCGCTGCAACGCGCTGACCTCGATTTCATAGATATCGCGCATGCCGTCGCTGGCGTAGATAAAGCGCCAGTTATCCTGGGGTTCCAGGGTGAATTGGAAGATCCCCCCGGGTACGTGGGCACTGAGTTTCTTGAGCAGGCGGTCCCGCGCCGCCAGGGCCTCGTAAGCGCGTTTCTGCTCGGTGACGTCCAGGTAAATCGCGAGGTGACCGATCCACAGACCATGGTCATCCAGCAATACGGTGGCCAACATGTTCACAATCAACTGACTGCCATCCTGGCGGACCAAGGTCCACTCCCGGGCTTCGTGCAGGTTGTCGGGGCTTTCCACCAGCATCGCCTGGCTCGCCGGGATACGCTTGCCCAAGGTCACGCTCAGGCTCGCGGAACGTGCCTCCAGCTCCAACGCCAAGTGCAGGCTTTCCAGGGTCAGCTTGCCCACCACCTGGTCGGCCTCGTACCCCAGCATCTGCTCGGCACCGGCGTTGAAGGTGTTGATCACGCCCCGCAAGTCAGTGGCAATGATCGCCACTTGGGTAGCGGCGTTGAGTACGCTGCGCAACTGGCCATGGGCACCACGTAGTTCCTGCTCACGCAAGCGCAACTGCACAGTGCGTTGCTCCACCAGTTTCAACGCACGCTGGCGCTGGCTCACCAGCACATAGAGCAAGGCGCTGAGCAGCAGGCTGAGTAGGCTACCCATGGTCAGGATCGTGGACAGCGAGGAATAGTTGGCCTGCTCGAACACCTTGCTCGGGCGCAGGCTCAGGGCGTACACATGATCGCCCAGGGTCAGGCGACGCGCGCCAGCAAGGTCACTGTTGGCCACGGCATTGCCGGACTCGAAGAGCACGCGCTTTTGCAAGTCGGAGGTGTCGACGATCTGCATCACCAGGTTGTCCCGCTCCGCTTTTGGCAAGCCCTCGGCGACCAACTGGCGCATGCTGATCACCGCCATTACGTAACCGTATGGCTCATTTGGGGACGGCTCGGACGTGGGCAGGTGACTCACCGGCGCGACCAGTAATACACCCGTGGCATAAGCCGGCTCGACCCCCACCAACTGCATCGGTTGGGACACCGCCAGCTTGCCGCTCTTTTGCGCCCGCTCAAGGGTCGAGCGCCGCAGGGGCTGGGCCAACAGATCAAAACCCAGGGGCGACCCCAGCAGGCTTTGAGTCTGGCTATAGAGCACCGGAACGTATTCATCACGCTCGGGCGCCGGGGCCAGTTCGCCGACGCTATTAAGTTCACGGATAACAAAGGGTACCCCACGCAGGCGGGACACCTCTTGTTCAAATTGGCTGCGCTGTCCGCGAAACACACGGGGTGCCCAGGCGTAGGCCCGGGCGCGCAACAGTAACGGCTGGGCAAACCCGTCGAACTCCTCGCGGGACACAACATCGGAGTTGACGAAGAACCGCCGCAGGCTGTTCAGGCGTTGTTCCTGATCCTCGAAACGTTCCTGCAAGCGGCTGTAACGCTCGTTGACCAGCAACTGAAAGCGCTGGCGAACCTGTTGCTGATAGAGGTCGGAGGCCGCCCAGGCGACGATGGCCGTCAGCGCAAAACCTGCCAATAACACCACCAACGCCACCAGCCAAGCCGACGCCTGTTCACTGATAAAGCCTAGGATTTTCGGGCGAACGGCTTGCAACGGCATAGGCAACACTCACAACGCCAGCGTGCGGGGGGTGTCACTTTGGCTAGGCCTTAAGTTATAGCCATCGGCCCAGGGTTTGACCAGCGTAAAAAAGCCGCAAGCCCGGAATAGTCCAGGCTTGCGGCTTTTTCGTGGCGGCGATCAGCGAGCAGTGATTTTCCACGCCCGGTGGATCTTCGCATTACGCGCAAAATCCGGATCGATGGTCTTGTCGCTGATTTCCTCGACCGCATAGCGTTCGCTGAGATTGTCCTCCAACTGGAACTTGCGGAAGTTGTTCGAGAAGTACAGCACGCCACCCGGTGCCAGGCGCGCCATGGCCAGGTCAAGCAACTGCACGTGGTCGCGCTGCACGTCGAAGATGCCTTCCATGCGCTTGGAGTTGGAGAAGGTCGGCGGGTCGATGAAGATCATGTCGAACTCATCGCGGCTGGCCTCCAGCCAGGCCATCACATCGCCCTGCTCCAGGCGGTTCTTGTCGGAAAAACCGTTGAGCGAGAAGTTGCGACGTGCCCAGTCCAGGTAGGTCTTGGACAGGTCGACACTGGTGGTGCTGCGCGCGCCGCCCTTGGCTGCGTGCACACTGGCGGTGGCGGTGTAGCAATACAGGTTGAGGAAACGCTTGCCGGCCGCTTCCTTCTGGATACGCATGCGCATCGGACGGTGGTCGAGGAACAGACCGGTGTCCAGGTAGTCGGTGAGGTTGACCAGCAGCTTCACGCCGCCTTCGCTGACCTCGGTGAACTTGCCCTGGGCACTCTGGCGCTCGTATTGCTTGGTACCGCTCTGGCGCTCGCGACGCTTGACCACCACGCGGCTCTTGTCGATGTTCAGCGCCTGGGGAATGGCCGCCAGGGCGTCGAACATGCGGGCCGAGGCTTTTTCCGGATCGATGGATTTTGGCGCAGCGTATTCCTGCACGTGGACCCAATCGTGGTACAGGTCGATGGCCATGGAGTATTCAGGCATATCGGCGTCGTATACGCGGTAGCAATCCACCCCTTCACGCTTGGCCCACTTGCCCAGCAGCTTGAGGTTCTTTTGCAGGCGGTTGGCAAACATCTGCCCACCTTCGCTCAGGCGCGCCTGCTCGACCACGGGGGCCGGGGCGGGCTTGATCGGGTTGCCGTTCTTGTTGTACTGGCGCTCCTGCGGCTCGGCCGGGGCCTGGTCGTAAACCGCCTGCTCACGTTCGGCCTGGCGCTGTTCCGGGGTACGGCGCTCGCCGGTGACGAACTGATCCGGGTTGACCTTGATCAGCAGCAACTTGCACGGCAATGCGCCGTTCCAGAACGAATACTGCTTGTGGCTGCGGATCCCCATGCGCTTGCCCAGGTCCGGCGCGCCGGTGAACACCGCCGCTTCCCAGCCCATGCAGGCCTGGCGCAGGCGCTCGCCGAGGTTCTGGTAGAGGTACAACAGGCTGGCTTCGTCACCCAAACGCTCGCCGTAGGGCGGGTTGCAGATCACCAGGCCTTTCTGGTTCTGGTCCGGGCGCGGCTCGAAGGTGCCGACTTCGCCCTGGTACACCTTGATCCAGTGGCTCAGGCCGGCGCGCTCGATGTTGTTGCGGGCGGGCTGGATCAGGCGCGGGTCGGCTTCGTAGCCCCGCACCCACAACGGCGGCTTGTTCATGCCGATGGCCGCGCGTTCAGTGGCCTCGGCGTGGAGTTTTTTCCACAGCGCCGGGACGTGGCCGAGCCAGGTGGTGAAGCCCCACAATTCGCGATTCAGGTTAGGTGCCATGTCGGCGGCGATCATCGCGCCTTCCACCAGGAAGGTGCCCACGCCGCACATCGGGTCAGTCAGCGCGCCGCCTTCGGCAGCAATGCGCGGCCAGCCGGCACGAATCAGGATCGCCGCCGCGAGGTTTTCCTTCAACGGCGCGGCGCCCTGCTGCAGGCGGTAGCCGCGCTGGTGCAGGCTGTGGCCGGACAGGTCAAGGGACAGGATCGCTTCGCCACGGTCCAGGCGCAGGTGGATGCGCAGGTCCGGGTTGATCTTGTCGATGGACGGGCGTTCGCCGGTCGGAGTGCGCAGCTTGTCGACGATCGCATCCTTGACCTTCAGCGCGCCGAAGTGGGTGTTGTCGATGCCTGAGCCGTGACCGCTGAATTCCACCGCCAGGGTACCGTCAGAAACCATGTGATCGGCCCATTCAATATCCAGCACACCGTGGTAGAGGTCTTCGGCGTCCTTCATCGGGAAGCGCTTGAGCACCAGCAACACACGGTTGGCCAGGCGCGACCAGAGGCACAGGCGATAAGCGGTTTCCATGTCGGCCATGCCGCGCACGGCCGAGGTGTGCTCGCGGGCGTCCTCAAGGCCAAGCCCGACGGCTTCCTCGATCAGCAGGCCTTCGAGGCCCTTGGGGCAGGTGAGGAAGAGTTCAAAACGGTCCGACATGGGGCATTCCAGGCTTTTCAGCAATAAGTGAACGGGCGACGCATCGCCGGCTCGGTTTTCAATCAAGCACTTTTCTTGAAGAGTGCTCGCGTGGCACGAATGTGCCGTTCCACCCCGTCTGACGGGCCTTGGAGCCTTTATTGACGGGGCAGAGAGAATTTGACGCAACAAAAAGAAATATTCCGACCCTTCGTCGAATAATAACCGACAGCAACAGAAGGACATTCTCACTAAAGGATTAAACCCATCCTCTTTGCAGGGTGCATCATAGCTGGCTTTGCCCAACAAATGGGGCGAAAAGCCATCCCAGCTTATGGCTATAGCATCGTTATCGTTACGTGCTTATGACAAAACGATCATTGAATCCATGTGACCTATTGGTTAGAACTCAACACAGGTTGGCGCCGTAACGACGCCGACACCTAGGCTCGCCACGCCGGCAGCGAGCCCACCAACGGCAGAAAAACTCTGCCCGGCCTCAGACGAGGCCGAAGGATATCAAGACAGTCAACAAGTGAGGGAAACACCCTATGAGAAGACTTAAGCGTGATCCGTTGGAAAGAGCATTTTTACGCGGATATCAATATGGCGTTCATGGCAAATCCCGTGAGCTTTGCCCATTTACTCTACCGTCGGTACGCCAAGCCTGGATCAACGGCTGGCGAGAAGGACGCGGCGACAACTGGGACGGTATGACTGGCACTGCGGGAATCCACAGACTCAACGAACTTCACGCCGTCGGCTAATCAAGGGCATTTAATTCCGACACCACCTCGAATATGTAGCGACTTAACCACGCACGCCCTATCCAGGCGGCGGGCTTCGGCCCAGGGGCTCCTCTTAAGGAGCCCTTTTTATTGGCCTGAGAATAATGAGGACTACCGTAGGAGCGAGGGGGACGCCTAGTTCTTGCTCGCGAAGAACCCGAGGGCGCCGCGTTAAGCCAGATGCGCAGCGCTATCGTTGACGTTCTTCGCGAGCAAGAACTAGGCGTCCCCCTCGCTCCTACACGCGCAATGCCGCAATTGCATCCACTGACTGGCGGATCAGCGCCGGGCCTTTGTAAATAAAACCCGAGTACAACTGCACCAGGCTGGCACCCGCAGCGATCTTCTCGGCTGCATGCTTGCCTTCGGTGATGCCGCCCACCGCGATGATCGGCAAACGCCCGGCCAGCTCAGCGGCCAGCACCTTGACGATATGAGTGCTCTTGTCACGCACTGGCGCACCCGACAGGCCGCCCGCTTCATCGCCATGGGCCAACCCTTCGACGCCGACACGGCTGAGGGTGGTGTTGGTCGCGATGACCGCATCCATGCCCGCATCCACCAGGGCCTGGGCCACCAGCACGGTTTCTTCGTCACTCATGTCCGGGGCGATCTTGATTGCCAGCGGCACACGCTTGCCATGGCGCACGGCCAGGTCTTCCTGGCGTTGGCGCAGGGCTTCGAGCAGTTGCTTGAGCGAATCGCCGAACTGCAGGCTGCGCAGGCCCGGGGTGTTGGGCGAGCTGACGTTGACGGTGACATAGCTGGCGTGGGCGTAGACCTTGTCCAGGCAGATCAGGTAGTCATCCACTGCGCGCTCGACCGGCGTGTCGAAGTTCTTGCCGATATTGATGCCGAGGATGCCCTTGTACTTTGCGGCCTCGACGCGCGACAGCAGATGATCGACGCCCAGGTTGTTGAACCCCATGCGATTGATGATCGCCTCGGCTTCCGGCAGGCGGAAGATACGCGGCTTGGGGTTGCCCGGTTGCGGTCTCGGCGTCACGGTGCCGATCTCCACAAAACCGAAACCCAACTGCGCGAAGCCATCGATGGCCGCACCGTTCTTGTCCAGGCCGGCAGCCAGTCCGACCGGGTTGGGGAAGTCGAGCCCCATCACCGACACCGGCGTTTTCGCCGGCGCCTTGCATACCAGGCCATTGAGCCCCAGGCGGCCACCGGCACCGATCAGGTCCAGGGACAGATCGTGGGAGGTTTCCGGGGAGAGTTTGAACAACAGCTGGCGGGCCAGGGTATACATGGGCGGGCTAGACTCGGATGGCGGCGAAAGGTGGCGGCGATTATAGCGGGGTGGCGGGGTGCACGCGAGGCGCGCCGCCCAAACGTCAGTAGCGTTGCTGTACCAGGGCCTCATAACGTGCCCAGATTTTTTCCGCATAGCGCATGCGCAACGCGTCGCGCTCAGGGCCGGAGCCGGGCCCGACATTGTAGGACCCCACCGCCGTCCAGTTGTAGCCAAAGCGCTGGATAAACTCGGCCAGTATGGACGCCCCGACTTCCACCGACAGGCAAGGCTCACTCAACAACCTTTCCTCGGTGATACCCAGCTTGAGCAGGCGAGGCAAATGGATACTGTTGATCTGCATCAGGCCGATATCCCGTGTGCCGTTACCGTTGGCGTAGTTCATCGCATCCGGGCGAAAATCCGACTCCACGGCGGCGATAGCCTGGAGCAACTCCGGCTCGATATCGTAGCGATGGGCGGTTTCCTCCCAGCAATAGGCCAGTGCCTGATTGCCGCTCGTCACCAGGCCAAGCCACAGCAGCCGGCGCCAGAACTCAGCCATGACTGACTTGTCCACAGGCCGAACACACATGCGGCAGGGTATCCATAGGCCCGGGCCCTGCTCGCTCAGCCTTCACCGGGCATGTAAAGCGATACCCGCGACCATAAATGGTCTTGATAAAGCCTTTGTCAGCGCCAAGATGCTTGCGCAGCGAATAAATGCAACGGGTCAGCGACTCCTCGGCGACCTCCCCCTGGGGCCAGGCCAACTCGAGCAAACGATCCTTGGTCATCAGTACACCGCCAGAGACCAACAGCAGCCGCAAAACATGCAGCTCCTTGGGTGGCAACTGGACGTCGCTGCCGTCGCCGGTCAGGCGACCATCGCCATGCAGCGTCCACTGGGAAAAGAGCAGGGACGTCGTCAACTCATCATTCACGACGGCCATATCTACCTCGACATCCGACTACTGACATTGAAGTCCTTATTTTCCAGTACTGGCTCTTGTGCCCACATCACGACTATAAAAAACCACCTTGCAGCCCACGCTAGGAAAAACCCCATACAGCCGACGCTTTTTAGCAACACCCTGTAAGACACTTCACCCACATACGTCAGGCGCTCCCCCATTTATAGACCTCGTGCAACTCAACACCCAACCGATCCTCCAGTTGCACCAACTCGCCCAATGCGAGCAACCGGCCATTAACCCGAACTTCCACGCAGTGGATGATGCCCGGCGACAATGGCAGCACCTTTCCAGCAGCAAAGGCTGCCAGGCGCCTGCGGCTGATCAGTTGTTCCTGTAGAAGAATTTCCAAATGCATGGGTCAACACCTTATTCACGGAGAGCTATCGCGACCCGGGCGTACAAACGCACGTTGCACGCGCTCGTATTGCGCCGCACTCAACGGTGGTGCGCCCACGCCTGTGGCCAACGCCTTCAACTCGCTACCCGCGGCCCGGGCCTGAATGACAAACAGGCGAACCTTGGCCGGGCCGGCTGGAGCGGTGCTGCGTCCCGGCTCATGCGCCTCACGGCTGAACGCTCCCAGCCACAGGCGCTTGCCCTGCGCGACCCTCACCACACTGCTGGCACTCACCCGTCCGACCGCGGTCGGTTTGCCGCGCCGCCCCGCCTGGCTCAATTGTCGACCATCCTCGACATGGAGCAGCATCTCGATCTGGTTCGCTTCGGCAAAACGCGGCAGTACGCTGACCTGGGAGCCGTATTGCACGGGCTTCCAATCAGCATGGTCGGCTCCGGGAGCAGGCAGGTAGAAGGTGTGGTTATCCTGGAACATGGCCGGCACATTCTCCTGGGTGAGAATCACCGGCAACGTCATCACCCTTGCTCGCCGCCGGCGCTCCAGCGTGGCGATTTGCGCCATCACGCGGTTATCGTCCATCGGCTCCAGAATGCGCGTGGCCTGGGCCTTCCCATCCTTGTCCCAGTCAAAGCCCAGCTTTTTCAGTTCGTCACGGTCCACGTCCACCATCCATAGCGAGACTTCGATAGACCGCTTGGGCGCGTCCAACTCCGCCACCAGGCGCTCGATGAACCCCAACTGCGCAGGTTTACCCTTGATCAGCAGGCTATTGGTATCCGGGTATGCGATCACCACCAGGTTCTTGTCGGCCAGCGGTCCCTTCTGTTCAGAACCCAACAGGGTTTCGATCGTCGACGCGATTCCCGGCACCGTGACCTTTTCGTCACCCATGGCATAGCCGCGGTCTGCCACGTGGGTGTTGAGTACCTGAACGACAGCAAACGCCTGGTTACCTACTTGTAATTCAGCACGCTCGCGATCCATCAATTGGGCCAGGCGCAAAACGTGGTCGACATAATGAGGTGGCCCGGATACATCGAATGTGCGTGCCCCGCTCACGCGCAGGGGGTAGCGCGTCTCATCAAGACCCGAACGGCGCATGAGGCCACGAAACCGCTCGACAGATATATGCCGCAGCACCACTGCCGAACGTTTTGCCTCGCTGGCGTTGTAGAGGTAGAGCGCCTGGCCATCGCTGTACCAGATCAAGCCGTACTGCAACGCAAGCGTCTCCAGGGCGTGCAGCGGCATAGCGAGGTCAATGACCTCGCTGATGCGTATGCGCGCCACTTCACCGCTCACGACGATGGGCAGGCCCATGGGCACGGACAAGGCGGTAAAGACGGTATGCAGGCTCTCGTCCTGCGCCTGGTAGGTTTCGCCCCGGGCACCGGCACTTCCCAGCATCAGCGCGGCAAGCAGCAGCCAGAGACAGGGAGTTGTTACGGAAAAGTGAGCGTACACCTGGGATTTCCTGGGCGGCCTGGCAGTAAGAAGCGGCCATACTGAGAGGCAGCCGAGTTTCAATCTTGATGAAAAGTTGACGGCTGGCGGCGCCCATCGGCCCGTGGCATGTGCCTTGCTACGGACTCCGTATCAAGGCGCGCACCAACGGCGGAGCGGGCTTACGGACAAAGGCGTCGTTACCCGCAATGGCCTTGCATCGCCATCTGAGGGAACGACGCTTTTTTGTGAAAGAAAAGGTAGGTGTTGATGAACGATTCGGTTGGCAACAGCCCGACGAACGACCCGCTGGCCTGGGTCAACGGCAGTGATGCGCCGGAAAAGAGCAGCCTTGACCTGGGCTTCATGGCCTTGAGCGATTGCGCATCCCTGGTGGTGGCAGCGACCCAAGGTTTCGCCCAGCCTTATGGCTTGACCCTCAACCTCAAGCGCCAATCTTCATGGGCCAACCTGCGGGACAAACTGGTCAGCGGCGAACTGGACGCCGCCCACAGCCTGTACGGGCTGGTCTATGCCGTGCACCTGGGCATCGGCGGCGTCGCACCTACCGACATGGCAGTCTTGATGGGGCTGAACCAGAACGGCCAAAGCATCAACCTGTCCCGCAGCCTGCAACAGCAGGGCGTGGTCACTCCTGAGGCGCTGGACCGCCACGTGCACCAAAGCCGAACAAAACTGACTTTCGCCCAGACCTTTCCCACAGGCACTCACGCCATGTGGTTGTACTACTGGCTGGCGAGCCAAGGCATTCATCCGCTACAGGATGTGGACAGTGTCGTGGTACCGCCCCCGCAAATGCTCGCGCACCTGCAGGCCGGGCGTATCGATGGCTTTTGCGTCGGCGAGCCCTGGTGCGCCAGTGCAGTCAAGCAACACCAGGGCTTTACCCTGGCGACCACCCAGGCGATCTGGCCGAACCATCCGGAAAAGGTGCTCGGCTGCACCCAGGCGTTTGTCGACCAGTACCCCAACACCGCCCGCGTGCTGGTGATGGCGATCCTCGAGGCCAGCCGCTTTATCGAGCAAAACACCGAAAACCGCCGCTCCACCGCACAATTGCTCAGTGGCCGCGAGTACCTCGATGCCCCGCTCGACTGCATCGAGCCGCGTTTGCTGGGCGCCTATGACGACGGCCTGGGCGACCAATGGCAGGACCCCCACGCCCTGCGTTTTTTTGCCGATGGCGAGGTCAACCTGCCCTACCTCTCCGATGGCATGTGGTTCATGACCCAGTTTCGACGCTGGGGCCTGTTGCGCGAAGACCCTGATTACCTCGGCGTTGCTCGCCAAGTGCAACAGCTGGCGCTGTATCGTCAGGCCGCCGAGGCACTGGGCCTCGGCGACAACGGCCAGGACATGCGCAGCAGTCAACTGATCGACGGCAAGATCTGGGACGGCTCGGATCCCGCCGGCTACGCGCGCAGCTTCCGCCTGCATGCCATGGCGGACCCTACCAGCCGCCAAGCCTTGCGCTGACAGGAGGATGTCCATGCTGCGAATCCTGTTGATCAACGACACGCCACGCAAAGTCGGCCGCCTGAGGACAGCGCTGATCGAGGCTGGCTTTGAAGTGATCGATGAATCCGGCCTGACCATCGACCTGCCTGCGCGCGTCGAAACGGTGCGCCCGGACGTCATCCTGATCGATACCGAGTCACCGGGCCGCGATGTGATGGAGCAAGTGGTACTGGTCAGCCGCGACCAGCCCCGGCCCATCGTAATGTTTACCGACGAGCACGACCCCGACGTGATGCGCCAGGCCATCAAGTCCGGGGTCAGCGCCTACATCGTCGAAGGCATTCAGGCGCAGCGCCTGCAACCGATCCTCGACGTGGCCATGGCTCGCTTCGAGAGCGACCAGGCCTTGCGCGCCCAGCTCCAGGCCCGTGACCAACAGTTGGCCGAGCGCAAGCGCATCGAGTTGGCCAAGGGCATGCTGATGAAAATGAAGGCCTGCAATGAGGAAGAGGCCTACACCCTGATGCGCCGCCAGGCCATGAGCCGCCAGCAGAAACTGATCCAGGTGGCGGAGCAGATCATCGCCATGAGTGAACTGCTCGGTTAAACATCCGTAGCAGCTGTCGAGCTCCAGCGAGGCTGCGTCGGCCGCGACTCGAGCTTGAATCGGCAGTGCGGCCGACGCAGCCTCGCTTGCGCTCGGCAGCTGCTACGGGGGTAAGGCCGTGAGGTGGATTGGGCTACGGGGGGGGCCGTGAGGTGGATTGGTTTTCGTAGCAGCTGTCGAGCCTTGGCGAGGCTGCGTCGGCCGCGGCTCGAGCTTGAGTCGGCAGCTGCGGATTTGCGCGGTGTTGGATAAGACGGTATCTACGGGTTTGCGCGGAGCTGGAGAAGACGGGAGCTACGGCCGGCATGTTGGCGCAGGACTTGCTAAGTAATCACCACAGGTAACCAACGGCGGTTGCCCCTTCACGACAAAGACGTCGCACACCCGGTTTGCCCTTGCGAACCCGGTGGCGGCGTTTTTTTGTTTTGGCCCCGGTAGCACGGGGCCGGTGGGGCGGCCTCAGCCGGCGGCTCCATCACCAGGCCTTCTTACAAGACTCCCAACCGTTGAGGTGCGTGATGAAATCAAGCTTCTGGAAATCCGGGCACACCCCGACCCTGTTTGCCGCGTTCCTGTATTTCGACCTGAGCTTCATGGTCTGGTATTTGTTGGGCCCCCTGGCGGTGCAGATTGCCGCCGACCTGCACCTGACCACCCAACAACGCGGCCTGATGGTGGCGACGCCGATCCTGGCCGGCGCGGTGCTGCGCTTCCTGATGGGCATGCTGGCGGACAAGCTGTCGCCCAAGACCGCCGGGCTGATTGGCCAGGTGATTGTGATCGTCGCCTTGTTCGGCGCCTGGAAACTAGGGATTCACAGCTACGAACAAGCCTTGTTGCTGGGACTGTTCCTCGGCATGGCCGGCGCATCCTTTGCGGTGGCGCTGCCGCTGGCGTCCCAATGGTACCCGGCCGAACACCAGGGCAAGGCCATGGGCATCGCCGGTGCCGGTAACTCGGGCACGGTGTTCGCGGCGTTGCTGGCCCCGGTGCTGGCGGCGGCGTTTGGCTGGAGCAATGTGTTCGGCTTTGCGCTGATTCCACTGATCCTGACGCTGATCGTCTTCGCCTGGCTGGCACGCAATGCACCCGAGCGGCCGAAAGCCAAGTCCATGGCCGATTACTTCAAGGCCCTGGGCGACCGCGACAGCTGGTGGTTCATGTTCTTCTACAGCGTGACCTTCGGCGGTTTTATCGGTCTGGCCAGCGCCCTGCCCGGTTATTTCAACGACCAATACGGCCTGAGCCCCATGACTGCCGGCTACTACACCGCCGCCTGCGTGTTCGGTGGCAGCCTGATGCGCCCACTGGGCGGCGCGCTGGCCGACCGTTTCGGCGGAATCCGCACCTTGCTCGGCATGTACAGCGTCGCGGCGATCTGCATTGCGGCGGTGGGTTTCAACCTGCCCAGCTCCTATGCGGCACTGGCGCTCTTCGTCTGCACCATGCTCGGCCTGGGTGCGGGCAATGGCGCGGTGTTCCAGTTGGTGCCACAGCGTTTCCGGCGTGAGATTGGTGTGATGACCGGCTTGATCGGCATGGCCGGCGGCATCGGCGGTTTCGCCCTGGCCGCGGGCATGGGCGCGATCAAGCAGAGCACTGGCAGCTATCAACTGGCCTTGTGGCTGTTCGCCAGCCTGGGCGTACTGGCCTGGTTCGGCCTGCATGGCGTCAAACGTCGCTGGAGAACCACCTGGGGTTCGGCCGCAGTGACCGCTGCGCGCGTCTGATGAGCCTGCAACTGAGCGTCGCCCAGGCCAGCGCCATCGGCCCACGGGCGGAAAACCAGGATGCGCTGCGGGTCGTCACCCCCGCAGCGGAACTGGCGGCGAGCAAAGGTTACCTGTGCGCCATGGCCGACGGTGTGAGCCAGTGCGCCGACGGCGGACTGGCCGCACGCTCGACTTTGCAGGCCCTGGCCCTGGATTACTACGCCACGCCGCAAACCTGGGGTGTGGCACAGGCATTGGAGCGCTTGCTGCTGGCGCAAAACCGCTGGTTGCAGGCCAATGGCGGCGGCCAGCCGTTGCTGACCACCCTCAGTGCCCTGGTCTTTCGCGGCCAGCGTTTCACCCTGGCCCATGTCGGTGATTGCAGGGCGTATCGCTGGCTGGACGGTGAGTTGCAGCGCATCAGCGAAGACCATGTGTGGGAACAACCGGGCATGCAGCACGTGCTCAAGCGTGCCCTCGGCCTGGATCAGCACCTGGTGCTGGATTTTCTCGACGGTCAATTGCGCGAAGGTGAGTGCTTCCTGCTGCTCAGCGACGGCGTCTGGGCCACCCTGGGCGATCACAGCATCAGCGCGATCCTGCGCGAACAAACCGACCTGGACCTGGCGGTCACCACGCTGGTCAATGCCGCACACCTGGCGGGCAGCCAGGACAATGCCAGCGCCTTGCTGGTGCGCATCGACACGCTTGGCGCCGCCACCCTCGGCGACGCCCTGGTGCAATTGCAGCAATGGCCCTTGCCACCGCTACTGAAATCCGGGCAACGCTTTGAAGGCTGGCAGGTGGACAGCGTGCTGGCGCAAAGCAGGCAGTCGTTGCTGTACCGGGTGCGCGATGCCCAACAGCAACCCTGGCTGCTGAAAACCTTGCCACTGAGCCGCGACGACGACAGCGACGCCGGCCAGGCATTACTGTCGGAAGAGTGGTTTTTGCGACGGGTAGCCGGGCGTGCCTTTCCTGAGGTGCACGCCGCCAGCGGGCGCCAGCATTTGTACTACGTCATGCGGGAATATCCGGGGCAAACCCTGGCCGAGCTGTTCCAGTACCAGGGCCCATTGCCCCTGGCGCAATGGCAGTCCGTCGCCGAGCGTTTGCTGCGCGCAGTCGGCATGCTGCACCGACGGCAGATCCTTCACCGCGACATCAAGCCGGAAAACCTGCTGCTGGGGGATGACGGTGAATTGCGCGTGCTGGATTTCGGTCTGGCCTACTGCCCCGGTCTTTCCGAGGACCGGGCCCACGTACTGCCCGGCACCCCGAGCTTTATCGCGCCCGAAGCGTTCAATGGCGACCGTCCGACAGCCCAGCAGGATTTGTACAGCGTAGGCGTCACCTTGTATTACCTGTTGACCGGGCATTACCCCTACGGGGAAATCGAAGCCTTCCAACGGCCTCGATTTGCCCAGGCTGTCAGCGCCAGCCGCTATCGCCCGGATCTCCCCGATTGGCTCCCCCTGAGCCTGGAGCGCGCCGTGGCTGCACAACCGGCGCATCGCTATGAAACCGCCGAGGAATGGCTGCTGGTGCTGGAACAGGCCGACCGCCAGGAGCTGAGCATCCGCCCCAGGCCCCTGCTGGAGCGCGAACCATTGAAGGTCTGGCGCACCTTGGGCCTGGTCTCGATGCTGATCAACCTGATTCTTCTGTATTCACTCTTTCACAACTGACGTCAGCTCTAGACGAGGAAAAACCCATGAACGCAAAAGTCTGGCTGGTGGGCGCGGGCCCTGGCGATCCGGAGCTGTTGACCCTCAAGGCTGTACGGGCCCTGCACGAAGCCGATGTGGTACTGATCGATGACCTGGTCAACCCCGCAGTGCTGGAGCACTGCGCGGAGGCACGGGTGATCACGGTCGGCAAACGCGGCGGCTGCCGCTCGACCCCGCAGGACTTTATCCACCGCCTGATGCTGCGTTACGCCCGCCAAGGCAAGTGCGTAGTGCGGCTGAAAGGGGGTGACCCGTGCATTTTCGGCCGCGGTGGCGAAGAAGCCGTGTGGCTGCGCGAACGCGGCGTCGAGGTAGAGTTGGTCAACGGGATCACCGCCGGGCTGGCGGGGGCAACGAATTGCGCGATTCCACTGACGTTGCGTGGCGTCAGCCGCGGTGTGACCCTGGTCACGGCCCATACCCAGGACGACAGCAGCCTTAATTGGCGCGCATTGGCCGAGGGCGGGACGACATTGGTGGTGTATATGGGAGTGGCCAAGCTGGAGGAGATTCGCCAGCAATTGCTCGAAGGCGGGATGGCGACAGATATGCCGGTGGCAATGATCGAAAACGCCTCATTGCTCCAACAGCGCGAATGCCGCAGTGAGCTGTCGCGGATGCATGAAGACGCACAGGCATTTGCCTTGAAGAGCCCGGCGATTCTGGTGATCGGCCATGTTGCGGCCGCCGAGCAGACGGCTTATGTCGCTGCCGCAGTCAGCGCCTGAGGCAAATTCCAAGCAAAAAAAACCCGGCCGAGGCCGGGTTTCTTCTACATCTCAGTAATTACTGAGCGGTAGCTTCAACCGACGCTTCTACGCGACGGTTAACAGCACGACCAGCTTCAGTTGCGTTGTCAGCAACTGGGCGGGATTCGCCATAACCTACAGCAGTTACACGGCTAGGAGCCACGCCGTCTTTAACCAGGACTTGCTTAACAGCGTCAGCACGACGCTGGGACAGCTTCTGGTTGTAGGCGTCTGGACCTACGGAGTCAGTGTGACCAGCAACTTCTACGTTGGTAGCTGGGTACTGAGCCATGAAGTCGGCCAGGTTTTTCACGTCGCCGTAGCTGTTAGGCTTAACAACGGCCTTGTCGAAGTCGAACTTAACGTCCAGCTCAACACGAACAACCTGGGCAACTGGAGCTTCTGGCTCTGGAGTTGGCTCTGGAGCTGGTGCTGGGGTAGGAGCTGGAGCAGCTGCGCCAGCGTTACCGCCGAAGTTCACGCCCAGGCCAACCAGTGCGGAGTAGTCCCACTTGCCGTTGTCCAGACCGTAGTCAGCTTCAACACCGGCACGAGCGTACAGGTTGTTGGTGAAGTAGTACTTCACACCAGTACCAACGGTAGCGAAGGTAGTTTGGTCGCGACCGCTGTGGCCGTCAGCCTGGACGTTGGTACGGCTCTGGTGACCGAAGCCGCCTTCTACGTATGGACGCAGGCTGTCTACGCCAGCTTGACCGAAGTGATACTGGGCAACCAGGCTGCCGGTATCGCCTTTGATCTTCTGGTTACCAGTACCGTCGTTCGAACGGGTGTGGTTGGTCTTGTCGTAGGACAGGTTCAAGGACAGGTCGTCGGTCAGGAAGTAACCGATGCGAGCGCCAGGATTGAAGCCGTCTTCGATGTGCTTGACGCTATCGTTGTACTGCTTCTTGTAGAACAGCTCGCCTTCAACTGCGCCTTGGCCTTGTGCCAGAACGCCGAAAGAAGTAGCGGCAATAAGAGAACCAATGGCCAAGCCCAAGGTGTTTTTCAGTTTCATCCGTTAAATCCCCATCTGGTGATTGTAAAGCAGTCCCACAAACCGGGGGACAACTCGGCGACAAGTCTAACAGAACTTGCCTACACGTAAGAGATATTTGCCACGCACTAAGTTTCAGTCTCGCCCGCAAATTTCTCACGTAATTTATCTAGAGCACGCTTGTAACGCATTTTTGTAGCACTCAAACCCATGTGCATGATGTCAGCGATTTCCTGGAACTCCAGCTCTGCGACAAATCGTAGCACCAGAATTTCCCGGTCAATCGGGTTCACATACACCAGCCAGCGATCAAGTCCGCCCTTCTCCTCGGGTGCCGGCGCCTTTTCTTCAGACGCCTCCTCAAGGGGGTCCAGACTCAAGGCGTCCATCAAGCGACGCTTTCGCCGTTCCTTCCGATACTGCGTGATGCACTCGTTGTAGGTGATGCTGTACAGCCACGTCTTGAACTTCGATTTGCCCTCGAAGTTCTTCAGGCCGTACAGCACCTTGAGCATCACTTCCTGACAGACATCATCCGCATCTCTATCGTTCCCTAAATACCTTGAACAAACGTTGAACAGAGTGCGTTGATATCTGCGCATCAATTCTTCATACGCGCGAGTTACGTGAAACAGCTCCGTGTGTGCGCGCGCGACCAACTCCTCATCAGAGAGCTCACGGGGGTCATAGCGCGTGGACAGCGTTTGGGCTTTATTCAAAACAAGTCGTGCCGACAGTCAGGTCAATGTCCGCTACAGCCCGGTCAGCCGGGCTTGCGGCGGCGTACATTAGCAGGGTTTACCGGGTTAGCGGCTACTGACCTGCTGCTCGAGGAGAATCCGATTGGACAGCGACACCAGGTCGCCGTCATCGGTCAGCACCGTCGTCTTGACTGTGCCGATCTCCTCGATTTGCCCTTCGACCTCGCCCACACGCACCTGTTGCCCAACCTGATACAACTCACGCACATAGATTCCCGCGAGAATCTGGCCGGCAATTTCCCGGCTTCCCAAGCCCATGGCCAGCGCAACGGCCAGACCAACGGTAATCAAAACGATGACGATCACGTGGTTGAGCAGGTCAGTCTTGACCTCCAACTGGCTGATCGCGACCGAAATACTGATGATGATCACCAACCCCTGGGCGATACGCCCCAGGCCAGCGGCATAATCCAACCCCACACCTTCAGCGGCGCCGCGCACCAGCCCATTGGCCAGTTGAGCAAGCAAAACGCCTACGAGAAGCACCAGCGCGCCGCCGAAAACCTTCGGCAAATACAGCGCCAGCATGTCGAGCGTAGCTGAAACTCGCTCAAGTCCAAGGGATTGCGCCGCAGAAACCAGAAAAATCAGCAAAACAAACCAATAGACGATCTTGCCGATCAACGTGGAGATCGGCACCTGCAACCCGGCGCGGCCCAGCAGCTTGGTCAGGCCAGTGCCGGCCATCAGGCGGTCAAGACCCAGTTTCGCGAGCAATTTGGACAGCAGGGTGTCGAGCAGCTTGGCCACGACAAAGCCCAGCAACACCAGGACCAGGGCACCAAACAGGTTGGGGATGAAATTCGCCACCTTGGTCCACAATGCGGTCATCGCGGTGACCAGGCTCTGGGTCCAGAGATCAAGTTCCATATTCAATCAGCCTTATCAGCAGTGCGAGCAAGAGGTTTACGACGGGAAACCGGCGACACGTGGGCCGAACCGTTGTTCAGGGCCATCATCAACGCCGGCATCCAGCGGCCGAGCAGACCGAACAGGTCACCCGCGCCCACCTGGCGGTTAGCGGTTTTCAATACGCGGCCCAGGCAGGCATCGTCGTCACGGTTGGACGGCGAGGCATTGAGCATGTCACGCAAAGACTGTTCGAACGGATCGTGCATAAAGACCTCTCGCAAGTGTTTTAAAAGACGAGGGTAAAATTCCTGGGGTCACATAGGCCCCTTCCTACGTTCAGGTCATATTCAGCTCAAACCCAGCGCAATCGTCGAAACAGCCACCATTGTCCGAGTGCCACCGAGACCATCAACAGGCATGCAATCACGAATCCGTAGGGGCTGGCGGAGAACGGTATCCCCCCCACATTTATACCCAGCAAACCGGTCAGGAAACTCATCGGCAGGAAGATTCCCGTGATGATCCCGAAGCGGTACATGGTGCGGTTCATGCGCACGCTCAAGCGCCGGTCTTCGGCCTCAAGCACAAGCCCCACGCGCTCCCGGGTCAATTCGAGCTCTTCCAGGTAGCGGGTCAGGCTGTTGTTCAATTCGTTCCAGTAGTCGGCATCGTCGTCACAGAACCACGGCAATTTTATCCGCGTGAGCTGGGCAAAAATATCCCGCTGCGGCGACAGGAAACGCTTGAGCCCGGCCGCTCGGCGACGGATCTGCAAAACACTGCCATGTTCAGGTGTATACCGTTCGTCGGTATCGAGTTTTTCTTCCTCCGCATCGACGATTTCCGACAAATCCGTGACCAGATCCTGGACCTTGTTGGTCAGGTACTGCGCCATATAAAGGATGAGCTCCGAAGCGGTTTTCGGCCCCTTGCCATCCGCCAACTGCACCAGCAGTTCATCGGTGGCGCGCAACGGGCGCAGACGCAGGGAGATCACGCGGCTGGCGGCAGCGAAGATACGTACCGAGACCATGTCTTCCGGCTCGGCCCCCGGGTTGAGGTTGACCCCGCGCAGGAACAGCAGCAACTCGGCATCCGGCAGCGGCAACAGGCGTGGGCGGGTGTTCTCCTCCAGCAGCAGGTCACAGGCGAATTCGCTCAAGCCACTGGATTTGCGCAGCCAGGTCTGGGTCTGGGGATGGCTGCGATCCCAGTGCAGCCACAGGCTTTCCTGGGGCTGCAGTTGCAAGTCGTCGAGCTCAGTCCGGGCAATCGAACGCGCACCGCCTTTACCGTCCAGCACCAGGGCATGCACCAGCCCCCACTGCGCGTTTTCTTCCTCGAACATCCTCACCCCTGTCGGTTATTGCGGTTTATTCAGGCATCTGCAGCGGGCTTGGCGAGACGATCACGCCATTATTGTCGGCGTAGATGTACTCACCCGGGCGGAACGTCACACCCGCAAATGTCACCACGACGTTCAGGTCGCCGATGCCGCGCTTATCGGTTTTCATCGGATGACTGGCCAGCGCCTGTACCCCAAGGTCGGTCTGGGCGATCACATCGACGTCACGGATGCAGCCATAGATCACCAACCCTTCCCAACCGTTCTTCGCGGCTTTCTCGGCGATCATGTCGCCCAGCAGCGCGCGGCGCAGGGAACCACCACCGTCGACCACCAGCACCTTGCCGGCGCCCGGCTGGTCGGCCTGCTCCTTGACGAGGGAGTTATCTTCGAAACATTTGATGGTGACAATCTCGCCGCCGAAGGAATCTCGGCCGCCGAAGTTGCTGAACATCGGCTCGACTACCTGCACCAGGTCCGGGTAGGCGTCGCACAGGTCGGGGGTCACGTAATGGTTCATTGAAAAATTCCTTTCCGCCAAAGAAGTGTCTTTCGAAAGAAGCACCAGCCGGAGCCGGTGCGCAACATCCCATTCGCTTCATCGCAACGCAATAACCACTGCGCGACTGAATATGACCAGAAGCGTTTAACGCGTCATATATTAGCCGCAACCACACACGAGCGAAACGCCCTTGGCAGAGCCCTGGGTCAAACTACGACCAATGCCTCTGGCTTGGCAGCCAATAAAGGTGTCAGCGGGTCGTTCAACCATTGCTGAACCAGCGGCCAGACCTCGGCCTGGGCGGCCTTGCTGACGAGCATTTCCACATGTCCGAAATCACCGCTAAACCCTTGCTGGCGCCCCAGGCACAGGTACTGACGGTGCTCGGAGCCGATCTGCTCGAACAGCTTACGGCACGCCCAGTCCGGATCCTGCCGGTCGCCCGCCGCACTGACGGCCAGCAGCGGCACATCGACGTCCGCCAGGCCTTTCCACCAATCGCGCTTACCCTCGCCAAAGCGACCGAACAGGCCATTCCAGCGCATGGCTTCGATCAGCACGCCGGCCGGTTCGTCCTCCGGGCCCCGCTTGAGCCGCGAGCCGGACACTGCGCCGAAGCGCTTCAACAGCAGACGGCCGGTCCACTCCACTGGAGGAAGTTTCAATGGCCAGTGGCTGCGACTGACCTGACAGCCAAACAGTGCCACCGAGGCCACTGCAGGCGCGCCAAGGTACTGCCCACCCAGGGCCGCCGCCAGGGTTGTAGCGCCGAGAGAATGACCCATCCAATGGGGAATCTGCGCACTTTGCTCACGCACAAAGGCACCAATGGCCGGCAGATCGTAACGCGCGTAGTCGGCGACGCGGTTGCTGGCGTAGTCCTGGTTGCGCCGGGACAGCCCATGACCGCGCATTTCCGGGATCCACACATCGAACCCCTGGCGGGCCAGGTAGGCGCCCAGGCCGATCCCCTTGGGCGAATACCAGAAACGCCGGTTGGAAAAACTGCCGTGCAACAAAATAACCGGGATGCCCCGGTTTTCCGGGACATCGGCCAGGCCCAAACGGGTCACCGCCAGCTCGACGGTACCGTCGGGGCTGTTACCGGGCTTGAGGCGATACACGTCTTCACTCAGGTCGCCACGACGCTCAGCGCTGATCAGGGCGACAGGAAACAGGTTGCTGCTGCTTTGCATAATGCTCTTGCACAAAAAAGGGCGACGTCCGCAAGGATTCCGCCCTGTACAGATAAGAATGCCGGTCACCCTGACGGGGGACCGGCACTTTTGACATGACGACCTCAGGCGGACGCTTGGCCTTCCGCCAGGAAGAACCAGGTTTCCAGCACGGAGTCAGGGTTCAGCGAGACGCTTTCGATACCCTGCTCCATCAGCCATTTGGCCAGGTCCGGGTGATCGGAAGGGCCCTGGCCGCAGATACCGATGTACTTGCCGGCCTTGTTGCACGCCTGGATGGCATTGGCCAGCAGCTTCTTGACCGCAGGGTTACGCTCGTCGAACAGGTGGGCGATGATCCCGGAATCGCGGTCCAGGCCCAGGGTGAGCTGGGTCAGGTCGTTGGAACCGATGGAGAAACCGTCGAAGAACTCCAGGAACTCTTCGGCGAGGATGGCGTTGGACGGCAGTTCGCACATCATGATCACGCGCAGGCCGTTTTCGCCGCGGGACAGGCCATTTTCGGCCAGCAGGTCGACGACCTGGCTCGCTTCGCCCAGGGTGCGCACGAACGGCACCATGATCTCGACGTTGGTCAGGCCCATCTCGTTGCGCACACGCTTGAGGGCGCGGCATTCAAGCTCGAAGCAGTCACGGAACGCTTCGCTGATGTAGCGCGAGGCGCCACGGAAGCCCAGCATCGGGTTTTCTTCTTCGGGCTCGTAGAGCTTGCCGCCGATCAGGTTGGCGTATTCGTTGGACTTGAAGTCCGACAGGCGCACGATGACCTTTTTCGGGTAGAACGCCGCCGCCAGGGTGCTGATGCCTTCCACCAGCTTCTCGACGTAGAAGCCCACCGGGTCGTCGTAGCCGGCGATGCGCTTGTCCACGCTTTCCTTGATGTCCAGCGGCAGGCCGTCGTAGTTCAACAGGGCCTTGGGGTGCACGCCGATCATGCGGTTGATGATGAACTCCAGGCGGGCCAGGCCCACACCGGCATTCGGCAACTGCGCGAAGTCGAAGGCACGGTCCGGGTTGCCGACGTTCATCATGATCTTGAAGGGCAGGTCGGGCATGGCGTCGATGGAGTTTTGCTTGATGTCGAAGCCCAGCTCGCCTTCAAAGATGAAGCCGGTGTCGCCTTCGGCACAGGACACGGTCACGCCCTGGCCGTCCTTGAGCAGTTGGGTGGCGTTGCCGCAACCGACCACCGCAGGAATCCCCAGCTCACGGGCGATGATCGCCGCATGGCAGGTACGCCCGCCACGGTTGGTCACGATAGCGCTGGCACGCTTCATCACCGGTTCCCAGTCCGGGTCGGTCATGTCGGAAACCAGTACGTCGCCAGGCTGGACTTTGTCCATCTCGGACACATCCTTGATGATCCGCACCTTGCCGGCGCCGATGCGCTGGCCGATGGCACGGCCTTCCACCAGCACGGTGCCGGTTTCTTTCAGCAGGTAGCGTTCCATGACGTTGGCCGAGGTACGGCTCTTCACGGTTTCCGGGCGGGCCTGCACGATGTACAGCTTGCCGTCGTCACCGTCCTTGGCCCATTCGATGTCCATCGGGCACTTGTAGTGCTTTTCGATGATCATCGCTTGCTTGGCCAACTCGCTGACTTCCGCGTCGCTCAGGCAGAAGCGCGCGCGCTCGGCCTTGTCGACGTCCACGGTTTTCACCGAACGACCGGCCTTGGCCTCGTCGCCGTAGATCATCTTGATGGCCTTGCTGCCCAGGTTGCGGCGCAGGATGGCCGGACGGCCGGCTTCAAGGGTGTGCTTGTGCACGTAGAATTCGTCGGGGTTGACCGCGCCTTGTACAACGGTTTCGCCCAGGCCGTAGGCGCCGGTGATAAACACCACGTCACGGAAGCCCGACTCGGTGTCGAGGGTGAACATCACGCCGGCGGTGCCGGTTTCCGAACGCACCATGCGCTGCACACCGGCAGACAGGGCCACCAGCTTGTGGTCGAAACCCTGGTGCACACGGTAGGAAATGGCGCGGTCGTTGAACAGCGAGGCAAACACTTCCTTGGCGGCGCGGATCACGTTTTCCACGCCGCGGATGTTAAGGAAAGTCTCTTGCTGGCCGGCGAAGGAGGCGTCAGGCAGGTCTTCGGCGGTGGCCGAGGAGCGCACGGCGACGGCCATGTCCGGGTTGCCGGCCGACAGGGTGGCGAAGGCGGTGCGGATTTCTTCGTTGAGCTTCTCGGGGAACTCGGCTTCCATGATCCATTGGCGGATCTGGGCGCCGGTTTTGGCCAGGGCGTTGACGTCATCGACGTCCAGGGCATCCAGCGCGGCGTGGATCTGAGCGTTGAGGCCGCTCAGTTCGAGGAAATCGCGGTAGGCCTGGGCCGTGGTGGCGAAACCACCCGGCACCGACACACCTGCGCCTGCAAGATTACTGATCATCTCGCCGAGGGATGCGTTCTTGCCCCCTACGTGCTCTACATCATGGACGCCGAGCTTATCGAGGGAAACTACGTACTCTACCAAGGTGATCTCTCCACTAACTGTGTTGGAAAAGCTCAGGACGCCGGCTGCTCGTAGGAGCGATTACCTGCGTTTGTGGCCTGGACCTGGAAAATAAGTGAGAATGCGGCCCACTATGGGACGGCAAAATCGCGCCTATCATATCCAAGATTCGTCATCAGCTTAAGGCCCAGGGCTCAAATGAAACGATCTGCTTTCTTTATCTCCGACGGCACCGGCATTACCGCCGAAACCCTGGGTCAGAGCCTGCTCGCGCAGTTCGAAAACAATACCTTCGCCAAATTCACGCGGCCCTATATCGACAGCGTGGATAAAGCGCGGGCCATGGTACAACAAATCAATCTGGCGGCTGAAAAAGACGGCTTTCGGCCGATCATTTTCGACACCATCGTCAATCAAGACATCCGTGAGATTCTCGCAACGTCGAATGGTTTCATGATCGACATTTTCTCGACGTTCCTGGCGCCGCTGGAGCAGGAATTGAGCGAACACTCCTCCTATTCGGTCGGAAAGTCCCATTCCATTGGGCATAACTCCAATTATATGGAGCGTATCGAGGCGGTGAACTTCGCCCTCGACAACGACGACGGCGCCCGCACCCACTACTACGACAAGGCCGACCTGATCCTGGTCGGCGTGTCGCGCTGCGGCAAAACGCCCACCTGCCTGTACATGGCCATGCAGTTCGGCATCCGTGCGGCCAACTACCCGCTGACCGAAGACGACATGGAGCACCTGACGCTGCCCGCCGCGCTGCGCGCCCATTCGCACAAGCTGTTCGGCCTGACCATCGACCCGGACCGTCTCACCGCCATCCGCAACGAGCGCAAGCCCAACAGCCGCTACTCCAGTTATGCCCAGTGCGAGTTCGAAGTGCGCGAAGTAGAAAATCTGTTCCGTCGCGAGAATATTGCGCACATCAATTCCACGCATTTTTCGGTGGAAGAGATTTCGGCGAAGATTCTGGTGGAGAAAGGTGTGGAGCGGCGCTTCAAATAATGCCTTGAGACACTGTTTTACTGTGGCGAGCGGGCTTGCCCCGCGCTGGGCTGCGCAGCAGCCCTAAACCAGTCACCGAGAACTGGCTGACACACCGCATTTATCTTGATTGGGGCTGCTTCGCAGCCCAGCGCGGGCGGTGCGACGATTCGACAAGCCCGCTCACAACGAGCCTGCTCACAGCATCGACGTCCACTCGCTATAGGTGAAACCGCCCTCCCCCTTGCCCCAACGCCGTCGCCAATGCATCAAACCCCGCCCGCAACAACTGATCATCGCCCGAGGTATTGCAGATACTCGCCCGAATGAACTGCGGCACCGCCGTCTGCCCTACGGCAAACGCCTCGGCGGTGGCGATCAGGTAATTATTCTGCTTGAGCTCCGCCTCGATTTCCGACGCGCGCCAGGGCTCCGGCACTTCGATCCAGAAGTGCGGGCTGTTCAGGTGGGTGCGGTACGCCAGGCCGGCCAACAAGTCCTGCACCAGGGTCTTGCGGCGGCTGATCTCGTTGATCTGTTGGCGCAGCAGGTATTCCGCCGTGCCGTTTTCGATCCACTGCGTCGCCAGTTCCAGGGTCACCGGCGTGGCCATCCAGCAGGTGGAGCGCAAGGCCGCCGAGATACGGCTGACCAGCGCCGGGGGCGCATGCACATAGCCCACACGCAGCCCGGCAGACACGGCCTTGCTCAGGCTGCTGATCAAAATCGTACGTTCGGGGGCGAAATGGCTGAGGGGCGGTGGACGGTCTTCAACCAATACGCCGTGGGCTTCGTCCTCAAGAATCAGCAGATTATGTTCCCGGCACACCTTCACCAAGGCTTCGCGGCGCGCCACGGATAACACCGCCGTGGTCGGGTTCTGGATGGTCGGCGTGCAATACAGCGCTGAAACCCGGTGATTACGACAGACTTCATCCAGCGCGCTCGGCAGCACGCCTTCTTCGTCCATCTCCAGGCCGATCAGGCGGATACCCAGCATGCGTGCGGCGGTGATCAGCCCCGGATAAGTCAATTGTTCGGTGACCACCGTATCGCCGGCGCGCAGCAGGGCCATCATCGCGCACAGCAGTCCATGCTGGCCGCCGTTGACGCAGATCACCTGCTCGGGGATCGGATGAAAATCACGCTGCACCAGCCACTGCGCGCCCGCGTCGCGATAACGCGGCAGGCCGGCATCCGGGGTGTAGGCGCTGATGTCCTGGAGGAACTTGGCGTTGGTCGACAGGGTTTGGAAGCTCTGTGCCAGGAAGGTGGTTTCCTGACCCGGGATATGCATGTTGCGGCTCATGTCGAAGTACTGGCGCGGCTCCTCGCTGAAGTTACGAAAGCCTTCATCACGCTGGCGCTCCATCCCACGCTTGCGGACGAAAGTGCCGTCACCCACTCGCGCTACCACCAAACCCAGACGCTCCAGCTCACCGTAGGCCCGGCTGATGGTGCCGATGGTCACCCCCAGATTGTCGGAAAGCACCCGATGAGGCGGCAGTTTTCGTCCCGGCTCAATCAAGCCTTCGAGGATGCCCCGTTCCATGACATCGGACAGGCGCTTGTACTTCACGCCCTGCCCGTTGGACAACCCCTCACGCATAATTGACACCATGTCAATATTTGTTTTGACAGCCATCTTTCGCCCTAATAGTGTGCTTTTACGGGTTCAATCGCCGAATTTCATAACTCATTACAAGTTCAATATAGAGTTCAATTCAGGCTCAGGGAAGCAATAAACGATGCCAATGTCCGCCGTTCTCGAAAACAACGCCAAAACCAAAACGCAAAAGCAGTGGCTGGCCGGGCTGGTGACCAGCGTGATGTTCCTGATCGTGTGCCTGAGCTGGGGCACCACGTGGCTGGGGATCAAGATCGCCGTGGAGAGTGTGCCACCGCTGACGTCCGCCGGTCTGCGCTTCCTGATCGCCTTCCCGCTGTTCCTGTGTTTTGCCAAGGTGCGCCGCGAGCCCATCCTGTTTCCCCGCGAGAGTCGCTGGTTTTTCGTATTCGTGACCCTGTCCTACTTCAGCGTGCCCTACTACCTGCTCAACTACGGCGAGATGCATGTGTCATCCGGTCTTACCGCCCTGCTGTTCAGTTGCATGCCGGTATTCATCCTGATTTTCTCCGCGTTGTTCCTGCGCGAGCGCATCTACTTTTCCCAGGTAGTCGGCATCGGTATCGGCTTCGGCAGCCTCTACATGATCATCAGGAGCCAGGGCCTGCACCTGGACCACGCCGAGTTCCTGGGGGTACTGGCGATCCTGGCGGCCGCGATCATGCACGCCTTGTGCTACGTCATCACCAAGCAAAAAGGCAGCGCCATCAGCGTGATCACCTACAACACCCTGCCCATCGGCATTGCCGGGCTGATGCTGTTCGTGGCCGGGTTGTGGTTTGAGACGCCGACCTTCGAAGCCATCACCCTGCGCTCCTGGAGCGCGCTGTTCTACCTGGGGCTGGTGGCCTCGGTGGGTGGGTTCATTGTGTATTTCATGCTGCTCAAGCGCTTGAGCCCGATCATCCTGTCGTTCGTGTTCATCATCTTCCCGGTGTTCGCGGTGATCATCGGCGCCTGGTACGAAGGCGTGGCGATTTCCCGCGACCTGATGCTGTATTCGGCCATCCTGCTGGCCGGCTTTGCGATCACCAAGTTGCCCATTGAAAAACTCCTGGCCAAGAAAAATTGACCCGCCATCAACGCGAGAGAAACATGGACGTCCTCCGCCCAAAAGCCCTGGAACAGATCTACGCCCACGCCAGCCGCAGCTACCCCGAGGAATGCTGCGGCTTCGTCTTCGCCGACGGCAGCGTGTACCTGGGCAGCAACATCCAGAACGAACTGCACCGCAAAAACCCCGAGATGTACCCGCGCAGCGCGGCCAATGGCTACACCTTCTCGGTGGCCGACACCCTGCTGATGAACAAGGCGTTTCGCAGCGACAACCCGGTGGTGGTGATCTACCACTCCCACCCGGATGTCGGCGCCTATTTCAGCGATGAAGACCAGGACAAGGCCCTGTTCATGGGCGAGCCGATCTACCCCGTCAGTTACCTGGTGGTCGACGTTCGCCAGGGCCAGGCCCTGGGTTCAAAACTGTTTGCCTGGGATGGCGAGCATTTCACCCTTAACCCCTTCAACGACCTGCACACGGAGTTGTCCATGAACGCTGTCTCTTTCCCCGACATTCTGGTTCGCGTGGCCAAGCTGCCGGAATCGACCCTCGAGGGCGCCGGATCGACATTGCGCGAAGTCATTGAAAACCTCTGCAGCAGCCACCCGCAGTTGCGCGCCCATCTGTTTCACGAAAAGAACAACCAGCTCAAGGAACACTTCCTGTTCACCGCCGAGGAAGAGCTGATTGGCGCCGATGACCGGCTGCCGGAAAAAGCCCGCATCGAAGTGCTGCTCGCCACCTCCGGCGGTATGAACGTCGACAGCCTCAGCAACGAGGAAGTGCAACGTTATGTGCGCCATATCACCCTGCCCGGCGTCGGCCGCGAAGGCCAGTTGAACCTCAAGAAAGCCAAGGTCCTGATTATCGGCACCGGCGGCCTGGGCTCGCCCATCAGCCTGTACCTGGCAGCGGCCGGCGTCGGTACCCTGGGGCTGGTGGATTTCGACGTGGTGGAAAGCAGCAACCTGCAACGCCAGATCGTCCACGGCAACAGCACCCTGGGCATGCCCAAGGTCGACTCGGCCAAGCAGCGCTTGCAGGACCTCAACCGCCATATCCAGATCAACGCCCACGACACCGCCCTGAACGCCGACAACGCCCTGGAACTGGTGGGCGCCTATGACCTGGTCATCGACGGCACCGACAATTTCGACACCCGCTACCTGGTCAACGACGCCTGCGTGCAACTGGGCAAACCCCTGGTGTACGGCGCCATCTACCGCTTCGACGGGCAGATCAGCGTGCTCAACTACCAAGGCGGGCCGTGCTACCGCTGCCTGTTCCCCAGCGCACCGCCCGCGGAACTGGCACCCAATTGCAGCGCCGGAGGGGTGATCGGCGTGCTTCCCGGGGTAGTCGGGATGATCCAGGCCACCGAGGCGATCAAACTGTTGATCGGCATTGGCGAGCCCCTGTCCGGCCGCCTGATGCGCTTCGATGCACTGGCGATGAAGTTCAGCGAAATCCGTTTCAAGCGCCGTGCCGACTGCCCGTGCTGCTCCGACCTGCGCCCCAGCGAAACCCTGGCGCCAGCCGTCTGTGCGGACGCCGTGCCCAGCCAACCGTCCCTGGCCGAAGAGCGCTACATCAAGCCGCGCGTACTCAAGCAGGTACTCGAACACCCCAGCAGCGCCGACGTCCTGCTGGATGTGCGCGACGCCAGCGAACTGGAGGTGTGCAAATTACCGGGGGTGGTGCATATCCCCCTGGCCGAGCTGGATGGCCAGCTCGGGCGTCTCAGCCGCGACAACACCCATTACCTGATCTGCTACGCCGGCACCCGCGCCGAGCAAGCGGCCAGCACCCTGTTGGCGGCGGGTTTCGCCAACACCAAAGTCCTGCAAGGCGGCATGAAACACTGGGTTCGCGACGTCGAACCCGACATGCCGTTGTACTGACCCGGGGGCTGACCGATGTTGCATAACTCTATCCTCGACGCCATCGGCCATACGCCGATCGTCCGCCTGGCGCAGTTTTCCGAAGACCTCGGCATCGAGGTCTACGCCAAGCTCGAATCCCTCAACCCGGGGGGCAGCCACAAGGCGCGCATCGCCCTGGGCATGATCCTCGACGCCGAGCGGCGCGGCGTGCTGATCCGTGACTCCGGGCAAACCATCATCGAACCCAGCGGTGGCAATACCGGTATCGGCCTGGTGATGGCCGGCAACGTGCTGGGCTACAAGGTGGTGCTGGTGATCCCGGACAACTACAGCCCCGAAAAACAGAAGCTGCTGCGCCTGTACGGCGCCAAGGTGGTGCTCTCCGACAGCCGCCTCGGCAACAATTCCCACGGTGAAAAATGCATGGAGTTGCAGCTGGAAAACCCCAGCTACGTGATGCTCAACCAGCAACGCAACGGCGCCAACCCGCAAACCCACCGTGACACCACAGCGCCGGAAATCCTCCGCGCCTTCGGTGATCGCCGCGTGGATTATTTTGTCAGCGGCATCGGCACCGGCGGCCATATCACCGGTATCGGCGAAACCCTCAAGGCCGCCTGGCCAGCCCTGCGCGTGATGGGCGTGGAGCCCGAAGAATGCGACCTGCTGAAGAACCAGCACGCGCCGCATCATATCCAGGGCCTGTCGATCGGCCTGATCCCGAGCATCCTCAACCTGGATGTGATCGACGGCATGCTCAAGGTCTCGCGCCAGGACTGCATCGACATGATCAAACGCATCATGCGCACCGATGCCATCAGCCTGGGCCTGTCCTCCGCCGCCAACATGGTGGCCATCGCCAGGCTCGCCCCCGAATTGCCGCCCGAAACGGTGGTGTTGACCCTGGTCTACGACAATGCCGACAGCTACCTGCCCAGTTTCGAATAACCGGTTTTCCAACCATCCAGAATGCGGGGATGCCTCCATGGGCGGCTTTATCGACATGCAACAGTTGCACGATGAGTTGCTCACCCAGCTCATCAAGACCCTCACCCCCATGCAGATGAAACAGCTGGAGCCGCACCTCGCGCCGCTGATCCAGAATGCCGCCCAGGCGGTGGCCGAAGACCTGATCGCCTATGCCTATCGCGACCCGGCATCCCGTGGGCGCGGCGAACTGATCCTGGAGTCCTACGCGTCGTTCAAGGCGGTGCTCTATTACCGGCTTGCGCACCTGGTGTGGAATTTCCCCGACCAGACCAACGGCGTGTTTTCACGCATCGCCCTCAAGCTGAGCAACCAGGGCAAGGTCCTGTCCGGGGCCGAAATCCACCCGGCGGCGCGTATCGGCCGGCGCTTTGTGCTCGACCACGGCTACGGCACGGTAATCGGCGAGACCTGCGAGATCGGCAACGACTGCTACATCCTCTGCGGCGTAACCCTGGGTGCCCGCGGCATCGCCAACAATCCCGATGGCAAGCGCCATCCGCGCCTGGGCAACAACGTCGAGGTCGGCTCCGGGGCCCGGGTGCTGGGCTATGTGCTGATCGGCGACAACGTGTTTATCAGCCCCTCCTGTGTGATCACCCAGGACGTACCCGCCGGCACCAAGGTGAAGGTGGTGAACCAGATCCAACTGCAAAAAAACGATGAATCGGACCACAGCAACTACCTCGGGGCCTTCGCCCTGGATGAGCGCCTGCACGTGGTCGGCGAGGTCAATGCCAGCCACAAGGTCACGGTGCTGGACGCCGACTTTCATCCGTTGCCAGGCCTGATGCTGGAGCCAACGGTGAAGGAACGTCACCACCTGCAATTCAGGCTGCACCGCCTCGAATCCGGCAACCACCTGCCGCGCCTGCCGCTGAACCTGAAAGTCTGCGGGCCGGAATTCGAAATCACCCTGCTCTCCCCCCCTGGCTTGAGCGCGATGGTGCGCCACCTGCTGCAAGCCAGCCCACTGATCGTCGGAGGTTGAACATGTCCGTGCACACCATGGAAACCCTGGCGCTGTTTGACAGCGCGCCCTACCAGAACGCATTCAGCGCCCGGGTGATTGCCGTCAGCGAACACGGCATCGCCCTGGAGCACACCCTGTTCTACCCCACCGGCGGCGGCCAACCCGGCGATACCGGCCACCTGACCCTGGCGGACGGTACCCGGGTCGACGTGACCGGCACGGTGCGCGACCCGGTGCTGCGTTCGATCATCTGGCACCAGGTGGAACACTGCCCGGAGCAGTTGATCGCCGGCGTGCTGGTGGACGCCGGTCTGGATTGGGAGCGGCGCTACCAGCACATGAAAATGCACACCTGCCTGCACCTGCTGTGCTCGCTCATCGACGCACCGGTGACCGGTTGCAGCATCAGTGCCGACAAAGGCCGCCTGGATTTCGACCTGCCGGAAATGACCCTCGACAAGGACAGCATCACCCGTGACCTCAATGCGCTGATCGAACAGGCCCACGAGGTGAAGACCCTGTCGATGCCGGCTTCGGAGTACGCCACCCTGCTGCAGATCACCCGCACCCAGGCGGTTGCGCCGCCGGTGATCCAGGGCTCGGTACGGGTGATTGAAATCGGCGGGATCGATATCCAGCCGTGCGGCGGTACCCATGTGCTCAACACCGAGGAAATCGGCCGGGTGTTCTGCGAGAAGATCGAGAAGAAGAGCAAGCACAACCGCCGGGTGATCCTGCGGTTTGAGTGAACGCAACAACTGTGGGAGGGGGCTTGCCTCTCCCACATTTTTGCTTTTGCGGCGCCTGCTAGATGACGAACAGGTCCACGAAGCGGTTGACCGGCGTGGCCTCGAGCTTAGCCTGGTCCGTGCACAACGCAAAGATCTCGGCACTGCGCTGGGCGGTAAAGCGCGTGGCCAGGTTGGCCTTGAACTTGTCTTCCAGCAACGCAATGCCCTCCACTCGACGACGGCGATGGCCGATCGGGTATTCCACCGCCACTTGCTCGGTGCTGGAGCCATCCTTGAAGAACACCTGCACGGCATTGGCGATGGAACGCTTGTCGGCTTCCAGGTATTCACGGCTGTAGCGTGGGTCTTCGACGATAACCATCTTGTCGCGCAACTGATCAATGATCGGGTGAGCGGCGTGGAATGCATCCTCGTAGTGCTCGGCCACCAGATTGCCGAATGCCAGGGGCACGGCGGTCATGTATTGCAGGCAATGGTCGCGGTCGGCGGCGTTGGCCAGTGGCCCGACCTTGGAGATGATGCGAATCGCCGACTCATGGGTGGTGATCACGATGCGCTCGACGTCGTGCAGGCGATCCTTGACCAACGGATGCAAGGTCACCGCGGCTTCACAGGCGGTCTGCGCGTGGAACTCGGCGGGGAAGCTGATCTTGAACAGCACGTTTTCCATCACGTAGGTGCCATACGGCTGGGACAGGCTGAACGCACGCTTGTCCTCGGGCTTGAGCGCCAGGTCTTTGTTGGTGTGGCTGAACAGCACGTCGTAGAAGCCCCATTGCGGCGCGCTCAGCACACCGGGGATGCCCATTTCGCCGCGCAGGGCGATGTCCGCCAGGCGTACGCCGCGACTCGACGCATCCCCCGCCGCCCAGGATTTGCGCGAGCCGGCATTCGGCGCATGCCGGTAAGTGCGCAAGGCCTGGCCATCGACGAAGGCGTGAGACAGTGCCGACAGCAGCTGTTCGCGGTTGGCGCCCATCAGCTGGGCGGTGACCGCCGTGGAGGCGACTTTCACCAACAGCACATGGTCGAGGCCGACACGGTTGAACGAGTTTTCCAGGGCAATCACACCCTGGATTTCGTGGGCCATGATCATCGCATCCAGCACCGCGCGCACGGTCAGCGGTGCGTCGCCATTGGCCACGCGCTGTTGCGACAGGTGATCCGCCACGGCAAGGATGCCGCCGAGGTTATCCGAGGGATGCCCCCACTCGGCGGCGAGCCAAGTGTCGTTGTAGTCGAGCCAGCGCACGATGCAGCCAATGTCCCAGGCCGCCTTGACCGGGTCCAGGCGAAACGAGGTGCCCGGCACCCGCGCGCCAAACGGTACCACCGTGCCTTCAACCATCGGCCCCAGGTGCTTGGTGCACTCGGGAAAACGCAGGGCCAGCAGGCCGCAACCGAGGGTGTCCATCAGGCAGTTGCGGGCGGTGTCCAAGGCGGCCTGGGACTCGATCCGGTAGTTGAGGACATAGTCGGCGATGTCCTGCAAAACCTGGTCGTAGTCGGGGCGGTTGTTCTGGTCGACGTTGGTGCTCATGGCAGATCTCCAAAAATGGGTGGGGTCAATCCTCGGGCTAACGGTTACTGGAAGCAGATCTTGGATGCCTGCCTTTAGGAATAGAAATCCTCTGTGGGAGGGGCTTACCCTAATGCCAGTTCACATCGCCTCCTGTAGGAGCGAGCTTGCTCACGAAAAACGTCAACGATAACGCGTGCTTCCTGAATGAACGCGGCGCCTGTGAGTTTTTCGCGAGCAAGCTCGCTCCTACAAAAAGCCTCCTCCCACATTGGATCTGTGCAGGGTTTTAGAAGGCGTCGCCGGGTACGCGGACGAAACCTTCCATCAACACCCGTGCACTGCGGCTCATGATGGCTTTCTTCACCACCCATTCACCGTTCAACTGGGTGGCTTCAGCCCCCACGCGCAAGGTGCCGGAGGGATGCCCGAAGCGCACGGCATTACGTTCAATACCGCCCGCTGCGAGGTTGACCAAGGTCCCCGAAATCGCCGCCGCCGTGCCGATCGCCACCGCCGCCGTGCCCATCATCGCGTGGTGCAGCTTGCCCATGGAGAGGGCGCGCACCAGCAAATCCACATCGCCGGCCTTGATCGCCTTGCCACTGGACGCTACGTAGTCGGCAGGCTTGGCCACAAACGCCACCTTCGGCGTGTGCTGGCGCTGGGCCGCTTCGTCGAGGTGCTTGATCAGCCCCATGCGCAACGCGCCATAGGCCCGTACGGTCTCGAACATCGCCAGGGCCTTGGGGTCGCTGTTGATCGCGCCTTGCAGCTCGGTGCCGGTGTAGCCGAGGTCTTCGGCGTTGATGAAAATCGTCGGGATGCCGGCATTGATCAGCGTGGCCTTGAAGGTGCCGACGCCGGGCACTTCCAGGTCGTCGACCAGGTTGCCGGTGGGGAACATCGAGCCGCCGCCGCCCTCTTCTTCCGCCGCCGGGTCCATGAATTCCAGCTGCACTTCGGCCGCCGGGAAGGTCACGCCGTCCAGCTCGAAGTCGCCGGTTTCCTGCACCGCCCCGTCGGTGATCGGCACGTGGGCGATGATGGTCTTGCCGATATTGGCCTGCCACACCCGCACCACGGCCACGCCGCTATGGGGCACGCGGGCCGCATCGACCAGCCCGGCGCTGATGGCGAACGAACCCACCGCCGCCGACAGGTTGCCGCAGTTGCCACTCCAGTCGACAAAGGGCTTGTCGATGGAGACCTGGCCAAACAGATAGTCGACGTCATGATCGGCGCGGGTGCTTTTGGCGAGGATCACGGTTTTGCTGGTGCTCGATGTGGCGCCGCCCATGCCGTCGATTTGCTTGTCGTAGGGATCGGGGCTGCCGATCACCCGTAGCAGCAAGGCATCCCGCGCCGCTCCCGGCACCTGCGCCGACTCGGGCAGGTCCTGGAGGCGGAAAAATACGCCCTTGCTGGTGCCGCCACGCATATAGGTGGCGGGGATCTTGATTTGCGCTGCGTGTGCCATGGTCATCCTCTTCAGGCGGTGATCGCCGATTCCAGGAAATCCTGGGCAAAACGTTGCAACACGCCGCCCGCCTCGTAGATCGACACTTCTTCGGCGGTGTCCAGGCGGCACGTCACCGGCACCTCGACACGTTCGCCATCCTTGCGATTGATCACCAGCGTCAACTGCGCACGCGGGGTGCGTTGGCCGATCACGTCGTAGGTTTCGCTGCCATCAATCTGCAAGGTGTGACGGTCGGTGCCGGGCAGGAACTCCAGGGGCAGCACGCCCATGCCCACCAGGTTGGTGCGGTGGATGCGCTCGAAACCCTCGGCCGCAATCGCTTCCACACCCGCCAGGCGCACGCCCTTGGCGGCCCAGTCGCGGGACGAGCCCTGGCCGTAGTCGGCGCCGGCAATGATGATCAGCGGCTGCTTGCGCTCCATGTAGGTTTCGATGGCTTCCCACATCCGCGTGACCTGGCCTTCCGGCTCGATCCGCGCCAGGGAGCCCTGCTTGACCTTGCCGTTCTCCCGCACCATTTCGTTGAACAGTTTCGGGTTGGCGAACGTCGCGCGCTGGGCGGTCAGGTGGTCGCCACGGTGGGTGGCGTAGGAGTTGAAGTCGACTTCCGGCAGGCCCATTTTCGCCAGGTATTCGCCGGCGGCGCTGTCGAGCATGATCGCGTTGGACGGCGACAGGTGATCGGTGGTGATGTTGTCCGGCAGCACCGCCAGCGGGCGCATGCCCTTGAGCGGCCGCGCACCGGCCAGCGCGCCTTCCCAGTACGGTGGGCGGCGGATATAGGTGCTCTGCGGGCGCCAGTCGTACAGCGGCGCAACTTTCGGGCCGGTGTCTTCGTGGATCGCGAACATCGGGATATACACCGCGCGAAACTGCTCCGGCTTGACCGAGGCCTTGACCACCGCGTCGATCTCTTCGTCGCTCGGCCAGATGTCCTGCAGGCGGATTTCCTTGCCGTCGGCGTCCAGGCCGAGCACGTCCTTCTCGATGTCGAAACGGATGGTGCCGGCAATCGCATAGGCCACCACCAGCGGCGGCGAAGCCAGGAACGCCTGCTTGGCGTACGGGTGGATACGCCCGTCGAAGTTGCGGTTACCCGAGAGCACGGCGGTGGCGTACAGGTCGCGGTCGATGATCTCTTGCTGGATCACCGGGTCGAGCGCGCCGGACATACCGTTGCAGGTGGTGCAGGCAAACGCCACCACGCCAAAGCCGAGCTTTTCCAACTCATGACCCAGGCCGGCTTCTTCCAGGTACATGGCCACGGTTTTCGAACCCGGTGCCAGGGACGACTTGACCCACGGCTTGCGCGTCAACCCAAGCCTGTTGGCGTTGCGCGCCAGCAGCCCGGCGGCGATCACGTTGCGCGGGTTACTGGTGTTGGTGCAACTGGTGATGGCGGCGATGATCACCGCGCCGTCGGGCATTTGCCCCGGCACTTCATCCCACTGGCCGGAGATGCCCTTGGCGGCCAGGTCGCGGGTGGCGACGCGGGCGTGCGGGTTGCTCGGGCCAGCCATGTTGCGCACCACACTGGACAGGTCGAAGGTGAGGCCACGCTCATATTGCGCACCTTTAAGGTCATCCGCCCACAGGCCGGTATGGCGGGCGTACTGCTCGACCAGGGCGACTTGCTCGTCTTCGCGGCCGGTGAGTTTCAGGTAGGCGATGGTCTGCTGGTCGATATAAAACATGGCCGCCGTGGCGCCGTATTCCGGGGCCATGTTGGAGATAGTCGCGCGGTCGCCGAGGGTCAGTTTGGACGCGCCTTCACCGAAGAATTCGAGCCAGGCGCCGACCACTTTCTGTTGGCGCAGAAACTCGGTCAGGGCCAGCACCATATCGGTGGCGGTGATGCCCGGCAGCAGCTGGCCGGTCAATTCGACACCGACGCTTTCCGGCAGGCGCATCCACGAGGCGCGGCCAAGCATGACGCTTTCGGCTTCAAGGCCGCCGACACCAATGGCGATCACGCCCAACGCATCGACGTGGGGGGTATGGCTGTCGGTGCCGACGCAGGTATCCGGGAAGGCCACACCGTCACGCACCTGGACCACCGGGGACATTTTCTCCAGGTTGATCTGGTGCATGATGCCGTTGCCCGGCGGGATCACGTCGACGTTCTTGAAGGCCTTTTTGGTCCACTCGATAAAGTGGAAGCGGTCTTCGTTGCGACGGTCTTCGATGGCGCGGTTTTTCTCGAACGCGTCCGGGTCGAAACCACCGGCTTCGACAGCCAGGGAGTGATCGACGATCAACTGGGTGGGGACCACCGGGTTGACCTGGGCCGGGTCGCCGCCTTGCAGGGCGATGGCATCACGCAGGCCGGCGAGGTCGACCAGGGCGGTCTGGCCGAGAATGTCGTGGCACACCACGCGGGCCGGAAACCAGGGGAAGTCGAGGTCGCGTTTGCGCTCGATCAGCTGGCTCAGGGATGCATTGAGGGTGGCCGGGTCGCAGCGGCGCACCAGGTTCTCGGCGAGCACACGAGAGGTGTAGGGCAACGTGGCGTAGGCGCCGGGGCTGATTGCATCGACGGCCGCGCGGGCGTCGAAGTAATCCAGGCGGCTGCCGGGGAGCGGTTTGCGAAATTCAGTGTTCATCGTCAGGACTCGGTCACGGTGATTGCAAAAGGAAGACCTGGGCCGATCCGGAATTGAAATGCGATCCAAATGTGGGAGGGGCGGTGCGACGATTCGACTTGCCCCCTCCCACACTTTGACCTCATTCCAGTCCAGGGATCGTCGGTCTTCAGCGACGTTCGATTGGCACGAACTTGCGCTGTTCAACGCCGATGTACTCGGCGCTTGGACGGATGATGCGATTGTTGGCGCGCTGTTCGAACACATGCGCGGCCCAGCCGGTAAGCCGCGAGCAGACGAAGATCGGCGTGAACAGCTTGGTCGGGATGCCCATGAAGTGGTACGCCGAGGCATGGTAGAAATCGGCGTTGGGGAACAGTTTCTTCTGCTCCCACATGGTCTTGTCGATGGCTTCGGAGACCGGGAACAGCACGGTGTCGCCCACTTCGTCGGCGAGCTTTTTCGACCAGCCCTTGATCACTTCATTACGCGGGTCGTTGTCTTTGTAGATCGCGTGGCCGAAGCCCATGATCTTGTCCTTGCGAGCCAGCATGCCGAGGGTGCCTTCGACGGCTTCCTCTGCCGAACCGAAACGCTCGATCATTTCCATCGCCGCTTCGTTGGCGCCGCCGTGCAGCGGGCCGCGCAGGGAGCCGATGGCGGCGGTGACGCAGGAATACAGGTCGGACAGGGTCGAGGCACACACCCGCGCGGTGAAGGTCGAGGCGTTGAACTCGTGCTCGGCGTAGAGGATCAACGACACGTTCATGACTTTTTCATGCAGTTCGCTCGGCTTCTTGCCGTGCAGCAGGTGCAGGAAATGGCCGCCGATGCTTGGCTCGTCGGTCACGCAGTCGATGCGCTTGCCGTCATGGCTGAAGCGGTACCAGTAGCACATGATCGCCGGGAACGCGGCGAGCAGGCGGTCGGTCACGTCGCGTTGCACGCTGAAGTCTTTTTCCGGCTCGATATTGCCGAGGAAGGAGCAACCGGTGCGCATCACGTCCATCGGGTGGGCGTCGGCGGGGATGCGTTCGAGCACTTCTTTCAGCGCTTGCGGCAGGTCACGCAGCGTGCTCAGCCTGGCGCTGTAGGCGGCCAGTTCGGCCTGGGTCGGCAGTTCGCCGTACAGCAGCAGATAAGCGACCTCTTCAAACTGTGCATCGGCAGCCAGTTCGCGCACGTCGTAGCCACGGTATGTCAAGCCGGCACCAGCCTGGCCCACGGTGGACAGTGCGGTCTGCCCGGCGACCTGGCCACGCAGGCCGGCACCACTCAGTACTTTTGCTTCAGCCATGGTTTTTCTCCAATTTTGTCGTTATTCAGGGAGGCGTGTTCGTCACTTTTTCGCGGCGAACAGCGCGTCAAGCTTCTGCTCGAAGGTGTGGTAGTCGATGCGATCGTAAAGCTCCATGCGGGTTTGCATGGTGTCGATCACGTTCTGTTGAGTGCCGTCGCGACGGATCGCGGTGTAGACGTTCTCGGCTGCCTTGTTCATGGCGCGGAAGGCCGACAGCGGGTACAGCACGATGGAAACATCGGCAGATTTCAACTGTTCGGTGGTGTACAGCGGCGTCGCGCCGAACTCGGTGATGTTGGCCAGGATCGGCGCCTTCACACGGGCGGCGAACAGTTTGTACATTTCCAGTTCAGTGATGGCTTCCGGGAACACCATGTCGGCGCCGGCCTCGATGCAGGCGGCGGCACGCTCCAGGGCAGACTCCAGGCCTTCCACGGCCAACGCGTCGGTGCGCGCCATGATCACGAAGCTATCATCGGTGCGCGCGTCCACGGCGGCCTTGATGCGGTCGACCATTTCCTGCTGGGACACGATCTCTTTGTTAGGACGATGGCCGCAGCGCTTGGCGCCGACCTGGTCTTCGATATGGATGGCGGCGGCGCCGAACTTGATCATTGATTTGACCGTGCGCGCGACGTTGAACGCCGAGGAGCCGAAGCCGGTGTCCACGTCCACCAGCAGCGGCAGGTCACAGACGTCGGTGATACGGCGCACGTCGGTGAGTACGTCATCCAGGCCGGTGATGCCCAGGTCCGGCACGCCGAGGGAACCGGCCGCCACGCCGCCACCCGACAGGTAGATCGCCTTGAAGCCGGCGCGCTTGGCCAGCAGCGCATGGTTGGCGTTGATCGCACCGACCACCTGCAAGGGGTGCTCGCTGGCGACCGCGTCACGGAAACGCTGGCCGGGTGTGCTTTTGTTGTTAGAACTCATGACTCACCTCTATCAGGGGCGCCGCCTGGGAAATGACGGGCAATATTGCGTTTGGAAGCACCGATATGCCGGCGCATCAACAACTCGGCCAGTTCACCGTCGCGATCGGCAATCGCATCAAGAATGCGGTGATGCTCGGCAAAGGCCTGGCGTGGACGATTGGGGGTGGCGGAGAACTGGATGCGGTACATGCGCACCAGCTGGTACAGCTCGCCGCAGAGCATCTGGGTGAGCGTGCGGTTGCCCGCACCTTGAATGATCCGGTAATGAAAATCGAAGTCGCCTTCCTGCTGGTAGTAGCCGACACCCGCCTGGAACGCGGCGTCGCGCTCGTGGGTGTGCAACACCTGGCGCAATTCTTCGATTTCCGCGTCGGTCATGCGCTCGGCGGCCAGGCGACAGGCCATGCCTTCCAGGGACTCGCGGATTTCATACAGTTCAACCAGCTCGGCGTGGCTCAAGGACACGACCCGGGCGCCCACATGGGGCACGCGCACCAGCAGGCGCTGGCCTTCGAGGCGGTGGATCGCCTCGCGCAGCGGGCCACGGCTGATGCCGTAGGTGCGGGCCAGTTCCGGCTCGGAAATCTTGCTGCCGGGAGCGATCTCACCCTTGACGATGGCGGCCTGGATGCGTCGGAAGACGTTCTCGGACATCGTTTGGGATTCGTCCGACGCCATTATCGGAGCTTCTGATTGACCCAGCATATTGTCGACACCTTGGAAAGCAATGTGGCAAAAACTAGCCAATAAACCGCTACCAGTCAAAGAATAAATCGATATTGTCGACAATCGTCTAATAATCCGGGCTGCACTCGCTCAGGGCATGGCCGGCTGCCAGCGCTGGCGCCAGAAAAGCATCATGTTAGAATGCCCGCCGCATTTGCCTGACATCACTTGATGAAACGGCGCACGAAGGGAGCTTGCGCAGCAATGCCAGTCGCCTTGAATTGAACATCGCACTGCACCGCCTCAGGATCTATGAGACTCAAGCCCTTCCCCCTGTTGTTTTGCCTATTGTCCATGCCGAGCCTTGGCGCTGCCGCCGAGAAGACCGTGTATGGCCTCAATGAATACGCGCAATTGGCCGGCATCGACCTGGAAGTAGCCGCCAAGCTCGACACCGGCGCCAAGACCGCCTCCCTCAGCGCCCGTGACATCAAGCGTTTCAAGCGCAACGGCGAATCCTGGGTGCGCTTCTACCTGGCCATCGACACCGCCCATTCCCATCCCATCGAACGCCCCCTGGCCCGCGTCAGCAAGATCAAGCGGCGCGCCGGCGACTACGACCCCGATGAGGACAAGAACTACACCGCCCGTCCTGTGATTGCCCTGGATATCTGCATGGGCACCGCTTTACGCAGCATCGAAGTGAACTTGACTGACCGCAGCGCTTTCCAATACCCGCTGCTGATCGGCTCCGAAGCGCTCAAACGCTTTGATGCGCTGGTCGACCCCAGTCTTAAATACGCAGCAGGCAAACCCGCCTGCGCCGCCGACGCTCATACCGCCGAGTAAACCGAATGCGCGCTCTAACCCTGCACCTGAGAATCCTGATCGCCATCCTGGTGGTGTTGGGTATTTCGGTCACCGCCTACCAGATCTTCGTGCTGGGCATTCCCGTCACCGAGGACGCCACCGACGACCTGTGGAACATCGACGCCAAGGTCGAGTTCGTCGCCAACCCCAAGGACCCGGTGAAGATCCAGATGTTCGTGCCGCCCTTGAGCCGCGACTTCGTCAGCCTTAATGAGAGCTTTATCTCGAATAACTACGGGGTGAGCGTCAACCGCATCGACGGCAACCGTAAGGTCACCTGGTCGGCACGCCGCGCCAAGGGCAACCAGACCCTGTATTACCGCCTGGTGCTGACCAAGCGCTACAGCGGCGAAAAAACCAAGATCAAGGGCCCGACCTTCCGCGACAGCATTGCCGTGGAAGGCCCGGAAAAAATCGCCGCCGAAGCCCTGCTGGCGCCGATCCGCCAGCATTCGGCCGACGTCGAGACCTTCATCACCGAAGCCATCAAGCGCACCAACAACCTCAACGACGACAACGTGAAGCTGTTGCTGGCCGGCGACCCGTCGACGCCGCACAAGGCCAAGATCGTCGAGCTGCTGCTGTCCATTGCCCACGTGCCGGTGGAAAAGGTCCACACCATCCGCCTGGTGGCCGACCAGCCGCAAACCCCGGAGCTGTGGCTGCGTAGCTTCAATGGCAACGACTGGCTGTACTTCAACCCGGAAACCGGCGAACCGGGCCTGCCCGCCGACCGCCTGCTGTGGTGGACCGGCGATGAAAACCTGATCACCGTCGATGGCGGCAAGAAAGCCATGGTCACCTTCAGCCTGAACAACAGCGAAATGAACGCGATTCGCCTGGCCAAGCTGACCGACGAGAACACCGACGCCAACTTCCTCGAATACTCGCTGTACGGCCTGCCGCTGCAAACCCAGCAGACCTTCATGATCATGGTGATGATCCCGATTGGGGTGCTGGTGATCCTGATCCTGCGCAACCTGATCGGCCTGCAGACCCTGGGCACCTTTACCCCGGTGCTGATTGCCCTGGCGTTCCGAGAGACGCAGCTGGGCTTCGGGATTGTGCTGTTCACGATTATCACGGCGCTGGGCCTGTCCCTCAGGTCGTACCTGGAACACCTGAAGCTGCAGATGCTGCCGAGGTTGTCGGTGGTGCTGACCTTCGTGGTGGTGCTGATCGCCGCCATCAGCCTGTTCAGCCACAAGCTGGGGCTGGAGCGCGGGCTGTCGGTGGCGCTGTTCCCGATGGTGATTTTGACCATGACCATCGAACGCCTGTCGATCACCTGGGAAGAGCGCGGCGCCAGCCATGCCATGAAAGTCGCGATTGGTACGCTGTTCGCCGCGTCCCTGGCGCACATCATCATGAGCGTGCCGGAGCTGATCTATTTCGTATTCACCTTCCCGGCGATCCTGCTGATCCTGGTGGGCTTCATGCTGGCAATGGGTCGCTATCGCGGCTACCGCCTGACCGAGCTGGTGCGATTCAAGGCCTTCCTCAAGGCTGACTCGTAATGTTCGGCTTCTGGAAGACCTGGAAGGCCCTGGAAGCGCGGGGGATCATGGGCATCAACCGGCGCAATGCCGACTACGTGCTCAAGTACAACAAGCGCAGCCTGTATCCGATCGTGGATGACAAGATCATCACCAAGGAACGGGCCATCGCCGCCGGCATCCATGTGCCGGAAATGTACGGGGTGATCTCCACCGAGAAGGAAATCGACAAGCTCGACGAGATCATCGGTGGGCGCAGCGACTTCGTGATCAAGCCGGCCCAGGGCGCCGGCGGCGACGGCATCCTGGTGGTGGCGGACCGTTTTGAGGGGCGCTATCGCACGGTGTCCGGCAAGATCATCAGCCATGAAGAGATCGAGCACCAGATTTCCAGCATCCTCACCGGCCTGTACTCCCTGGGTGGCCACCGCGACCGTGCGCTGATCGAATACCGCGTGGTGCCCGATCAGATCTTCAAGAGCATCAGCTACGAAGGCGTGCCGGATATTCGCATCATCGTGCTGATGGGCTACCCGGTGATGGCGATGCTGCGCTTGCCCACCCGCCAGTCGGGCGGCAAGGCCAACCTGCACCAGGGCGCGATTGGCGTGGGCGTCGACCTCGCCACCGGCCTGACCCTGCGCGGCACCTGGCTGAACAACATCATCACCAAACACCCCGACACCACCAACGCGGTGGATGGCGTGCAACTGCCCAACTGGGACGGGTTCATGAAGCTCGCGGCCGGCTGCTACGAGCTGTGCGGGCTGGGGTATATCGGCGTGGACATGGTGCTCGACCAGGAAAAGGGCCCGCTGATCCTGGAGCTGAATGCGCGGCCGGGGCTCAATATCCAGATCGCCAACGACTGCGGCCTGACCTTGCGCACCCATGCGGTGGAGGCTCGACTGGAAGAACTGAAAGCCGCCGGCGTGACGGAAACCCCGGAAGAGCGGGTGAAGTTCGTGCAGGAGATGTTCGGGCATATTCCGCCCGTGGAAGGCTGATCCGGTCTTCGAACTGTCTATCCCCGACATCCCCTCTAGGAGCAAATCCTACAGGGGACTACAATCCCCCTCCTCCCGCGCCATTAGCTGATCCAACCCCGCATGTTGACCTGCTCCGTACACCCATTGCCCTACCGGGCCAACCCCGCCGAGTATTTTGCGGCGATTCGCCACGCTCCCGGCGCGGTCCTGCTCGACAGCGGCCGCCCGGCGGCCGAGCGTGGGCGTTACGATTTGCTCAGCGCCTGGCCCGAAGCAACCTTGACGGTAGCGCCTGACGAAAGCGGCGCTGCTTTCCTGCATCGCTTACGGGAAAACCTGACGCGATTGGGTGAAGCCGCAATTCCAGCCGGTTTGCAGTTGCCGTTCGCCGGCGGCTTGATCGGCTACCTGAGCTACGACTTCGGCCGGCACCTGGAACACATGCCGCACCTGGCGGTGGATGACCTGCACCTGCCGGACGCGCGCTTCGGGCTGTATGCCTGGGCGCTGATCAGTGACCACCAGGCGCAGGCCAGCCAGCTGGTGTTTCATCCCTCGCTGGCAGACAGCGAACGGCAACGGCTGATCGCGTTGTTCAGCCAGGGGGCGGTCGACACCTCTGCGACGTTCAAACTCCAGGGCCCGATGGCCCCCGACCTCAGCGCCGAGGCCTACCGCCAAGCCATCGTGCGGATCCAGGATTACATCCAGGCGGGCGACTGCTACCAGGTCAACTTCGCCCAGCGTTTCCGCGCGCCGTGCCTGGGCGATCCCTGGGCCGCCTACTGCGCGTTGCGCGAAGCCTGCCCGACGCCATTTTCCGGGTTCCAGAGCCTGCCGGACGACGGCGCGGTGCTGAGCCTGTCGCCGGAGCGTTTCGTGCGCATCAGCGAGCGCCACGTCGAGACCCGCCCGATCAAAGGCACCCGCCCCCGCGGCCTTACGCCGGAAGAAGACGCGGCGAATGCCGCCGAACTGCTGGCCAGCCCCAAGGACCGCGCCGAGAACCTGATGATCGTCGACCTGCTGCGCAACGACCTCGGCCGCACCTGCCGCACTGGCTCGGTAAACGTGCCGGAACTGTTCAGCCTGGAAAGCTACCCCAACGTGCATCACCTGGTCAGTAGCGTGACCGGCACATTGGCCGACGACAAAGACGCCCTCGACCTGATCGCCGGCAGCTTCCCCGGCGGTTCGATCACCGGCGCGCCGAAGATCCGCGCGATGCAGATCATCGACGAACTGGAGCCCACACGCCGTGGGTTGTACTGCGGTTCGCTGGTGTACCTGGATGTGCGCGGCGAGATGGACAGCTCCATCGCCATCCGCAGTTTGCTGGTCAAGGATGGCCAGGTGTGTTGCTGGGGCGGCGGTGGGATCGTGGCGGATTCGCAGTGGGAGGCGGAGTACCAGGAGTCGCTGACGAAGGTACAGGTGTTGTTACAAACGCTGGAAAACCTGTAGCGCGCAGTGCCTTCCTGGCTCTCAGACGCAGAGCCAAGCAGTAGAAAAAACCTGAATCAGACCCACAGTAGACGCAGTTGAACGTCGGAGGATAGCGTCCGGCTTCAACCGTCCGCCCGCCGTCTGTGAAGGATCACATGAAGCGACTGCCTACCCGTCAGGAAATACTTCCGAGATTGCATCTCCTCTCAAGCGCATCTACTATCTCCCAAATTGGGAGGTTGCAGCGATGCGGATAATCGCTCTATCGACCTTACGAATATTCTGGGAAAACCAACCCGCCTATATCGATGCAAAAGCGCCGCTTATTGAATTGTATCGGCATATGGAAAAGGCCATTTACCCGACGCCACAAGCACTCAAGGCAGCGCTCAGGACCGCGAGCATTCTCAAAGGTGGCAGGGTTGTATTCAACGTGGGCGGCAACAAATATCGAGTGATCATGGCGATCGATTACCAGCGACAGCTTGGGTTCATACGGTTCGTAGGGACTCATGCGCAGTACGACCAGATCAACGCGGAGACCGTGTAATGAACATCAAACCCATACACTCCGAGGAAGACCTCACTGCTGCACTCGCGCGGGTACAGCAGCTCTGGGGAGCGGACATCGGCTCGACTGAAGGCGATGAGCTGGAAATTCTTGCAGTACTCATTGAGAAGTACGAAGCCGAACATTACCCAATACCACCTTCTGATCCGGTGGAAGCCATTAAATTTCGCATGGAGCAACTGGGCATGACTGCCCGCGACCTGGAGCCATTTATCGGCACCAGCGGACGTGTATCCGAAGTGCTGAACCACAAGCGCAAGCTGAGCCTATCGATGATCAAGCGGCTGCATGAAGGCTTGAGTATTCCTTATGAGCGGTTGCTTGCAGGGAGCTGACAGAAACATGGGTAGTGGCGCTACTTTCCCCATCGGGAGCAAGCCCCCGATAGGGCCATCAGCCGAACCGAAAGAAATTACAGGCTCAACGGCCGATTCGACGCCCTGATGAACTCTTTCTTCAAATCTTCAAACGTATGCACCGCCGGGAATTGTGGGAATTCGCGGATCACATTGTCCGGCGCATGGAACAGAATCCCGCGGTCGGCCTCGCCCAACATGGTGGTGTCGTTGTAGGAGTCGCCCGCAGCGATCACGCGGTAGTAGAGGGTCTTGAACGCCAATACCGACTGGCGCTTGGGGTCTTTCTGGCGCAGTTGGTAGCTGACCACGCGGTCGTTTTCGTCGGTGATGAGACGGTGGCACAACAAGGTCGGGAAACCCAGCTGGCGCATCAGCGGCTGGGAGAATTCGTAGAAGGTGTCGGACAGGATCACCACCTGGAAGCGCTCGCGCAGCCAGTTGACGAACTCGATGGCACCGTCCAGCGGCTTGAGGGTGGCGATCACTTCCTGGATGTCGGCGAGCTTGAGCCCGTGTTCGTCGAGGATGCGCAGGCGCTGCTTCATCAGCACGTCGTAGTCGGGAATGTCACGGGTGGTGGCCCGCAGGGATTCAATACCGGTTTTTTCGGCGAAGGCGATCCAGATTTCCGGCACCAGCACCCCTTCCAGGTCGAGACAGGCAATTTCCACAAGACACTCCCATTAGATGTTGTTAGTTGAGCGAGCAAAAGGACTGCCGAACTCTAGCGATTCAAGCCCGCCGCCGCAACGCAGGGCGGATTTTGATACCATCGCTCCCCTATAGAGCGCTCAGCGCCATTGACCTGTAGGAACCGTCCTGATGAACCAAGCCTTCGACGTCGTTGAACTCGCCACGACTTATGCCAACAAGTCTGCCCAGGACATTCTCAAGCTGGCGTTCAGCCAGTTCGGTGATGACCTGTGGATTTCCTTCAGCGGCGCCGAGGATGTGGTGCTGGTGGACATGGCCTGGAAGCTGAACAAGAACGTCAAGGTGTTCAGCCTCGACACCGGTCGCCTGCACCCGGAGACCTACCGGTTTATCGAGCAGGTGCGCGACTTCTACAAGATCGACATCGAACTGATCTCTCCGGACCAGAGCAAGCTGGAACCCTTCGTCAAGGAGAAAGGCCTGTTCAGCTTCTACAAGGACGGCCATGGCGAATGCTGCGGCGTGCGCAAGATCGAGCCGCTGCGCCGCAAGCTTTCCGGCGTCAGCGCCTGGGCCACCGGCCAACGCCGCGACCAGAGCCCCGGCACCCGCAGCCAGGTGGCGGCGCTGGAAATCGACACCGCCTTCTCCACCCCGGAACGTACCCTGTACAAGTTCAACCCGCTGGCGCAGATGACCAGCGAGGAGATCTGGGGTTACATCCGCATGCTGGAGCTGCCGTACAACAGCCTGCATGAGCGCGGCTTTATCAGCATCGGCTGTGAGCCGTGCACCCGTCCTGTGCTGCCGAACCAGCACGAGCGCGAAGGACGCTGGTGGTGGGAAGAAGCCACGCAGAAGGAATGCGGGCTGCATGCCGGGAATATCATCAGCAAGGCTTGAAGTTGATGCTGTAAAAAATGTGGGAGGGAGCTTGCCCTGATGCTAGTCAGTTGAGGCTTTTTGTAGGAGCGAGCTTGCTCGCGAAAAACTCACAGGCGCCGCGTTCATTCAGGAAGCACGCGTTATCGTTGACGTTTTTCGCGAGCAAGCTCGCTCCTACAGGAGGCGATGTACGCTTAACTGACTGGTATTAGGGCAAGCCCCCTCCCTCATTTTGTTTTGGGTTGAGTGTTAGAGATGTACACATAGATGTAACCATCGGTGCCATTTATGTGTGCAATTTTTCTTCAGCCGCACCATAACGTAACACCTCCCCCCTCCCCTCGGTTGGCCTGGTGAATCACAGGCTGACAACGCAAAAATAAATAGCTGTTCAATCGGTCAATTTATATCTCTTCAAATTCAGCCAGTTATTTAACTAACCTATAAAAACGAAATTACCCAGGACTTTCATAGATCCAAAGCTGGCACGCATGTGGCTTAAGGTGAAATACGCCTTGTATACAATAAATACAAAACCTACATACACTTTGCCATCTGCAGCGCCTCGGCAGATGTGCCGGAGCCTGCCGGAATGCGTACAAGCCTCTCGAATAACATCGCACTGGATCTGCCCTCCTCCACCCTGAACCCGGACGCCGCAAGCCCCGGCCCCCTGGTGCTCAGCCCGCGCCTGCACAACAAGGACCTGGCGCCCACCAAGGTCGAAGGCCGACGCTGGGGGCGCTACAGCATCTTCGCGCTCTGGACCAATGACGTGCACAACATCGCCAACTATTCGTTCGCCATCGGCCTCTACGCGCTGGGCCTGGGCGGCTGGCAGATCCTGTTGTCCCTGGGCATCGGCGCGGCGCTGGTGTACTTCTTCATGAACTTGTCGGGGTATATGGGCCAGAAGACCGGCGTGCCGTTTCCGGTGATCAGCCGCATCAGTTTCGGCATTCACGGCGCGCAGATCCCGGCGTTGATCCGCGCCGTGATAGCGATTGCCTGGTTTGGTATCCAGACGTACCTGGCGTCGGTGGTTTTCCGCGTACTGCTGACGGCGATTCATCCGGGCTTTGCCGACTATGACCACAACTCGATCCTGGGACTATCGACCCTGGGTTGGGCCTGTTTCGTGGCGATCTGGTTCGTGCAACTGGTGATCCTCGCTTATGGCATGGAGATGGTGCGCCGCTATGAAGGCTTCGCCGGGCCGGTGATTTTGCTGACGGTGGCGGCGCTGGCCGGTTGGATGTACTTCCAGGCCGGCGGCCACATTGCCTGGTCGATCCGCGAACCGCTGAGCGGCGGCGAGATGTGGCGCAATATCTTTGCCGGTGGCGCGTTGTGGCTGGCGATCTATGGCACGCTGATCCTCAACTTCTGCGACTTCGCGCGCTCTTCGCCGTGCCGCAAGACCATCCTCGTCGGCAACTTCTGGGGCCTGCCGGTGAATATCCTGGTGTTTGCCGCCATCACCGTGCTGCTGTGCGGCGGGCAATTCCAACTCAATGGCCGAGTGATCGAAAGCCCGACTGAAATCATTGCAGCCATCCCCAATACCTTCTTTCTCGTGCTGGGCTGCCTGGCGTTCCTGATCGTGACCGTGGCGGTGAACATCATGGCCAACTTCGTCGCGCCGGCCTTTGTGCTGAGCAACCTGGCACCCAAATACCTGAACTTCCGCCGTGCCGGCTTGATCAGCGCCACCGTGGCCGTGCTGATCCTGCCGTGGAACCTCTACAACAGCCCACTGGTGATCGTGTATTTCCTCTCCGGCCTGGGCGCGCTGCTGGGGCCGCTGTACGGGGTGATCATGGTCGATTACTGGCTGATTCGTAAAAGCCAGGTGGACGTACCGCAGCTGTATAGCGAAAACCCGAATGGCGTTTATTACTACAGCCGTGGGGTGAATATGCGTGCAGTGGCGGCGTTTATTCCTGCAGCCGTGATCGCCATCCTGCTGGCGCTGTTGCCGGGATTTGCCAGCGTCTCGCCGTTTTCCTGGTTGTTTGGCGCCGGTATTGCAGGGTTGCTGTACCTGCTGATCGCCAAGCGCCAGCCGTTCTACGCCGATGTCAGCGGCGAAAGCATTGCCGTCGATAACGTCAGTCACTGAGTAAGGACCTTCCATGCGTATCCTCGTGGTCAACGTCAACACCACCGAATCCATCACTGAAACCATCGCTCAACAGGCGCGGTCCGTGGCCTCGCCGGGCACCGAGATTGTCGGGCTCACGCCCTACTTCGGCGCGGAATCGGTGGAGGGCAACTTTGAAAGCTACCTGGCCGCCATCGCCGTGATGGACCGGGTGATGGCCTACGACCAACCGTTCGATGCGGTGATCCAGGCCGGCTACGGCGAGCACGGCCGGGAAGGCTTGCAGGAGTTGCTGAATGTGCCGGTGGTGGACATCACCGAAGCGGCGGCCAGCACCGCAATGTTCCTGGGCCACGCCTACTCCGTGGTCACCACCCTGGACCGCACCGTGCCGCTGATCGAAGACCGCCTGAAACTCGCCGGCCTGTACCAGCGCTGCGCCTCGGTGCGCGCCAGCGGCATGGCGGTGCTGGAACTGGAGGAAGACCCGCTGGCCGCCATGGAAGCCATCGTGCGCCAGGCGGAACTGGCCATCCGCGAGGACAAGGCCGAAGTGATCTGCCTGGGTTGCGGCGGCATGGCCGGGCTGGATGAGCAGATTCGCCAGCGCACCGGCGTGCCGGTGGTGGATGGGGTGACGGCGGCGGTGACCATTGCCGAATCCCTGGTGCGACTAGGGTTGTCGACGTCGAAGATCCGCACTTACGCGACGCCACGGCCGAAGCAGGTGATTGGCTGGCCGACTCGGTTCGGCCGCTGACCGGCACCTGGTTTCAGATTGCGCTGAACCTCTGGCCCAGCTTCTTCTCGGCAAACTGCTCGATGATGAAATCCACAAACGCCCGGGTCTTGCCGGGCAGCAGTTTGTGCTCCGCGTAGTAGATGGAAATATTGCCGTCGTCGACACACCAGCCGGGCAACACGCGCACCACCGCGCCACTGTCAAGGAACGGCACGGCCATGGGCATGCTCACCAGCGCAATCCCCAGGCCCTGGGCGCTGGCACAGCAGGCGGCTTCGGAGTCGCTCATGGTCATGCCGGGCTTGAGCACCAGCGGGCGGTGTTCGCGCGCGACACTGGTCAATTGCCAGGACCGGATACGCCCGGTTTGCGGCGAGCGGATCAGAATGCCCTTGCAGCGCGACAAGTCTTCGGGCTCGCGCACCGGCGGGCGCTGCGCCAGGTAATCCGGCGAGGCCACCAACACCCGATGCGCCGGCGCCAGCTTGCGCGCCACCACCCCTTGGGGCAGCTCAAAACCGCCACCGATGGCGGCATCGAAGCCCTGGCCGATCAGGTCCACCTGGCGGTTGTCGAAATGCCAGTCCGGGCTGATATCCGGAAAGCGCGCCATGAACGCCCCCAGCAACGGCACCACGTAGCGATTGCCAAACACGGTGCCCATGCTGACCTTGAGCGTGCCCACCGGCCGGCCTTCGGCGCTGGCCAGGTTAGCCACGGCATTCTGGATGGTGGTGAGGCTGCCGCTGACTTCGACCAGGAACAACTTGCCGGCTTCGGTCAGGGCCAGACGCCGGGTGCTGCGCTGGAACAGCCGCACGCCGAGGCGCACCTCCAGCTTGGCGACGCTTTTGCCGACCGCCGCCGGGGTCAGGCTCAGGTGCCGGGCCGCCTCGGCAAAGCTGCCGCCTTCGGCGCTGCGCACAAAGCATTCGATACTGCCAAAGCTTTCCATAACGCCCACTCTAAACTTTTAGTTTACACAGACTATAGCAATCACGGTCTACCGGCAGCGGCGAGCGAGGTCGATACTCGGCTCCAACAACAGGGCATTGCGCCTTGAATGACCAGGAGATCGACATGACCACACACAACCTCAGCGGCAAAGTCGCCTTGATCCAAGGCGGTTCCCGCGGCATCGGCGCCGCCATCGTCAAGCGCCTGGCAGCACAGGGTGCAGCCGTTGCCTTTACCTACGTCAGCTCGGCCGCCAAGGCTGAAGCCCTGCAGCACAGCGTGATCAGCGAAGGCGGCAAAGCCCTGGCGATCCACGCCGACAGCGCCGATGCCACTGCGATCCGCAACGCGGTCAACGCCACCGTGGAAGCCTTCGGCCGCCTGGACATCCTGGTGAATAACGCCGGCGTGCTGGCCATTGCACCGCTGGAAGACTTCAAGCTGGAAGACTTCGACCAGACCCTGGCGATCAACGTGCGCAGCGTGTTTATCGCCACCCAGGAAGCCGCCAGGCATATGGGTGAAGGTGGCCGGGTGATCAACATCGGCAGCACCAATGCCGAGCGCATGCCGTTTGGCGGTGGTGGCCCGTACGCAATGAGCAAGGCGGCGCTGGTCGGTTTGACCAAGGGTTTGGCGCGGGACCTGGGGCCGCGCGGCATCACCATCAACAACGTGCAACCTGGGCCGGTGGACACCGATATGAACCCGGCAAACAGTGATTTTGCCGAGAGCCTGATCGGGTTGATGGCGGTGGGCCGTTACGGGCACGTGGAAGAGATTGCCAGTTTCGTGGCATATCTGGCCGGGCCGGAAGCGGGGTATATCACCGGTGCCAGCCTGACTATCGATGGTGGCTTCAGCGCATAACCCAATGTGGGAGCGGCTTGCCCCCTCCCACCTGTTGACCTTGTTGGTTCAGGAGATGGGGGGTAGGCCATAGGCCGCCAGGTCGAAGTCCGCAAGCTTGCGGATGATCTGGTCGGCATGCTGGTACTTGCTGTCGGCCATGGCTTCATCAGGGACGGCGATCGCGGTCATATGGGCGGCCTTCGCAGCCGTTACACCAAACGGCGAATCCTCGAACACCAGGCAATCCTCCGGGGCAACGCCCAAGCGGCGTGCAGCGGTGAGGAAGATGTCCGGCGCCGGCTTGGCGGCACCGACTTCCGGGTCGTCAGCGGTGACGATGGTGTCGAACAAACCAAACCACTCGCGGTGCAAGGTGGTTTTGTGGCCAAACGAATTGCGCGACGAACTGGTGCCCACGGCAATCGGAATGTTGTGCGCCTTCAAGTGCCGCACCAGAGCTTCCGCGCCAGGCATGCCCAAGGCCTTGGGAAAGCGCTCGCTCATCAGCGGTTCGCGAATTTCGAGGAATTCAGCCGGGGTAATCGGCAGGTCCAGCGCCTTGACCACATAGTCGGCCAAATCCTGGGCACCGCGCCCGATGATGTGCTGCTTGATGCCCCAGTCGTAGGTTCGGCCGTAGCGTTCAGCGATGATCTGCGTGACTTCGGTGTAGATGCCTTCCGTATCCAGCAATAACCCGTCCATATCGAAAATCACGGCCTTGATCGGACCGACTGCGGTACGCGGTGCATTCATCACTACAAACCCTGGAAGAAGGACTAAATGGATTCAGCACAATAACGGCCTGGGTTACCTGCAAGCAACCTTCGCGGCCAGGTATTGAGCCGGCACAGGATTGCAGTCTGTGTGCGATCAGTGATTCATACCGGGCAGCAGTTTTACCCGCCCGCCTGCGATGCGGCCGTCTAGGGTTTGTAGGAACAGAGCGTTCGGCCGATAGCTCTCCTTTGAAAAATACCCCTTGCAAACCTTATAAAAGACTTATTAACCTCTGATGAACTCAATCCACTGGACCCGAAAAGCCGTCAAGCAATTGCTTCGATTGCATTCGTATCATCAACAACAAGTACGCGATGCCGTCTTCGCGCTTGAACGCATGCCCGAGGCAGTCAACGTCAAGGCGTTGGTCAACCACCCCCACGGTTACCGATTAAGGGTGGGTCATTACCGAGTCCTTTTCGACTGGGACGGCAATATCCAGGTAGTCAGCATTCAAGAGGTCAAGAAACGTGACGAGCGAACCTACTGCCATACAGATCATCCACAATACGGAGGGCAAGCCAGCCTTCGTGGTGATCCCTTATGAACACTATCTGGCCCGGCAGAACGATCCAAACCTCATTCCCCACGCGGTGGTCAGCCGCCTGGTAGATGGAGCCACTCCGATCCGAGCCTGGCGCGAACACCTGAACCTGACCCAGGAAGAAGTCGCCCAACGCCTGGGCATTTCCCAATCCGCATTTGCACAGCAAGAGGCGGTGAACAAACCTCGCCGGACGACGCGGGAAAAGATTGCCAAGGCATTTGGCATCAACGCCGTTCAACTGGAGCTATAGCCTCAAACGGGACAGTCCGCGCCTTCAGTCACCTAAAAGCGAAACCAAACATGCTCTATCGTCTAGCCGCAGACAGCCTCGTGCTGTTCCACCTGTGCTTCATCCTGTTCGTACTGTTTGGTGGGCTGCTGGCGCTGAAATGGCGCCCGGTTATCTGGCTGCACTTGCCCGCCGCTGCGTGGGGCGTGGCGGTCGAAGTGTTCCACCTGCCCTGCCCGCTGACCCGCTGGGAAAACCTGTTCCGCCACCTCGCCGGGCAGGACGGTTATGGCGGTGGGTTTATCGAGCATTACATCCTCACACTGATCTACCCGGCCGGGCTGACGCCACAGATCCAGCTGGGCCTGGGCGCATTGGTGCTGGCGATCAATATTGCGGTGTATGTGCGCTTGATCCGGCGTTACGTACAGGCTTGAGACAGCTTCACTGGTGAAGAATCAGACTCCCTCAGTCCCTTCACCGGCGCCACCATGTCCGAAGCCTTCGAAGTCCCCAGCCCCCACGAAAAACACCTCGAACACACCACCGAACACGCCCACGTCCACGGCGACAGTTTCGCCAGTCGCATCGCCGTCATGACCGCACTGATGGCCACCCTTGGCGCCATGCTCAGCTACCAGGCCGGCTCCACCGAGAGCGAAGCGGCGATGGACAAGAACAACGCGGCCATCATCAAGACCGAAGCCGCCAACCAGTGGAACTACTACCAGGCCAAGTCCAGCCGGCAGAACCTGGCGGAACTCGCGACCCATATTCCCGGTGTGGATGCCGCCCATTACAAGGATGAGATCGAGCGCTACAAAAGCCAGAAGGAAGAGGTACGCAAGCAAGCGGAGAAACTAGAGGCGACCTCAAAGGAATGGGATGAAAAATCCGAGCAGGCCCTGCACCAGCACCATCGTTGGGCCCAGGCGATGACCGCGATTCAGATCGCGATTTCGCTGGCGGCGATTACGTTGTTGACGAGAAGGGAATGGTTGAAGCGCATGTCCTATGCGGCGGCGGGTGTGGCGGTGGTGTTAGGTAGCCTGGCGTGGTTGCATATCTGACAGGGGAAGATTGATTTCAATCCCTTGCCGGGGCGATTAAAGTGCAGCCCCCGAGAATTGAATCTCGGGCTTTAGTCCATGGAGTTTCCCAGTGAAGTACATCAGTAAAGTGGTTGCAGCAGCCGTTCTCGGTTTCACCCTCGCAGGTTGCACCGGCACCGCCATCAAAACCCCGCAATACGACAGCAGCCAGTACACCGTGCTGGGTCACAGCGAAGCCAGCGCCACCGGCATCATGCTGTTCGGCGTGATCCCGATCGGCCAGAACAGCCGTTTCGTGCGCGCCCAGGACGCCGCCATCAAGGCAAAAGGCGGCGATGCGCTGATCAACACCCAAGTGCAGGAAAACTGGTTCTGGGCCTGGGTGCTCAGCGGTTACACCACCAAGATTTCCGGTGATGTGATCAAGCTGAAAACCGCGCAGTAAAATCGCTCGGGCTTTCAACTGAGCCCGCGCCGTATCATGGGCCAACCTTTCGAGGATGGCCCATGAACCTCAGTATCCTCTATGCACTCGCCGCCGCCGCCCTGTTCGGCGCCAGCACCCCGCTCGCCAAACACCTCGGCCTGGGCCTCTCGCCCGTGCTGCTCGCCGGCCTGCTCTATCTTGGCAGTGGCGTTGGCCTCGCTGGTGTGCGCGTTATTCGTGATCGCGGCTGGAAACCCTCCGGGCTAACCCCTTCGGAATGGCCCTGGCTACTCGGCGCCATCGCATTCGGCGGCATCCTCGGGCCCGTCGCGTTGATGTTCGGCCTGACCCGCACCGCTGGCGCCACCGCCTCCCTGATGCTCAACCTGGAATCGGTGCTGACCGCCGTTATCGCCTGGGTCGTGTTCAGGGAAAACGCCGACCGTCGCATCGTCCTGGGGATGATCGCCATCGTGCTGGGCGGCGTGCTGTTGTCGGGGGCCGACGGCGGTGGCACAAGCCATGACTGGACGGGGCCGCTGGCAGTTGCCGTGGCGTGCCTGTGCTGGGGGATTGATAACAATCTGACACGCAAGGTGTCTGCGTCGGACGCGCTGTTTATCGCCGGGGCCAAGGGGTTGATTGCGGGGCTGGTGAATGGCGGGTTGGCGCTTTATCTCGGGGCGCAGATCCCGGGCATGGCGCAGCTTGCGCCTATCTTGCTGGTGGGTTTTCTGGGCTATGGCATCAGCCTGGTGATGTTCGTGCTGGCGTTGCGCGGACTGGGCAGCGCACGCACGGGAGCCTATTTTTCCACCGCGCCGTTCCTGGGTGCTGCGATTGCGGTGCTGTTGTTGGGTGAGTCAGTGACGCTGGCGTTCTGGATTGCCTCAGCGTTGATGGCCGTGGGGGTTTGGCCGCACCTGACGGAACGGCATGCCCATGAACATCAGCATGACGCGACGGAACACGGGCATCGGCATGTGCATGATGAACATCATCAGCATGAGCACGGGTTTGAGTGGGATTCGGCGGAACCCCATAGCCATGTGCATGTGCACAGTCCGCTGAGGCACAGCCATGCGCATTTTCCGGATGTGCATCATCGGCATCGGCATTGAATGTATTAGGGCGGCGCTATAGGCCGCCCTTCTTTTGACATACAGGCCATTCAAGCGTGATGACCTGCGTGACCTTTATGCTCATATTCCCATCCCTTACACGCCAACCCTACGTGCTTGGGAATCAAGGCAGCACCGCTGCTATACGCCGTGATAGTCCTGCGCGAGAAGCCGAGTTCTACCGCCGCCGCAGAAAGAGACAAATTGTTGGTGAGCATCCACTTTCTGAAATCCTGCGTCAGCATGACCTCACCAGACTGCTCCAATGCCAGACGATGCAACGTAACGGCCGACACTTCGAGGTCACTGCCCCATGCCACATCAAACCCCCACTCACCTACTTGGGCCTGGCCGAATAACGCCAAATCCAAGAGAGGCTCGAGGACCGAGAAATTATTTATATGATCAGTGAGATCAACGGTGTGCCGCTTACCGTTGTGCCACTCGATCTCTAAGGCATGCTTGCCGGCAACTGGTTGCACAGCAGAGATGCGAAGCTTGCTGGCCATAAGTCAGTTCCTCCGGTTTTGTTCATCCCATACGCGCTTGAGATCAGCGATATGGGCTTTTGCCCAAAGCAGGGCGGCTTTCAAAGCTTTCGTTTCGGCACCTATACCGAGCACGACAAGCCCTTCTATCTGAACCAGCGACTCACCATCCGGCGTCTGCACGTGAAAGTGCGGCGGCGCGTGATCGTCAGGATAGATTTTTATTTTCCAGTTTCGTTCAGCGTGTAAGGTAGCCACGTAATCAGATGCTAGAGAAATTTTCTCCCTAGCATAACCGGCCTATTAGAACATCAAAACTGAAATTTTTAGCCATACCTCCAGACCGCGAAGATCTGTGGAGGTTAGTTTTTCAAACCCCTGAAATCACAAAACCCCTGGGTTCTTTCGAAACCAGGGGTTTTGTTTACATCAAATTTGGCGGTGAAGGAGAGATTCGAACTCTCGATACAATTTCTTGTATACACACTTTCCAGGCGTGCTCCTTAAGCCACTCGGACACTTCACCGTATCTCGTCAAACCAGTTCAGTCTGTCGAGGCGCGCTAATGTAGTCGAAAGCCTTTCTGATGGCAAAGGTTTTTTTCAGAATTTTCATGCGGTTAGACGGCTATGCCGGTAGTCGCCCGACAAGGGGTGGTGATTCTGCCATTCTTGGGCATGGGCGGCCTGGGTCTGGGGTCGGTGTTGCGCCCTGCCCCAGGCCTTCCAGTGCTCTCCCTGCGGGGAAAGTCTGACTGGGTAGTCAGTCACGGCGCTTTACCGGGGCGGGCGTGGTGGGTAACGTCTGCGCATGCGCCCCTATAAACAGCCTCTCTATAACAAATCCTACAAGGAACCGCGTCATGAGTGAGTTGATTGCTTACCACCTCGAAGACGGTATCGCGACCCTGACCCTGAGCAACGGCAAGGTGAATGCCATTTCTCCGGATGTGGTCAGTGCGTTTAATACAGCGCTGGACCAGGCCGAGAAAGATCGGGCGATGGTGATCATCACCGGCACGCCGGGGATCCTGTCGGGTGGTTATGACTTGAAGGTAATGACAGCCGGCCCTAAAGAAGCCATCGGCCTGGTGACGTCGGGTTCGACGTTGGCGCGTCGCCTGTTGTCGCACCCGTTCCCGGTGATTGTGGCGTGCCCTGGGCATGCGGTGGCCAAGGGTGCGTTCCTGTTGTTGTCGGCGGATTATCGGATTGGGGTGGAAGGCCCGTTCAGCATTGGCCTGAATGAGGTGGCGATCGGCATGACCATGCACCACGCCGGTATCGAGCTGGCGCGGGACCGTCTGCGTAAGTCGGCGTTTCATCGGTCGGTGATCAATGCCGAGATGTTTGACCCGCAAGGCGCATTGCAGGCCGGTTTCCTCGACAAGGTGGTGGCACCTGAAGAGCTGCAGGCGGCGGCGCTGGAAGCGGCACGTCAGTTGAAGAAGCTGAATATGAACGCCCATAAGCACACCAAGCTGAAGGTGCGTAAGGCGCTGCTGGAGGCGTTGGATGAGGCAATCATCCAGGATCAGGGGCATATCCTGAGTTAAGCCCTACAACCGAAACATCGAAGCCCGACCTTGCGTCGGGCTTTTTCGTACAAATGAATCCGAAACATCTTTAGCCACTCTAGCCTGCCTATATCGGCACATGTTGAAACATGTGCTTAAACATCGCCTATCTCCTACCTCTTTACGGGTAATTGCCGAATTCAGTGCACATCCGTACACTGCGCCACCTTTTATCCCGATGGGCCGTGTCGATGCTTTTTCTGTTACGCATGTTATTGATGGGCCTGCACTTTATGGTGGCCGGTGTACTGGGCGTGCTGCTCGGGGCCTGCCGGCCGTTCAACCCGGACAACAGCCGCTTGTGTGCGCGTCTCTATGCGCTGCCGGCCATGTGGATCCTGCGGCTGAAGGTGAAGACCGATGTAGACTCCCTGCGCAACAAGCCTGGTACGTGTGTGATCATCGCCAACCACCAGTCCAACTATGACCTGTTTGTGCTGGGCACCGTGGTGCCCCATCGCACTGTGTGTATCGCCAAAAAGAGCCTGAAATGGGTACCGCTGTTCGGCCAGTTGTTCTGGCTGGCGGGCAATGTGCTGATCGACCGCGGCAATGCGCACAAGGCACGTCGCGCGATGCTCACCACCACTCATACGTTGCAGCATCAGGACACGTCGATCTGGGTGTTTCCGGAAGGCACGCGCAACCTGGGCAAAGGCCTGTTGCCGTTCAAGAAAGGCGCGTTTCATATGGCCATCGCCGCTGGCGTGCCCATCGTGCCGGTGTGTGTCAGCAATTACGTCACCCATATGAAGCTCAATCGCTGGAACAGCGGTGATGTGCTCATACGTTCGTTGCCGCCGGTTCCTACTGCGGGCCTGACTTCGGATGACATCCCGCAGTTGATGCAGACCTGTCAGGCGCAGATGGATGAGTGCATTGCTGCGATGGATCGCGACGTGCAATCTGCCTGAACACCTTCCGAGGGGCCTGGCCCCCCACGCAAACAAGCTTGCTCGTCACAAAAAGCGAGCACCTGCAAACGCCGCAACGGAACGTCATTCAAGCTAAGCTGCCCAACACCTGTCCTCCTAATAAGAAGTGATCAGCACCATGGGTAGAGTTGTTGCGGCCGCCGTGTACAGCGCCGGAAAGAAAGTCACTGATATCACCCTCGACGAAGGCGCGGCCTGGGCCGCCAAACCCGGGCATTTTGTGTGGATCGGCCTGGAAGAGCCCAACGCGCAGGAGCTGGCCAACCTGCAACGCCAGTTCAACCTGCATGAACTGGCCATCGAAGATGCCCTGGAAAAACACAGCCGCCCCAAGCTGGAAACCTTCGGCGACGCACTGTTTATCGTCACCTATTCACCGGTGCGCGAGAACGGCAAGCTGGAGTTTATCGAGACCCATATCTTCGCCGGCAACGGCTACATCATCACTGCGCGTAACGGCCATTCGGCGTCCTACGGCTTTGTTCGGCAACGCTGTGAGGCGCGGCCGCTATTGCTGGAGCATGGGGAAGATTTCGTACTCTATGCCCTGCTGGACTTTGTCACCGAGAACTACCAGCCGGTCAGCGAGGCGATCCACGCCGAGATCGATGAACTGGAGCACAACGTGCTGTGCAGCTCGCTGAGCGAGCGCGATATCCAGAAGATCCATGGCCTGCGCCGCGATGTACTGCGGCTCAAGCGCTATGTGGCGCCGATGGTGGAGATCAGCCAGGAACTGCAGAAGCTGAGCTTCCCGTTTATCGACAAGAACATGCGCCCGTATTTCCGTGACGTGCAGATCCACGTCACGCGGCAGATGGAAGACCTCACCACCCTGCGCGATATCGCCAGCCAGACCATCGAGATCGGTGTATTGCTCGAAGCGTCGCGCCAGAGCGTGGTGCAGCGCAAGTTTGCCGCGTGGGCGGCAATCCTGGCGTTCCCCACCGCGGTGGCGGGGATTTATGGGATGAACTTCCAGAACATGCCCGAGCTGCAATGGCACTACGGCTATTTTGCAGTGCTCGGGTTTATTGCGTTCGGTTGCACGGGCTTGTGGGCCAGTTTCAAGCGCTCGGGCTGGCTTTAAACCCGGGCCTCAGGCTTGTGCGCCACGAAGCGCATCATCCATTCCGCCACGGTCACGCCGTGGTGGTCGCGCGCCAGGCTGGCGACGCCGTTTGTGTAGACTTTTTCACCCAGGGTCGTCTGAAGAATCTCCAGCAACTCGCGGGAATAATCATGGATAAATTCCGGGTGCCCCTGGAAGCACAGCACCTGGTCGCCGATGTGATAGGCGGCGAACGGGCAAAACTCGCTGGAGGCGATGACCGTGGCATTGTCCGGCAAGGTGGTGACCTGGTCCTGGTGGCTGATCAATAGCGTCAGCTCTGGCACTTCAGGGCTCATCCACGGCGCCTTGGTATCCAGTTTGTAATCGTGAATGCCCATGCCCCAGCCCTGGCCGGCGCGCTCGGCCTTGCCGCCCAGCAGCAGCGCGAGCAATTGATGGCCGAAGCAGATGCCCAGCAACTTGTCGCCGCGCTCATAGCGTTCGAGCAGGTAGGTCTTGAGGGTCTGGATCCAGGGGTCGGTGCCGAAGGAATCGGCCTTGCTGCCGGTCACCAGGTAGGCGTCGAACACTTCGTCGTCCGACGGGTATTCGCCCTGCACCACGTTGTACACAACGAATTCGGCGGCAATCGGCTGCTTGGAGAACAGGCGCTTGAACATCTGCCCGTAGCCTTGGTATTGATCGATCAAGCCTGGACGCAGGATATCGGTTTCCAGGATACAGACGCGTAGCGACATAAAAAATACCTGACACGGTGATGGGAATAATGCACACCCCAGAGCCTGCCTTGAAATACCCTGACAAGGCAAGCCCTGTACATGCCCAAAACCGTCAGAAGGTCGTGTTCTGCGCAGCTTTGTCGAGCAACAACGCCGGCGGCGAGAACCGCTCCCCATACTGTTCGGCCAGGTAGCGGGCGCGGGCGATGAAGTCATTGAGGCCGTACTGGTTGATAAACTGCAACGCGCCACCACTCCAGGCGGCAAAACCGATCCCGAAGATCGACCCCACGTTGGCATCCGCGGTGGACATCAACACGCCCTCCTCCACGCAGCGCACGGTCTCGATGGCCTGGATAAACAGCAAACGGTCGCGCACATCCTGCGCTGAAATGCGCTGGTCGGCTCGCTCAAAGCGCGCTTTCAATTCAGGCCACAAATGCTTCTGCCCGCCCGCCGGGTACTCGTAGAAACCTCCCCCCGCCGCCTTGCCCGCGCGTTTGTACTCGTTCACCAACAGATCAATTACCACCGTGGCCGGATGGCTTGGGACTGTTTTACCTTCAACCTGCAGATCCTTGGCAGCCTGTTGTCGGATATGGCTCATCAGGCTGAGGGACACTTCATCGGACACCGCCAGCGGCCCCACCGGCATACCCGCCTTGCGCGCCTCGGTCTCGATCATCGGCGCAGCCACGCCTTCGCCGAGCATGGCGATGCCTTCATGGGTGAAGGTGCCGAACACCCGCGAGGTGAAGAACCCGCGACTGTCGTTGACCACGATCGGAGTTTTCTTGATTTGCAGGACGAAATCGAACCCCCGGGCCAGGGTTTCGTCCGAAGTGCGGGCGCCCTTGATGATTTCCACCAGGGGCATCTTGTCCACCGGGCTGAAGAAATGCAGGCCGATGAACTTGCCTTGATCCGGCACCGCCGTGGCCAGGCCGCTGATGGGCAAGGTAGACGTGTTGGAGGCGATCACCGCGTCGGCGCCGACCACATTGTGTGCGGCAGCCGAGACCTTGGCCTTGAGTTCACGGTCTTCGAACACGGCCTCGATGATCAGGTCACAGCCGGCCAGATCAGCATCCGAAGCCGTAGGATGAATCCGCGCGAGGGTGGTTTCGCGCTGCTCAGAGGTCAATTGCCCACGGCTGACCTTCTTGTCCAACAGCGCCGTCGAATGCGCCTTGCCCTTCTCGGCGGCCGTCAGGTTGATGTCCTTGAGCACCACATCGATACCGGCGCAGGCACTGACATAGGCGATGCCTGCGCCCATCATCCCGGCGCCGAGCACCCCGACCTTACGCGTCACGTAAGGTGCAAAGCCCTGAGGCCGCGAGCTGCCGGCGTTGATTTCATTGAGTTGGAACCAGAAGGTGCCCATCATGTTTTTCGCCACCTGCCCGGTGACCAATTCGGTGAAGTAGCGGGTTTCGATCACGTGCGCGGTATCGAAATCCACCTGCGCGCCTTCCACGGCGGCGCAGAGGATTTTCTCCGGGGCCGGAAAGCAGCCGTTGGTTTTGCTGCGCAAAATCGACGGTGCGATGGCGAGCATTTGCGCCACTTTCGGGTGAGACGGCGTACCACCGGGAATCTGATAGGCCTTGTTGTCCCACGGCTGCCTGGCCTGCGGATTGGCGAGAATCCATGCGCGGGATTTGGCCAGCAGCTCAGTGCGATCCGCCGCCAGCTCATCGACCAACCCGGCTTGCAGCGCTTGCTGGGGCCGGACTTTCTTGCCTTCGAGCAAATACGGCAAGGCCTTTTCCAGCCCAAGCATGCGCACCATCCTCACCACGCCACCGCCGCCTGGCAGCAGGCCAAGGGTGACCTCCGGCAAACCGAGTTGCACCGACTTGTCATCCAGCACGACGCGGTAGTGACACGCCAGGCAGATCTCCAAACCGCCGCCGAGGGCTGCGCCATTGACGGCGGCCACCACCGGCCTGCCGAGGGTTTCCAGGCTGCGCAGTTGCGCCTTCAACACCAGGACGCTGTCGTAGAAATCCTGGGCGTGGGCCTTGTCGACCTTGATCAGTTCATTGAGGTCGCCGCCGGCGAAAAAGGTCTTCTTCGCCGAGGTGATAACCACGCCGGCAATGTCGTCCTTTTCCGCCTGCAGGCGTGCGACGGTGGCCGCCATTGCCTCACGGTACGCGGCGTTCATGGTGTTGGCGCTCTGGCCGGGCATGTCGAGGGTCAGCACCACGATCTGGTCCTGGCCTTTTTCGTAACGAATGGCATCGGTCATGACAACTTCCTTGGCTCAGAGGCGTTCGATAACGGTGGCGATGCCCATACCGCCGCCAACACACAGGGTGGCCAGGCCGTAGCGCTGCTGGCGCACCTCCAGTTCGTCGAGCAGGGTGCCGAGGATCGCGCAGCCCGTGGCGCCCAGCGGGTGGCCCATGGCGATGGAGCCGCCGTTGACGTTGACGCGCGCGGCGTCGATGCCCATGTCCTTGATGAACTTGAGCACCACCGAGGCAAAGGCCTCGTTGACCTCGAACAGGTCGATGTCCTCCACGTGCAAACCTGCCTTTGCCAGGGCCTTGCGCGTGGCCGGCGCCGGCCCGGTCAGCATGATGGTCGGGTCGGTACCGGTGACCGCCGTGGCAACGATGCGTGCCCGCGGTTGCAGGCCCAGCTCGCGGCCCTTCGCTTCGGAGCCGATCAACATCAATGCGGCACCGTCGACAATGCCGGAGCTGTTGCCTGGTGTGTGGACATGGTGGATGCGTTCCACATGGCTGTAGACCCGCAACGCGGTGGCGTCGAAGCCCATCTGCCCCATCATTTCGAAGCTGGGCTTGAGCTTGCCCAGGCCTTCGAGGGTGGAATCGGCGCGAATGAATTCATCATGGTCCAGCAGCACGATGCCGTTCTGGTCCTGCACCGCGATCAACGACTTGTTGAAGGAACCGTCTGCACGCGCCCTGGCGGCTTTCTGCTGGGACTGTAGGGCAAAGGTATCGACATCCTCGCGGGTGAAACCTTCCAGGGTGGCAATCAGGTCGGCGCCAATGCCCTGGGGCGTGAAGTGACTGTGCATGTTGGTCTGCGGGTCGAGCACCCAGGCCCCGCCATCGCTGCCCATGGGCACGCGGGACATGGACTCCACACCGCCGACCACCACCAGGTCCTCAAAGCCGGAACGCACTTTCATCGCGCCGAGGTTAACCGCCTCCAGGCCCGAGGCGCAGAAGCGGTTGATCTGTACACCGGCGACGCTGACGGCCCAGTCCGCCACCAGGGCGGCGGTCTTGGCGATGTCGGCGCCCTGGTCGCCCACCGGGGTGACACAGCCGAGCACGATGTCATCCACCTGTTGAGTGTCGAGGTCGTTGCGTTGCCCCAGCGCGGTGAGCAGGCCGGCCACCAGGTTTACCGGCTTGACGCTGTGCAGGGCGCCGTCGGCCTTGCCTTTGCCGCGGGGCGTGCGTATCGCATCAAAGATCAAAGCTTGGGTCATGACGTCCTCGAACCATTGCGCAGTAATGCCCTTACCTTAGGCCCGATTGACACGGTTTCAATGACGGATGCGCTCATTGCTTTTGACCGCCACGCTCGGACGAACGGTAGGCACCTAAGGTAATTGCTGGATTAATCGTTTTAGCTGTCTAGCCAAGGCATTGGCGCCAAGATGGCGTTATGCCTCATGCCTTTTTAAGCTGAAATGCTGATTAGGTGATATGAAATGGGTCTAAGCCGCGCAGAACGAGGGCTCTAAGGTTCAATCAGTAAGAAGTTGCTGCCGGGTTTTGCTGGAGCAGCTGTAAGAAAAGCGACACGTCACATTGCGATACTCATATTCAACGGCACGCATTTGACGCTCAGGAATAACAACAAAAGGCAGTCAGCCATGTTTAAACATTCGAAAGTACGTCAGGCAGGACTTATTCTGTTCGCCACCACATTGATTCTGATCTTGCCCAACTTGACCAAGGTCATTGGGTGACCTCTTCTTGAGCCTGTTCTTACCTCAGGATTACCGCTTTTGGCAGCACCTGCCGGGACTTCGTGCATAGCGATCCTGTTGCAGGGGCTGCCTTTTTATCTGCACTTTTCCGCTATCGTGGGCCCTATCGCCACTTAACACGGGGCCGCCGTCTTGAAACCGATCTTCGCATTCCTTGCCTTGTTGCTCGCCCTGCCCGCTTCGGCGGCGCAATTGACCGTCGAGCTGGATCACAGCCGCAAGACCTGGCAGACCGCCGACCTGCTCAAGCATCCGGACGCGCAGACAGTGCAGGTCGTCGATGACGTTTCCTACAAGCGCAACATGACCTATCGCGCAGTACCGCTGGCAGTGCTCCTGCCGGGCCTACAGCCCGATAATCATCTGCAAGCCGTTGCCCTGGATGGCTTCGCCGCCGAACTGACGGCTGCACCGTTGCTGCAAAAAAACGGTGCCCGCGCCTGGCTGGCCGTGGAAGACCCGGCCCACCCATGGCCCCCATTGGCAGACGGCAAGCCGAGTGCCGGGCCGTTCTACCTGGTGTGGACCGATCCGCAGGCCGGGCATATCAGCCCGGAGCAGTGGCCGTTCCAGATCTGCGCGATCAAGCAGTTGAAGACGGTGGCCGAACGTTTTCCGGCGCTGCTGCCCGACCCGACGCTGGCTGCGAATGATCCGGTCAACCAGGGCTTTGCGCTGTTCCAGAAGAACTGCCTGGCCTGCCACCGCCTCAATGGCGCCGGCGACGCACAGGTGGGGCCGGACCTGAATGTTCCCTACAACCCTACGGAATATTTCAGCGGCGACTTCATCAAGCGCTATATCCGCGACCCGCAGAGCCTGAGGCACTGGCCGCAGGCAAAGATGCCAGCGTTCGCCGCCAGCGTGTTGCCTGACAGCGAGCTGGAATTGCTGGTGGGGTACTTGAAGCATATGGCGGGGCGTAAACAACACCCCTGAACCCAGCCTGATCTCGGTGGCGAGCGGGTTATTGCTGCTGGACCAGGACCACCGGCGTCGGCGCCACGAACACCTTGGCATGCATCTGCTCATGCCCTCCGCCACGGCGCATGCCGCGTACCGGGCAAGCGTCGAGGTAGTCCAGGCCCACGGCCAGTTTCAAATGCCGCTCCGGCCGGGCCAGTTGGTTGGTCACGTCAAAGCTGTACCAGGCGTCATCCAGCCAGGCTTCGGCCCAGGCGTGGCTGGCCAGGTGAGTGCTGTCTTCCGTGTACAAATACCCAGACACATACCGCGCAGGAATGCCCAGGCTGCGCGCGCAGGCCAGGAACGCATGGGTATGGTCCTGGCATACCCCCGCCCGCCCTGCGAAGGCCTGGGCGGCGCAGGTGTCGACTTCGGTGGCGCCGGGCGTGTAGACCATCGACTGGTTGAGGGCGTGCATCAGGTCGATCAGGGCCGTGCGATCACGACGCTGGTGGCAATGCTGTTGCGCAAAGGCGCGCAGGGCGTCGTCGGGCTCGGTCAGGCGGGTGCAGCGCAGGAACGGAAAGGCTGACTGGCTCTCGTGTTCAGCCTCACGCAGCTCATCGATATCCACCTGGCCACGGGCGCCAATGATGATGGCGTCGTGGGGTTCGTCCAGGGTCAGCACGTGCAGGATGTTGCCGAACGGGTCGATCTGCGCGCGCACCGGGCGAGGCAGGTCCAGTTGCCAACTGAGCACATGCTGGCGCTCGCTGTCGTGGGGCGTGAGGCGCAGGTACTGGATGCTGGCGCGTACCTGGTCTTCGTAGTGGTAGGTGGTTTCGTGGCTGATGGAGAGTCTCATGCGGCCTCCAGGTAGGAACTGTAGATGGCGTCGCCCAACTGGCGGACCAAGGGGATAAAGTCGGTCAGCCAGGCGTGCAGGCCTTCCTCGAGGATTTCATCGATCGCGGTAAACCGCAGGCGCGCGTCCATCTCGGCAGCCAGGCGCTGGGCCGGACGGCCGTTGATGCCGGGCAGGCTGGCGAGGATCTGGTCGATCTCTTCGCTGCAGGCCCGCAGGGAGCGCGGTACATCGGCGCGCAACAGCAACAGCTCCGCGACTTGCCGGGCACCTGGGGCGTCGCGGTAGATCTCGGTGTAGGCCTCGAACGACGATAACGCGCGCAGCAAGGCACTCCATTGATAGTAGGCGTGGGCGGTGCCATCGGTAACGGCTTCGGCCTGGTCGCCGGCCATTTCATAGCGCGCATCCAGCAGCCGCAGGGTGTTGTCGGCGCGCTCGATAAACGTACCCAGCCGAATAAAACGAAAGGCGTCATTGCGCATAATGGTGCCGTAGGTCGCCCCCCGGAACAGATGGGAACGCTCCTTGACCCACTCGCAGAACCGGCTCATGCCGTAGCGGCTGAGGCCCTGCTGTGAGATTTCGCGAATCTCCAGCCAGGTTGCGTTGATGTTTTCCCACATGTCGGCAGTGATTCGCCCACGCACGGCATGGGCGCTGGCCCGCGCGGCACCGAGACAACTGTAGATGCTGGCCGGGTTGGCCGCATCCAGTGCGAAGAAATGCAACAGGCGTTCGGCGTGCAATTCGCCGTGGCGCTCGCGGTAATCATCCAGCGTGCCGGTGATCAACAGCGGCATGGCCAGTTCATGCAGGCCATCACCGCGCCCATCCTGGGGCATGAGCGACAGCGAATAGCTGACATCGAGCATGCGCGCGAGGTTTTCCGCGCGTTCCAGGTAGCGCGACATCCAGTACAAATCCGAGGCAGTTCTACTCAACATGGCATCAGTCCTCGACCACCCAAGTGTCTTTGGTGCCGCCGCCCTGGGACGAATTGACCACCAGCGACCCTTCACGCAGCGCGACACGGGTCAAACCGCCGGGTACCACACGGGTTTCCTTGCCGGACAACACGAACGGGCGCAGATCAATATGGCGCGGCGCAATGCCGTTTTCGACAAAGGTCGGGCAGGTGGATAAACACAGGGTTGGCTGTGCGATATAGGCGTGGGGCTTGGCCTTGATACGCGCGCGGAAGGCTTCGATTTCCGCGGCCGTGGACGCTGGCCCCACCAGCATGCCGTAGCCGCCGGAGCCCTGGGTTTCCTTCACCACCAGGTCCGGCAGGTTGGCCAGCACGTGGGACAATTCGTCGGGCTTACGGCACTGGAAGGTGGGAACGTTCTGCAGGATCGGTTCTTCATCCAGGTAAAAACGGATCATCTCGGTGACGAAGGGGTACACCGACTTGTCATCCGCCACCCCGGTGCCGATGGCATTGGCCAGCACCACATTGCCCGAGCGGTACGCCGCCAGCAGGCCGGGCACACCGAGCATGGAGTCCGGGTTGAAGGCCAGCGGGTCGAGGAATGCGTCGTCGAGGCGACGGTAGATCACGTCCACGGCTTTGGGGCCGTCGGTGGTGCGCATGAACACACGGTCATCGCGTACGAACAGGTCCGCGCCTTCCACCAACTCCACACCCATTTCCCGGGCTAAAAATGCATGCTCGAAAAACGCGCTGTTGAAGCGCCCCGGGGTCAGTACCACCACGCTGGGATTATCCAGGGGGCTGGCGCTTTTCAGGGTATCGAGCAGCAGGTTGGGGTAATGATCGATCGGCGCGATGCGCTGGGCCGCGAACAGCTCGGGGAACAGGCGCATCATCATCTTGCGGTCTTCGAGCATGTAGCTCACGCCGCTGGGTGTACGCAGGTTGTCTTCCAGCACGTAGTAGGTGCCGTCGCCGTCGCGTACGAGGTCGACTCCGGAGATGTGGGAATACAGGTCGCGGTGCAGGTTCAGCCCCTGCATTGCCAACTGGTATTGCTCGTTGGCCAGTACCTGTTCGGCGGGAATGATCCCGGCCTTGATGATGCGTTGTTCGTGATAGAGGTCGGCGAGAAACATGTTCAGCGCCTTGACCCGCTGGATGCAGCCACGCTCGACCATCCGCCATTCGCTGGCGGGAATGCTGCGGGGGATGGTGTCGAACGGAATCAGGCGCTCGGTGCCCTGCTCGTCGCCGTAAAGCGTGAAGGTGATCCCGGCACGGTGAAACAGCAAGTCGGCTTCGCGCCGGCGCTGGGCCAGCAGTTCAGCGGGGGTGTCGGCCAACCAGCGGGCGAACTCGCGGTAGTGAGGGCGAACCTGCCCTGCCCCATCGTACATTTCGTCGTAATAAGTGCGGATCATGCCGTACTCCTTGTCACCCGGACGCAAGAACCATCGCAAGGCCCGTGCCAGCGGCATAAACACTTAAAAATCAGTGAGTTGAATATAAGCAAAGACCTGATCGCACCGTCCTGGTGCGCAGAATCCCCACTGCACTGCCGCACGCTTCATGGCAATGCAGGCTTTGGCTATCAACAGCATAGTCAGAGTTGATTTCACTGCCCGTGCCAGCCTGCGGATAATTCTCCCCATCCGCTGAACAGGACACGTCCTACAGCCTTACCCATCCCGCACTCGGTACCTTGAAGCTCGTGTACTGACCGGCTCCTTCGGTCTTCCCTTTCAGCCACCCTTTTCGGGTGGCTTTTTTTTTGTGCGGGAAAGGGCAACGGTAGTTCCGGAAATTTTCACACAGCACATACAAAATCGGCCGACCCCAGGGTCAGCCGATACGCTGTGTTGCTCATACAATGGCGCTACATGGGTAACCCACGCACCTCCTGCTTGACGCCCCAACCTTCGATGATTCCGCCCAGCGGCTCGACCACCGCTTCAAAGTCTTGCTCGAAGTCTCCTATGCCATCGTAGGTTGCAAACATGATCTTGCTCAGTTCCAGGTACCAGGCGCCATCGTCGCGCGCACTGACCTGGGCATTCAGGGACTCACCACGAAATTCACCCGCAGCCCTGCGCGCCCGTTCCTCATCCGGGAAAATGGCGTAGAACTCAATGGGGTGGAACCGTGAAAAGTCGAAGCCGCCTTCTTTCATGCGGCGCAGAACGTTGGTGCTGATGTCTTCTTGATAGGCTGTGCTCATGAAACGTCCTCCTCAAACCGATGGATAGACTTTCCGTGCTTCCCAAAGCCCGCGCGCTGACGGCGCGGGTACCACGGCAACAACATCACCACGGGAAAACAAGCATGTAGCTGACAAGACCAGACCTTAGCGATTCATTCGCTGATCTCACTTGCAGAGTAGCGCGAAGCTATCACCTCCACCAGAGGTGCTTGAATGGCATACAGGAAATGTTCAGGCGGCGGGAGAAATGTCGAGGATTTGAATACTGTTCTGGTCTTTGAGGATCTTGACCGTTGGCTCGGGCTTGCGGCCCTCAAGGTCGTTGAGGTCCAGTTCGGCGGCCACGGGCACCAGCTTGTTGCGGATCATGTGTGCCGCATCTTCGAGGCTGGGCTTGTGCTCGCAGGTGAACTGCTCCACGGACTGTACGCCGTGATCATCAACGAAGGTAATCTGCCACTTTTGCATCGGTGCCTCCTCGATAAAACCCATGTGTGGGCTTACCTCTATCTGGACCTTGAGGGCTCGGCAAACGTTCCACTCAAGTCAGGAAGCACCGGATCAAGCACAGTTATTTTTCAGCGTGTTCCTTCAAGGCTTTCAGGGTGTTGAACGGCGCTTCCACCACGAACTTGTTGGCCAGCCACGACGGCACGCTGCCGCCTGGCTCGGTGTGTACCTGGTAGGTGACTTCGGTCTCATTGGCGCCTTTAGGGACCAGTTTCCAGAAGCCCTCGACCTGAGCGACACGCACGTAGCCTTTTTCTTCGGGCTTGTAGGTCGGCACGCCCTGCAGCTTGCGGGTTACGCTGCCGTCGGCGTCCTTGGTGGTGGTGACATGGATGTATGAATCACGATCGGTCACCGGGAAAGGCGCCTTGAACTGGGTGTAGGTCCAGGCCTCATCGCCTTTCTTGTCCACCAGCTTCTGGGATTTGCACTCATGAATCCACGAGCAGGCACCGGCCACATCTTCCTGCAGGGCCTGGATCCTGGCGACAGGCGCCTTGATCACGGTCACACCGCGATACGCCTTGTATTTGGAGCCGGCGACTTCGCTCAGGGACACCTTGATACCGTCTTCATCCTTGGCAACCTGCCAATCCTCAGCCTGGGCAGTGGCAGCAAATACCAGCGTAAAACCGCACAGCACAGCCATTCGTTTCAGCGAACCCATTGTCGTATTCCTTATTGTTGAAGTTCCGATAGTAAAGCCCCTCAAGCCGCCGTCATCTGCTCCCACCAGCCGATCAACCGGATCGCATCGGCCTGGTCGGTGCCGCAGACATCGATATCCGCCTTGAAATCACTGCACACCGCCGGGCGCTCCGGTCGGCCGAACAGTTGGCACAGCTGTTCGACCGACAGGTGCAGGCAGCGTTCGCCCGCCGGTTTGCCATTGGGCATACCGGGTAAGGGCGAACTGATGGAGGGGGCGATGCAGCAGGCGCCACAGCCTTCACGGCAATTCATGACCAGCAGGTCCTCGACGACTCAATAGGGACGGCCGGGCTAGGGTACGCCCTTAAACAGCCGTTTTAAAATGGGTTAACAGGGGTTTTTCGCACAAAATAAAAGTGACCGACCAGTCTGCGACAGATGGTCGATGGCCTGCGTCACTTGGTAGGAAAAAGTTTACTGCTTGAACTCGAATTCCAACGCGGCACCTTCCACTTCACGGCGCTCTTCGTTGCGCAATTGCAGCTTCATCTCATTGCTGAGCAAACGGCCGTTGATCTGGAACGCACTGTTGTCGGTGGGCTTTTCACCGAACATCGGCGGCAACAACGGCACGCTCTTGGGCTTGGGCACGGTACCCAGGGGCTGCAGGTGCCTGACCATGTCCGAAGGCAGGGACAAATCCAACTGTGCCGGTGGCAGTTTGGTCTGTGCCACTTCCTGGGCTGACTTGGATTTTTTCGCCGTCGACGCACGTTTTTTCGCCGTGGCGGTTGGCTTCTTCGCGACGGGGGCTTGCTTGGCGGTGGAAGGTTTTTTTGCCGGGGCATCCGGCTGGGTATTGGCAGCGGGCTTGTTTTCAGCCACGGGTGCCGCCGCCAGCGCTGTGCCGACGTTACACAGGCTTAACAGGCCAATCACCAAAGCAGCGCGAACAATCGAGGTCATATTGCCTACAGCATTAACGGCAGAGGGCCATATGCTCGCTTGTTGTGCGCGGCATGACAAGCGCGGTGATCAGCCAGCTATCGGCGCTGCCCCTTTTCGGCGCCTCAAAAGCCGGCTGCGGTTTCCTGGCATAGCTGGCTGGCCAGCATCCCCAGGGTCATCAGCGCACGCTCTGCTTCGCGGTTCCAAGGTGTGCCGCAGTTAAGGCGAATGCAGTGGTTGAACTGCTCGGTATTGCTGAAGATCAAGCCCGGCGCAATGCTGATGCCCTGTTGCAGGGCGCGCACGTGCAGTTCCTGGGTATTGACCCGCCCAGGCAAACTGACCCACAAAATAAAGCCGCCCGTCGGACGAGTCATCTGGGTGCCTTCCGGGAAATACTGCTGCACCGCCAGTTGGAAGGCGCTGAGATTCTTGCGGTATTCCTGGCGGATGTAACGCAGGTGCCGGTCGTACCCGCCGTTCTCCAGATACGCTGCCACGCCCATCTGGGTGACGCTGCAGGCCGAGTGGGTGCTGAACATTTGCAGGCGCTGGATTTCCTGCTGGTACTTGCCGGCGATCATCCAGCCGATGCGCACACCCGGCGACAAGGTCTTGGAAAAGCTCGAGCAATAGATGACCCGGTCCAGGCGGTCATAGGCCTTGAGAGCCTTGGTGCGGCCGAGTTCGAACATCAGTTCGCCGTAAATATCGTCTTCGACAATCTGGATATCAAAATCCGAGGCCAGGCGCAGCAACTGTTTCTGCCGTTCCTCGGGCATGGTGCCGCCCAAGGGGTTGCTCAGGCGCGTGGTCAACACCAGGGCCTTGATCGACCATTGGTTGGCGGCCAGTTGCAGGGCTTCCAGGCTCATGCCGGTGGACGGGTCGCTGGGGATCTCGATGACCTTCAGGCCCAACAGGTCGGCCAGTTGCAGCAAGCCGTAATAGGTCGGCGATTCAGCCGCGATCAAGTCGCCGGGACGTGTCAGCACCCGCAGCGACATCTGCAAGGCGTCAACACAGCCGTGGGTGATCACCACTTCGGAGGGGTCCACCACCACGCCGGCGTCACGCATGCGAATCGCCACCTGGCGGCGCAACGGCTCGAAACCGGGGCTGAACATGTAGCTGAAGGCGCGTGGGCTCTGGAAGCGCGTGACCTTGGCCAATTGCTGGTGCAGCGCCCGCACCGGCAAGTAGTCGACACTCGGCACGGCGGCGCCCAAGGGGAACACGCCTTCGCGGCGCGACTCACCCAATACTTGCTGGATTATGCTGCTGCGGGTGACCAACCCCGGGCGCTCGACCCGCGCGATGTCCGGCGTCGGAGCGGTGAGCGCCGGCGTCTGGTGCACGTAGTAACCGGACTGCGGCCGTGCCCGGATCAGCCCCTGGTCTTCCAGGTTGGCGTAGGCCTGCAATACCGTAGCGTGGCTGACATTGAGCTGGGAGCTCATCTTGCGCACCGAGGGCACGCGCTCGCCAGGTTGATAGACACCGCGACGGATGTCCTCAGCCAGTTGCTGGGCGATACGTTGGTAAAGCAACAGATTGGTCATGACGCAGCACTCGATTTCACGGGTATTTTATTTTTGTGTGAAACATACCAGCACAGTTTAGAAGTGTACGGGGACAGTTGCCACAATAGTCGAGCGCGCGCGGGAGTGACAGTAAAAACTGTAAGGTGAGTGGAGAGAATACTCAGATGTATACAGAACAATGTGGGAGGGGGCTTGCTCCCGATGACGGAGTGTCAATCGCCGAAAATAGTGACTGATCCACCGCTATCGGGGGCATGCCCCCTCCCACACTTTTGATTTGCGCAAGGCTTCAGCGAGCGGCGCCCAGTTGGCCTTTCTCGTCGGAGAACACTATTTCTACGCGACGGTTCTGCGCGCGGCCACGTTCGGAGGCGTTGGCTTCCACCGGGTACTGGTCGCCGTAGCCCTCAACCTGGATGCGTTTCTCGTCGATTCCCAGGTCCACCAGCACATCGGCCACCGATTGCGCGCGATCACGGGACAGTTTGACGTTTTCCTGCTGACCACCCGTATTGTCAGCGTACCCCTCGATGCGCACCACACGCTTGGGGTTCAGTTGCAGGAACTGCACGATTTTCAATACGGTGCGGTTCGCCGAGTTTTTCAACTCCGCTTCACCGGTATCGAACAGCACGTCGCCCAGGGTCATCACCAGGCCACGATCGGTCTGAGTGGTGGTCAGGCTGGCGATCTGTTCTTCGAGCCATTTACCCTGCTGCTGCACGCTGATCAGCTTGCTTTCACGCAGGGCCAATTGCAGGCGCTGGCGTTCCAGTTCGAGCTTGGCGGCACGCTCTTCGTTAAGTGTCTGCTCGGTGTGTTCGCGGGCGATGGCACTGTAGCGCTGGCTCAGGTAGGCGTAATGCACCACGTCGGCACCGCTGCCCCAGTAGCTGGACAAGCGGTCGGCCCGCGCCAGGGATTCACCGGCGCGGATCACGTCCTTGGGTGCGATACGCAGCACGTTGGCGTCTTCCTTGACCTTCTGGAAGTCGCTGCCCGCCTGTTGCAAGGCCTGTTCGCCACTGGGGTGGCTGGCACAACCGCCCAGTGCCGCACTGCCCAGCAGCACGGCACAGCCCAGACCACGGATCATCGGGTTCATTGGGCTTCTCCCAGCTGCAATTGCTTGCGCAGGCGCGTGATGCGGGTATTGAGCACGTTCAGTTGTTCCTGGCTCTTGCGGGTCAGCACCTGGGCTTCGGCCAGGCGCGCATCCAGCTCGGCCTGTTCGGCCTGCATGCGCGCGTCCTTGTAGGATTGCTCGGCCATGTCGGCCTTGGCCTGGGCGAATTTGTCTTCGGCCAGTTTCAGTTCGGGTGATTCATCGGTGCTGGCGCCCACGGCGTTGGCTTGTTCCAGGGCTTGCTGGGTGAGGCGAATTTGTTCATTCGGCGCAGGATCGGCTGCACATCCCGCCAGAGCGACAACGGCGAGGGCCGCGAAAAAAGGTCGAAGAGTCACTGAAAATCCCTACTTTGTTGGGGTGCCGACGGGTTGTTGCAATTGCGCTTTCCAACGCTCCAGATTGCGCTGCAGCGCGGCTTCCGTCACACCAGACCCGGGCAATTCTGTCATCTTTTTGGCCAGCTGTCCGCGCAGCCACGGATCATTGCAGGCCGAGTTGTGGGAAATCGCCAGGTACAGGCCGGGCTGATCGACGGGCACGTCGCGGGCCACCAGGTCATTGCTCATCCCTAACGTCTGGGCCATGGCCATGCCGGAGTAACGCCCGGCCAGCACGTAGTCCACTTCCCCCAGCAGCAGTTTCTGGAAGGCCGGGGTCAACGTGGGCAGGCGTTGCAGGGTCAGTTGCTGGCCGGCGAAGGTTTCAAAGTCGCGGCTCAAGCGCGCACGTTCCGACACTGCACCCTTGTGGCCATGCAGGTCCGCCGCCGTGGAGTAGGCCAGCGCCGAATCCTTGCGGGTCCAGACCAGATAATCGAGCTGTACCAGCGCGGGGTGGATGTAGTCGAGGGTTTCCAGCTCGCCAAGGTTCAGCGGTGCATCGGCGAGGATGTCCATGCGCCCGCTGCGCACTTCGTCCAGGGCCAGGGAACGCTTGCCGCCGTAGAGCAGGTCGATTTTCAACCCAAGCTCCTTGGCTACCTGTTGCAAGACATCGGCGGTGGCGCCGATCAGGTGCGTCGGGTCTTGGGGGTCGCGCCACAGCAGCGGCGGTGCATCCGGGCTGCCGGTGATCACCAGGCGATCACATTTGCCGGCTGCCTGGGCCAGGCTCGGCAGCAGCGTAAGTCCCAGCAGTACGGCCCAGGGGCGCAGTTCCATGGCGGTTTCTCCGGCGTTCAAAAAAGCCCGGGCCAAAAAAAGCCCGGTCACTAGACCGGGCTCTTTATAAGTGAAGCGGCTGGATTAGACCAGCTTCTCCAACTCGGGTACGGCTTCGAACAAGTCCGCCACCAGGCCGTAATCGGCCACCTGGAAGATCGGTGCTTCTTCGTCCTTGTTGATCGCGACGATCACTTTGGAGTCCTTCATACCGGCCAAGTGCTGGATCGCGCCGGAGATACCGACAGCGATGTACAACTGTGGCGCAACGATCTTGCCGGTCTGGCCGACCTGCATGTCGTTGGGTACGAAGCCTGCGTCGACGGCCGCGCGGGAGGCGCCGACCGCAGCGCCGAGCTTGTCGGCCAGGGCGTACAGGTGCTTGAAGTTGTCACCGTTCTGCATGCCACGGCCGCCGGAAACGACGATCTTGGCAGCGGTCAGTTCAGGACGATCCGACTTGGCCAGCTCTTCGCCAACAAAGCTGGACGTGCCAGCATCGTGGGCAGCAACAACGGCCTCAACGGCAGCCGAACCACCTTCAGCGGCAACCGGGTCGAAACCGGTGGCACGCACGGTGATGACTTTGACGGCAGCGGTCGATTGCACGGTGGCAATCGCGTTACCGGCATAGATCGGGCGCTTAAAGGTGTCGGCGCTTTCTACCGAGATGATCTCGGAGATCTGGTCAACATCCAGCTGCGCGGCAACGCGCGGCAGGATGTTTTTGCCGTTGGAAGTGGCGGCAGCCAGGATGTGGCTGTAGCCAGCGCCCAGCTCTGCTACCAGGGGGGCGACGTTTTCCGGCAATTGGTGAGCGTAAGCGGCGTTGTCGGCCAGCAGTACTTTGCTTACGCCAGCCACTTTGGCTGCAGCCTCAGCCACGGCGCCAGCGCCTTGACCGGCGACCAGTACGTGGATGTCGCCACCGATTTTAGCGGCAGCAGCAACAGTGTTCAGGGTGGCCGGGGCCAGCACCTTATTGTCGTGTTCTGCGATTACCAAGATAGTCATGATTAGATTACCTTCGCTTCGTTTTTCAGTTTCTCGACCAGTTCAGCCACCGACTTGACCTTGATGCCCGCACTGCGTGCAGCCGGCGCTTCAACTTTGACGGTCTTGTTGGTGGAGGCGGTGGAAACGCCCAAAGCATCCGGAGTCAGCACTTCGAGAGGCTTCTTCTTGGCTTTCATGATGTTTGGCAGGGACGCGTAGCGCGGCTCGTTCAAACGCAGGTCGGTGGTGACGATGGCCGGCAGTTTCAGGGAAACCGTCTGCGCGCCGCCGTCGATTTCGCGGGTCACGGCAACGTTGTCGCCGCTCACTTCGACTTTCGAAGCGAAGGTGCCCTGGCCGTAACCGGTCAGTGCAGCCAGCATCTGGCCAGTCTGGTTGTTGTCGCTGTCGATCGCCTGTTTGCCAAGGATCACCAGTTGAGGCTGTTCCTTGTCGACAACGGCCTTGAGCAACTTGGCCACGGCCAGGGAGGTCAGCTCTTCAGCGGACTCGACCAGGATAGCGCGGTCGGCACCCAGTGCCAGGGCGGTACGCAACTGCTCTTGAGCAGTGGTCGGGCCGATGGAAACCACAACGATTTCAGTCGCCACGCCTTTCTCTTTCAGGCGTACGGCTTCTTCCACGGCGATTTCACAGAAAGGGTTCATCGACATCTTGACGTTAGCAAGGTCGACGCCGGAATTGTCCGCCTTGACGCGAACTTTCACGTTGTAATCGACAACGCGTTTGACAGCTACAAGAACCTTCATGGATTCCTCGTTACTCTCCGGTGAAAAGAAAGTCGCCTAGGCGAACCTGGCGGTTGATGCTCATCGGCACACAAGGGCACCTCCAAAAACGGCGGCGAATGACCTTGCTCACGGGAAGTGATGACCGTTCGTCAGTGGTGACTGGGAGGTCATTCTTTATCGCGGCGTGTAAACTGCGCGCCATCAATTAAACGCGCGTCACCTGTTTTGCCTTTGCCGTGCTTTTGGACGTGCTCTTGAAACCTACAGTCTGCCTACGGTCTGTGCAAAACCGACCGTATATTGACCGGAACGCCTATTCTGGTCAATACGGCAAAATGGCCAGTCATAAGCCGCGTTGCTTTGATTTACCTAGCCTGCGGGCAATTCAAACAAACGTTTGTATTGGACGCTGACAGTGGTCTATATATAATGCGCCACCTAGAGAGACAGGTGGGTCATCCCCTGCCGTTGCGCACGGCGATGACGGACACGACACCGAACCTCCACCCATTAGAAAAAAAGCCTGTTGAGCCTTGAGTAGGAGATAGCCTGTGGAACGCGAATACATGGAATTCGACGTGGTCATCGTCGGCGCTGGCCCGGCGGGCCTGTCTGCCGCCTGCCGACTGAAGCAGAAGGCCGCCGAAGCCGGTAAGGAAATCAGCGTCTGCGTGGTCGAGAAAGGCTCCGAAGTGGGCGCACACATCCTCTCCGGTGCCGTGTTCGAGCCCCGTGCCCTGAACGAACTGTTCCCGGACTGGAAGGAACTCGGCGCCCCGCTCAACACCCCCGTGGTGCGCGATGACATCTATGTGCTGCGCAGCGCCGACACCTCCACCAAGGTGCCAGACTTCTTTGTGCCCAAGACCATGCACAACGAAGGCAACTACATCATCTCCCTGGGCAACCTGTGCCGCTGGCTGGCCCAGCAGGCCGAGAACCTGGGTGTGGAAGTCTACCCAGGCTTCGCCGCCCAGGAAGCGCTGTTCGATGAAAACGGCGTGGTGCGCGGGATCATCACCGGCGACCTCGGCGTCGACCGTGAAGGCCAGCCAAAAGAAGGCGTCTACACCCCGGGCATGGAACTGCGTGGCAAGTACACGTTGTTCGCCGAAGGCTGCCGTGGGCATATCGGCAAGCAGTTGATCCAGCGCTTCAACCTGGACAGCGACGCCGACGCCCAGCACTACGGCATCGGCCTCAAGGAAATCTGGGAAATCGACCCGGCCAAGCATCAGCCAGGCCTGGTGGTGCACACCGCCGGTTGGCCGCTGGACATCATGAGCAACGAGAACACCGGTGGCTCGTTCCTCTATCACCTGGAAAACAACCAGGTGGTCGTCGGCCTGATCGTCGACCTGTCCTACAGCAACACCTTCCTGTCGCCGTTCGACGAGTTCCAGCGCCTCAAGCACCACCCGGTGCTGGCCCAGTACCTGGAAGGCGGCAAGCGCATCAGCTACGGCGCACGCGCCCTGGCCAAGGGCGGTATCAACTCGTTGCCGAAGATGGTGTTCAAGGGCGGCGCGCTCATCGGCTGCGACCTGGGCACCATGAACGTGGCCAAGATCAAAGGCAGCCACACTGCGATGAAGTCCGGCATGCTCGCTGCCGATGCCGTGGCCGAACGCCTGCTGGCCGAATCCGAAGGCGGCGATGAGCTGACCAACTATGTCGACAGCTTCAAGGCAAGCTGGCTCTACGAAGAACTGTTCGCCAGCCGCAACTTCGGCCCGGCGATGCACAAGTTCGGCCCGATCATCGGCGCCGGCTTCAACTGGTTCGACCAGAACATCCTCGGCGGCAAGATGCCGTTCACCCTGCACGATACCAAGCCGGACTACGCCTGCCTGAAGCTGGCCAAGGACAGCAAGAAGATCGACTACCCGAAACCCGACGGCAAGTTGAGCTTCGACAAGTTGAGCTCGGTGTTCATCTCCGGTACCAACCACGAAGAAGAGCAGCCGTGCCACTTGAAGTTGAAAGACCCAAGCATCCCGATCGGCACCAACCTGCCGCTCTACGATGAACCGGCGCAGCGTTACTGCCCGGCCGGCGTGTATGAAGTGATCACCCAGGAAGACGGCGAGAAGCGCTTCCAGATCAACGCCCAGAACTGCGTGCACTGCAAGACCTGTGACATCAAGGACCCTTCGCAGAACATCACGTGGGTCACACCGGAAGGTGCGGGTGGGCCGACTTACCCGAATATGTAAGCCAAGCGAGGCTCCCGAATGGGAGCCTTTTTTATGCAGTCAAACTCGGTCAACTGTGGGAGGGGGCTTGCCTGAAATGACTAGGCAGCCCGCTCTTCGCCAGGGTTACGCTCGAAGTAGCGCTTGTACTCGCGACTGAACTGCGACGTACTCTGGTACCCCACGCTGTGCGCCGCCTGCGCCACGCCCATGCCCTCCACCAGCAGCAACTGCTGAGCCTTGAGCAAGCGCAAACGCTTCAAGTACTGCACCGGCGACAACAGCGTGCAGCGTTTGAAATGCTCGTGAAACGTCGACGCACTCATATGCGCGTACCCCGCCAACGTCTCGATATTCAGCGGCTCGGCGTAATGGGCATGCAGGTGATTCAACGACGTGGCGATCCGCGAAAACTGCCCTTGCTGTTCCACCAAGGCGCGCAGCACATCGGCCTGGGGGCCACGCAAGGCGGTGAACAATAATTCCCGCACCCGCGCCGGGCCCATGATCCGGCTTTCCAGTGGATCGTGCAGGCACTGCAGCAGCCGCTCGACGCAGCCGCGCATGGCGTCATCCAGGACCACCGAACTCATCGACTCCAGGGTTTGCGCGGTCGGCGGCGGACCGGCCTGCATGCCCATGGCCATCACCAACTCACCCAGCACCACGCGGTCAATGCCCACGGTCACCCCCAGCAGCGGCGCACCGGGCGCCATGGCGAACGTCTCGCACTCGAACGGCACCGGCATCGCCTGGATCAAGTAGTGCCCGGCGCCATACTCCAGCGTACGCGGGCCCAGGTAGGCGACCTTGCTGCCTTGGGCCACGAACATCAGGCTCGGCTCGTAGATCTGCGGGCCGCGCGCTACGTCGCAACTGGCGCGCAGTACTTGCACACCCGGCAGATGGGTCGGGGAGAAACCGTCGCGGGACGTCAGCCCCTCGATCAGGGCAACCAGCGTGGCGTTGGCATCAACATGGCGGGTCAATAGCATAAAAGCAGTTCTCGGGAGTTTTCAGATCTGAGCATCAGCAAGCTTCAAGCCTCAAGCTGCAAGAGAGCACGCAGTTTATAGCTTGCGACTTGTAGCTTGCTGCTTTTAGCGGCTCCTCCGGAGCTTTAGGCATGAGACTCGGAGCAATCGCCATGGCCGCATCAGGGGGTGACGCGGAAAATGGCCCGCCTCATCTGTCCCTGCTTTTGCGAGGTTTTCGCCATGTATACCGCCATCGGTTACGCCGCCCAGTCGGCCACCACTCCCCTCGCCCCCATGTCGTTTGAACGCCGCAGCCCGCGCGCCGATGACGTGGCCATCGAGATTCTCTACTGCGGCGTGTGCCACTCCGACATCCACCAGGCGCGCAACGAATGGGGCATCGCCGTGTACCCGCTGATGCCGGGCCACGAGATCGTCGGCAAGGTCACCGCCGTCGGCGCCCGCGTGACCGCGCATAAAGTCGGCGACCTCGTCGGCGTCGGCTGCATGGTCGATTCGTGCCGCCACTGCGAAGCGTGCAAATCGGACCTCGAGCAATATTGCCTCGAAGGCCCGACCATGACCTACGCCACCCCGGACCGCGTCGATGGCAGCAACACCATGGGCGGTTACTCCGACAGCATCGTGGTCAGCGAGCACTTCGTGGTGAAGATCCCGGCCAAGCTCGACCTGGCCAGCGCCGCGCCGATCCTGTGCGCAGGCATCACCACCTATTCGCCGCTCAAGCACTACGGCGTCAAGGCTGGCGACAAGGTCGGGATTCTCGGCATGGGTGGCCTGGGCCACATGGGCATCAAGTTCGCCAAGGCCATGGGCGCGGAAGTGACACTGTTCACCCGCTCGGCTAGCAAGGCTGAAGAAGGCCGCCGCCAGGGTGCCGACCATGTGATCGTGTCCACCGATGCCGAACAGATGAAAGCCGCCGCCGGCAGCTTCGACTTCCTGCTCGACACCATCCCGGTGCAGCACGACCTGAACCCCTACCTCGACGTATTACGCTTTGATGGCGTGCACATCCTGGTTGGCCTGATCGAGCCCGTGGACCCACCGGTCAACGCCGCCAAACTGGTATTGGGACGTAAAGTGCTGGCAGGTTCGCTGATCGGTGGCATTGCCGAAACCCAGGAAGTCCTGGATTTCTGCGCCGAGCATGGCATCACCTGCGACATCGAAATGCTCGACATCCGCCAGATCAACGAGGCCTACACCCGCATGATCGCCGGTGATGTGAAGTACCGCTTTGTCATCGACATGGCGACCTTGAAGGCCTGATCAAGCCTTCGCACCCAACTCCGCTGACAGCCGCGCTGCGACCTGTTTGATCACAGGGATCAGCTCGGCCATTTTCTCCAGCGGCATGTAGGGCACGGTACTGGCGATGCTGATGCCGGCGACGATTCGCCGGCTGGCATCGCGCACCGGTGCCGCCACGCACCGGATCGACGGTTCGTTGTCTTCCAGGTCGAACGCATACCCGCCCACCACATACTCACGCATGCGCTGCTCGAACTGCGCCCAGGATTGTTCTGGATGCTGCGGCCATTGCAGGTTTTTCCCACCCGCCGGCAGGCTGGTCTCGTACAAACGCTGCCACTCTTGCACCGAGTCATCCAGCAGCATCGCCTTGCCCACACCCGTGCGCGCCAACGGCATGCGATGGCCGACCCGCGAGCGCATTTCCGGACCGTTGCGGCCAGGGTTCTTGTGCAGGTAAAGCACGTCGTCGTATTCGCGAATGGCCAGGTGGATGGTGTCGCCGGTCAATGCCGACAGCTCATCCAGGTACGGCACCGCCAGGGTCACCAGCGGCAGCTCTTCGCGGGCCTGAAATCCCAGCTCGATCAACTTCGGCCCCAACAGGTAGCCGACTTGCGGCACCACGCGCAGGTAACGCTCTTCCACCAGGCAACTGGCCAGGCGGTGGGTGGTGCTGCGGGTGGTGCCGATGCGCCTGGCGATCTCTTTCAGATCCCGCGCACCGGCCGCCACCGCCTGCACGACGCCCAGGCCACGCAGCAGGGTCTGGGTGCCGGTGGGGGCAGCGTCTTTGACGGGGGTGTGGGCGTTTTCCTGCATATCGGGCCTATAGGTATGAAAGCGGGGGCATTATGGCAAATACCGTCCCTCAATACAGTGGCGATCCAAAGGTGGGAGGTGTTCGGTCTAGCGCTGCTTCATGCGGTCGATGATGACCGCCAGCAACAGGATCGAACCACGAATCACGTACTGGTAGAAGGTGTCGATATTCTTCAGGTTCATCGCGTTCTCGATGATCGCCAGGATCAGCACCCCGGCAATCACATGGCGGATCATGCCGATGCCGCCGCTCAACGACACCCCGCCCAGCACGCAGGCGGAAATCACCGTCAGCTCGAACCCCTGGCCGATCATCGGCTGGCCCGAGGTCATGCGCGAGGCGAGGATCACCCCGGCCAAGGCGCCGATCAGGCCGTGCACGGCGAAGATGATGATCTTGGTGCGATCAACGTTCACCCCGGCGAGCAACGCCGCTTCCTGGTTCCCCCCGATCGCCATGGTGTTGCGCCCATAGGTGGTGTAGTTCAACAGCCAGCCAAAAAACACAAAGCACAGCACGGTGATGATGATCGGCACCGGCACGCCCAACAGTTGGCCGTTGCCGAACACAAAGAAATCCTCGTTCATCACCCCCACCGCCTTGCCGTTGGAGAAGATGTAGGCCAGGCCGCGCACGATCTGCATGGTCGCCAACGTCGCGATCAACGCATTGATACGCAGCTTGGCGATGACAATGCCGTTGATCAGCCCTACCACCAAACCCATGGCTAATGCAGCGGATACACCGAGCGCCACGCTGTCGGTGTCGCGAATCACGATCCCCGCCACCACACCGGCGCAGGCAATCACCGAGCCCACCGACAGGTCGAAGTGCCCCGACGCCAGGCAGAACAGCATGGTGCAGGCGGCGATGCCCACGGTGGAAATCGCCAGGCCCAGGCCACGCATGTTCAGCGGCGAGAGGAAGTTGTCGATAAACAGCGCGCTGAGCACAAAGATGCCCAATGCCGCCAGCAGCATCACCCAGTCATCGAGAAACTTGCGCTGGTTGAAACCCGGCCAGAAGCCCTTTGCAGTTTTTACCTGAGACATGCCTACACCCTCTTATTCTTCAAGCCCGCGAACGCGGGAGTGCCAGTTGCAGCAGGCGTGCTTCATCCGCTTGATCGCGGCTCAGTTCGCCGGTCAGCGCGCCTTCGCTCATCACCAGGATGCGATCGGAGATGCCCATCACTTCCATGAGGTCGCTGGACACCACGATCACCGCAATGCCCTGGGCCGCGAGGTTATGGATAATCTGGTAGATCTCGGCCTTGGCGCCGATGTCGATGCCGCGGGTCGGCTCGTCGAGCAGCAGGACCTTCATCGGCATCGACAGCCAGCGGCCAAGAATGGCTTTCTGCTGGTTGCCGCCGGACAGGTACATGATTTTCTGTTCAGCGTTAGGCGTTTTGACTTTCATCGCCTTGATCTGCTGGTCGGCGTTGCCCTTTTCCCAACCGTCGCGCAACAGCCAGCCAAACGACGCATGGGCGCCACGGGCACTGATGTTGATGTTCTCGGCGACGCTTGCGAGCGGGAGGATGCCCTCCTTCTTGCGGTCCTCGGGGCACAGCAGTACACCGGCGGCGATGGCATCACGCGGTGAGCGCAGTGTCAGTGCTTCACCGCAGAGCTCCAGGCTGCCGGCGCTGGCGCGTTCCAAGCCGCTGAGCAAACGGAACAACTCCGTGCGCCCTGCCCCCACCAGGCCGAACAGACCGAGAATCTCGCCCTTGCGCACCTCAAAACTGACCGGCTCACGCAAACCCGGACCCAGCAAACCGTCGACCTTGAGCGCCACCTCACCGTGCTCGCGCGGGCGGTAGTCGTAGATGTCCTGGATGTCGCGGCCGACCATGCAGGTCACCAACTGGTCGTGGGTCAACGCGCTCATGTCGTCGAAGGTGCGCACGTAACGGCCGTCCTTGAACACCGTGACCGCGTTGCAGATGCGGAACACTTCTTCCATGCGGTGCGACACGTAGAGCACCACTTTGCCCTCGTCCCGCAGGCGCGTAATGATCGCCATCAAGCGGTCGATCTCCCGCGCCGACAGGCTGCTGGTCGGTTCGTCGAAGGCAATCACATGGGCGCCACGGGACAGCGCCTTGGCAATTTCCACCAGTTGGCGCTGGCCCAGGGACAGGCGCCCGAGTTTTTCCTCGGGGTCGATTTCATCCGCCAGGCCCTTGAGACAGGCCAGGGCCTGCTTGCGCAGCAGGCCCCGGTTGACCACGCCGAAGCGCGAGGGCAAATGCCCGAGGAACAGGTTTTCGGCGACGGTCATTTCCGGCACCAGGTGCAGCTCCTGGTGGATCACCGCTACGCCGCTGGCGATGCTGTCGGCGGCGCATTTGAACGCCATGGTCTGCGCGCCGATCTGCACCGTGCCGCTGCTGGGAATATAGGCGCCGCCGAGGATCTTCAGCAGCGTCGACTTGCCCGCACCGTTCTCGCCCATCAGGGCGTGCACCTGCCCCGGGTGGGCGGTGAAGCTGATGCCGTCCAGCGCCTTGACCCCGGGAAAGGTTTTGCCGATAGCGTCGAAACGCAGGGCCGCCGCCGTCATTTCCACAGCCCGATCTTGGTCAGTTCTTCCTGGAAGTTGGCGCGGGTGATCAGGGTCACTTCATCCATGGCCGTGTATTTAGGCGGCTCAGTGCCTTTGGTGACCCACTCGTACATCATCAGCGCAGTGTTGTAGCCTTCGATGTGCGGGCTTGGCAGCATCGAGCCGAAAAAGCCGCTGTTGGCCTTCTTCAATTCGCCGATGGCGTCGGTGCCATTGATGCCGATGCCGATCACATTGGCGGCGGCGAAACCGGCGCTTTCAGTGGCGCGTACGCCGCCGAGCACGGTGTTGTCGTTCATGCCGCCGATGATCAGGTTTTTCGCGCCGCTGGGCAGCTTGACCAGGGCCGAGTTGGTGGCGTCCATGCTGCCGGGGACGTCGAGGGTTTTCAGCGCGGCGGTTAGGATATGGTCCTTGGGAATGCCGGCTTCTTCCAGGGATTTGATCGAGCCATCGGTGCGTTTCTTGCCGGTGTCGAGTTCATTGAAGGTGTTGATCACCGCATAGGTGTCCTTCCAGTCCCAACCGCGTTTTTTCGCCTCGGCGGCCATGGCCGCGCCTTGTTTCTGGCCCACTTCAAACGCGGCCATGCCCAGGTACGGCACGTCTTCCATGAAGTTGCCTTTGGCGTCGACAAAGCGATCATCCACGGCAATCACTTTCAGGCCGTTGGCCTTGGCCTTGGCGACGATGGCCGGGCCCAGGGACACATCCGGCGGGCAGATCACAAAGCCCTTGGCGCCGTTGGCGGCCAGGCTGTCGATGGCCGAGAGGGTTTTCTCGCCATCGGGCACGGCGATCTTGATCACGGTAAAGCCATGTTCCTTGCCGGCTTTTTCGGCAAAGGCCCATTCGGTCTGGAACCACGGTTCCTCGGCCTGCTTGACCAGAAAACCGATTTTCACTTCTTCAGCGGCCAGCAACAGCCCGCTCAAGCTCATGGCCGAGACCGCCACAGCGGCGCAGCACAGGGAACGGATACCACGACGACGATGATTCATACGGGTGACTCCTTGTTGTTGTTTTTTGTTTGCTGTTTTTTGTAGGAGCGAGGGGGACGCCTAGTTCTTGCTCGCGAAAAACGTTAACGATGACGCGTACATCCTGAATGCACGCGGCGCGCTCAGGCTTTTCGCGAGCAAGCTCGCTCCTACAGTGAAGCGGTGCAGCTAACCGGCAAAGCGATGGCAAGGCATGCCGGGTACATCGACTTCGATGGCCAGCACCGCACCGTCCAGAGGGTGATCCAATGGGCTGGCGGCGCTGGTGATATACAAAGTGGTGAGGTTGGGGCCACCGAATACGCAACTGGTGGGGCGACTCACGGGCAACTCGATAATGCGGTCCACCTCCCCCTCGGGCGTCAGGCGCAGCAGGCAACTGCCGTCCCAACGGGCGTTCCAGATGTAGCCTTGACTGTCCATGGCCGAGCCGTCCGGCCCGCCACGCTCATGGGGGCCGAACCACACCTGTGCCGGCTCGAGTTGGCCGTCGGCCTGGATCGAGTACTGGTAGAGCGTGGCGTCCAGGCTGTCGCCGAAATGCACCTGGCGGCCGTCCTCGCTCCACAGTAAGGTGTTGGGAATGCCCAGGCCGTGAAGCAACGGCGTGACCTGCGCATCCGCATCGATGCGAAACAGGCCGCCGGAGCGCCGCGTGATCGGCAAGTCTTCGCCGTGTTCGCCGATGTTGTTCTGCATCGTGCCCAGCCACAGGCGGCCCAGGGCATCGCAGCGCGCTTCATTGCCACGGTTGCCCGGTTGCGGGTCGGCCACGCACAACAGGGTCAGGGCTTCGGTGGCCAGGTCCAGACGGTAGACACCGCTGCTCAGGGTCACCAGCGCATCACCGCGTTCGCACGGGATAAACGCCGAAACGTGCTCGGGCAACTGCCAGATCTGCAACTGCCCGTCCATCAGGCGCAGGGCCTGTTTGCCGGCGATATTGACCCAGTACAGCGCCTGGGTCGGCACGTCCCAGAACGGGCCTTCCCCCAGTTGCGCACGGTGCTCAGTGACAGCGGTACACGACATGACGCCTCCTGATAAGTGTTTACAGCGAGTCGCGGGATGGCGTGCCATCCACCAGGCGCTGGATGCGCAACGGGTTGGCGTTTTTCAACGCGTCAGGCAGCAGGCTATCCGGGTAGTTCTGGAAGCACACCGGACGCAGGAAACGGTCGATGGCCAAGGTGCCGACCGAGGTGCCACGGGCATCCGACGTCGCCGGATACGGGCCGCCGTGCACCATCGAATCGCAGACTTCGACGCCGGTCGGGTAGCCGTTGAGCAGGATGCGCCCGACTTTCTGTTCCAGCAGCGGCGTGAGTTCGGCGAACTGTTGAAAGTCTGCCGGTTCGCCAATGATCGTCGCCGTGAGCTGGCCGTGCAGGCCGTGCAAGGCAGCGCTGAGTTGGGCTTGATCAGCAACTTCGACAAACACCGTGGTAGGGCCGAAGACTTCTTCCTGCAGCACTTCATCGCCATCGATCAGCAAGCGCACATCGGCCTTGAACAGCTGCGGTTGCGCCTGATTGCCCGCCTGGGTGCTACCGGCCAAATGCTGAATGCCAGGGTGCGCCAGGAGTTTTTCCAGGCCTTTGCCGTAGCTGCTCAGGGTGCCGGCATTGAGCATGGTTTGCGCCGGTTGCTCACCGATCAGTTGGGCGACCTGTTGGGTAAACGCGGTGAACTGCGGCGAAGCGATACCGATCACCAGGCCAGGGTTGGTGCAGAACTGGCCGCAGCCTTGCACCACCGACGCGGTCAGATCCCGAGCGACAGCATCCGCCCGCGCTTGCAGGGCCTGGGGTAGGACGATCACCGGGTTGATGCTCGACATCTCGGCAAACACCGGGATCGGCTGCGGGCGTGCCGCGGCCATATCGCACAAGGCGCGACCGCCCTTGAGCGAGCCGGTAAAGCCCACTGCCTGGATCGCCGGGTGCTTGACCAGCGCCTCACCGACGCCGCCGCCGAAGATCATATTGAACACACCGGCAGGCATCTCGGTGGCTTCAGCCGCACGGATGATGGCATTGGCCACCTGTTCAGCCGTGGCCATATGCCCGCTGTGGGCCTTGAACACCACCGGGCAGCCCGCCGCCAGCGCCGCAGCGGTATCACCACCGGCCGTGGAAAACGCCAGGGGGAAGTTGCTCGCGCCAAACACGGCCACCGGGCCCAGGCCAATGCGGTATTGGCGCAGGTCCGGGCGTGGCAGCGGCTGGCGATCGGGTAACGCCTTGTCGATGCGTGCGCCGTAGAAATCACCGCGACGCAGCACCGTGGCGAACAGGCGCATCTGGCCACTGGTACGCCCACGCTCGCCTTTGATACGGGCGGCAGGCAGCGCGGTTTCGCGGCAGACCAGCTCGATGAAGTTATCGCTCAGGCCATCCAGCTCGTCGGCGATCGCGTCCAGGAACTGCGCACGGCGCGCGGCACTCAACGCACGGTACGCCGGATACGCAGCGGCGGCGGCCTTGGCGGCGGCGTCGACTTCTTCCGGCGTGGCCTGATAGAAATCCTGCGGCAAGGTTTCGCCCGTGCTGGCATCGACGCTGTGCAGCTTGACGCTGCCGTTGGCGCTGCGCTGGCCGCCGATGTAGTTGTGGCCGAGGAACTGGGTCATGTTGATCTCCTTAAAGGGGGGTGACTTGGCCGGGTTCAAAGGCCGCATCGCTGCTGCCGACGCCATTGACCAACGGCGCGCCGAACTCGGCCTGGCTGATCTCGAACACATCGCCCGGTTGGGTACGTATACCATCGGCGAATGACAGCGTGGCGGTACCGAAGAAGTGAATATGCACATCGCCCGGCTTGAGGAACTGGCGGTATTTGAAGTGGTGGTACTCAAGATTTTCCAGGCTGTGGCACATATTGGCCTCGCCACTGAGGAATTCGTTCCGCCAGATTTCCTCGCCGTTACGCAGGATGCGGCTGGTGCCGGCCAGGTGCTGGGGCAACTCGCCCACGCGCAGTTCGGGGCCGTAGCTGCAGCTGCGCAGCTTGGAATGGGCCAGGTACAGGTAGTTTTTGCGCTCCATGATGTGGTCGGAGAACTCGTTGCCCACTGCAAACCCCAGGCGATAGGGCTTGCTGTCCGGGCCGATTACATACAGGCCGCCGATTTCCGGTTCTTCACCGGCGTCTTCGGCAAACGGTGGCACCGGGAAGGCTTCGCCTGGGCGCACGACGATGCTGCCGTCGCCCTTGTAGAACCATTCCGGTTGCACACCGGCCTGGCCGGCAGCGGGCTTGCCGCCCTCCACGCCCCATTTGAAGATGCGCATGGTGTCGGTCAAGGCGCTCTCATCGCCGGCCTGCTGGTGCATTTTGTCCCGCGCCGAGGCGCTGCCCAGGTGGGTCAGGCCGGTGCCGCTGATGAGCATATGGGCCGGGTCCGGGTGGTCCAGCGGTGGCAAAATCTTCAGGTCGGCCAGCAGTGCGGCGTAGTCATGGCTGTCGCCCAGGCCCAGGCTCTCGACCTGCTGCTGCAACTTGACGCCCGCCTCGATGGCGGCCAGCGCCAGTTCGCGCACGCTGCGCGCGGTACGCACTTCGCGCACTGTGGCGCCTTCTACAACGCCGACCCGGCGTTCACCGTTGCTTGACTCGAACTGAACTAAACGCATGAAACTTCTCCCAGATTAAGTACGTGTGGCGCCACGGGCGCTGGCGGCGAATTGATCGGCGGGCAGTACGTGCTTGCGCTCCAGCAGGCGGTAGACCACGCCGGTCAAGACCAGCCCGAACACCATGACCCCGGACAGGAAGTACAAGCCCGAGGCGAGGTTGCCGGTGTATTCCTTGAGCGCACCGATCACGAACGGACCGATATAGCCGCCGAGGTTGCCCACCGAGTTGATCAAGGCAATGCCCGCCGCCGCACTGGCGCCGGCAAAGAAGCGCCCCGGCAAGGTCCAGAACACGGCGGTGCAGGAAAACATCGCAAACGCCGCCAGGCACAGCGCGGCCATTTGCAGCACCGGCACACTCAGCCAGGCGCTGAAAAACAGGCCGATGGCGCCCAGCACATACAGCACGGCCAGGTGGCCGTAGCGATCATTCAGGCGGTCGGAACTGCGCGGGATGATCAGCAGGCCGATGATGCCGAAGATGTACGGTACGGCGGAGATAAAGCCGGTGACCAGGTCGGTGCCGCCAAACTGTTTGATCAGGGTCGGCAACCACAGGCCCAGGCCGTAAATGCTCAGGGTCACCGGCAGGTAGAACAGCGCCAGCAGCAACACGCGTTTGTCCTTGAGGGCATGCAGCGGGTTGCCGTGGCGGGTCTGGCCGTAGGCTTGCAGGTCCTTGGCCAATTCATCGGTGAGCCAGGTTTTTTCCGCGTCGCTCATCCATTTGACCTGCTTGGGGCCATCCGGCAGGTAGCGCAGCACTGGCCAGGTGAGCAGGATCGCCGGGGTGCCGATCACGATGAACAGCCACTGCCAGCCATGCAGGCCGAGGATGCCGTCCATGCCCAGCAGGCCGCCGGACACCGGGCCGGTGATCATCATCGCAATCGGTTGAGAGAGGATGAACAGCCCGAGGATCTTGCCGCGATGGCGCACCGGGAACCATTGGGTGATGTAGTACAGGACGCCGGGAAAGAACCCGGCTTCGGCAGCGCCGAGCAGGAAGCGCATCACATAAAAGCTGTGCGGCCCTTGCACGAAGGCCATGCCGATGGTGATCGCGCCCCAGGTGATCATGATCCGCGCGAACCAACGCCGTGCGCCGAAGCGGTCGAGCATCAGGTTGCTGGGGATCTCGAAGAGGAAGTAGCCAATAAAGAACAACCCCGCGCCCAGGCCATAGGCCGCATCGCCGATACCGACGTCGGCGCCCATGTGCAGCTTGGCAAACCCCACGGCGGAACGGTCCACGTAGGCGATCAGGTACAGCAGGATCAGGAAGGGAATCAGTTTCAGCGTGATGCGCCGAATAAGCCGCAGTTCCTGGCTCATGGGGTCGATCTCCGATTGTTGTTTTTATAGAAGCTCGGGGGACGCCTCTCGCGGAAATCCGCCAGGGTCATACCTCAGTTAAGCCAGACTATATAGTAGGACTATTTGCAAAACAACTCTTCCAAAGCATCGATTTTGCGCTTATGTTTAAGCACACATAGAACATATAGTCATACAATAAGAGAATCGATCATGTCTGATAAAAAGCCCGGCCTACGCTCCGCCCAGTGGTTTGGTACCGCCGACAAAAACGGCTTCATGTACCGTAGCTGGATGAAGAACCAGGGCATTGCCGACCATCAGTTCCATGGCAAGCCGATCATCGGCATCTGCAATACCTGGTCGGAGCTGACCCCGTGCAATGCGCATTTCCGCCAGATCGCCGAGCACGTCAAACGTGGCGTGATCGAGGCCGGTGGCTTCCCGGTGGAATTCCCGGTGTTCTCCAACGGCGAATCCAACCTGCGCCCCACCGCCATGCTCACTCGCAACCTGGCGAGCATGGACGTGGAGGAAGCCATCCGCGGCAACCCGATTGACGGTGTGGTGTTGCTGACCGGCTGCGACAAGACCACCCCGGCCCTGCTGATGGGCGCCGCCAGTTGCGACGTACCGGCCATCGTGGTCACCGGTGGGCCGATGCTCAACGGCAAGCACAAGGGCCAGGACATCGGCTCGGGCACCGTGGTGTGGCAGCTCAGTGAACAGGTCAAGGCCGGCACCATTACCCTGGATGATTTCCTCGCGGCCGAAGGCGGCATGTCGCGCTCGGCGGGCACCTGTAACACCATGGGCACTGCGTCGACCATGGCCTGCATGGCCGAGGCACTGGGCACGTCCCTGCCCCACAACGCGGCGATCCCGGCGGTGGATGCGCGGCGTTATGTGCTGGCCCATATGTCCGGCATGCGTGCGGTAGAGATGGTGCGCGAAGACTTGAAGCTGTCGAAGATCCTCACCAAGGAGGCGTTTGAAAACGCCATCCGCGTGAACGCCGCCATCGGTGGTTCGACCAACGCCGTGATCCACTTGAAAGCCATCGCCGGGCGCATCGGCGTCGAGCTCGACCTGGACGACTGGACCCGCATCGGTCGCGGCATGCCGACCATCGTCGACCTGCAACCGTCCGGGCGCTTCCTGATGGAAGAGTTCTACTATGCCGGCGGCCTGCCCGCCGTGCTGCGTCGCCTTGGTGAAGCCAACCTGATCCCGCACCCGAACGCCCTGACCGTCAACGGCAAGACCCTCGGCGAGAACACCAAGGACTCGCCGATCTACGGCCAGGACGAAGTGATCCGCACCCTCGATAACCCGATCCGCGCCGACGGCGGCATTTGCGTGTTGCGCGGCAACCTGGCGCCACTCGGCGCGGTGCTCAAGCCGTCGGCAGCCAGCGCCGAGCTGATGCAGCATCGCGGCCGTGCGGTGGTGTTCGAGAACTTCGACATGTACAAGGCGCGCATCAACGACCCTGAACTGGACGTGGACGCCAACTCGATCCTGGTCATGAAAAACTGCGGGCCCAAGGGTTACCCAGGCATGGCCGAAGTCGGCAACATGGGTTTGCCGGCGAAACTGCTGGCCCAAGGCGTGACCGATATGGTGCGGATCTCCGACGCGCGCATGAGTGGCACCGCCTACGGCACCGTGGTCTTGCATGTGGCGCCGGAAGCCGCTGCCGGTGGACCGTTGGCCACCGTGAAGGAAGGTGACTGGATCGAACTCGACTGCGCCAATGGCCGCCTGCACCTGGACATCCCCGACGCAGAGCTGGCGGCGCGCATGGCCGACCTGAAACCGCCGCAGAACCTGATCGTCGGCGGCTACCGCCAGTTGTACATCGATCATGTGCTGCAGGCCGACCAGGGTTGCGACTTTGACTTCCTGGTGGGTTGCCGTGGGGCTGAAGTCCCCCGGCATTCCCACTAATTGGGATGCTATGATGCCGCGAATTTAAGTCAGAGCATCCCTGTCGTTATGGATCACCAGCCGCCCAAGCCGCGCAAGAGCATGCATGCCCAGATCGTTCAGGACTTGGGCATGCACATCGTTTCAGGTCGCTTCAAGCCCGAAGAACGGCTGCCCATGGAGGCCACGCTCTGCGAGGAGTACAAGGTCAGCCGTTCGGTGTTGCGCGAGGCGACCCGGGTGCTCAGCGCCAAGGGCCTGGTGTATTCCAAGCCGCGGGTGGGCGCGGTGGTGCGGCCGCGCTTGAAATGGCACCTCCTCGACCCGGACGTGTTGTCCTGGCTGATGCAGTCCACGCCCCACAGTGAATTCTTCAATACCCTGGCCGGTGTGCGGCGCATCCTCGAGCCGGAGATCGCCGCCATGGCCGCGACCACCGCCACCGATGAAGACATCGCCACCATCGAAAAAGCCTACCAGGGCATGGAAACCGCGCAGACCCACGAACAGCTGCTGCAGGCCGACCTGGACTTCCACCGCGCCATTGCCGATGCCACCCGCAACGACCTGCTCGCCTATATGTGCAACATGCTGTCGTTGCCGCTGCGCGAGTCGATCAACATCACCAACCGCCGCCCGGACATCCAGGGCCTGAGCCTGCCCCGGCACAAGGCGATCCTCACCGCGATCCAGAACCGCGACGCCCTCGGCGCGCGGCATGCGTCGCTGGTGCAGCTGGATGACACGCGAGTGGCGTTGGATACGGTGATGAATGTGCTGACGCCGCTATAACCCGATAGAGCCTCCACGCTCAACTCGGCGCAAGGGTCAACGCGTCGACATCACGGCCGACTTGACCGGTAGCTCGGAATATTGCGGGTGCTGCTTGACGAAGGTGCGAACGGACTGCTCCTGTCGATCCACCACACAGATGCCAATGCTGGGGTAATCAACGGTGCAGGTCCCCAACGCAAGGAGTCCGCAGTTTTTCACGCCATAGATCGCGGCCGGGCGAGCCGCGAGCGGGCAACCATAGGTCATTTCGCCCACGTAATTGATTTGTCCATTGGTGACGGTAAAGCGCAGCGGCTTCGAGTAGGGTCCCATCACGCCACGACGCGAGCCAAGGTCACTGACTTCATAGGTGCCTCCAGGCAACCATGCCGAGTAGTAGTCCTTGGGGCCCCAGCCATAGTCTTTGCCGGTGTCCACATTGTGAAAGCTCATCCAGGTTCCGTAGGGCCCACCCTCGATCAGTGCGCCCAGGACAAGACCTGCGTTTTCGGCGGAATAGACTTTTGAATCCAATGCCATTTCAGGTGGCAATGCCGAGCAGGCACTCATCAAGGCCACGGTTCCGATCACAAACAACTGACTTATTTTGCGCATTCAATCCTCGGTCCATCGAAAAAAGTTCAACTTTGCCAGTATCATGCGGCACTTCTCAACATCGGCGTTAAGGATGACCCCCCTTCCATGAGTAATTTATTTGCAGGCCGTGCGCTCGGCGCAACATTTTTCGCGTTGATATTGAGCGGCTGCAGCGTGTCGGGTACGTACCCCGATGCCACCGGACCGGATGCTGCCAAGCTACGATTTGTCAGCGACATGAGCAGCGCCACGCTGAGTGTAATAGATGCGCAACATTGCGATGGACAGACCACCGGCATCCTTAACAATCTGTTCCTGGCCAACACCCGCAGGCGGGCGGACATGTCGATGCCGCCGGTCTCCGAAAAAACGCCCTACCTGGAAATCCGCTTGCCCGCCAACAAAGAACTGTTCCTGCACTTGAATACCCAAGGCACAGGTTCGGTGTGCGGCATGGCTTTCACCCTCACTCCGCAAAACGGCGCGGAATACGAGGTGACGTTCACTGGCGCAGGCCGCCAGTGTGTGACGACACTCAAACGTCTGCATTCAGTAAAAGGCCAGGTGGTGCGCTCACCGGTCCCGGTGATCAATAAAGGGCTGCCCAGCTGCGTAGGTGCCAATGCGCTGTTCCCCGCGCCGCCGAAAGGCCTCCCCGCCACCCCGGAGCGTGATGCCTTGGCCGAGCAGATTATCGCCCCGAGCATCATTGCGGAAATGAAACCCCAGGCCAGCCCGCTGGACGACAGCGCGCGCGATCACGCAACTGATCTGGTGGTCAACAAGCGCAAGGCCCAGATGAACCTTGATCTGCCGGATGCCTATTGGGCGCAGTATCGTCAGAACGTCGTGAACTACCTGGTCCAGGCTCAGGGCGTAAAGGCCAAAGCACTTGAGCAGTACAAGGTTGAGTACCGTGCGCGCCTCTCACGGCTGGACACGCCCACGTTAAGAACCCTGGTGCCCGATACCCCGGCCACCGACATCACTCAGGCATTGGCTGTCAACGGTGCGATGCTGCAGTACTACCGGCAGTTGAATGGATTGCTGGAGAAAGAAGCAATGGCCGACAACTGGGCACACATGGCCGAATTGGATAAGCGTTATGGCGTGTGTGAGCGGTATGCGCAGTGCTGGCAGAATTGAAGGACCTGACGACGCCTTGTGAAACTTAACGCCAAGGGCTTGGTGTATGCCAAGCCCGGATGGGCGCGGTGGATCAGTCACAGCGTCATCGGCCGATCTACCGTCATCGGGGCATAGGTATCTACACATTTTGAGCAAGCTTGCGCATAGATACCGTCTTATCAAATACCGCGCAATATCACGTCGAGAATGTGTAGATACCCATGGTCATCGGGGGCAAGCCCCCTCCCACATTGAAACCGTGTAGGCCGTTAGAGGGTGTAGGCGATGCCGACCTGCACCGTGCGCGGTTCGCCGGGGTAGGCGTATACGTTGCCGAACGCACCTTCTTCATAGTCGCGATTGAACAGGTTCTTCACGTCCAGGTTCAGCCGCACCTTGTCGTTGACCTTGTAGTAGCTGAGCAGGTCGACCACGGTGTAGGCATCCATCGAGAAGGCGTTGTTGGAGGTCTGCCCGGCCCGTTCATCCACATACTTGCCACCCGCGCCGAGGCCCAGGCCCTTGAGGGCGCCGTCCTGGAACTCGTAGACGTTGAGCAGGCTGAAGCTGTTACGCGGGATGTTCAGCAAGCGCGTGCCGCTGCGCAGGGTGTTGTCCTTGGTCACTTCGGCATCCACGTAGGCGTAGCCACCGATCACACGCCACTCGGGGGTGATATTGCCCGCCACGTTCAGGTCGAAACCACGGCTGCGCACCTGGCCGGCGGCGACGCTGAAGGTGGAGTCGAGAGGGTCGGTGGTGAGCACGTTTTTCTTCTCGATCTGGTAGATCGCGGCGTCGACACTCAGTTGACGGTCCAGGGCTTCCCACTTGATGCCCATCTCGTAGGATTTGCCTTTCTCCGGTTCAAAACCACCGCCCTGGCGACTGGCGCCGGTGTTGGGCTTGAACGAACGCGCGGCGTCGGCGTAGACCGCAACGGTGTCGGTGAGGTCGTAGATCACGCCCACGCGTGGGGTGACGGCGTTGTCGCTGGCTTCCCAGCTTTTACCGCCCGGCACGTAGGTGTGGTAGTCGTGTTCAAAGCGCTCGAAGCGTGCGCCGGCAAGGACTTTCAAACGCTCGGTGAGGGCCACCTGGTCTTGCACAAAGGCGGCGTAAGTCTTGAGGTTTTCCTTGTCGTGGGTCGGCGTGCGCGTGAGGTTCGGGCGCGCCTGGCCGTAGACCGGGTTGAAGATGTCGATTGAATAAGCACCCACTGCGCCGCTGGAGCGCTGGATGATCGACTTGTAGTCGTAGTCTTCGAATTCGACGCCGGTGAGCAAGGTGTGGTCGAAACCACCGGTGGAGAAATGCCCGGTGAGGTTGAGCTGGGTGTCCTTGTCGGTCCACTCCAGTTTGCGATAGTTGAAGTTGCGGCCCAGGGTGCGACCGTCGGCGGCCAGGCCGTTGGCTTCAATGGCATTGCCTTGCAAGGTGCCGTCCAGCCATTGGAAACCACCGCCCAGGGTCCAGCTGTCATTGAGCAGGTGCTCGAAACGCAGCTGGGCCATGCTGTTGTCGTTGTGCAGTTTGCCGACGTCTTTTTCACCCCAGAAGGTGTCGCGCGAGGCAGTGCCTTTTTGATTGGGGTAGCGCGTCAGGCCACGGTCCAGCGGGTGGTTGTTGCGCATGAAGTCGCCTTCGAAGATCACCTTGGTGTCATCGCTGGCCTGCCAGGTGATCACCGGGGTCACGCCGTAGCGTTCGGTCTCGACGTGATCACGGAACGTGTCACCGCCCTCGCCCACCACGTTCAGGCGATAGGCCAGGCGACCTTGTTCGTCCAGCGGGCCGGAAGCGTCGAGGGTGGCGCGCTGCATGCCCTGGTCATCCAGTTGGCTGCCGAGGGTCACGGTCGGCTCGGCCAGCGGTTGCTTGGACACCACGTTGAAGGTGCCGCCGGGATCGCCACGGCCATACAGCATGGTCGCCGGGCCGCGCAGCACTTCGAGGCGTTCGATGGTGTTGGCGTCCGGCATGTTCGGGTAACCGCGGTTGATCGGGAAACCGTTGCGGTAGAACTCGCCGGTGGTAAAGCCACGTACGGTGAAGGTGGTGAGCCCCTGGCCGCCGAAGTTATTGGCGCGGCCGACGCCACCGGCGTAGTCCAGGGCGTCCTGCAAACGGGTGGCGCCGATGTCTTCGACCACATCCTTGGACACGACGCTGATGGACTGCGGGGTTTCATGAATCGAGGTGTCAGTGCGCGTCGCACTCGCCGAACGTGTGGCGTGGTAGCCCTTGACCGGCCCTTGAGCCGTCTCGTAGTCCGCCTCGCCGGTGACATTGGTGGCTTGCAGCTCAAGACTGGCCTTGTCGGCAGGGACAACCTCGGCCCAGGTAAACGGGGAAAACGCCTGAAGCACGCAGAGGGAAATCAGGGTACGACGCATGGATGTTGAACCTAGTGAATGAGCCAGATGGGGCGGCAAACCTGCCAAAAATTCGCGCGAATGGTATACCAATCCATTCGCGTTTGACATCTGTTCTCATTCGCTATTTTTCAGGTAACCCCTTGGTATCGACATGCAGGAAGTTTGATGCGAACCCAATGTGGGAGGGGGCTTGCTCCGATAGCGGTGGATCAGCTGAAAATAAGCTGGCTGTTCCACCGCTATCGGGAGCAAGCCCCCTCCCACATTTGGATTTCTATATGTCGTCAGGATCCGATCAGCGATACCGCTCCAACCAATGGGCGTAAGGCGCCGGCAAGGTCCAGGACGACTTCTCAACCCCCAGTTCCTTGGCCGCAAAGTACGCCCAATGCGGGTCAGCCAGGTGCGCACGACCGACCGAGACCAGGTCCAGGTGCCCAGCCTGCAACGCACCTTCCGCCAGTTGCGGCGTGCCAAAGCCCCAGGCCGAGGTCACCGGGATGCCCGCTTCGCGGCGCACGCGCTCGGCGATCGGGCCCATAAAGGCCGGGCCCCACGGGATATTCGTGTCGGGGATGGTGAAACCGACGCTGACGCTCAGCAGGTCCAGGCCGCCGGCCTTGAAGTTACGGGCCAGTTCGATGGATTCGGTCAGGGTCTGTTCGTCCCGGCCGTCGTATTCGATCACGCCAAAACGCGCGGTCAGCGGCAGGTTTTCCGGCCAGACCTCGCGCACGGCAGCCAGGGTTTCCAGGAGGAAACGGCTGCGGTTGTCGAAGCTGCCACCGTAGGCGTCGGTGCGCTGGTTGGAATGCTCGGAGAAGAAGCTCTGGCCCAGGTAGCCATGGGCGAAGTGCAGTTCGATCCACTCGAAACCGGCGTCACGGGCACGGCGGGCGGCGTCGACGAAGTCCTGCTTGACCCGAGCGATGTCGTCCAGGGTCATGGCGCGTGGCACTTGCGGCAGGTTGGCACCAAAGGCGATGGCCGACGGCGCGATGGTTTCCCAGCTGCGCGCATCGGAGGCAGGTATGTGGTCGTCCCCTTCCCACGGGCGGTTGGCGCTGGCTTTGCGACCGGCGTGGCCGATCTGGATGCCGGGCACCGAACCGGCGGCCTTGATGGCCTTGACCATGGGCACGAACGCTTCGGCGTGGGCGTCGCTCCAGAGACCGGCGCAGCCTGGGGTGATACGCCCCTCAGGCGCTACAGCGGTGGCCTCGACCACCAGCAAACCGGCACCACCCCGAGCCATACTGGCCAGGTGTACGAGGTGCCAGTCGTTGACGATGCCGTCATCGGCCATGTATTGGCACATTGGCGGGATGGCGATGCGATTGCGCAGGGTGACGTCTTTGAGTGTGAACGGTTCGAACAAAGCGGACATTGAGAACTCCGGGAGCGAGTGGATGATTCGATAGTTCGATGGTAATCGAACTATGGTATTCGATGATAGCCCCCTGTTATAATTCGTTTCATGCGAGCCTTTAAACACCCCACCCCGGAAGACCTGACCCTCGAGCGCCTGCTATACGCGCTGAGTGATCCGGTGCGCCTGGAGATTGTCCGCTGCCTGGCCGGCGTGCCCGAGGCCAGTTGCGGCGAACTGGACGGCGGGCGCCCCAAGTCCAGCATGTCCCACCACTTCCGGGTCCTGCGCGATGCCGGCCTGGTACACACCCGCAGCGTGGGCACTACCCACATGAATTCATTGCGCGGCGAGGTGCTTGAGGAACGGTTTCCGGGATTGTTGCAGAGCATCCTGACGCAACGATAAAAACCGGATCAGTCCAGCAGCGCGATCAGCTGCGACTCGATCGTCATTTCCCGCACGTCCAGCACCGCCAACGTCACCGGCAACTTGAAGCGCCGCCGCCCTGCACTGCCGGGGTTTACGTACAGTGTTGCGCCCCGCCATTCGATCAGGGGCTTGTGCGAATGGCCGGTGATCACCAGCCGAGTAGACGTGTGGAGTAAGGCGGGTACGTCGGCGATATCATGCACCACCAACGTCCGCCATCCGTCCACCTCCAGCATCAGATGATCGGGCACCTGCTCCGCCCACGCCGCGTCGTGGTCATTGTTGCCACGCACCACGTGCAGGGGCGCGATCTGTGCCAATTGCTGAAGAATCTCAGGGCTGCCGATATCGCCGGCATGGATGATCTGTTCACATCCCTGCAAGGCCGCCACGGCTTCAGGCCGCAGCAGGCCATGGGTATCGGAAATCACGCCAACTTTCATAAGGCCTCCGGGGTGGACATCGAACGGTGAAACACCGGCGCGCCATCCAGATATACACGGTCCTTGCCGTTGCCCTTGGCGGCGTAGAGGTTGCGGTCGGCACGTTTGAGGACCGCCGACATATCGGCCCCGGCCGTAAAGCGTGTCATGCCCGCACTGCAGGTGTAGTGATGGGGCGGCGCGACACTGCACCGAATCCCCTGCAGCAGGCGCAGCGCGTAGTCGGTGGCGACATCAGGGTCATCGCCCACCAGCAGCACGCCGAATTCTTCACCGCCAATCCTGCCGAAACTGTGGCTGCCGGGGGTGGCTTTCAGGCACGCGGCCATCGCACAGAGAATCCTGTCGCCGACGTCATGGCCGAACTGGTCATTCTTCAATTTGAAACTGTCGATATCCAACATCATGAAGTAGCCCGTATCACCGGCCGCAATCAGTTTGGCGAAGCTCTCCATAAAGGCGCGCCGGTTCAGGATGGAGGTCAAGTAATCCGTCTCGGCCAATTCCCGAAACTCACTCTCGACCAGTAACACGGAGCGCAGGTTTTTCAGGTAGTAGACATTCAAGACAGAACCGATCGCCACCGACGCGGCGCAAAAGATAAACACGTAGGTGTCGACGCCTGCGTAAAGGCTCAACTGAATGTGGGGCCACGTCAGTAACCAGACCAACGCGGCGCAGAACAGAAAATCCTGAACCACGATAAACAGGATTGCGCTGCTCATTACCAGGGTCACGGCCAGCGGCAAGGCAAACACCTGCAACGCAGGCCGGGTGTGAACCACATAGGCAAAACCTGCGGACAGCAGCGCCATGTAGGCCACGCCCAGCGCCCGCCACAGCACATACTGAGTCACCACCCGGTGGACCCCATACACCGCGCACAGACCCATCGTGACCAGCACGACCGGCCAGCCGAACATCCTCCCGCGATCAACCAGCAACACCGCCAGCCAGGCGAAAATCCCGATCAGTTCGGCCTGGGCAATGGCGGGCGACAGCAGCCTTTGCATCCGTGGCCTGAGCTTTACATTAGCCGGCATCCCGTCACTCCCTGTGCATGAGTGGCCGCTTTATTATCGACATGACTCAGTTGAAGACTGTGCAGGCAGGTCGCAAACGAATACGCCATGAACCGCCTTACCAACACGATAAAAGGTGGCAGGACTTCAAGCAGTGTCTTGGAATGAATCTTGAAATAGCCCCGGTCGGCCCCCTCTTGCACCAGACGAATAACGTGGGTCTTGGACACCGAGAGTTGCTCAGCGATGGAAAGGTAGGACGAAGACCTGAAACTTGCCCCTTGATTATCCAGCGCACACGCATCGTTATAGATCGCCAGCATCAACATATGTCCGGCATCGCGTTTTACCAGCCAATAACAATCAGGCATCAACAGGTCAATCGTCACGTTCTGGCGCAGAAGCACCGAAAAACCTTTGAAATAACGGGCCAGATAGGCGCGATCATCCAACCCGGCCATTGACCCGCACACCTCGGTTTCCGGGCACATCACGCCCAGCGGCTCGACCACGGACGTAAGCATCAGCCTGATCTCCTCGCAGGCTTGGGATGACGGACTGAATACCCGCAAACGACTGTCATCCGCATGCCTCGACACCGTCATGAACCCCAGGACCCTGAACAGCAGGAAGATCGACTCCAGGCTGTTTCTCGAACAGAACCCGCGCGCCACACAAAACTCTTTCACCTCGGACAGTAAGGGAACTGGCTTGGAGAAATACGTGCTCAATAACGTAAAGGACACCATCAAGCGACTGAACTTCAGTGCGGTCTTGTAGAAAAACGGTCTTTTTGAATAGGACTCCAGCAAAATCGAATAATGGGTACGAATACTCGCTTCAAACTCCACATGGCGCTCAAACGCCCGCGCCGACTGTTCCATCGCCAACTTCAACGAACCACTGCACATGAGAAAGAGCCCTGATCAAACAACTTGGATCCACTGATCTCAATTGCAGCACCGATAATGGCGTTTTGCCTTGGGCGCAATCTAGCGTGATTAGCTCTGAGGACACCGTCGCTACCAAAATTGTTCCAGAAAACTCAGGCGGCTTAACCGTTTCAGGCGCCGCAGCGAACCTTCCCCGCCAGCCGACGTCCGAGCTAAGGCACTGTTGCCTACTGCTCGCCGCGAGGTTGTCGTTTGAAAGCCGCCATCATCAAAAAGTACCGCCTGATCATCAAGACCATGGGCTATGTGGGCTGGTCGCTGTTCTGGCTGTTGTTGTGGGACGTCGCCGTCACCGTGGACTTCATGCTGTTCCTCACCGCCAAGATCAACTTGCCGCTGATGCCCCTCACCCTGCTGGGCTCGGCACTGATCGTGCTCATCAGCTTTCGCAACAGCAGCGCCTATAACCGCTGGTGGGAAGCGCGCACGCTGTGGGGTGCGATGGTCAACAATTCGCGCAGTTTTGCCCGTCAGGTTTTGACCTTGCTGGACGATCCTGACGGCGAAGTGAACCCGATCAAGTCCACCCTGCTGCGCCGCCACGTGGCCTACGTAAATTGCCTGGCCGCGCACCTCAGGGGCGAACCGTGCCCTGATGAAGTACGCGCCTTTATCCCCACCGAGGAATTCGCCCGCAACGGCGCCACCAACAACTTTGCCAATGACATCCTCACCGGCTCGGCGGCGTTGCTGGCCCGCGAATACAAGGCCGGGCACCTGGACAGCATTCGCCTGGCGCGGCTGGAGTCGACCCTGGTGGATCTGTCCAATGCCCAGGGCGGCATGGAACGGATCGCCAACACACCACTGCCCTACCCTTACGTGTATTTCCCACGCCTGTTTATCTCGCTGTTCTGCCTGATCGTGCCCGTGGGCCTGGTGGAATCCCTGGGCTGGTTCACCCCGCTGGCGTCCACCGTGGTGGGTTTTATGCTGCTGGCCATCGAACGCATCGGCACCGACCTGCAAAGCCCGTTCCGCTCCAGCGAACACCAGATCCAGATGGAAGCCATCTGCGAAACCATCGAGAAGAACCTGCAATCGATGCGCCGCGACGCCCTGGCCGACCACTCAATCGGCTGATCACGCCCCGCGCCCTAAAGTGCGTGCCCCTTCGGTCGATAAACCGGAGGTACGCATGGGCCTTACCCCCTTCATAACAACACATGCGGCATTCAGCACTAGCGTTTCCCCTTGCCAAAACTATAAATACCCGCAGGTGAAGTCATGAATATCAAGCAGAAGCTGACCTGGGCGTTCGCGGCTATCGCGTGCCTCCCGGTCATCCTGGTGGCCGTGTTGGTAGTGCTGAATCTGCGCGAGGGGGCCCTGGCCAATTTCCTCGACAGCAGCGGTCGCGAGATCCGTCAGATCGACAACGGCATGAAGCAGTTCTTCGATGGCATCAGCCAGAACGTCGACTTCGTGGCCAAGGACCCGCGCGTTGTCGCGGCCAAGGATCTCAAGAGCTACGCCGGCGCCGACGCCGCGCAAATCCCCCTGACCCAGACCAACAAAGACCTGCTGGCGATTTTCGACCAGTTCGCCAAGAGCCACCCGAGCACCGCCTACTTGTCTTTGGGCCTCGCCGACGGCGGTTATGCCAGCTGGCCTGATGACACCAAACTGAACAACTACGACCCACGCGTACGCCCCTGGTACAAAGCCGCCATCGCCGCGCCAGGCGCCACCGTGCGCACCGGCGCCTATTACTGGGCACCGGACGACGTGGTCCTGATCGGCACCGTGCACACCGTCGCCGACGCCACCGGCAACATACTCGGCGTGGTCGGCCTGGACGTGTCGCTCAAGCAGCTCACCGAGCTGGTGCGCAACATCAAGCTGGGCGACAGCGGCTACCTGATGCTGGTGGAAGCCAACGGCAACGTGCTGGTGGACCCCAGCGACGCCAAGCACAACTTCAAGCCGATGGCCGACCTGGGCCCCAACTACGCCGAACTGGCCAAGCGCGGCGACGGCGTGACCCAGATCGACATCGACGGCGTGGCCTACATGGCCAACGTGGTCAGTTCCAAGGATCTGGGCTGGCGCTTTATCGGCCTGATCAAACGCGATGAAGTCATGGCCGGCGCCACCAGCCTCACGTGGTTGATCGCCGCGATTGCCGCCGCCCTGGCCGTGGTGTTCGCGATTGTCGGCGCCAGTTTTGCGAGCATGATCGTGCGCCCGATTCGCGGGGTGGCCGACGGCCTGCAGGAGATTGCCGAAGGCGAAGGCGACCTGACGCGCCAACTCAAGGTGCAAGGCAAAGACGAAACCGCCAGCCTGGCGGGCTGGTTCAACCAGTTCCTGAGCATGATCGCGCAACTGGTGCAGCGCATCGGCAACGCCTCTTCCGACCTGCAAACCGCCGCCGCCGACACCAGCGAAGTCGCCAACAACATGAACCAGGCCGCCGGGCGCCAACGTGAAGCCGTGGAGCTGGTAAGCACCGCGTTCAACGAAATGGTAGCCACCGCCAACGAAGTCGCGCGCTCCTGCAGCGCCGCCGCCGCGAGTGCCGACGAGGGTTACCGCGACGTGCACAATGGCCAGCAGCACATCGGCGAAGCCACCGGCAGCGTGCTCAAGCTCAGCGAAGACCTGCAAAAGTCGACCCAGACCATGCAGTTGCTGGAGCAGGACAGCCAGAACATCAACACCATCCTCGACACCATCCGCTCGATCGCCGAACAGACCAACCTGCTGGCACTCAACGCCGCGATTGAAGCCGCGCGCGCCGGTGACCAGGGCCGCGGTTTTGCCGTGGTCGCCGACGAAGTCCGCGCCCTGGCGCGCCGCACTGCCGACTCCACCGGTGAAATCGACAGCCTGCTGGGCAACCTCGCCCGCCGCACCCAGGAAGTCACCCAACAGATGCAGGGCAGCCTGCTGGTGTCCCACACCAGCGTGGAACGCATCCAGCAGGCCCGCGACAGCTTCGATAAGATCCAAGGCTCGGTGGACTCGATCCGCGACCAGAACACCCAGATCGCCACCGCGGCCGAAGAACAGCACCAGGTGGCCGAAGAGATCAACCGGCACATCGCGCAGATCCATGCCGATGCGCAACTGGTCGAAGGCTTTGCCCACTCGGCGCAGACCGGATCTGGGCGGTTGACGGATATTTCCGGTCAGCTCAAGGGGTTGGTGGGGCGGTTCAAGTTCTGACCGCTGTCACACCGGGGTCGCCGGCGGGGGCGTGTATTGGCTACTATAGCCACGCACTCCCCGCCTCTTACCCAACCACTGCGGAGCCTTAATGCCCAACCCGAAGGACACGGCCACCGACAGCAGCACCCCGATGATTCCCGAGCAGCGTCGCGAACAGATCCTGCGGCAGTTGCGCAAGCATCAGGTGATGAGCGTGCACCAGTTGATGGAGATGTTCGACTGCTCGCACATGACCGTGCGCCGCGATATCGCCCTGCTGGAGCAGGAAGGCCGGGCGTACTCCGTCACCGGTGGGGTCCGGATCGCCAGCCAGTTGCACAGCGAACCCAGCCATCAATCCAAAGCCGTGGTGGAGTTGCCGCAAAAGCAGGCGATGGCGCGACTGGCGGCGCGGTTGCTGCACGCGGACATGACGGTGTACCTGGATGCCGGCACCAGCACCCTGGAGATCGTCCCGTATATCAAGGCGCTGTCGGGGATGACGGTGGTCACCAATGACTTCGGGATCGTGCAGGCCCTGATGGATGCGACGCAGGTCACGGTGATCCACACCGGCGGCCAACTGGACCATGACAACCATTCTTCCGTCGGCGGGCTGGCCGTGGCAACCCTGCGCCAGGTGGTGACGGACATCGCCTTTGTGTCCACCAGCTCCTGGGATTTGCACCGAGGTATCACCACCCCCTCGGCGCTGAAAGTCGAGGTCAAGCAAGTGGCGATGCAATCGGCGTCCCAGGTGGTGCTGGTGGCGAGCAGTTCCAAATACGGCACCTTCAGCATGTACCGCATCGCCGGGCTGGAACCCTTCGACGTGATCATCAGCGACGACGCCCTGGCCCCGGCAGCGGCAGATGGCATCCGCAAGCGCGGGATTGAATTGATGCTGCCGGGTGATCCGTTGCCGGCGTGATGCCCTCCCTTTGTAGGAGAGGTCGAGCTTTAGCTAGGCTTCGATGGCGGTGGCAGGGTTGGTAGAGGTGTTGGCTGACATACCGCTATCGGGGGCAAGTCGAATCGTCGCACCGCCCCTCCCACATTTGAACCGAACCGACACAGAGGCTCGTCGACTACCGAGCCGCTTTCCAGTCCCGCAACCATTGCAGGCCCGCCGAGGTGTCGCCCTTTGGCCGGTATTCGCAGCCGACCCAGCCGTCGTAGCCCAACTGGTCCATCAGTTCGAATAGGAACCCATAGTTCAGCTCGCCCAGGTCAGGCTCGTGACGGTCCGGTACCCCGGCAATCTGGATATGGCCAATGCCGTCGAAATCGCGACGCAGCTTGGTGGCCAAGTCGCCTTCGACGATCTGGCAGTGGTAGCAGTCAAACTGCACCTTGAGGTTGTGCGCGCCGACCTCCCGGCAGATGGCGTGGGCCTGGTCCTGGCGGTTGAGGAAAAACCCCGGCATGTCGCGGGTGTTGATCGGCTCCAGCAACACGGTGACGCCGACCTTGGCCGCCGCCGCGCTGGCGTAGGCGAGGTTTTCCAGGTACACGGCCTGATGGCGCTGGCGCAGGCTTTCCGAGGGCAGCAAGCCGGCCATGACGTGCACGCGGTCGTTGCCGAGCACGGCGGCGTATTCCAACGCGCGGTCGAAGCCACTGCGAAACTCGGCCTCACGCCCCGGCAGCGTGGCGATGCCGCGCTCCCCCGCCGCCCAATCGCCCGGTGGTGCATTGAACAGGGCCTGGACCAGGCCGTTGTCACTCAGGCGTTGCTTGAGTGCCTCGGCGCTGTAGTCGTAGGGGAACAGGTATTCCACCGCGTCGAAACCATCGGCCTTCGCCGCCGCGAAACGCTCGAGAAAATCATGTTGCGGGTACAGCATGCTCAGGTTGGCAGCAAAACGAGGCATAAAAGCTCCCAAGAGTCAGACAAAAGGCCAGATCAACAATGTAATCACGAACCCCAAGGTACCGAGCAAGGTGGTGATCACCGTCCACGTGCGCAGACCGTCTGCCACGTTGAGCCCGGCGAGCTTGGTGAAGATCCAGTAGCCGGCGTCGTTGATATGCGACATCGCCAGCCCGCCACCGCCCATGGCCAGGCACAGCAGCGCCAGGTGGTTGGGCGTGAGGTTGAGGGTCACGATCAGCGGGCTGATGATCCCCGCCGTGGTCACCAGGGCCACGGTGGTCGAACCCTGCACTGCGCGCAGCAGCATGGTCAACAAAAAGCCCAGGGCCAGCACCGGCAGGCCGGTGGTGCGCAGCATGTCGGAGACTACCGCGCCGATGCCGGTGTCCACCAGCACCTTGCCGAACACGCCACCGGCGCCGGCGATCAGGATCACCATGGCCACGCCCGGCAAGGCCGAGCCGATCACATCCGACACCTGGCTGCGGCTCCAACCCCGGCGCGAACCCAGCAACCAGGCGCACAGCAAGGTGTCGATCAGCAGCGCCACCAACGGCGCGCCCAGCACGGTCATCACCCCACGCAACGCCGATTCGATCGGCAGCAGCGAGGTGGCCAGGGTGCCCAGCAAAATCAGCACAATCGGCAGCAGGATCAGGCTCACAATCAGGCCAAAACCGGGTGCAGGCGCCGCCGGCAGCTTGGCGGCAATGGCGCTGGTGGACTCTTCCAATCCCATATGGGACTCGGCCACGGCGCTCTGTTGCACCGCCTGGTGATTGCCGTTGGTCCAGGCCCGCAGGTCTTCATTGGTCACGTGGGGGCCATAGACTTCTGCACGGATATCGTCGGTCATCGGATAGAAGCGCCGGGTCATGCGTCCCGCCACGCGGTAGCCGATGTAGCACAACAATGCGGTGATCGGCAGGCCGAACATCAGTACCCGGCCCAGGTCAGCGCCCAGTTGGCTGGCGGCGGCTACGGCGCCCGGATGGGGCGGCAGGAAGGCATGCACGGTGAGCAGCGCCGCACACATCGGCAAGGCGAACACCAGCAGCGGCTTGCGCGCCCGGCGTGCCACGCCATAGGCCAACGGCATCAGGATGATCACCCCGACTTCAAAGAACACCGGCACGCCGATGATGAACCCGGCGATGGTCAGCGCCAGCGGCGTACGGCTGTTGCCGAAGCGCTCGATCAACGACTTGGCCAGGGCCTCGGCACCGCCGGACAGCTCGATGATCCGCCCGATCATCGCGCCCAGGGCAATGATGATCGCGATATGGCCAAGGGTCTTGCCCATGCCGCCCTCGATCGTCGCCACCAGGTCAGCCGGTTTCACCCCGGCCACCAGCGCCACCACGATACTCACCAGCATCAACGCGACAAACGGCTGGAATTTGTACCTGAGGACCAGAAACAGCAGCAGCGCGATACCCGCGCCAGCGGTCAACATCAAAATCAGTGGGCTCATTCAAGAATGTCCTGTTGTTATTGTTTTTTTAGGCAAGCCGGGTCCGTCGAGCGTCAAACCAGGCGCTCGGGCAGCACTTGCCGTGTCGTCTTGCGGGTTACCAGTGCGCGCCGAAGGTCTCGCGCAATTCATCCAGTGCAGCCTGATCCAACGGCGCCGGCCGGGGGTTGCTCATCAACCACAACCGTGCGGTTTCTTCCAACTCTTCCAGGGCGTAGCTGGCCTTGGCCACCGAACTCTCCCAGACCACCGGCCCCAGGCGTTCGAGCATCACCCCTCGCACGCTGTTGGCCAGTTGCGCGACCTGCTCGGCGACCTTGGGCGAACCCGGACGCTGATAGCCGATCAAGGGAATGTGACCGACCTTCATCACCTGGTAAGGCGTGAGCGGCGGCAAGATATCCTCCGCGCTCCACACGCCTGCCAGGGTCAGCGCAACCAGGTGGGTGGAGTGGGTGTGCACCACACCGCCCACCGAGGGGTTGCGGTCATACACCTGGCGATGCAGGGCCAGGGTCTTGGACGGTTTGTCCCCGGACACCCACTCGCCCTTCAGGTTGACCTTGGCAATAGCGCCTGGCACGAGGCGCCCGAGGCAGACATCGGTGGGGGTGATCAGCCAGCCATCGTCGAGGCGCGCACTGATATTGCCGGCGCTGCCGACGGTGTAGCCACGCTGGTACAGGCTGTGGCCGACATCGCAGATTTCTTCGCGCAGGGCCTGTTCGTCGATGCCAGTCACTGGGCACCTCCGGCCAGGTGCGCGAGGGCTTTGGCGAAGAACTCACGGCCACCGAAGTTGCCGGATTTGAGCGCCAGCGCCAGCGGCTCGGCGGAACTGCTGACGGTGGCCGGCACGCCAGGGTCGATCTGCGCACCAATCTGCAATAGGTTGACGCCGAGGGCCTTGACCACCGAGCCGGAGGTTTCCCCGCCGGCGATCACGAAACGCCGCACGCCTTGCTCGCGCAAGCCCGCGGCGATCTCGCCCAAGGCGTTCTCCACCAGGGCCCCGGCGCGTTCGACGCCGAGCCGCTCTTGCACGGCCTTGACCTCGGCGGGGGTGCTGGTGGCGTAGATCAATACGGTGTGTGCGCTGTCGCGGGCAAACGCCAGCGCCTGCGCCACCACCGGTTCACCGGCAGCCAGGGCGATGGGATCAATGCGCAATGCCGGGCGGCCCGCCTCGCACCAGGCCGCGACCTGGCCGAGGGTCGCTACCGAGGCACTGCCGGCGAGCACCACCTCGCCACCGCTGATAGTCGGCAGCGTCGCCGCATCGAAGTCGCGCAGCTTACCGGCACGGCGGAAATTGCCTGGCAAACCCAAGGCCAGGCCCGAGCCACCCGTGAGCAAAGGCAAGTCGGCGCAGGCGCTGCCGAGGGTGTAGAGGTCTTGATCGCACAGCGCATCGGCGATGGCAATGCCCACGCCTTGCTCGCGCAGTTCGGCGATTTTTTTACGGGTCGCCTCGACGCCCGCGGCGATGCTGTCGTACCGCAGCAGCCCGACCGGCAGTTGCGTCTGGCTCTGCAGCACGCGCACCAGATTCGCGTCGCCCATGGGCGTCAGCGGGTGATGTTGCATGCCCGACTCATTGAGCAACTGGTCCTGCACAAACAGGTGGCCACGGAAAATCGTCCGGCCGTTTTCCGGGAACGCCGGGCAGGCCAGGGTGAAATCACTGCCCAGCGCCTTGAGCAAGGCCTCGCTGACCTGGCCGATATTGCCGGCGGCAGTGGAGTCAAAGGTCGAGCAATACTTGAAGAAAATCTGTTCGCAGCCCTGCTCGCGCAGCCAGTCCAGCGCGGCCAGGGATTCCTCCACAGCCTCTGCGACCGGCGTGGTACGCGACTTGAGGGCGATGACGATGGCGTCCGCATCCAGCCCGTCCGCGACTTCGCGGCTGGGGATGCCAATGCTCTGCACCGTGCGCATACCGCCGCGCACCAGCATGTTGGCCAGGTCGGTGGCGCCGGTGAAATCGTCGGCGATGCAGCCCAGCAACGGGCGCGTGGTGTGGTTAGTCATAAAGCGTTCCTTACACCGGCTCGGGCTTGGCAGTCGGCAGGTCGATGCCGGGGAAAATCTTGATCACCGCCGAGTCGTCCTCGCGGCCAAAACCGGCGCTGGAAGCCTGCATGAACATCTGGTGCGCAGTGGCCGACAACGGCAGCGGGAATTTGCTCGCACGCGCGGTATCCAGCACCAGGCCGAGGTCCTTGACGAAAATATCCACCGCCGACAGTGGCGTGTAGTCGGCCTTGAGAATGTGCGGCACGCGGTTTTCGAACATCCAGGAATTGCCGGCGCTGTGGGTGATCACCTCGTACAAGGCATCGGCGTCCACGCCTTCGCGCAGGCCCAGGGCCATGGCTTCGGCGGAGGCGGCGATGTGCACGCCGGCGAGCAACTGGTTGATGATCTTGACCTTGGAGCCCAAACCATGAACGTCGCCCAGGCGATACACCTTGCCGGCCATGCCCGCCAGCACTGCATCGGCCTTGGCATAAGCGGCCTGCGGGCCGGAGGTCATCATGGTCATCTCACCGGCGGCGGCCTTGGCCGCACCGCCGGAAATCGGCGCATCCAGGTACAGCAGGCCGTGTTCGCCCAAGCGCTGGCCGAGGTCCACGGCGTAGGTCGGGGCCACGGTGGCACAGCCGATCACCAGGCTGGCGGGACGCAGCGCCGCCACGGCACCGCCCTCACCAAACAGCACGGTCTCGGTCTGCTCGGCGTTGACCACCACGGTGATGAGCACATCACAGGCCTCGGCCATCTGCGCCGGCGACGCGCACGCCACCCCGCCTTCGCCGGCGAACTGCCGGGTAACCGCCTCGCGTACATCACAGGCATGCACATTGAAACCTGCGCGCAACAGCGAGCGGGCAATGCCCAGCCCCATCGCGCCCAGACCGATCACACCGACATTCTTATTATTCATGGGGTACTCCAGAGGAAAACGGCGGCTGACACCACACCGGCGAGCCGCGTTGGAATTGGGATCGATCATCCACCAATGAACGGATTATGTGAAGTATTTTTTCGATCTAACATTTTTTAACATCGCCCCAAGAAGAATTTCACACCCCCTTTATCGCCTTACCCACGCAAACTCATTTGCGACGCTTGTGCTTTGCGTATTATGGTATACCATCATACGCAATCCACTCCCCCACACCTGATGGAGCCGCTCATGAGTTTCGAAATTCGCAAGATCGTCAGCTACGTTGAAGAAACCTTTATCGAAGGCGGCAAGGCCTCGGATACCCCGGTGAAGATGGTCGGCCTCGCCGTGGTGCTGAAGAATCCATGGCTGGGTCGTGGCTTCGTCGAAGACCTCAAGCCGGAGATCCGGGCCAATTGCTCCGACCTCGGCGCGCTGATGGTCGAGCGCCTGGTGGGCATCATTGGCGGCGCCGAAAACATCGAGGCGTATGGCAAGGCTGCTGTGGTCGGGGCCGATGGCGAGATCGAACACGCCAGCGCGATCATCCATACCCTGCGCTTCGGCAATCACTACCGTGAAGCGGTCAAGGCCAAGAGCTACCTGAGCTTCACCAACAAGCGCGGCGGCCCGGGCACCTCGATCCAGATCCCGATGATGCACAAGGACGACGAAGGCCTGCGTTCGCACTACATCACCCTGGAAATGCACATCGAGGATTCGCCGCGTGCCGATGAAATCGTCGTGGTATTGGGCTGCGCCGATGGCGGCCGCCTGCACCCTCGTATCGGCAACCGCTATATCGACCTGGAAGAGCTGGCCGCTGAAAAAGCCCAGTAAGCAAGACCGGCCAAAACAAAAAGCATGCAGGAGCGCTCCATGATTCGGCTCACCGCTGAACGCACCCCGGCTGGCACCAGTTATCTGGCGACCGGCCAAGGCCAGCCTGTGGTTTTGATCCACGGCGTGGGCCTGAATAAAGAAATGTGGGGCGGGCAAGTCGTTGGCCTGGCCACGAATTACCGCGTGATCACCTATGACATGCTCGGCCATGGCGCCAGCCCGCGCCCGGCCGCCGGCACGCCGCTGCTGGGGTATGCCGATCAGTTGCTGGAGCTGCTCGACCACCTGCAATTGCCCCAGGCCACGGTGATCGGTTTTTCCATGGGCGGCCTGGTCGCCCGGGCGTTTGCCCTGCACTACCCCGAGCGCCTCACATCCCTGGTAGTGCTCAACAGTGTGTTCAACCGCAGCCCCGAACAGCGTGCCGGCGTGATCGCACGCACCGCCCAGGCCGCCGAACACGGCCCGGATGCGAATGCCGAAGCTGCGCTGTCGCGCTGGTTCAGCCGTGAATACCAGGCGGCCAACCCGGCGCAGATCGCCGCCCTGCGTGAAACCCTGGCGGGCAACGACCCCCAGGGCTACCTGACTACCTACGAACTGTTTGCGACCCAGGACATGTACCGCGCCGACGACCTCAAGGGCTTGCGCGTACCGACCCTGGTCGCCACCGGCGAACTCGACCCCGGTTCAACCCCGGAAATGGCCCGGCAACTGGCCGATCGTATTCCCGGCGCCACCGTTGCGGTGCTGGCCGAGCAACGGCATATGATGCCGGTAGAATCGCCACGCCTGGTCAACCAGCTGCTGCTGGGCTTCCTCGACACGGTGTACGCCCAAAACAATCCAATCAAGGGGATCGTTGCATGACACTCGCACGCTTCCAGATGTGCATCGGCGGTGAATGGGTCGATGCCCTGTCCGGCAAGACTTTCGACAGCCTCAACCCGGCCCTGGCCGAACCCTGGGCGCAACTGCCCGACGCCGATGAAGCCGATGTGGAGCGCGCCGTGCAGGCCGCCCAAAGCGCCTTCGACAGCCCGGCCTGGCGTGGCCTCACCGCCACCGCACGGGGCAAATTGCTGCGCCGCCTGGGTGACCTGATCGCCGACAACAAGGAGCAACTGGCCCAGCTCGAAAGCCGCGACAACGGCAAGTTGATCCGCGAAACCCGTGGCCAGGTCAGCTACCTGCCGGAGTTTTTCCACTACACCGCCGGCCTGGCCGACAAGCTCGAAGGCGGCACCCTGCCGCTGGACAAGCCGGACCTGTTCGCCTACACCGTGCACGAAGCCATGGGCGTGGTCGCCGCGATCATTCCGTGGAACAGCCCGCTGTACCTGACCGCGATCAAACTCGCGCCGGCCCTGGCGGCGGGCAATACCATCGTGATCAAACCATCGGAACACGCCTCGGCGACTATCCTCGAACTCGCGCGCCTGGCCCTCGAAGCCGGGATCCCGCCGGGCGTGGTCAACGTGGTCACCGGCTACGGCCCCAGCACCGGCGCCGCCCTCACCCGCCACCCACTGGTACGCAAGATCGCCTTCACCGGCGGCGCGGCCACGGCCCGCCACGTGGTGCGCAGCAGCGCGGAGAACTTCGCCAGGCTGTCCCTGGAACTGGGCGGCAAATCGCCGAATATCATCTTTGCCGACGCCGACCTCGACAGCGCCATCAACGGTGCGATTGCCGGTATCTACGCGGCGTCCGGGCAGAGCTGCGTGTCCGGTTCGCGCCTGCTGGTGCAGGATGAGATCTACGACGAATTCGTCGAGCGCCTGGTGGCGCGTGCCGAGCGCATCCGCATCGGCAACCCCCAGGACGACGCCAGCGAAATGGGGCCCATGGCCACCGCGCAGCAACTGGCCGTGGTCGAGGGCTTGGTCGCCGATGCCATCGCTGAAGGCGCGCGCCTGCGCACCGGTGGCAAACGCCCGCAGAACCTCGGTGAAGGCTGGTTCTATGAGCCAACCTTGTTCGAGTGCGACAGCAACTCGATGAAGATCATGCAGGAAGAAGTGTTCGGCCCGGTGGCCTCGGTCATCCGTTTCAAGGACGAAGCCGAAGCGCTGGCCATCGCCAACGACTCGCAATTCGGCCTCGCCGCCGGCATCTGGACCCGCGACCTCGGCCGCGCCCACCGCCTGGCGCGGGACGTGCGCTCGGGGATCATCTGGGTCAACACCTACCGTGCCGTGTCGGCAATGGCGCCTATCGGCGGCTTCAAGAACAGCGGCTACGGCCGTGAAAGCGGCATTGATTCGGTGCTCGCCTACACCGAGCTGAAGACGGTGTGGATCAACCTCTCCCAGGCGCCCATGCCTGATCCTTTCGTGATGCGCTAAGAGACCCCGACCATGATCGAACCCGGCATTTACAAAGACGTCATGAGCTCATTCCCCTCCGGGGTCACGGTGGTCACCACCCTCGACCCGGACGGCGGTATCGTCGGCATTACCGCCAGTGCGTTCAGCGCGCTGTCGATCGACCCGGCGCTGGTGCTGTTCTGCCCTAACTATGGGTCGGACACCTACCCGATCCTGCGCGACAGCAAGCGCTTCGCGATCCACTTGCTGTCCGCCGACCAGACCGCCGAGGCCTATGCTTTCGCCAGCAAAGGCAAGGAAAAGGCCAAGGGCATCGAGTGGCACCTGAGCGAGTTGGGCAACCCGCTGCTGGCCAAGGCCACGGCGATCATTGAGTGCGAACTGTGGCGCGAATACGACGGCGGCGATCACGCGATCATCGTCGGCGCGGTAAAGAACCTGATCCTGCCCAAGGAGCCGGTCACGCCGATGATCTACCACAAGGGCAAGCTGGGCCCGCTGCCGGCCCTGGCCTGAGGCGCGCGGGGGCCGTGAGGGTTTGTCGCTTAAGGAACGCAGCATGATAAACTTGGGCACGATTTTCGGCCCTCAATCGGCCCCGGCCGGCCGAGGCCTCCAGTTAACCGCTAAATTCAGAGCAGACCCCATGAAACGCGCGCCCCTCGACGACAGCTTCAAGGTCAATCACAACCCGGTCACCCTGCGCGAAATCGTGCTGGAAAAACTGCGCAGCGCCATCATGAACTTCCAACTGCTGCCCGGTGACCGCCTGGTGGAGCGCGACCTGTGCGACCGCCTCGGCGTCAGCCGCACCTCGGTACGCGAAGCCTTGCGTCACCTGGAGTCCGAAGGCCTGGTGGAATTCGCCGATGCCAAGGGCCCGCAGGTGGCGATCATCACCCTGGCCGACGCCGTCGACATCTATGAACTGCGCTGCGTGCTCGAAGGCTTGATCGTGCAGCTGTTTACCCTGCGCGCCAAGGCCAAGGACATCAAGGCCCTGGAAAAAGCCCTGGAAGAAAACCGCAAGGCCCTCAAGGACGGTGAGCTGCAACAGGTCATCGACTCGGTCCAGGGCTTCTACGACGTGCTGCTTGAAGGTTCGGGCAACCATGTGGCGGCCACCCAGTTGCGCCAGTTGCAAGCGCGCATCAGCTACCTGCGCGCCACCTCGGTGTCCCAGGAAAACCGTCGCGGCACCAGTAACCAGGAAATGGAACGCATGGTCCAGGCGATCAAGAGCGGCGACCCGCTGGCGGCCCACCAGGCCTGCGTCGATCACGTGCGCGCCGCCGCCGCTGTGGCCCTGGACTACCTCAAGCGCAAACAGGAAGAAACCGGCAAGATTCCGGAAATCACCCTGCCCATCGCGCTGAAAGAACCGCGCATAGGTCACTGACCTTGGCCAGCCCCAGTTTTTGCCCGACATGCGGCGGCAGTGACCTCGGTCACCAGCTGCCACCGGGCGATACCCATGAGCGCCTGATGTGCCGGGGCTGCGGCTATATCCACTACATCAACCCCAAGATCATCGCCGGCTGCATCATCGAGCAGGACGGCAAATACCTGCTGTGCCAACGAGCGATCCCGCCCCGCCCGGGCACCTGGACCTTGCCTGCCGGCTTTATGGAAGGTGGCGAAACCACTGAGCAGGCGGCGTTGCGTGAAGTCTGGGAAGAAAGCGGCGTACGCGCCGAGATCCTCTCGCCCTACTCGATCTTCAGCGTGCCCAGGATCAGCGAGGTGTACATCATCTTCCGCGCCATCGCGCTGGAGATCACCGGCCAGTTCGGCCCGGAAACCCTCGACTACAAGTTCTTCGCGCCCGAGGAGATTCCCTGGGAGAGCATCTACTACCCGGCGATCCGGCAGATTCTCGAACGGTATATCGAGGAACGCCAGGCTGGGGTGTATGGCATCTATATCGGTAATGACGACAGCGGCAAGATCCACTTCATCCGCTGATCTCACGGCTGAGCACGGATCAAAATGTGGGAGGGGGCTTGCTCCCGATAGCGGTGTATCAGTCAGCATCCTTGTAGCTGACAGACCTCTATCGGGAGCAAGCCCCCTCCCACATTTGGCCCATGTTCGGCCTGATGACCTAGGGTGCTAGCCCTTCCACAATGATGATCTGCGCCAGCCCCGCCCCTTCACGGTGCGCCTTCGCCTCCTGATATTCAGCGGACTCATAACACGCCACCGCCTGCTCATAGCTCTCAAACTCAATCACCACATTACGCTGCCGTGCCGGCCCGCCTTCCATTGCCTCGCTGCGCCCGCCCCTGGCCAGGAACCGCCCGCCAAACTTCGCAAACGCCGCCGGCGCGCGCTGGGTGTACTGCGTGTATTGCTCGGCATCGGACACATCCACATGGGCAATCCAGTAGGCCTTCATCGTGACATCCTCTTGTTGAGTTTTTGTGGTATACCATAATACATACAACCAACAAATCGAGCACTCTCCATGTCCTTCAACAGCATCGCAGACATCATCGAAGACTACCGCCAAGGCAAGATGGTGCTCCTGGTGGACGACGAAGACCGGGAAAACGAAGGCGACCTGTTGCTGCCTGCGGCCTGCTGTACCGCCGAGACTATCAGTTTCATGGCTCGCGAAGCCCGTGGCCTGATCTGCCTGACCCTCACCGACGAACACTGCCAGCGCCTGGGCCTGGAACAGATGGTGCCGAGCAATGGCAGCGTGTTCAGCACCGCGTTTACCGTGTCCATCGAAGCCGCCAGCGGCGTGACTACCGGAATCTCCGCCGCCGACCGCGCACGCACCGTGGCAGCGGCCGTAGATGTCAATGCCGGGCCGGCCGACATCGTGCAGCCGGGGCATATCTTCCCGTTGCGCGCCAAGGATGGCGGCGTGTTGACGCGCGCCGGCCACACCGAAGCCGGCTGCGACTTGGCGCGCCTGGCCGGGCAAACCCCGGCGTCGGTGATCGTCGAAGTGATGAACGACGACGGCACCATGGCCCGCCGCCCCGAACTGGAAATCTTCGCGCGCAAGCACGGCATCAAGATCGGCACCATCGCCGACCTGATCCACTACCGCCTCAGCACCGAACGCACCGTGGTGCGCATCGGCGAACGCGACCTGCCCACGGTGCACGGCACGTTCCGCCTGATCACCTTTGAAGACCGCATCGACGGCGGCGTGCACATGGCCATGGTGATGGGCCAGTTGCGCCGCGATACCCCGGCGCTGGTGCGCGTGCATGTGATCGACCCGCTGCGCGACCTGGTCGGTGCCGACTACAGCGGCCCGTCCAACTGGACGCTGTGGGCGGCCTTGCAACGTGTCGCCGCTGAAGGCAGCGGCGTGGTGGTGGTGCTGGCCAACCATGAGTCGTCCCAGGCGCTGCTGGAACGCGTGCCGCAACTGACCCAGGCACCGCGTCAGTTCAAACGCTCGCAGTCGCGCATCTATTCCGAAGTGGGCACCGGGGCGCAGATCTTGCAGGACCTCGGCGTCGGCAAGTTGCGTCACCTCGGCCCGCCCCTCAAATACGCCGGGCTGACCGGCTACGACCTGGAGGTGGTCGAGAGCATTCCCTTCACCGAATGACGGATAACCGGTAAGGCAAAATGCTTGCACAAAGTTTGGAATACCATAATATGATATTCCATAGACCGAACGCTTCCGCCAAGTGCGCCCGCCAGGGAGAGCACCAATAACAGCCCTTGGCACGGTCGCCTTTTGGGGCCTCGATTAGAGGCCCCGGATGGACCTACTGCTCCCGATAGGCGGGCATTACCAAGCCCGCTCAATAACAAAACAAATGAGGGCGTGAAAATGGTGTTGAACAAACGTGCAACCGCAGTGCTGTTCGCGGGTTTATTGGCCACAGCCACTCACGCGGCCATGGCGGCCGAAAGCGTCAATTTCGTGAGCTGGGGCGGTAGCACCCAGGATGCGCAGAAGCAGGCCTGGGCCGACCCGTTCAGCAAGGCCAGCGGCATTACCGTGGTCCAGGATGGGCCCACCGACTACGGCAAACTCAAGGCTATGGTCGAAAGCGGCAACGTGCAGTGGGACGTGGTGGATGTCGAGGCCGACTTTGCCTTGCGCGCCGCCGCCGAAGGCCTGCTCGAACCCCTCGACTTCTCGGTGATCCAGCGCGACAAGATCGACCCGCGCTTCGTCTCCGACCATGGCGTGGGCTCGTTCTTCTTCTCCTTCGTGCTCGGCTACAACGAAGGCAAGCTCGGCGCCGGCAAGCCCCAGGACTGGACCGCGCTGTTCGACACCAAGACCTACCCCGGCAAGCGCGCCCTCTACAAATGGCCAAGCCCCGGCGTGCTCGAACTGGCGCTGCTGGCCGACGGCGTCCCGGCCGACAAGCTCTACCCCCTGGACCTGGACCGCGCCTTCAAGAAACTCGACACCATCAAGAAAGACATCGTCTGGTGGGGCGGCGGTGCGCAGTCGCAACAGTTGTTGGCCTCCGGCGAAGTCAGCATGGGCCAGTTCTGGAACGGTCGCATCCACGCCCTGCAGGAAGACGGCGCGCCCGTGGGCGTGAGCTGGAAGCAGAACCTGGTCATGGCCGACATCCTCGTCGTGCCTAAAGGATCGAAAAACAAAGCGGCGGCGATGAAGTTCCTGGCCAACGCCAGCAGCGCCAAGGGCCAGGCAGATTTCTCCAACCTGACCGCCTATGCACCGGTGAACATCGACAGCGTGCAGCGCCTGGATTCGGTGCTCGCGCCGAACCTGCCGACTGCCTACGTCAAGGACCAGATCACCCTCGATTTCGCCTACTGGGCCAAGAACGGTCCGGCCATTGCGACACGGTGGAATGAATGGCTAGTCAAATGAAAATGACGGCAACCACACCGACCGGGAGCGCCCTCGGCGCTGCCGGCGCGGTTTCGCCCAAGGCCGGGGCGCCGTCCCTGGCACAGCGCTGGCGGGGCTCAAGCAACCTGATCCCGGCCCTGCTGTTCCTCGGCCTGTTCTTCCTGGCGCCGCTGATCGGCCTGCTGCTGCGCGGTGTGCTGGAGCCGGTGCCGGGCCTGGGCAACTATGAACAGCTGTTCGCCAACTCGGCCTATGCACGGGTGCTGCTCAACACCTTTTCGGTGGCGGGCCTGGTGACCCTGTTCAGCCTGCTGCTGGGCTTTCCGCTGGCCTGGGCGATCACCCTGGTGCCGCGCGGCTGGGGACGCTGGATCCTGAATATTGTGCTGCTGTCGATGTGGACCAGCCTGCTCGCCCGCACTTACTCCTGGCTGGTCTTGCTGCAAGCCTCCGGGGTGATCAACAAGGCGCTGATGGCCATGGGCATCATCGATGTGCCCCTGGAGATGGTGCATAACCTCACCGGCGTGGTGATCGGCATGAGCTACATCATGATCCCGTTCATCGTGCTGCCATTGCAGGCGACCATGCAGGCCATCGACCCGATGATCCTGCAGGCCGGCTCGATCTGCGGCGCGAGCCCGTGGACCAACTTCTTCCGCGTGTTCCTGCCGCTGTGCCGGCCGGGGTTGTTCTCCGGCGGCCTGATGGTGTTCGTGATGTCCCTCGGTTACTACGTCACCCCGGCACTGCTCGGCGGTGCGCAGAACATGATGCTGCCCGAGTTCATCATCCAGCAGGTGCAATCGTTCCTCAATTGGGGCCTGGCCAGTGCCGGCGCCGCGTTGCTGATCTTCATCACTCTGGTGCTGTTCTACTTCTACCTGAAGCTTCAGCCGGAATCCCCGGTTGGCGCCAGCAACGCGAGGTAAGCCGTCATGCTCCTGACCCCCAATGCCATGAGCCGCAGGATGCGCTTGGGCCTCTACACCACCACCGGGTTGATCGGCCTGTTCCTGCTGCTGCCGATCGTGTTCATCGTGCTGCTGTCGTTCGGCTCGTCGCAATGGCTGGTGTTCCCGCCGCCGGGCTGGACGCTGAAATGGTACGGCCAGTTCTTCTCCAACGCCGACTGGATGAACGCAGCCATGGCCAGCCTCAAGGTGGCCGTGCTGACCACCGTATTCGCCGTCGCCCTCGGCCTGCCCACCGCCTTTGCCCTGGTGCGCGGGCGCTTCCCCGGCCGTGAATTGCTCTACGGCCTGTTCACCCTGCCGATGATCGTGCCGCTGGTGATCATCGCCGTGGCGGTGTACGCGCTGTTCCTGAAGCTTGGCTACACCGGCACGATGTTCGCCTTTGTGGTCAGCCATGTGATCGTGGCGCTGCCGTTCACCATCATCTCGATCATCAACTCGCTGAAACTGTTCGACCAGTCGATCGAAGACGCGGCGGTGATCTGCGGCGCCTCGCGGTTGCAGGCGGTGTTCAAGGTGACCTTTCCGGCGATTCGTCCGGGGATGGTCGCCGGTGCGCTGTTCGCCTTCCTGGTCTCGTGGGACGAAGTGGTGCTCAGCGTGATGATGGCCAGCCCGACCCTGCAAACCCTTCCCGTAAAAATGTGGACCACCCTGCGCCAGGACCTGACGCCTGTGATCGCCGTCGCGTCGACGCTGCTGATCGGCCTCTCGGTGCTGGTCATGGTGATTGCCGCCGCCGTTCGCCGGCGTACCGAAACCCGCGCTTGAGCGCCGAGGAGAAGAACATGAGTGCAGTGATCAACGATGTCGCGCAGAGCCATGGCCAACCCCTGGTCAGCCTGCGCAACCTGAACAAGCACTACGGCGAATTCGCTGCCGTGGACAATATCTCGCTGGACATCCAGGACGGCGAATTCCTCACCTTCCTCGGCTCCAGCGGCTCGGGCAAAAGCACCACGCTGTCGATGCTTGCCGGCTTCGAAACGCCAAGCAGCGGCGAGATCCTGGTCAGTGGCCAATCGCTGGTCAACGTACCGCCGCACAAGCGCGACATCGGCATGGTGTTCCAGCGCTACTCACTGTTCCCGCATTTGTCGGTGCGCGACAATATCGCCTTCCCCCTGGCGATTCGCAAACTGGCCAGCGCCGAACGCGAAAAGCGCGTCGACGCCATGCTCAAGCTGGTGCAGCTTGAGCAATTTGCGCATCGCCGCCCTTCGCAATTGTCCGGCGGCCAACAGCAACGGGTCGCCATCGCCCGCGCGCTGGTGTACGAACCCCGCATCCTGCTGATGGACGAACCCCTCGGCGCCCTCGACAAGAAGCTGCGCGAAGACCTGCAGGACGAACTGCGCCAACTGCACCGGCGCCTGGGCATCACCATCGTCTACGTGACCCACGACCAGGAAGAAGCCATGCGCCTGTCTCAGCGCATCGCGATTTTCAGCCACGGCAAGATCGTCGGCCTGGGCAGCGGCTTCGACCTGTACCAGAACCCGCCGAACGCGTTCGTGGCGTCGTTCCTCGGCAACTCCAACTTCCTCAAGCTCAAGGCCCAGGGCAACGCGGCGGCGGCGTTCGAAGGCCGATCCGTGTCGATCCGCCTGACCAGCGGCCTGCACACCGAGCAGGAGGTGCTGCTGATGGTACGCCCGGAAAAAGCCCTGGCGCTGAGTGTCGAACAGGCCGCTGAGCAACCGCTGGCGGCGGGCTGGAATGAAGTGTCGGCGATTGTGGGTGAGGTGCTGTTCCTCGGCGAAAGCCAGACCTGCACAGTGAAAACCCTCGGCGGCACATCGATGACAGTCAAGGCGCTGTCCGCCGCGGGCATGCCCCTCAAGGCCGGCGACCCGGTGCGTGTGCGCTGGGCGACGGCGGATGCGTGTGTGTATACGCAGTGGGCGGAGAGTGATCTGAACAAGGCCGCTGGCGCGCATTGAATCCCATGTGGGAGGGGGCTTGCCCGATAGCGTTGTGTCAGTTAAAGATGCATTCACTGACACTCCCTCATCGGGGCATGGGTATCTACACAACTTCCAGTGAATACGAAATCTATGGCAATTAGGCTTCTGTGGTGAGCGGGCTTGCCCCGCGCTGGGTTGCGAAGCAGCCCCAAAACCTTCACCTCGATTGATTCTGGCACTCTTCGGTGACCTTATTGGGGCCGCTTCGCAGCCCAGCGCGGGGCAAGCCCGCTCACCACAGAGTTATGTGTCAGCCTTTAAGAGTTGTGTAGATACCTATGCTCATCGGGGGCAAGTCGAATCGTCGCACCGCCCCTCCCACATTTGAGGTGCGTTTATCCGTCAACTCTTGCGCTCGAAAATCGCCCCCTCGATCCCCAACACCTCACGGGTATCCGCATAAATCCCCACGCCCTTCTCCCACACGTGCTTGATCGACCGGTCGGCGCAGCGAATCCGGTAATTGAGCTCGAACGGCTCCTGCCGTGACAACGCATATTGCACCTCGCGCCATACGTAGTCAGCGTCCTGCGCCAGGATCAGGCTGTTGTAGGTGAACTCATGGTTGTCCACCAGGCGTTCGGCAGGGTAGCCGGTGAGTTGCAGGCAGCCGGCGCTGACGAATTCCATGGTCCAGTCGCGGTTGTTGCGGCCGCGATAGATCAGGCCCGGCATGCTGTCGAGCAAGCTCATGCTGCTGCGCTGGCTGGCCTGCCAGGCGATTTCGCGGCGCTTGTGGGCAGTAACGTCCCCGGCCACCAAATAGAAGCCTTGGGGGCCGCGCTTGAGGCTGATCTCGAACCAGCGCAGTTCGCCACTGGGGTGCACAAAGCGCAGGCGCTGGTTGAATGAGGTGTCGGGGCGGCGGCGCAGTTCATTCAAGGCCTGGCGCCATAGCGGGCGGTCTTCCTGGTGCACGTAGTCCATCAGGTTGCGCTCCGCGCCCGGCGGGCCCATCAACTCGGCCCAGGCCAGGTTGAAGTGGGCGATCTGGCCGTTGTCGCGCAGTTGCAATAAGGCGGCGGGAAAGCAATCCATCAGGTCAATCGGCGGGGGCGCAAACGCTTCGGGGCTGTCCCTCATCTAGTGGCGCTCCTCGTGTTTCATCAAGGCGCCGCTGTGCACCCAGGCCGCCAGCTCCAGGCGCGAATGCAGGCCGAGCTTCTGCAACAGGCTGCGCACGTAGATTTTCACCGTGCCGTCGCTGATCCCCAGCTCCCGGCCGATCTGTTTGTTGCTCATGCCGGCGGCGATCAGCGCCAGGGTCTGGCCTTCGCGCTCGGTAAGGTTTTCGCTGCCCGCAGCCTCACACGCTTGCGTGGGCTCGGCCTGGTCGGCGAGCAAGGCAATCAGGCTCGAGTCCAGCACGATCGCGCCCTTGTGACAGTTGCGCATATACGCCAGCAACGCATCCGGCTCGGTTTCCTTGAGCACATAACCGCTGGCGCCCAGGCGCAAGGCCGTGAGCAGCTCGGCGCGGTCCATGGAGGCGGTGAGCACCACCACCTGGCAATCCAGGCGCAACTGGCGCAGTTCGTCCAGCACCTGCAAGCCGCTGAGGCCGGGCATGTGCAAATCCAGCAGCACCTGTTGCGGCGTCAGGCTCACGGCCAGGTTGATGCCCTCGCGGCCGCTGGCCGCCTGCCCCACCACTTCGAAGTCGCCGCTGGCATCGAACAACTGCGCCAGGCCCTTGCGAAACAACGGGTGATCATCGATCAGTAATAAGGTCGTGCAGTCCATCGAGACTCCCCTGTGGCAGATCGTGGTGGCGGCGCAGGCCAAGGTGCACGCGCACCCCGTGCGGGCGGATCGCTTCTATGCTCAGCCGTGCGCCGATGCTGGCGGCGCGCTCGCGGATAATCGCCAGGCCGAAATGGTTGTGCTCGTCGCAGGCCGGGATCAAGCCGATGCCATCGTCTTCCACCGACACCGAGGCGTCGCCGTCCTGGGTCTGGCGCAGTTCGATGCGCACGTGGCGCGCGTGGGAATGCCGCACCGCATTGGCCAGGGCCTCGCGAATGATCTGCAGGATCTGCAATTCGGTTTCCGGGCTCAGGGCGTCGTCGGCCAGGCGGTTGTCGAGTTCGAAGACAATGATGCAGCGCCGCGAGAACTCCGCGACCGAATCGGCCAGGGCCTGGCGCAGCGAGCGCCCGTCCATGGTCAGACGCGCACTGGTGATCAGCTCGCGCACCTGGCGTTGCAGTTGGCTCAGGCCGGTGCACAAGTCCTGCAGTGCCGGCTCGCCCAGCTGCGACTGCAAGCCATGGGCCTGGAACGACAGGTAGCCCAACTGCTGCGCCACCGAATCGTGCAGCTCACGGGCCAGGGCGCCGTGGCGGGAGGTCGCCTGTTTGCGCTGCTGCTCACGGTTGTGGCTGCGCAGGCGTACGCTCACGCCTACCGCCTGCGCCGCCTCTTCCAGTAACTGGCGCCAACTGGCACCGGCGCGCCGGGGGGTGTCGAGCAGCAATGCGCCCTTTTCACCCTCGGGCAAGGCGCACACCAGACGGTGCACGCCCCGTTGCCGGCAAGGTCCGCAGGCTTGGGGAGCGTCCGTCACGCTGGCGTCGCGCCAGGGGCAACGCGCGACCGCCTGGCAGCCGTCGACCCACCCTCGCCGCGTCGGGCCCAGGTCTTCGCCGCCGAGGATCAGGTTAAGCCGGGCAGGCGGCAGCAGTGCGTCGAAACGGTCCAGGAAACCCGACAAGGCACCGTCAGCGTGCAGGGGCAACCCGGCCAACAACCTGCGCACGCTGCGCGCCTGTTCGGCGCGTACAGGCCCCAACCAGAGCGGCCAGCCTTTTGGTCGTGTCAGCACTCTTTGATAACTCCCCGTCCGGTTGCTCTGTGTGGTCGAAAGGCCCAGCAACTTCCATGCCCCGAATGGCCGGCGCGCAAGGCTTATCTCCAAAGGCATAGCCCTTTTTCCAGATTGAGAAGATTTTCCCCATAGGAAAGTATCTCTCCCAACAGGAAACAAACACACACCGTGGAGAGCCCGCATGACGCCTACCCGCAGCCGCCCCATCGTGGTGATTCAATCAGCCGCCGCCAGCGCAGCGTTCATCAGCGAACTGCACATGCCCGTGCTGTTGAACGGCGAACACCCCGAGTTTGCGCGACGCCTGCAACAGGCGCTGGCCAGCGCCACCGTGGGCTGCCGGCTCTACCTGCTGGGCGACGAAGCCTTTATCTGGCGTGTGCACGGCGAGGCCCGCGTCGCTGGCCTGGAACACGACGAGATCGACATGACCTGCATCCCCGGCCTGCGCCAGGTGTATTGCGCACACTGCGGCCTGACCCAGGCGGCCGGGCCGGAGCCGCTGTTGAACTGCATCGGCTGCCACGTCGGGCTGGAGGTCCGCACGCATTTTTCCCGGCGCCTGGGGGCGTATCTCGGCGTGTGCATCAACCCCGACCAACCCTACGCGGGGTTCCAGCCATGAGCGCGGCCCTCAACGTCCAGGTCAGCGCCGCACGCATGCTCACGCCGGTGGTGCGCGAATTCACCCTGACGCCCGCCACGGGCAGCCTGCCCGGCTTCTCGCCCGGCAGCCATGTGCAGGTGCACCTGCCGCTGGGCGAGGGCACGGTGCGCAACGCCTATTCACTCACCAGCGACCCGGCGCACACCCAGCACTACCGCATCGCCGTGCGCCTGCAAGACGCCTCGCGCGGTGGCTCGCAGTACCTGCACAGGCAGGTGCAGGTCGGCGACACCCTGCAGATTTCACCACCGGCCAATCTGTTCGCGCCCCATGGCACCGCGCACCTGCATATCCTCATCGCCGCCGGGATCGGGATCACGCCGTTCATGGCCTATATCGCCGCGATGGAACAACAGCAGGCCAACTTCGAGCTGCATTACCTGTTCCGCCGGGGCCTCAGTGACGCCTATCTCGACGAGCTGCAACAGCGTCTCGGCCCGCGCCTGCACACCTACGACCGGCGCCCGGACCTTAACCCAATCCTCGGCAACCGGCCGCTGGGCAGCCACGTCTACACCTGTGGCCCGCAGCCCTTGCTCGAGGCGGTTGAGCAACACGCCACACGCCTCGGTTGGCCGAGCAGGCGTGTGCATTCGGAAGCCTTCAAGGGCGCACAACCCGGCCAGCCATTCGACCTGCAGCTGCTGCGCAGCGGCCGACGCCTGCGGGTCGAGGCCGAGCAAAGCCTGCTCGAAGCCCTGGAACACGCCGGACTACAGGTGCCCAACCTGTGCCGTGGCGGAGTCTGCGGCCAGTGCATCACGCGCCACCAGGGCGGCGCCATCGAACACCGCGACAGCTTCCTCAGCCCGGCCGAGCAGGCCGACTTTCTGATGCCCTGCGTCTCGCGCGGCAGCGGCCCCTGCGTTTCGCTGGACCTATAGGAGTGAGTGCCATGCCCCTGCAAACGAGCCCCGTGCTGAGCTATCGCGACGATTTCAGCTTTCGCAACAGCCCGGCAGCGATCCGGCGTTTCCCCTTTCCCTTTATCGAGGACAGCTACCTGTACTCGGTAAACATCGAACCGGCCATCTCCCGCGACCCCGGCTCGATCTATGAGCACGCCTTCGACATCGACGAGCACTACCGCTCGGAAATGGCCGAGCGCGCCCTGGTGCTGGACAAGGACCCACGCCGCTACCTGGTGATGCCCCACATGCAAGTGGCGGCCTGGGATGCGCTGCAGATGATCATGGAACACCTGGCCGCCGACTACCCGCAGTCGTTCAGCCTGACGCAAAACGGCGAGCGCTGGCAGTGGCGCAACCACCTGCTGGACATCGACCAGGCCTTCATCTTCGGCGATGCCAGCAGCCTGCCCTGTGCGCCGCTGGAGTACATCGGCCGCCAGGTGCAGGGGGATTTCGCCCTGCTCGACCAGCGCGACGGCGACCTGTACATGGACGCCGGCCTGGTCACCAGCCCGGCCGACTGGTCGCTGGCGTTCGACGCCGGCATGAGTTTCAAGCAATGGCACGCACCGGTGCCCATGGCCCATCAGATGGGCGTGTTCGAACGGGCGCTGAAGTACCTGCTCAACCTGCAGGTCGGCCAGCCGGTACGGCGCTTGAACTGGACCCTGACCATCAACCCGCGCCTGGATTCGTCGCCGGAAACCTTCCATGAATGGGGCGCCGATCGCGGCCGGATCACCGCGCAGAACGTCGGCCAGCAGGTGCACCTGCGGGTCGAGCTGCAAGTGATGGCGCGCCTGCCGCGCAGCCACGCGGTGATGTTCAGCATCCGCACCTACCTGATCAGCCTGGACGAGCTGGTCACGCAACCCGGCTGGGGCTGTCGCCTGCACCGCGTGCTGCGCGACCTGCCCGACCCCATCGCCGACTACAAGGGCATGACCCGCTACCGCCACACGCTGGTCGAGTGGCTGAGCCAGTTCGACCCACAGGCCTGATGCCCCTTCTTCTACGACAAGGAACCTCACATGACCCACTCATGGCGTATTTCTGCATTGGCCGACCGGCACCGCGCCCTCGGCTCCCACCTCGAAGACTGGAACGGCATGGGCACTGCCTGGACCTACAGCAGTGACCTCGCCGACCACCACCAGGCGATCCGCACCCGCGCCGGCCTGATGGACGTGTCCGGCCTGAAAAAAGTCCATTACGTGGGGCCCCACGCCGAGAGCCTGTTGCAGTGGGCTACCACCCGCGACATCGCCAAGCTCTACCCGGGCAAATCGGTGTATGCCTCGATGCTCGACGAGGACGGCAAGTTCGTCGATGACTGCATCGTCTACCGCACCGGCCCCAACGCGTTCATGGTGGTGCATGGCGCCGGCACCGGGCATGAAATGCTCGTGCGCTCGGCCCAGGGCCGGCAAGTGGCGGTGCTGTTCGATGACGACCTGCACGACCTGTCGCTGCAAGGTCCGCTGGCGGTGGATTTCCTCGCCGAACACGTGCCGGGCATCCGCCAACTGGCGTACTTCCACCACCTGCAAACCCGCCTGTTCGACCGCCCGGTGATGATCTCGCGCACCGGCTACACCGGCGAACGTGGCTATGAGATTTTCTGCAAGGCCGCCGATGCGCCGTTCCTGTGGGACAGCATCCTCGAACAAGGCGCGAGCCTGGGGATCATCCCCTGCGCCTTCACCGCCCTGGACTGGCTGCGGGTGGAAAGCTCGCTGATGTTTTTCCCCTACGACAACTCGCAGATGTACCCCTTCGCCGACCAGAAGGCCGGCGACACCCTCTGGGAAATGGGCCTGGATTTCACTGTTTCACCTGGCAAGAACGCCTTCCGTGGCGCCGAAGAACACCTGCGCCTGCGCGGCCAGGAGCGCTTCAAAATCACCGGCGTGCTGCTTGAGGGCGTCCGCGCCGCCGAGGCCGGCGACACCTTGTGGCAGGGCAACCAGCAAGTCGGCGTGATCACCTGCGGCATGTATTCGCGCCTGAGCAAACGCTCGATGGCCATCGCGCGCATGAGCGTCGCCTGTTCCGAACCCGGTATTGCCTTGCAGGTTCGCGGCAGCCTTGAGGCCAGCGCCAGCACCCACGCCCTGCCCTTCGACGACCCGCAGAAAACCAAGCGCACGGCCAAGGGCTGAGCCTTCCTTCACTGAACTCAGGAGCTTTCGATGGACGCCTCCCGCGAACATTACATTCTCAAGATCACCTGCCCGGCGGCGTCCGGGATCGTCGCCGCGATCAGCGCGTGCCTGGCCCAACAGCAGTGCTACATCAGCGAGCTGGCGCAGTTCGACGATGAGTTCACCGGGCAGTTTTTCATGCGCGCGGTGTTCCGTTTCAACACCGGCGTGAGCGGCGACATCGGCGCCCTGCGCAAAGGCCTCGGCGACCTGGCCGGTGGCTTCGACATGCACTGGCAGTTGTTCAGCTCGCGCCAACCGACCCGCGTGCTGCTGATGGTCAGCAAGTTCGACCACTGCCTCACCGACCTGCTCTACCGCCACCGCAAGGGCGAGATGGACATGCACATCACCGCCGTGGTCTCCAACCACCTGGACCTGCGGGCGATGGCCGAACGCGAAGGCATCCGCTTCATCTACCTGCCGATCACCCAGGACACCAAGGCCGGCCAGGAAGCCGAGCTGATGCGCATCGTCGAAGACACCCAGACCGACCTGGTGGTGCTCGCGCGCTACATGCAGATCCTGTCCGACGGCCTGTGCCAGCAACTGTCGGGCCGGGCGATCAATATCCACCACTCGTTCCTCCCAGGATTCAAGGGCGCCAAGCCGTATCACCAAGCCTATGACCGTGGCGTCAAGCTGATCGGCGCCACCGCCCACTACGTCACCAGCGACCTGGATGAAGGCCCGATCATCGAGCAGGAAATCCAGCGCGTCGACCATACCCACCTGCCCGACTCGCTGGTCGCCATCGGCCGCGACACCGAAACCGTGGCCCTTTCCAAAGCCCTGAAATACCACCTGGAACACCGGGTGTTCATCAACCAGGACAAGACAGTGATCTTTCGCTGAAACCTTCAGGAGGCACGCTCATGACCCTACGTGTTGCAATCATCGGTGCCGGCCCATGCGGCCTGGCGCAACTTCGCGCGTTCCAGTCGGCCCGCGACAAAGGCGCCGCCATCCCTGAGCTGGTGTGCTTTGAAAAACAGCAGGACTGGGGTGGCATGTGGAACTACACCTGGCGCACCGGCCTCGACGAGAACGGCGAGCCGGTGCACGGCAGCATGTACCGCTACCTGTGGTCCAACGGCCCCAAGGAATGCCTGGAGTTCGCCGACTACACCTTCGAAGAGCATTTCGGCCGGCCCATCGGTTCCTACCCGCCGCGTGAAGTGCTGTGGGACTACATCAAGGGCCGCGTGGAAAAGGCCGGCGTGCGCGACTACATCCGCTTCAACAATGTGGTGCGCCAAGTCACCTTCGACGAACAGAGCCAGCGCTTCACCCTCTACGCCCACGACTACACCAGCGACACCTTGACCTGTGAAGCATTCGACTACGTGATCAACGCCTGCGGCCACTTCTCCACGCCCAAGGTGCCGTACTTCGAAGGCTTCGAACAGTTCGCCGGGCGCATCCTGCATGCCCACGATTTTCGCGAGGCGCTGGAGTTCAAGGACAAGGACCTGCTGATCGTCGGCAGCAGCTATTCGGCCGAGGACATCGGCTCGCAATGCTACAAATACGGCGCGCGCAGCATCACCAGTTGCTACCGCAGCGCGCCCATGGGCTATGCCTGGCCGGATAACTGGGAAGAAAAACCGCTGCTCCAGCGCCTGGAAAACAACCGCGCGTACTTTATCGACGGCAGCAGCAAGCACATCGACGCGGTGATCCTGTGCACCGGCTACAAGCACCACTTCCCGTTCCTGCCCGATGCACTGAGCCTCAAGACCGACAACCGCCTGTGGCCGATGAACCTCTACAAGGGCGTGTTCTGGGAACCCAATCCCCGCCTGATCTACCTCGGCATGCAGGACCAGTGGTACTCCTTCAACATGTTCGACGCCCAGGCCTGGTATGCCCGCGACGTGATCCTCGGGCGCATTCAGTTGCCCGGCCACGCCGACATGGTCGCCGACAGCCAAGCGTGGCACGCACGGGAACAGGCCCTGGAAACCAACCAGCAGATGTTCGAGTACCAGGGCGCCTATATCCAGCAACTGGTGGACGCCACCGACTACCCGAATTTCGACATCGCCGCCGTCAACGAAACCTTCCTGCACTGGAAGCACGACAAGGCGGAAAACATCATGGGCTATCGCGACAAGTCCTATCGCTCGCTGATGACCGGCACCCAGTCGCCGCCGCACCACACGCCATGGTTGCAGGCCCTGGATGACTCGATGGCGGCGTACCTGGGCGAGCCCACGACCCCCATCAAGTCGGTCGGCTGATGATGAATGCACCGCGTGTTTCCCATCCCCGCGAACCCGGGCTGTTTGCCCGCGCGCCGAACCTGGAACGCTACCGCGTGGCCGCCGGCGGTGTGACCCTGGTCGACTTGCAGCCCGGCGACGGCCTGCAAGTGATCGACGTCGAAGGCCGGCAAACCTGCGCACTGCTGGCCCTCGACGCCGGCGGCCGCAGCGCCCTGGCGAGCTGGGGCCTGAGCGGGTCAACGGCGTGCAGCGTGCCTGGGCGTATCGGCCAGGCGCTCCAGCGGCGCGGCATCGATGCACAGGCCTTGCCGCTGGCGGCCTCGCTATGGGACGCCGACAGCCCGCCCGGCCACAGCCGGCAGTTTGTCGCCGAGGACGCGCTGCTGGTGATCGTCGCCGCCCCCGCCGAGGCCACCGCCGTCGACCGGCAATACCGGCCCAGCGAGCTGCGTCTGATAGTGACGCGGGCCAATCCGTCGCCGCTGCTGCTGCCGGCCCTGCCCGAGCCGTTGGGCGATGTACTCGACGAATTCACCCTGCGCGCGGGCACGGCCCACGGCTACACCGTCGCCAAAGGGCAGTACATCCAGGTGCTGGACGTCGCGGGCCGCCAGTGTTCGGACTTCGTCGCCCTCGACCGGCGCGCTCTGGATCGCGGCGTCGAGCTGGACCTGGACCAGACCGTCACGCGCACCCTGAACGGCAGCGCCTACCCGGCACCGGGGCTGTTTTCGAAGTTTTTCGACCGCCATATGCAACCGATGCTGGAGGTGGTGCAAGACACGGTCGGGCGCCACGATTCATTCGCCCTGGCCTGCGCGGCGCGCTACTACGAAACCCATGGCTATTTCGGGCACGACAACTGCAGCGACAACCTCAGCCGCGTCCTCGCCCCCCATGGCGTGCAGGCGCGCAACGGCTGGCCGGCGATCAATTTCTTCTTCAACACCGGTATCGATGCGCACCAGCAGATGACCCTGGATGAACCCTGGTCACGGCCCGGCGATTATGTGCTGCTGCGGGCCATGACCGACCTGCTGTGTGGCAGTACCTCGTGCCCGGATGACATTGACCCGGCCAATGGCTGGAACCCGACCGATATCCATGTCCGCATCTACAGCGAGAAGGAGCGTTTTTCCATCGCTATGAGCACTCGAACCACGGCGGATGCCGACCCGATCCTCACCCGTGAGTCCGCGTTTCACTCACGTACCCGCGCCCTCACCGGCAGCTTCACCGACTACCGCAACTGGTGGCTGCCGCTGCGCTACGACGGTTACGGCGTCACCGAGGAATACCTCGGTTGCCGCGAACGGGTGGCGGTGATGGACCTGACCGCCCTGCGCAAATTCGAAATCATCGGCCCCGACGCCGAAGCCCTGTTGCAGTACTGCCTGACCCGCGACGTACGGCGCCTGGCGGTGGGCCAGGTGGTGTATTCGGCGATGTGCCACGCCCACGGCGGCATGCTCGACGACGGTACCCTGCTGCGCCTGGGCCCGGACAACTTCCGCTGGATCTGCGGCGAAGACTACGCCGGCGTGTGGTTGCGCGAGCAGGCACAGAAACTGGGCATGAAGGTGTGGGTCAAGTCCGCCAGCGAGCAGATTCACAACCTGGCGGTGCAGGGGCCGCTGAGTCGCGAGCTGCTCAAGCAGATGGTCTGGACCCCGCCCACGCAACCGAGTGTGGAAACCCTCGGCTGGTTTCGCTTCCTGGTCGGTCGATTGGACGGTTTCGACGGCTGCCCGTTGATGATTTCGCGCACCGGCTACACCGGCGAACTGGGCTTTGAGGTGTGGTGCCAGCCCGAAGACGCCGAACGGGTCTGGGACCGCATCTGGCAACTCGGCCAACCCTTGGGGCTGGTGCCCCTGGGCCTGGAAGCCCTGGACCTGCTGCGCATCGAAGCCGGGCTGATTTTCGCCGGCTACGAGTTCAGCGACCAGACCGATCCGTTCGAGGCCGGTATCGGTTTCAGCGTGCCGCTCAAGAGCAAGACCGATGACTTTATCGGTCGCGACGCCCTGCTGCGGCGCAGCGCACACCCCAGCCACAAGCTGGTCGGCCTGCACCTGAGCGGCAACGAGACCGCCCACCATGGCGACCCGGTGTACCAGGGCCGAGCCCAGGTCGGGGTGATCACCAGTGCCTGCCGCTCACCGCTGCTGGCCAGCAATATCGCGTTGTGCCGGGTCGACGTGAGCTGCGCCGAGCCCGGCACTGAACTTGAGATTGGCAAAGTCGATGGCCTGCAGAAGCGCATCAGCGCCACGGTCAGCGCAGCGATTTTCTACGACCCGGACAAAAGCCGGGTGCGCAGCTGATCGTCCCGAAACGTGTGTGCCACCCCATTTTGACTGCCCCAACCTAACCGCTATTCAGACATGGGAATACGAAGATGGAAGCGACGACGTTCGAGGCTGTACCGCAGGCTGCCGGCTCGGTGGGCAGCCTGCACCGCAAGATCGACTGGCGCGGGGCCTTCTGGGTCGCCAGTGGCGTGCCCGCACTGGTGTTGTTCTCCATCGGTGCGATCGCCGCCACGGTGGGCAAACCGGCATGGATCGTGTGGATCGTGTCGATCCTGTTCGGGTTTATACAGGCCTTCACCTACGCCGAGATCGCCGGGCTGTTCCCGCACAAATCCGGCGGCGCCTCGGTGTACGGCGCGGTGGCGTGGGTGCGCTACAGCAAGCTGATCGCACCGGTGTCAGTGTGGTGCAACTGGCTGGCCTGGTCGCCGGTGCTGTCCATCGGTTCGGGGCTGGCGGCGGGGTATATCCTCACGGCGCTGTTTCCCGCCGATGCGTTGATCAACACCTGGCAACTGACCCTGCTGGACCTGGGCTGGGTCAAGAGCGGCCTGTCGTTGCGCATCAACGCGACGTTCGCCATTGGTTTGTTGATTTTGCTCACGGTGTTTGCCGTGCAGCACGGCGGCATCCTGCGGTCGGCGCGCCTGACCCTGGTGCTCGGCGTCACCTCGTTGATTCCGCTGCTGCTGGTGGGCGTGGTGCCGTTGTTCACCGGGGATGCGACCCAGGCCAACTTCCTGCCGCTGTACCCCCTGGCCCATGATGCGGCCGGGCAAGTCATCGATGGGCCGTGGGATATGTCCGGCTGGTCACTGATGGCCGGTGGGCTGTTCATGGCGGCGTGGTCTACCTACGGCTTTGAAACGGCGGTGTGCTACACCCGCGAATTCAAGGACCCCAAGCGCGACACCTTCAAGGCGATCTTCTACGCCGGCCTGCTGTGCATCCTGGTGTTCACCCTGGTGCCGCTGGCGTTCCAAGGCAGCCTCGGGCTGGGCCAACTGGTAACGCCGGCGGTGCTCGACGCCAGTGGCGCAATCGTGACGCCCGCGGTGTACAGCGGCCTGCTCTCGCCCGCGATCTACAGCGGCATGGGCGTTGGCCAGGTGATGGCCGACAGCATCGGCGGCGGCAAGGTGGTGGCCAATATCGTGCTGATCATGCTGGTGCTGGCGACGTTGCTGGCGATCATGACCTCGATGTCCGGTTCGTCGCGCACCCTGTACCAGGCCTCGGTGGATGGCTGGCTGCCCAAGTACCTGGGGCGCACCAACGAACATGGCGCGCCGACGGCGGCGATGTGGACCGACCTGTCGTTCAACCTGCTGCTGTTGCTGATGTCGGACTACGTATTCGTGCTTGCGGCGTCCAACGTCAGCTACATCATCTTCAACTTCCTCAACCTCAATGCCGGCTGGATCCACCGCCTGGACCGCCCCGACTGGGTGCGCCCGTACAAAGCCCCCACCGTGCTGCTGGCGGCGGGCGGCGTGCTGAGTTTCGTCAACCTGGCCTGCATGGGCCTGGGCGCGGACATCTGGGGCGCAGGCACGTTGGTCACCGGCTTGCTGTTGGCGCTGCTGATCCTGCCGGTGTTCTGCTACCGCCACTATGTGCAGGACAAGGGTCGCTTCCCTGCCGCCATGCTCACCGACCTGTATATCCAGGCCGATGACGGCCAGCGCCGCGCCGGCTGGCTGCCCTATGCCACGCTGGTCGCCGGTGTGCTGGTGGTGTATGCCTGCCATCAACTGGTAGCCTGAGTCTTCCGGCCTGCCTATGGCTGAGGGATTCTTATCCCTCAGCGCCTTATTTCCCCAGACAACGGTGACGCTTTTGACCAGCTCTCTCCCCACGCTTGCCCGCGATATCGACGGCAAGGCCATCTCTGCCCAGGTGCTCGACGAGGTTCGCGAAGAGGTCCTGCTGCTTGCCTCGCAGCAAATCTACCCGGCCCTGGCGGTATTGCTGGTGGGCGATGACCCGGCCAGCCACGTCTACGTGCGCAATAAGCTGCTGCGGGCCAAGGACGTCGGGATTCGCTCCCTGGAATACCGGCTGCCGGAGGATGCCAGCCAGACGCAGGTGCTCGACCTGCTTGCCCAGTTGAACGCCGACACGACGGTCAACGGCATCCTGGTGCAGTTACCGCTGCCGGCGCATATCGACGAAGCGGCAGTGATCCACGCGATCGACCCGATCAAGGATGTGGATGGCTTCCACCGCGAAAACGTCGGTGGCCTGGTGCAAGGCATCGAGGTGCTCACGCCCTGCACGCCCAGCGGCTGCATGCGCCTGCTGCACGAAACCTGCGGCGACTTGAGCGGCTTGCACGCGGTGGTGATCGGCCGTTCGAACATTGTCGGCAAACCCATGGCGACCCTGCTGCTGCAGGCCAACTGCTCGGTCAGCGTGGTGCACTCGCGCAGCGTCGATGCACCGGCGCTGTGCCGTTTGGCCGACATCGTCGTCGCCGCCGTAGGCCGACCGCAGTTGATCGACGCCAGTTGGCTCAAGCCCGGCGCAGTGGTCATTGATGTGGGGATCAACCGCATCACCACCGAGACCGGCACGCGGTTGGTGGGGGATGTGGATTACGCCAGCGCACGCACCGTGGCCAGCGCAATCACACCGGTGCCCGGCGGTGTGGGGCCAATGACGATTGCCTACCTGCTGAAGAACACCCTGGTGGCGAGCCAGCTGCAACGCAGCAAGGCAAATGCGGGAGGGAACTTGCCCCCGATGGCCGTGGGTCAGCTACAACCAAGCTGACTGACTGACCGCTGTAGGCGTCTAGGTATCCACAACGCTAACCACGATGCGAAGCGAGCCGCTCTTGCTCTTGCTGTAGATCTTGATCTTGCTTTAGATCTTGATCTTGATCTTGATCTCAGGCGCCCCGTTAACCACGCTGGCCGGAATCCGATAGTGATTGGGGGGTAAACCGGCAGGGATGCCGGTTTAGCCGCCCCGCGCCATGGATGGCGCGTGGCGGCGGCCCCCCACATCACTGTCGGATTACGGGCACACCGAGCCTAGGCGAGGTGCCGAGTGGTGGGGCAAGAGCCCTTTTGGTTACTTTTGGGGCTCTTTTCCAAAAGTGACCCGCCGTAAGGGCGGAACCCATAGCGGCCGTGACCGCAGCAACGGATATGTACTCGAACTGATCCAACATCCTGGTCGGCTGTCAGGCCGCCATCGGGAGCAAGCCCCCTCCCACATTTAGGTAGCGGGGCATCAGTTAGATAGTCGTCGGCTCCTGAGCCATCACGGAAGCAAGCTCCCCTCCTACATTTTGAGCTGCGTTTACTCAGGGGGAATGATCAGTGGTTGTAGGCCCGCTCATTATGCTCGGCCAGGTCCAACCCCATCTCCTCCACCGACTCATGGGCACGCAAGCCAACCAGGGCATTGACCCCCTTGAGGATGATCCAACTGATCACAAAACAGTACACCGTAGTCAGCAGCACCCCCTTGAGCTGGGCAACCACCTGCCCGCCCATGGTCACGCCTTCCACCAGGCCCCCCATGGACGGTACACAGAACACGCCAGTCAACACCGCGCCAATCATCCCGCCAATGCCGTGCAGGCCGAACACATCGAGGCTGTCGTCGTAGCCGAAACGGCGCTTCAACACCGTCACGCTCAAGTAGCAGAACACCCCGCACAGCAAGCCGATGGCCAACGCACCGCCGACGCCCACGTAGGCACACGCTGGGGTGATCCCCACCAGGCCGGCCAACGCGCCGCTGGCCAGGCCGAGGGCACTGGGCTTGCCGACCTTGAACCACTCGGTGAACATCCAGCCGAGAATCCCGGCGCAGGCGCCCAACTGAGTGTTGAGCATGACGATGCCCGAGGTGCCGCTGAGGCCGCCACCGGAGCCGATATTGAAGCCGAACCAGCCGACCCAGAGCATCGCCGCGCCGGCCATGGTCAGGCTGAGGTTATGCGCCGGCATCGGCGTGTTCTGGTAGCCCTTGCGCTTGCCGAGGATCAGGCACGCAGCGAGCGCAGCCACACCGGCATTGATGTGCACGGCGGTGCCGCCGGCAAAGTCGAGCACGCCCCAGTTATGCATCAAGGCCCCCGAACCGCCCCAGACCATATGCGCCACCGGGGCATAGACCAGGGTGAACCAGATGGCCATGAACAGCAGCGCCGCCGAGAACTTCATGCGTTCGGCAAAGGCGCCGGCGATCAGGGCCGGGGTGATGATGGCGAAGGTCATCTGGAAGGTCACGAACACCCCTTCCGGAATATCCCCCACCAGGCTCTCCGGGGTCATGCCCGCCAGAAAGGCGCGGCTCAGGCCGCCGACAAAACTGTTGAAGGTCACCTGCCCTTCGACCATGCCGGTGGTGTCGACCACCATGCTGTAGCCGTAGATCACCCACAGCACGCCCACCAAGCCGGCAATGCCGAAGCACTGGGTGAACAGCGAAAGCATGTTTTTCGCACGGACCAGGCCACCGTAGAACAACGCGAGCCCCGGCAAGCACATGAACAGCACCAGCACGGCGGCGGTGACCATCCAGGCGGTGCTGCCGGTGTTCAAGGTGGGGGCGTCGGCGGCCTGGGCGAGGGGCACAAGCGCACCGGTCGCCAATAAGCCAATAAGGGATTTGCCGAGAAGACGATTGATCATGTTCAAAACTCCTGCAACAGAAGTGTGTAGGAGCGAGCTTGCTCGCGAAAAACGTCCAGGCAACGCGTTCATCCAGGGTGCCAGCGTTATCGTTGACGATCTTCGCGAGCAAGCTCGCTCCTACAGGGGGGGTAAACTCAGTAACCGGAACCCGGCACCCAACTGGTCCCCGCCAGCGGCACCCGCGCCATAGCGGCCGATTCCACTGTCAGCGCCACCAGGTCCTCGGGGTCGAGGTTGTGCAGGTGCGACTTGCCGCACGCACGGGCCATGGTCTGCGCCTCCAGCACCATCACCCGCAGGTAGTTGGCCAACCGCCGCCCGCCTTCCACCGGGTCGAGGCGCTTGGACAGCTCCGGGTCCTGGGTGGTGATGCCGGCCGGGTCGCGGCCGTTTTGCCAGTCGTCATAGAAGCCGGCGGCCGAGCCGATCTTTTTCAGTTCCGCGTCCAGCCGTGGGTGGTTGTCACCCAGGGCAATCAGCGCCGCCGTGCCGATGGCGACCGCATCCGCGCCCATCGCCATGGCCTTGGCCACATCGGCACCGTTGCGAATCCCGCCCGACACGATCAACTGGACCTTGCGGTGCATGCCCATCTCTTGCAAAGCCTGTACCGCTTGCGGGATGGCCGACAAAATCGGGATGCCCACATGCTCGATAAACACTTCCTGGGTCGCGGCGGTGCCGCCTTGCATGCCGTCGAGCACGATCACATCGGCACCGGCCTTGACCGCCAGCTTCACGTCGTAATACGGCCGGCTCGCGCCGATTTTCACGTAGATCGGTTTTTCCCAATCGGTGATTTCGCGCAGCTCGGCAATCTTGATCGCCAGGTCATCGGGGCCGGTCCAGTCCGGGTGGCGACAGGCGCTGCGCTGGTCCACGCCGATCGGCAAGGTGCGCATGCCGGCCACACGCTCGGTGACTTTCATGCCGAGCAACATGCCGCCACCGCCGGGCTTGGCGCCCTGGCCGAGGACGATCTCGATGGCGTCGGCCTTGCGCAAATCATCCGGGTTCATGCCGTAGCGTGATGGCAGGTACTGATACACCAGGTGCTGGGACTGGCCGCGCTCTTCCGGGGTCATGCCGCCGTCACCGGTGGTGGTGCTGGTGCCGGCGATGGTCGCGCCACGGCCCAGGGCTTCCTTGGCGTTGGCCGACAATGCACCGAAACTCATGCCGGCGATGGTCACCGGGATCTTCAGGTGGATCGGCTTCTTGGCGAAGCGGTTGCCGAGGATCACATCGGTGCCGCACTTCTCGCGATAGCCTTCCAGCGGGTAGCGCGACACGCTGGCGCCGAGCAGCAGTAAGTCATCGAAGTGCGGCAGCTTGCGCTTGGTGCCGCCACCGCGAATGTCGTAGATGCCGGTTTCGGCGGCACGCTGGATTTCCTGGATGGTCAGGCGGTCGAAGGTGGCCGACTCGCGCAGGACCGGAGGGGTTTGTTCAGTCATGGTGGAGCTCCTGATCAGTACGCGGAGGCGTTATCGACTTTGAAGTTGTAGAGTTGACGGGCCGAGCCGTAGCGCTTGAAATCCGCCGCCTGGTGGGCGAAACCGGCGCGGTCGAGCAGCTCCTGCAACTCTTGCAGGTGCTCGCTGCGCATCTCTTTTTCGACGCAGTCCGAGCCCAGGGACTCCACCGTGCCTTTCACGTAGATATGGGTTTCGTAGAGCGAATCCCCCAGCGCATCGCCGGCGTCGCCGCACACCACCAGGCGCCCGGCCTGGCCCATGAAGCAGCTCATATGGCCAATGCTGCCGCCGACGACGATGTCGATGCCCTTCATGGAGATCCCGCAACGCGCGCCCGCGTCGCCCTCGATCACCAGCAGACCGCCATGGGCCGTGGCCCCGGCCGCCTGGGACGCGCTGCCTTTGACGCGCACCGAGCCGGACATCATGTTCTCGGCGCAGCCCACGCCGACATTGCCGTGCACGGTGATCGAGGCCTGCTGGTTCATGCCCGCGCAGTAGTAGCCGGCGTGGCCCTCGATATCAATGGACACGGCCTGGTTCACCCCCACCGCGAGGTTGTGCTTGCCGTTGGAATGGGTCACGCGCCACTCGTTGTCGATGGCCTGGGCGTGCAGCGCCTGGTTGAGGTCACGCACGGTGGCGGTGGAAAGATCGATGGTTTTCATGTGTGCGTTCCTTAAGCTGACGGGCGTTCCCAGATGTACAACGTGGCCGGTGCCGGCTCCCAGATCCGCGCGTTCTCGATGCCCGGCAGGCTCGACAGCGCCTGGTACTCGGAGGCCATGGCGACGTAGTCGTCGGTCTCGGCCAAGATCGCCGGCTTGCACGCAATCGGGTCGCGGATCACCGCAAAGCCGTTGCGCGTGCCGATGGCGAAGGTGAAGAAGCCGTCGAGGTCTTCCAGGGAATGGTCCAGCGCCTCTTTGAGCGAGTCGCCCTGTTGCAGGCGCCAGGTCAGGTAGCCGGCGGCGACTTCGGTGTCGTTGTCGGTTTCGAAATGGATGCCTTCGCGCTTGAGTTCCTGGCGCAGGCGGAAGTGGTTGGACAGCGAGCCGTTGTGCACCAGGCACAGGTCGGCGCCGGTGGAGAACGGGTGGCTGCCTTCCATGGTCACCGCGCTTTCGGTGGCCATGCGGGTGTGGCCGATGATGTGGCTGCCCTGCATGTTTGCCAGGCCGAAACGCTGGGAAATTTCCTGGGGCAGGCCCATGCCCTTGAGGATCTCGATGCTCTGCCCGGCGCTCATGATGCGCACGCTCGGCGCCAGTTCGGCCAGGGCCAGGCGCACCGGGGTTTCGTCGGCGTGGATCTTCAATACGGCGGCGCTGGCGTTCTGGAACCAGTCCAGGGAACAGCCGAGGCGCCCTTCCAGCTCGCCCATCAAGCCTTTCCAATCGAAGGCTTCGGTGGTGGCTTGCAGGGTCAGCTTGACCCAGCCATCGGCGACTTCATCGCCGTAGATGGCGAAACCGGCGCTGTCCGGGCCACGGTCGGTCATGGCTTGCAGCATGGGTTCAAACAGCTGGCCGAGCTGGGGTTCCAGCTGCGGATTCTTCAGGTACAGGCCTACGATTCCACACATAACAAGTCTCCGTCACACGGTGTCAGAAAAATTCGGTATAGCGCTGGATTTCCCAGTCGCTCACATGGCGGCTGTACTCCACCCACTCCATGCGCTTGAGCTTGATGAACTCGCCCACGATCTGCGGGCCGAGCACTTCGGCGAACAGCGCGTCGGCTTCCAGCGCGTCGCAGGCTTCCTTGAGGGATTGCGGCAGGGTCTTGATGCCGCGCTCGGCGATCTGCTCGAGGCTCAGGCTGTAGAGGTTTTCGTTGCAGACGTGGTCGATTTCCAGCTGGCGATCGATACCGTCCAGGCCTGCGGCGATGATCGCGGCGCTGACCAGGTAGGGGTTGCAGCCGGCATCCGGCAGGCGGAACTCCAGGCGGCCATACGGCACGCGCACCATGGCCGAGCGGTTGTTGGCGCCAAACGCAATAAAGGCCGGGGCCCAGGTGGCACCGGACAACGAGTTGCCGACCACCAGGCGCTTGTAGGAGTTGACCGTGGGCGCGGCGAACGCACACAGCGCCGGGCCATGGGCGAGCAATCCGGCGGCGAAGTGATAGGCGAGTTTCGACAGGCCCATGCCGCTCGGGTCGCTGGCGTCATGGAACAGGTTTTTGTTATCAAAGCTGCTGATCGACAGGTGAAAGTGCATGCCGTTGCCGGCGCGCTTCGGGTCGGGTTTGGGCATGAAGGAGCAGATCATGCCCAGGTCATTGGCGATCTCGCCGGCGGCCATGCGGAAGAAGGTGAAACGGTCGGCGGAGGTCAAGGCGTCGCTGTAGGTGTAATTGATCTCGAACTGGCCGTTGGCGTCCTCGTGGTCGATTTGATAGACCTCGAAATCCACCGCCTGCAAGGCTTCGGTCAGGCGCTCGAGGAACACCCGCGAACGCGACAGGCCCTTGTAGTCGTAGCAAGGCTTGTCGAGGTTGTCGCTGGGGTCCACCAGTTGCAGCTTGCCCTGCTCGTCGCGGCGCATCAGGTTGAACTCGGGCTCCAGGCCGGTGTTCAGCGTCCAGCCCTTGTCCTGCAGGCGCTGCACTTGTTGCTGCAGCACGTAGCGGCTGTCGTAGGGATGAGGCTTGCCGTCGACATGCCCGACGCACACCACGCGCCCATAACCTGGCTGCCAGGGGACCGGGGTCAAGGTCGACAGATCGCCGCGCGCCATGAAGTCCGGACCATGGGGCTCCATGCCCATGCCACTGATGGCAAACCCGGCAAACCCTGCGCCCTCTTCGGCCACGGTCTTGAGCCCGCAGATGGGCACCGACTTGGTCTTGGCCGCACCGTGTATATCCACAAACTGCGCAAGCACGTATTTGATCCCGTGCTTGTCGATGATGCGCTGGGTTTCTGCTGGCAACATTGCGTGTCACTCCTCGCGAAAGGCAAAACCGTGTGGGTGGGCCTAGGCTGTCTTTTTATTCCTAAAAAGAAAGTTAGTTTCCCTACAGGAATGCAATACCCTTGCCATAATCGCGATCGACACATCGAAGTGGGTGGAGCTGCGCTTTTGTGCTGTATATATGGGAAAATTCTTTTCCCCGCAGGAATACGCACAGCGGGGTGGCCTTCAAGCGCCAGACCTTGCACTTTCCCAGTGCGAAAATAATATTACTGAACGGAAACCGTGCAGGAGCCGATGATCATGTCCACCGAAACCGCCCCGCGCCTCAAGCTCGAGCAATACCTGGGGCTGCAGATCAAACGCCAGCGCCAGGCCCAGGACCTGAAGCTGTCCGACGTGGCGAAGATTGCCGATATCAGCCAGGGCATGTTGAGCAAGATCGAGAACGCCCAGGTCTCCACCAGCCTCGATACCTTGAGCCGCCTGTGCGATGTGCTCGGGCTGCCGTTATCGAAGTTATTCAGCGAATACGACCAGCAGGATGGCAGCGCCTTGCTGGTCAAGGCCGACCAGGGCATGGAAGTGGTGCGCCGGGGGACCGAGAAGGGGCATACCTATCACCTGCTCAACCACACGCGCGGGCCGAAGAAGAGCTTCGAGGCGTACATGGTCAGCATGGATGACGCCAGTGAGGAGTTTCCGACCTTTGCCCATCCAGGGACGGAGTTTCTGCATTTGCTGGAGGGGGAGTTGATTTACCGGCATGGCAACCAGCTGTATCGGATGGAGGCCGGGGACAGCTTGACGTTTGAGGGCGAGATTCCCCATGGGCCGGAGGAGTTGGTGCGGGTGCCGATTCGGTTGTTGTCGATCATGAATTATGGGGGGGATAAGGAGTGATCGTGGGCATATCCGTTGTTCAGGTCACGGCCGGCTAAGATCAAACATCGGAGCAAGGTCTACCGGATGTATGCAGATCAACCTGTGGGAGGGGCGGTGCGACGGTTCGACTTGCCCCCGATTGCAGTGGGTCAGCCACAGATGCATCAACTGACACGCCCTCATCGGGGCATGGGTATCTACACAACTTTCAGGCTGAAAAATCTCTTTGGGGTGAGGGAGCTTGGTTCCGTGGCGGCCTTTGGGCCGACCGCTTTTTGGGGTTTGGGTGAGTACATATCCGTTGCTGCGGTAACGGCGGCTATTGGTTCCGCCCTTACGGCGGGTCACTTTGGAAAAGCCCCAAAGTAACCAAAGGGCTCTTGCCCCACCACTCGGTACCTCGCCTAGGCTCGGTATGCCCGAACGCAGGCTTGAATCCGTGGGCCGCCGTCATGGGCCATCCCTGGCCCAGGACGGCTAACCCGGCGTCCTGCCGGGTTACCCACGGATTCAAGCCTGCGTTCGGCCAGCGTGGTTAACGGGGCGCCTGAGATCAAGATCAAAAGCCAGAGCCAGAGCCAGAGCCAGAGCAGATCAAAAGATTGCTGACTTCGTCAGCGATTAAGGAAGTAGAAGCCACACCGCGTACGCTTCAATAATCAGGTCGGCTTTAAGGCCGCCTCGCTTTTGTTTTTGATTTGGCATCGCCCCGTCAAACACGCTGGCCGAACGCAGGCTTTGGAGCGTGGGTAACCCGGCAGGACGCCGGGTTAGCCGCGCTGGGCCATGGATGGCCCATCGCGGCGGCCCACGCTCCAAAGCCGGAGTGAGGGCATGCCGAGCCTAGGCGAGGCACCGAGTGTTGGGGCGAAGGCCTTTTGCTTACTTTTGGGCCTTTCCAAAAGTGAGCCGCCGTAAGGGCGGAACCCTAAGCCGCCGTTACCGCAGCAACGGATATGTACCCGGTCCAATCCAAAAAAATAGTCGGCCCAGAGGCCGCCATCGGGGGCAAGCCCCCCTCCCCCATTTCTAACCGCGTCCACCCGCGAGTGTGGGGCGAAGTCCTATAGTGACTGGTGGCGCCCAGCCCAAAAATTTCCCCTCAGTTAAAAAACTTTCCCAAAAACCCTGGACGCCCTGCCCCCATTCCCCTATAAAGCCACTTCAGGAATATTTTATTCCCCACAAGAAAACGCGCTCAAGGAATGAGCCTGCTGTCCTCAGACATTTTTTCGCTATGCGATGAGCTGCCGCCATCATCCCGAGGACGTGTCATGCAACACGAAAAAAACCATTTCATCATCAAGGTGACGTGCCCCGCCGTGTCCGGCATCGTCGCTGCCGTCACCACTTACCTGGCGGACAAGGCGTGCTACATCGGGGAAATGGCGCAGTTCGATGATGACTTCAGCGGCCGCTTTTTCATGCGTGCCGTGTTCCGTTTCAACGATGGCCACACAGGCGACCTGCAAGAGATCAGAGACGGTTTCGCCGATGTCGCCCAGGCCTTCGACATGCAGTGGGAGCTGCACGACACCCGCGAGCCGATGCGCGTGATGCTGATGGTGAGCAAGTTCGACCACTGCCTCACCGACCTGCTCTACCGCTACCACAAGGGCGAGATGGACATGACCATCACCGCCATCGTCTCCAACCACCTCGACCTGCGGCCGATGGCCGAGCGCGAGGGCATTCGCTTTATCTACCTGCCGGTGTCCAGGGACAACAAGGCCGCGCAGGAAACCGAGCTGATGAAGATCGTCGACGACACCCGCACCGAGCTGGTGGTGTTGGCGCGCTACATGCAGATCCTCTCCGACGACCTGTGCCGGCAACTGTCGGGGCGGGCGATCAATATCCACCATTCGTTCCTGCCCGGGTTCAAGGGTGCCAAGCCCTATCACCAGGCGTATCAACGCGGTGTGAAGTTGATCGGTGCCACCGCGCACTATGTGACCAGCGACCTGGATGAGGGCCCGATCATCGAGCAGGAAGTGCAGCGCGTCGACCACGTGTACAAGCCCGACGACCTGGTCGCCATCGGCCGCGACACCGAAACCGTGGCCCTGTCCAAGGCGGTCAAGTACCACCTGGAGCACCGGGTCTTCCTCAATCAGGACAGAACGGTGGTGTTCCGGTGAGCGCGCATAAACTGATCGACGGCAAAGCCGCCGCGGCGCGCGTGCTGCTGCAAGTGCGCGAGGACGTGGCGCGGCTGCATGGGCAGGCTATTCAACCGGCGCTGGCGGTGATCCTGGTGGGCAGCGACCCGGCCAGCCAGGTCTATGTGCGCAACAAGATCCTGCGCGCCGAAGAGGTGGGCATCCGCTCCGTGGAGCATCGCCTGCCCGGCGATACCAGCACCGAACACTTGTTGATCCTGATCGGCCAATTGAATGCCGACCCGGCGATCCACGGCGTCCTCCTGCAATTGCCGTTGCCGGCGCAGATGGACGAACTGCGCGCCCTGGAGGCCATCGCGCCGGACAAGGACGTCGACGGGTTTCACAGCCAGAACGTCGGTGGCCTCAGCCAGGGCCGCGCAGTGCTCACGCCATGCACCCCGAGCGGTTGCCTGTATCTGTTGGAGCAAACCTGCGGCGACCTGCGTGGCAAACACGCGGTGGTAATCGGCCGTTCGAACATCGTCGGTAAGCCCATGGCCGCGCTGCTGCTCAAGGCGGATTGCTCGGTGACCGTGCTGCATTCGCGCAGCCACGACGCCCAGGCCCTGTGTCGCCAGGCCGATATCGTGATCGCCGCCGTGGGCCGCGCCCGCTTGATTGACGCGAGCTGGTTGAAGCCCGGCGCGGTGGTGATCGATGTCGGCATCAACCGCATCGACGACGACGGCCGCAGCCGCCTGGTGGGTGATGTCGACTTCGACAGCGCCCTGCCCCATGTCGCCGCCATCACCCCGGTGCCCGGCGGTGTCGGGCCGATGACCATTGCCTTCCTGATGAAAAACACCGTGGCCGCCGCCCTGGCGCAACACCACGCCCTACGCAGCCAATCGGAGGCCGTATGCCATTCAATCTATTGAAATACGGGCTGAGTTCGGAGTACCCGGTGGAGGTGGACCTGCCACCGCCCAAGGAACTCAAGTCGAGTTACGACGTGGTGATCATCGGCGCCGGTGGCCATGGCCTGGCGACGGCCTACTACCTGGCCAAGTACCACGGCATCACCAATATAGCGGTGCTGGAAAAGGCCTACCTGGGCGGCGGCAATACCGCGCGCAATACGGCGGTGATCCGCTCCAACTACCTCACCAGCGAAGGCGTTCGTTTCTATGCCGAGTCGGTGAAGATGTTCCAGTCGCTGTCCAACGAATTCGATTTCAACATCATGTACTCCGAGCGCGGCCAACTGACCCTGGCCCACACCGACGCCACCGTGCGTTCGTTCCGCCAGCGCGCCGAGGTCAACAAGCACTTCGGCGGGCGTACCGAGATGATCGACCGCCAGCAGATCCGCGAGCTGGTGCCCAGCCTCAACCTCGACCCCGGCCACTTGCCGGTGATCGCCGGGCTCTGGCATATCGACGGCGCGACCGCGCGTCACGATGCCGTGGCCTGGGGCTACGCCAAGCAGGCGGCCAAGCGCGGCGTGGAAATCCATCAGCTCACTGAAGTGCAGGACCTGGTGATCGAGAACGGTGCCATCACCGCGGTGAAAACCAATCGCGGCACCATCCGGTGCGGCTGCGCGGTGCAGGCGATTGCCGGGCACAGCTCGCTGCTGATGGCCAAGGCCGGTATCCGTTCGCCGATCCAGACCTTCCCGTTGCAGGCCATGGTCACCCAGCCGTTCAAGCCGTTCCTCGACCCGTTGGTGAGTTCCTCGGCCCTGCACTGCTACGTGCAGCAAACCAGCCGTGGCGAAGTGGTGTTCGGTGGCGGTTCCGACCCGTACCCGCTGTTCAACACGCGCTCGACCCTGGACCTCAAGGAAAGCCTGTTGGCCCATGCCATCGAGATGTTTCCGTTCCTGGCCAACGCCAAGTTGATGCGCCAGTGGGCCGGGATCACCGACATGACCCCCGACTACAGCCCGATCATGGGCCTGTCGCCGCTGAAGAATTACTACCTCGACGCCGGCTGGGGCACCTGGGGCTTCAAGGCCACGCCGATCTGCGGCAAGACCATGGCCGAGCTGGTCGCCAGCGGCGGCAAGGTGCCGGACTTGATCAAGCCCTTCGGCCTCGAACGTTTCTCGACCTTCCAGCAAGTCAACGAAATGGGCGCCACAGCGGCCAGCCACTGACGGAGAGCAGACGATGAAAATCATGATTTGCCCGCTCAACGGGCCGCGCAATATCAGCGAGTTCACCTACGGCGGTGAATTCAAACCGATGCCCGACCCGCTGACCTGCAGCGATGCCGAATGGGCCGACTACGTGTTCAACACCGACAACCTCGCCGGTGTGGTGCGCGAATGGTGGATGCACACGCCGTCCAGTTACTGGTTCCTCGCCGAACGCCACACGGTCACCGACGAGATCCTGCGCACCTTCGATCCGCGCGAAGTGTTCACTACCCGCGTCGACTTCACCACCGCCAAGGAGATCGCCGGATGAACCGCCTCCCCGCCCCCATGGGCCTGCTGATCCAGCGTGACCAGCCACTCGATTTCAGTTTCGACGGCCTGCCCTATCAAGGTTTGCAGGGCGACAGCATCGCCAGCGCGCTGCTCGCCAACGGGCGCTTCCTGATGTCGCGTTCGTTCAAGTACCACCGCCCACGCGGCCCATTGACCATGGCCGGCCATGACGCCAACAGCCTGGTGCAACTGCCCCGCGAACCCAACGTATTGGCCGATGCCCACGCGCTGTCCGCCGGCTTGGCGGTGACGGCGCAGAACGTCAACGGCTCGCTGGATAACGACAAGGACGCCTACCTCGGCAAGTTCTCCAAGTTCATGCCAGTGGGTTTCTACTACCGTTCGTTCTACAAGCCCAAAGGCATGTGGAAAGTCTGGGAACCGATCATCCGCAAAAAGGCCGGCCTGGGCGTGCTCGACCTGACGTTCCAACCCGAGTACTACGACAAGGCCTACCTGTTCACCGACCTCGCCGTGATCGGCGCCGGCCCCGCTGGCTTGCAGGCCGCGCTGACCGCCGCGAATGCCGGCGCCAAGGTGCTGCTGATCGAGCAGCAGCCTATTCTCGGCGGGTCGCTGACCTACGCGCGCTTCGATATTGCCGGCACCCGTGCCGACACCCTGCGCCGCGAGTTGCTCGGCGCGGTGCAGCAACACGCGAATATCCAGGTGCTCACCGACGCCACCTGCAATGCCTGGTTCACCGACAACTACCTGCCGGTGATCCAGGGCAAGCGCTTGTACAAAGTGCGCGCACAACAGTGCCTGGTGTGCAGCGGTTCGTTCGACCAACCGGTGGTCTTCCGCAACAACGACCTGCCGGGGGTGATGCTCACCAGCGCCGCGCAACGCCTGATGAAGCTCTATGCGGTCAAGCCCGGCAAGCGCGCAGTGGTACTCACCGGCAACGATGACGGCTACCTCGCCGCCCTCGACCTGCATGACCAGGGCGTGGACGTGGCCGCCGTGATCGACCTGCGTCACGCCCCGGCGGACAAAGCCCTGCCGGGTGCCCTGGCCCAGCGCAAGATCCCGTGCCTGAGCAACAGCACCGTGTTCGAGGCCCTGCATGAAAAAGGCCTGCGCCATGTGAAAGGCGTCGATGTGCGCCAGATCACCGGCCAGGGCCAGGTCAGCGCCAGCGGGCAAGTGATCGACTGCGACCTGCTGTGCATGTCGGCCGGTTATATGCCGGTCTATCAGCTGCTATGCCAGGCCGGTGGCAAGCTGGCCTATGACGACTCGCGGGCGGAGTTCAGCCTCAGTGGCCTGCCGCGCAACCTGGGCGTGGCCGGTTCCGTACACGGTCGGCATCAACTGGACAATGTGCTGGCGGATGGGTCCAACGCCGCCGCCGACAGCCTGTGCGCCCTCGGTTTGAACAGCCCGAGCCCGCCTGCAGCGCTGCGCAGCGAAGCCCAGGTCAACTTCCACTGGCCGATCTTCCCGCACCCCAAGGGCAAGGATTTCGTCGACTTCGACGAAGACCTGCAAGTGGCGGATATCGTCAACGCCACCCGCATCGGCTACCGCGATGTGCAGTTGGTCAAGCGTTACTCCACGGTCGGCATGGGTCCGTCCCAGGGACGTCACTCGGCGCTGCCGACCGCACGGCTGGTGGCCTGGGCGACCCAGCGCACGATCAGCGAAACCGGGGTCACCACCGCACGCCCGCCGTTCGTGGCGGAGAAACTCGCCCATGTCGCCGGACGCGCCTTCGACCCCTACCGCCAAACGCCGATGCACGCGCGCCATGTGCAAGCCGGGGCGAAGATGATGCCCGCCGGTATCTGGCAGCGCCCGGCCTATTACGGCAAGCCCCAGGACCGCGAAGCGTGCATGCAGGCCGAAGCGCTGCATGTGCGTAACAAGGTCGGGCTGATCGATGTGTCCACACTCGGTGGCCTGGACGTGCGCGGCCCGGACGCCGCCGAATTGCTCAACCGCATGTACACCTTCGTGTTCCTCAAGCAGCCGGTGGGCCGTTCGCGTTATGCGCTGATGACCAACGAACACGGCGTGGTGATCGACGACGGCGTGTGCGCGCGGCTGGCCGACAAGCATTTCTACGTCACCGCCACCACCAGCGGCGTCGACCGCATCTACCAGCAGATGCTCAAGTGGAACGCACAGTGGCGCCTGGACGTGGACGTGACCAACGTCACGGCAGCGATCTGTGCGGTGAACGTGGCCGGGCCGGATTCGCGCAAGGTGCTGGAGCAGGTGTGCAACGACCTCGACCTCAGTGCCGAAGGCTTCCCCTACCTGGGCGTGCGCCAGGGCACGGTGGCCGGGATCAAGGCGCGCTTGCTGCGGGTCGGGTTTGTCGGCGAGCTGGGCTATGAAATCCACGTACCGGCACGCCACGGCCTGGCGTTGTGGGACGCGTTGATGACGGCCGGCAAGGCCTTTGACATTCGCCCCTTCGGCGTCGAAACCCAACGCCTGCTGCGCCTGGAAAAAGGCCACGTGATCATCAGCCAGGACACCGACGGCATGACTCACCCGGCAGAAATCGACATGGGCTGGGCGGTCAGCCGCAACAAGCCGTTCTTCGTCGGCCGCCGCTCGGTGGACATCCTCGAAGCCCAGCCGCTGAAACGCAAACTGGTGGGCTTCAGCCTGCCCAAGGGCTGCGTGCAACCGCTGGAAGGCCACCTGGTACTCAACGGCGCGGACATCAGCGGCAACGTCACCTCCTGCGAATACTCCACCAGCCTGGGCCGCATCATCGGCCTGGCCTACGCCGGGATCGACCAGAGCACACCGGGGCAGCGCATTCCGATTCGCGTCGAGGGCGGCATCGTCGTCCAGGCCGAGGTGGTGCAACTGCCGTTCTTCGACCCCACCAACCAACGCCAGGAGGGTTAAGCCATGACCAGTCTGAAAGCCCACGAATTGTTCACGCCGCCCTGCCAGTTGCAGGACCAGACCGACCTGCCCCGGGTCGGCTTTCGCGGCGCACAAAGCGCCGAGTACCTCACGGCGCGCGGCTTCACGTTGCCGGGCGCGCCCAACCAAGCCAGCGCACAAGCGGACGGCAGCTGGGTGGCGCGCCTGTCGCAGAACGAATACCTGGTGCTGGGCAGCCCGCAGGATCAGGGGCAACGGATTGCCGATGAAGAAGCGCGTTGGGAACTGGACCACCGTGCCAATTACCTGCTGCCGCGCCAGGACAGCCATGCCTGCGTGCGGCTCAGCGGGGGGGTGATTGCGCGGGTGATGGCCAAGCTGTGCGGGGTTGACTTGAGTGACCCGGCGTTCAAGCCCGGGATGGTGGCGCAGACGTCAGTGGCGCGGGTCAATGCGATTGTCATCCACACAGGGAGTGTGGAGCTGCCGGCGTTTCATATCCTCTGGGATCGCGCCTCGAAGGAATACTTCGAGGGCGCGTTGCGGGATGCGTTGGAGGAGTTCGGCGGAGTGGCTCAGTCGGTGTAGCCCAACCGCGCCGCCCTGACCTTCCGGGTGTGTTGACGTGTCGCCAGGCAGTAATACAACGGGCACGTCACCACCAGTCCCACCAGCCACGACAGGTCCGCGCCTTCCACCAGGTTGGCCCACGGCCCCACATACAGCGACGTATTGGCAAACGGCAGTTGCACGATGATGCCGATGAAGTACGCCACGATCGCATGCAGGTTGAAACGCCCATACACCCCGCCATCGGCCCGGAAGATCGAGGCAATGTCATAGACCCCGCGCTTGATGACGTAGAAGTCGATCAGGTTGATCGACGCCCACGGCACCAGCACCAGCAACAGCGCGAGGATCAGGCCGATAAATTGCGAGATGAAGTCCGCCGAGGCACCCAACGCCACCACGCAGCAACCGGCCAGGACCACGCCCGACAGCAGCACGCGCACCTTGATGCTCGGGGTCCACTGGCTGGCGAAGGTCTGCACCGAGGTGATGATCGACAGCACCGCGCCGTACAGATTCAGGGCGTTGTGGCTGATGATATTGAGCAGGAACAGCACCATCAGGATCGGCCCCAGCCAGCCGGTGGCTTGCTTGACCGCGACCATGGCTTCGGTGCCTTCGGGCGTGGCCAGTGCAGCTACCAGGCCAAAGGCGAAGGACAGGATGGTACCAAGGGTGGCGCCCAAGTAGGTCGCAATGAACGGCCGGGTGATGCCGATATCCGCCGGCAGGTAGCGCGAGTAGTCGCTGGTGTAGGGCGAAAAGCTGATCTGCCAGATCACCCCCAGCGACACGGTGGCCAACCAGCCAGCGGCGTTGAAGCCGCCACGGGTCAGGAAATCTGCCGGCAAGTCATGGGCGAAGATGTAGATAAAACCGGCCAGCAACGCGCTGCCCATCACCCAGGTGCCGATGCGGTTGAGGGTATGGATAAAGCGGTAGCCGATCACGCCGATGGCGGTGGCGCTGAGGGCGCCGATCAGGATGCTCGCCGGCACCGGCACCGACGGCACGATGCCAACGATGGACTTGCCGGCCAGGACGATATTGGAGATGAAAAATCCGATGTAGATCAGCGCGGCAAAGAACACGATCAACAGCGCGCCGTAACGGCCGAACTGGCCACGGCTCTGCACCATCTGCGGGATGCCCATGCGCGGGCCCTGGGCCGATGCGAGGGCAATCACGATGCCGCCGAGCAAATGCCCGAGGGCAATCGCCAGCAGGCCCCACGCCAGATTGAGATGGAACACCTGGGCCACCATGGCACCGGTGACGATCGGCAGTGGTGCGATGTTGGTGCTGAACCATAAGGTGAACAGGTCGCGGGCCTTTCCATGGCGCTCTGCGAGGGGGACGTAATCGACCGTGTGATGCTCGATCAGGGGGTCTTGCCGGGACATCTGGGGCATGGAAATGAACTCGCGTTTGTCTGATCTTATAGTTGTTTGACGTCAAACCGGGGGAGCTCTCTGGCCGCCCCTCAGATGAACACCATATTATGGTATTCCAACATTTTCACAAGACTGATCCGCTGGTTTTACCTGCAACTGATCCGGTTCCTTGTCGTATTGATTCCTTGATTTTTAAACCTAAAACCCCGTATTCATTGAATATTTCGCCACAAAAGACGTTTATCAGGGATTTAAAAAAGCGCTTGCAAGCTTTGTATTACGGTATACCATCATACCTACAACCCGATAAAAACCGTTTCACCGCCAGAGGACCGTCACATGATCGATGCCACCATCTACAAACAAGTGATGGGTTCGTTTCCTTCCGGGGTCACCGTGATTACCACGCTCGATGACGACGGGCAGATCGTCGGCCTCACCGCCAGCGCGTTCAGCTCGCTGTCCATGGACCCGGCCCTGGTGCTGTTCTGCCCCAATTACAGCTCCGACTCCTATCCCATTCTGATCAAGAACAGGCACTTTGCCATCCACGTCTTGTCGGGCGGACAGCAAAATGAAGCCTACGCCTTCGCGCGCAAGGGCAAAGACAAGGCCCAAGGCATCGAATGGACGCTCAGCGCACTGGGCAACCCGATCCTGGCGAATGCCACTGCAGTGATCGAGTGTGAGCTGTGGCGCGAATATGAAGGCGGCGACCACGCGATTATGGTCGGCTCGGTAAAGAACCTGATCGTGCCAGAGCAGGCCAATGGTCCACTGGTGTATTGCCACGGCAAAATGGGTACCCTGCCCGTGCCTGCCTGACCCTCCCTGCAAACCCGGTATTTGCGGAAAATAACAACAGATTAGAGGTAAGCGTCATGAAGTTTTCCCTGTTCGTACACATGGAGCGTTGGGACGAAAGTGTCAGCCACCGCCAGTTGTTCGAAGACTTGACCGAACTGACCCTGATGGCCGAGGCCGGCGGTTTCAGCACCGTATGGATTGGCGAACACCACGCCATGGAATACACCATCTCGCCGAGCCCGATGCCGCTGCTGGCTTACCTCGCGGCCAAGACCACCACCATTCACCTGGGCGCCGGGACCATCATCGCGCCGTTCTGGCACCCGCTGCGGGTGGCGGGCGAATGCGCCTTGCTCGACGTGATCAGCAACGGACGCATGGAAGTCGGCCTGGCCCGTGGTGCTTACCAGGTCGAATTCGACCGCATGGCCGGCGGCATGCCCGCTTCCAGCGGCGGCCAGGCGCTGCGTGAGATGGTGCCGGTGGTGCGTGCGTTGTGGAAAGGCGACTACGCCCACGACGGCGACATCTGGAAATTCCCCACCTCCACCAGCGTGCCCAAGCCGATCCAGCAGCCCAACCCGCCGATGTGGATCGCCGCCCGCGACCCGGACTCGCACAACTTCGCAGTAGCCAACGGCTGCAACGTGATGGTCACGCCGCTGATGAAGGGCGACGAAGAAGTCCTCGACCTGAAAAACAAATTCCAGGCCGCCCTCGACAACAATCCCGGCGTACCGCGCCCGCAACTGATGGTGCTGCGCCACACCCACGTGCATGCCGCCGATGATCCGGACGGCTGGAAAGTCGGGGCCAAGGCGATCTCGAAGTTCTATCGCACCTTCGATGCCTGGTTCGGCAATAAAGAGGTGCCGGTGAATGGCTTCCTGGCACCGAGCCCGGAAGAAAAATTCGCTGCCCGCCCAGAGTTCGAGCTGGAAAGCCTGCACAGGACCGCAATGATCGGCACCGCCGAAGAAATCATCCCGCGCATCCGCTACTACCAGGAACTGGGCGTGGATGAGTTCAGCTTCTGGTGCGACAACAGCCTGCCCCATGCCGAGAAGAAGAAGTCGTTGGCGCTGTTTATCGAACAGGTGGTGCCGGCGTTTCGTTGATCGCTTGCAGGCGTCGCGCCAAACAGGTGCGACGCCTGCCCGCCCGGTCATCAACTGAACAGTTCGACACCCAATTGGAACGCGACCCACAGCGCCAGCCCCGTGGCGAAGAGCAGCGCAATGTTCTCGAACAGGTTATTGCGGTATTCCTTGCTCAGCAGCGACTTCTGGTTGGACATAATCAGCAAGCCGAGGGAAATTACCGGCAGGCCAATGATGTTCAACGCGCTGACGCCGATGGTCAGCGTGACAAAGTCCGGCATGCCCGGCAGCGACCAGATCAGCGGGGTCACCAGGATGAACAACATGAACCACTTGTGCATCGGGTCATGGTGGAACTCTTTGCCGTAACGCTCCCGGCGTCCAGGCCGTACGTGCTGGAAGGCATCGGTGATCAGCATCGGAAACGCCGTGGTTTTGCCGGAGATGCTGGCAAACAGCGTAGCGAATACACCGATAAAGAAAATGTACCAGCCGATCGGCCCGAAGAAGATTTCGAGCGCCTTGCCCAGGTCGCCCAAGGTCTTCACTTCAATGCCGTTGGGCCGCAGGATCTCGGCGCCCACAATCCAGATCGCCAGATTGATCACAATGCCGACGAAGACGGCGAATAGCAGGTCGTTACGCTGGATGCGCTTGTGCTGTGGGCCGACCCAGCCTTTCTGGCGCATGACATAAGGGTGCACGAAGTTGGCAATCGAGCCCGCCACCGCGCCGATCACCGAGACAGCCACCAGCAACGCCCCGTGTACGCCCTCATCCGGCGGAATGCTGAAACCAATAGTCCCTTTGACAATGCCCGCCATATCCGGCCCGGACATCACCGCCAAGGCAATGAACGCCAGGGTCATGATTGCCAACAGGCCTTTCATCACGCCTTCGATCATCGAATAGATATTGCGCCCCACCAGCAGCCACACCGCCAGCACCACCGCCACCGAACACAGCAGCGCATAGTCGGTCTTGAACAGCATGGCCAGGGCTTCACCCGCCCCCTTGATCATGTAGGCATTCATCAAATGCCCCATCAGCAGCGCATACACCAGCAGGAACCAGGCGAAGAACGGGTTCAACTGGGCATAACCCTGAAGGATCGTCATGCCTTGGTTATTGCACAGTTGAAAGCGCGCAATGATGTTGACGATCAGGTACCTGAGCAGCAGGGACACTGCCAGCACCCACATCATGGCGTAGCCGTAATTCGCGCCGGCAACGGAGGAAGTAATCAAATCGCCTGCCCCCAGCCAAGACAGGACGGCGATCACGCCTGGGCCTAATAACTTGAGTAGTCGTACAACATGGCCGCTTACGGGTGCGGCAGACTTGCCTTCTATCGAAGGGAAATCGGTCATAGGGGAGTCTCCGTTGTTGTTTTTGTGAGAGCGGAGATAGTCGAACACAATTGATACGACGTCGTATAACCAATCAGGGCGGGTATGTATTAATAAATGTTTCCTGGCGGGCGCCCCCCCCTTGAGTGCTGATTGACCGGACAGAAAGAGGATTGGATCGCTGTGCACACGGCAAAATGTACTATCTGGTTACTTATATTGCTAAAATCGCGTCTTTGCCCTCTCTCACTCGAGTCCTTTCGACATGAAACGAGCATCGCGCGCCACTGGCGTCTCTAGATTCCTACTCCTGGGCCTGGGTGTAATCATCGCCCTGCTCGGCCTCGCGCTGGCCGTTGGCGGCGCCAAACTGGTGAGCCTCGGCGGTTCCTGGTACTTCCTGATCGGCGGCGTGGCCATGGCGGTTTCCGGCCTGTTGATTGCCCGGCGCAACACCGCCGGCGCATGGTTGTTCGCCGCGTTCCTGATCGGCACGGCCATCTGGGCGGTGGCGGATGTGGGCCTGGTGTTCTGGCCGCTGTTCTCGCGGCTGTTCATGTTTGCGGCCATCGGCCTGGTGGTGGCGCTGGTGTATCCGCTGCTGGCCGGCCGGCCCGCGCGCGGTGCCTATGGCGTTGCCGCCGTGTTGGCGGTGGGCGTGGCGGTGGCGGCGGGCAATATGTTCGTCGCCCATCCCAGCGTCGCGCGGACCGGTGCGGGCCCAGGCATCACGCCCGTGGCCGCGGCCGACGCGCAGAAAGACTGGGCCCACTACGGCAACACCGAAGGTGGCAGCCGCTTCGCTGCGCTGGACCAGATCAATCGCGACAACATTAACCAGCTCAAAGTGGCCTGGACCTATCACACCGGTGACGTGGCCCTCAGCGACGGCAACGGTGCCGAAGACCAGCTGACGCCCCTGCAGATCGGCAACAAAGTGTTTATCTGCACGCCCCACAACAACCTGATCGCCCTCGACGCCGACACCGGCAAAGAGCTGTGGAAGAACGAAGTCAACGCCAAGTCGGCGGTGTGGCAGCGTTGCCGGGGCATGGCGTATTTCGACGCCACCGCGCCGATTGCCCAGCCGACCCAGCCCAACAGCTCGCCGATCATCGCCGCCAGCGTTCCCGCCGGTGCGCAGTGCCAGCGTCGCTTGCTGACCAACACCATCGATGCACGGCTGATCGCCGTGGATGCCGACACCGGCAAATTCTGCGAAGACTTCGGCACCCATGGCCAGGTGGACCTGAAAGCCGGCCTGGGCAATGTGCCGGACAGCTACTACCAGCTGTCGTCCGCACCGTTGATCGCCGGCACCACCGTGGTGGTCGGTGGTCGCGTCGCGGATAACGTCCAAACCGACATGCCCGGCGGTGTGATCCGTGGCTTCGATGTGATCAGCGGGCAAATGCGCTGGGCCTTCGACCCGGGCAACCCGGAAGACAAACAGGCCCCGACCGGCGACAAGACCTACGTGCGCAGTACACCGAACAGCTGGGCGCCGATGTCCTACGACCCGTTGATGAACACGGTCTTCCTGCCGATGGGCAGCTCGTCCACCGACATCTACGGTGTGGAACGCACTCAGCTCAACCACAAATACGGCGCTTCGGTATTGGCGCTGGATGCCTCTACCGGTGCTGAAAAGTGGGTGTACCAGACCGTCCACAATGACCTGTGGGACTTCGACCTGCCGATGCAACCGAGCCTGATCGACTTCACCCCACCGGGCAGTGACAAGGCGGTACCCGCAGTGGTAATCGGCACCAAGGCCGGGCAGATCTATGTACTCGACCGCGCCACCGGACAGCCGCTGACCGAGGTCAAGGAAGTCCCGGTCAAAGCCGCGAACATCCCCAACGAACCCTACTCGCCGACCCAGCCCAAGTCTGTGGGCATGCCGCAGATCGGCGCGCAGACCCTGAGCGAGTCGGACATGTGGGGCGCCACCCCGTACGACCAGTTGCTGTGCCGCATCGACTTCAAGGGCATGCGCTACGACGGCCTGTACACCGCGCCGGGCACCGATAAATCCCTGAGCTTCCCGGGTTCCCTGGGCGGCATGAACTGGGGCAGTATTTCCACCGACCCGGTGCATGGCTTTATCTTCGTCAACGACATGCGCCTGGGCCTGTGGATCCAGATGCTGCCGTCGCAGAACAAGGCCCAGTCTTCGTCCGGTGGCGAAGCGCTGAACACCGGCATGGGCGCGGTCCCGCTCAAGGGCACGCCGTATGCGGTGAACAAAAACCGCTTCCTGTCGGTGGCCGGCATCCCGTGCCAGGCGCCGCCGTTCGGCACCCTCACAGCCATCGATATGAAGACCCAGAAAGTCGCGTGGCAAGTGCCGGTGGGCACCGTTGAAGACACCGGCCCCCTGGGCATCCGCATGCACCTGCCGATCAAGATCGGCCTGCCGACCCTCGGCGGCACGCTGTCGACCCAGGGCGGCCTGATCTTTATCGCCGGCACCCAGGACTTCTACCTGCGCGCCTTCAACAGCGGCAACGGTGATGAAATCTGGAAGGCCCGCCTGCCCGTCGGCAGCCAGGGCGGCCCGATGACCTACGTGTCGCCGAAAACCGGCAAGCAGTACATCGTGATCACCGCCGGCGGTGCGCGCCAGTCCACCGACCGTGGCGACTATGTGATCGCCTACGCCCTGCCATAACCTCTCTGTCCGCGCGGTGCCCCTGCACCGCGCTCCGGCATCAGCAACTAGCCCCCTCCCACATCGCCTGCATTTCAATAGGTGAGCGGCATCGTTAGTGGCATTTGGTCATGGTTTGTAAAGGGCCAGCAAGTCGGCTCGCTTTTAATTGCAGGACGTTTCCTAGACAATCCCTGCCGCCTTGTGCCTGTTGGAATCGCTGGCTAGTCTGCGGTCCGTCACTGCCAAATCAGTGATCGGGTTTAGTCGCCTGACCTTCCAACGCGTGCATGGTCCTCCATGAGTTTTATGGTGGCTGTGCGCAGGGCACCTTCGGGTGCGCCGGTATTTTCGCGTTGGAGCCGGTCGACTAACCTGCGTACAGCCGCCACCCTCGTTTAGTCGCGAAGGGTGTCGGCCTCTCATCCAACGCGAAGGTACACCATGAATAAAGTTATCCCCGATCCACCCCACGACCCCGCCAAAGACCGCGCCGCCTTCAACCGCGTCATCGACCACTACCTACCCACCCAAGGCCTCCACTCGGTCAACGAAGACCTGAGCTTCGAAGACGCCCTGCTTTACACCGCCAGCTTGCTCGACAGCGCTTCCGCCACGGCGCTGGATTGCGGTGACCTGCTACCAAACCCCGAACGGGCGAAGATTCTGGCCGTGTGGCATTTGCTGGAAATTGCAAAGACCACCGTGGATCGCTCCATCGAATGCCTGAAACCCGCAAAAGCAACTGCCTGAACGCGTTAAAAATGTGGGAGGGGCGGTGCGACGATTCGACTTGCCCCCCTCCCACATGGTGAGCGCTGCAAGTTTCGGCTACTGCGCACAGGTGACGCGAAGCGTCACGGGCTGCATTCCCACGCAGGAGCGTGGGAATGATCTTTGATCATCGAGCCGGGGACATTTCCGGGGGATAACATCGACAGTGCGCTGGTGCCGGGATTGCAGGTCAAGGCGATGTTCTGACTCGCCCGTGCGCAAATCGGCGGATGGTCCCCCCCGGTTTGCGACGGCTAACCCAGTGGAATCGACTTGGCGATAATCTCTCGGGCGTGATTGGCCAGCTGTTTGGCACTCATCGCAACCACCTCCTCGGCCTCAATGGGCGGGTGGGCGATGATGCTGACGTCGGTGCTGCGCAAGGCGTTGTAGGCGATATGGTTGACCGCCGGGCTGATCGTGACGGGAATGATCCCAACCCCGATATCCTTGGCAATCCGAAACGCCCCACTCTTGAAAGGCTGCATCTCCCCGCCATGGTTTCGAGTGCCCTCGGGAAAGATCCACAGCGAAGTATTCTCTGCGACAACCCGCTTGGCGATCTTGCGCAAACTGCCGATGGATGCCCGTGGGCTGTTCCTGTCAATGAACAGACTACCGGTCAGCCAATACAACTGCCCCACCAGTGGCAGCCACTTGAGCGACTGTTTACCGACGATTACCGTGCCGGGGTTGAGCGCATGCGCCACGATCAACACGTCATAGTTGCAGTGGTGGTTGGCCACATAGATGTAAGGCCGGGTGGTGGGAACGCTGTCAAAGCCACGAACATCGACACGCACCCGGAAGATTTTATTGATCACCGAATAGGCCCGGCAGGCCACGTACAGATTTCTATTCTTTGAGGTGTTGATCAACATGTAGAGGCACAAGAACGGAAAGCTCAACACGATCCACAGCAACACCAAAAGCCCTCGGGCCAACGCAATCATAAATTACCCGCTTTACCTGAATCTCTGAGCTTGGTTAACGGGGCTTCTCGAACCTCGTCAGCATTATCCATGCAAGTACAACAAACCTGCGGCGTTTTGAGTAGCTGCCCGAATGGGCAGGTCGATCGCGTTCAACCGCGCGCCCTCCGTCACGCGCACAAGCGGTATAATCGGCGCGCTCCCGTCTGTAACGGGTGCCGACCATGGAAGGGACGATCGGTGAAAGAATGGCGAGAAACCTTGATAGAAGCCGTATCCGGCTGCATGACCGAACATGAACTATTCAATAAAATTCATACGATAACGTCCAACCTGGGCTTCGAGTTCTGTTCTTACGGACTGAAAATCCCGTTGGCCACATCGCAATATGTGCTGATTTCGAACTACCCAGGCGCTTGGGAAAAGAAGTATGTCAGCGAAAATTACTTCTCCCAAGACCCCACCGTTGCCCACGGCCTGACCCGCTCCATCCCGCTGCACTGGTCCGCCGCACAACAGCAACAACAGCACCAGGCCTTCTGGGAGGAGGCGCGCCATTACCAGCTCAACCATGGCTGGTGCCTGTCTTCGCAACGCGGCCCTGACGCGATTGGTTTACTCTCGGTATCGCGCTCCAGTGAATGCATTTCAGCGACTGAACTTGAGCACATCGAGAACAAGTTGACCTGGTTGACGCAGTTGGCGCACGAATCGATGACACGCTTCTTCTCCGACAAATGCCTGCCAGAAATTCACCGCCCCCTGACCGCACGGGAAAAAGAGACCTTGAGGTGGACGGCCATCGGCAAAACCTATATCGAGATCAGCCTGATCCTCAACATCGACACAGGAACCGTGAAGTTTCATCTGGCCAATGCCATGCGCAAACTCCAGGCCCACAACAAAACCCAAGCTGCCGTCAAAGCCTCCTTGCTGGGATTACTCTTTTAGCCCTGCTGGTACTCCCGCGGCGTACAACCAAACTCGCGACGAAACACCGTATGCAGGTACTGCGCCGACTTGAAGCCGCACTTGGCGGCAATATCGGCAATCGCCAGTTCGTGGCTTTCCAGGCCCTTGGCGGCGGCGGCGAGTTTGAAACGCAGGATCTCGTCATGCACGCTGCAGCCGCGCACCTTGCGAAAGTGCGCTTCCAGGGAGGAGCGCGACACGCCGACATAGGCCGCCACCTGCGCGGTCTTGATGCCCTGGCAGGCGTACTGGCGGATAAACAGCAGCGCCTGCATCACGTACGGATTACCCAAGGGTTGATGCAAGCTGGAGGCCTGCACATTGATCGCCTCCGGCGGCACCAGGACCTGCGTGCCCACGCACGGTTTGCCGTGCAGCATCTGGTGCAGCAAGGCGGCGGCCGTGCGCCCCATGGTTTCCGTGCCCTGGATCACCGAACTCAGCGGCACGCGCGTGAGGGTGCGGGTCAGGGGGTCATTGTCGATGCCGATCAATGCGACTTGCTCCGGCACGGCGATGCCGGCGGTGAGGCAGGCTTGCAGCAGTTGTCGGGCGCGGGCGTCGGTGACGGCGATGATGCCGATGGGCTTGGGCAGGCTGTGCAGCCAGGCAATCTGCTGTTCCACCGCGCTGTCCCACAACGGCGCGCTGGTGCCCAGGCCGCGATACACCTCGACGTGCAGACCATCGCGTTGCAGCAGGCGGCGAAAGGCTTTTTCACGCTCCTGGGCCCAGCGATTGGCCTGGGCCTCGGGCAGGCTGAAACAGGCAAATCGGGTCAGCCCGGCCTCGATCAGGTGCTCGTACGCCAGCTTCATCAACTCATGGTTGTCGGTGGCCACGTAGGGAATGCCCTTGGGATAAGCGCGCGCGTCTTCATACGAGCCACCCACCGCCACCACCGGCAACGTGCTGTCGGCCAACGCTTCGCCGATCAGCGGGTCGTCGAAGTCGGCAATGATGCCGTCGCCCTGCCAGCGCTCGATGCCGCGCAGGCGACAGAGGAAATCCTCCTCGAGGAACAAATCCCAGGACGCACGGGTGCTGCTCAGGTAATTGCCGATGCCGGCGATGATGCCGCGGTCGTAGATTTTGCTGCCGTTGAACAACAGGGCAATACGGTGGACGGGCGGTAGGGTTTTCATTGTTTTTGTCCTCGGGCCTGTGGCAACAGACTAGCCCTCGCCGGTCAAAATCGCACCACCCCTTGGTGATTTTCATAATCAGCGGGCCAGGAGCCGTTGCTAGTATCCAGACACCGCCAAGAACAATAAGGAAAACGCCATGCTGTACTTCCCCGGTGTCGAGAAGGTTCGCTTCGAAGGCCCCAGCAGCGATGCCCCCCTCGCCTTTCGCCATTACGACGCCAACAAACTGGTCCTCGGCAAACCGATGCGCGAGCACCTGCGCATGGCCGCGTGTTATTGGCACACCTTCGTGTGGCCTGGCGCCGATATGTTCGGCATGGGCACCTTCAAGCGCCCGTGGCAGCGCAGTGGCGAGCCCATGGACGTGGCCATCGGCAAGGCTGAGGCGGCCTTCGAGTTTTTCTCCAAGCTGGGCATCGACTACTACAGTTTTCACGACACCGATGTGGCGCCGGAAGGCAGTTCGATCAAGGAGTACCGCAACCACTTCGCGCAGATGGTCGACCACCTGGAGCGCCATCAGGAACAGACCGGCATCAAGTTGCTGTGGGGCACCGCCAACTGCTTCAGCAACCCGCGTTTTGCCGCCGGTGCCGCCAGTAACCCGGACCCGGAGGTGTTTGCCTACGCCGCTGCCCAGGTGTTCAGCGCGATGAACGCCACGCTGCGGCTCAAGGGCGCCAACTATGTGCTGTGGGGCGGCCGTGAAGGTTATGAAACCCTGCTCAACACCGACCTCAAGCGCGAGCGCGAACAGCTCGGGCGCTTTATGCGCATGGTGGTGGAGCACAAGCACAAGATCGGCTTCAAGGGCGACCTGCTGATCGAGCCCAAGCCCCAGGAGCCGACCAAGCACCAGTACGACTACGACAGCGCCACGGTGTTCGGCTTTTTGCATGAGTACGGCCTGGAACACGAGATCAAGGTGAACATCGAGGCCAACCACGCCACCCTGGCCGGGCACAGCTTCCACCATGAGATTGCCACGGCCGTGTCCCTGGGCATCTTCGGCAGCATCGACGCCAACCGTGGCGACCCGCAGAACGGCTGGGACACCGACCAATTCCCCAACAGCGTCGAGGAGATGACCCTCGCCACTTATGAAATCCTCAAGGCCGGTGGCTTCAAGAATGGCGGCTACAATTTCGACTCCAAGGTCCGCCGCCAGAGCCTGGACGAGGTCGACCTGTTCCACGGGCATGTCGCCGCCATGGATGTACTCGCCCTGGCGCTCGAACGTGCGGCGGCGATGGTGCAGAACGACCAGTTACAGCAGTTCAAGGACCAGCGCTATGCCGGCTGGCAGCAGCCGCTGGGCCAGGCCGTGCTGGCCGGTGAGTTCAGCCTGGAGTCACTGGCCGAACATGCGTTTGCCCACGAACTGAACCCGCAGGCCGTGAGTGGTCGCCAGGAGATGCTGGAGGGGGTGGTCAACCGGTTTATTTATCGGTGACAGTGTGGCGAGCGGGTTTGTTGTGATGAGTGGGGTTGGTGTGGTGAGAGGCTTATTGTGGTGAGCGGGGTTGGTGTGGTGAGAGGCTTATTGTGGTGAGCGGGCTTGTTGTGGTGA
>NZ_VYKD01000001.1:0-272680 GCF_032424295.1 Pseudomonas sp. JV449 | reverse complement strand
CCGGGACAGTTCGGATAAAGACCTCAAATCGCCGTCGTGCCGGGCAATCCACTTATCGACGGTAGGTCGGCTAACGTCAAAGCGGCGTGCCAACTGGCTTTTGGTGAAGTTGCCAGAAAGCCAATCAGCTACCAGCTTGATTCTTTGATTCATGGGGGACTCTTGGTTCCAGGGCATGATCAGTTACCTCCTGATCATGCGTATTAGCCTGTAAACCATGTCCCCGGTTAGAAATGTAAACGATGTCCCCGGTTTGTACCGGGGCTTACCCCCTCCCACATGTGTTGTGTATTGCCTTGTTACTTGCGCAGCAACAGCCCTGGCAGTTGCGCCACCAGCTTCTGGTTGTTCAACGGCGCACGGATAAAGCCGCGCTGGGTACCATCCGGACCGATCAGCGCCAGGTTGCCGCTGTGGTCGACGGTGTAGTTGGGCTTGCTGGTGTCTGCCGGGATGAACGGGATGCTCACGGCATTCGAGACCTTCTGCACATCCTCCACGTTCGCGCCGGCGAGGCCTTCGAATTGCGGGTCGAAGTAGCCCAGGTACTGCTTGAGCTGGGTCGGGGTGTCGCGGTTCGGGTCGACGCTGACCAGGATTACCTGCAACTTATCCACAGCCTCCTTAGGCAACTCGCTCTTGATCTGGCGCAGTTGGGCGAGGGTGGTCGGGCAGATGTCGGGGCAGAAGGTGTAGCCGAAGAACAGCAGGCTCCACTTGCCTTTCAACTCGTTGACCCGCACCGGCTGGCCGTCCTGGTTGGTCATGCTGACCGGCGGCAGCTGGCGGCTTTGCGGCAACAGGATGATGCCGGCGTCGATCAACGCGGTAGGGTCGCCCTGGCCCTTGCCCGAGAGCACTTTGTTAACGGTCAGGCCCATGATCAACGCGACGATGGCCACCAGGATAAAGACGGTTTTTTGAGTTCGAGTCATAGGTTCAACAGTAAGTAGTGGTCTACGAGCAGGGCGATAAACAGCAGGAACAGGTACCAGATAGAGTACTTGAAGGTGTTGATCGCCGCGTGCGGCTGAGCGCCACGGTACAGCACCCAGGCCCATTGCAGAAAGCGTCCGCCCAAAACCAGCGCACAGGCCAGGTAGAGCGGGCCGCTCATGTGGATCACATAGGGCATCAGGCTCACCGCCAACAGGGCGAAGGTATAGAGCAGGATATGCACCTTGGTGTAGTGCTCGCCGTGAGTGACGGGCAGCATCGGGATATCGGCCTTGGCGTATTCCTCCTTGCGGTGAATGGCCAGGGCCCAGAAGTGCGGCGGGGTCCAGGCGAAGATGATCAGCACCAGCAACAAGGGTTCGGCGCTGACATGGCCGGTGACGGCAACCCAGCCCAACAGCGGTGGCGCGGCACCGGCCAGGCCTCCGATGACAATATTTTGCGGCGTCGCACGCTTGAGAAAACCGGTGTAGACCACCGCGTAACCGAGCAGCGAAGCCAGCGTCAGCCATGCCGCCAGGGGATTGGTGAACGCCAGCAACAAGGCCAATCCTGCAACGGCTAGAAACAAAGCAAAGGCCAGCGCCGCCACCGGCGACACACGCCCCTCCGCCAACGGTCGCTTATGGGTGCGGGCCATCACCGCATCAATCCGCCGGTCCACCACATGGTTCACCGCCGCCGCGCCACCGGCACACAGGGCTATCCCCAGGTTGCCGAAAACCAGCACCGCCCACGGCACACCGGCGCGGGTGGCGAGGAACATGCCGACCAGGGAGGTGATGAGCATCAGCACCACCACTTTCGGCTTGGTCAGCTCCAGGTAGTCGCGCCAGATCGCCTGGCTGTGGCGCGCGCCGATCAAGGTCGCCATGGCATCTCTCCTTTAAGGGTGATGAGGCCCGATACGTGTTTGCGCGGGCTGAAGCGCCAGCCGAAGGGCAACTGGTGACGCACCCGAACCAGACTGGTGCGGGCGTGGTAATTGACCAGCACCAGGGTCAATAACAACGCTGCACCGCCGGCGTTATGGCCGACCGCAACCGGCAGCGGCAGGTGGAAATACACGTTGCTCAGGCCCAGGCTGATTTGTGCCGCCAGGGCAATCAACAGTAGGCCCGCGAGCCGCGTCATACCCACCGCACGCAGCTGCCAGGCCAGCCCCGCAAGCACCAGGGTGACCAGCACCGCACCGATGCGGTGGGTCAGGTGGATGGCGGTACGCGCGTCGCTGTCGAGTTGGCCGCCAAGGTAATTGGGGCCGATGTGCTGGGTCAGGTGAAAGCCGTTGGCAAAGTCCGCCGCAGGCCACCACTGGCCATGGCAGGTGGGCAAATCGATGCAGGCCACCGCTGCATAGTTGGAACTGACCCAGCCGCCCAAGGCGATCTGGCCGATCACCAGCACCAGACCCGCCGTGGCCCAATATTGCAGGCGCCTGGGCACGATCAACGCGGGCAACACCCCAGACAAGCGCAGGGTCAGCAGGAACAACAGGCTCAAGGTCGCAAAGCCGCCCAACAAGTGCCCCGTCACCACCTGGGGCCACAGCTTCAAGGTCACCGTCCACATGCCAAACGCCGCCTGGGCGAACACCACCATCAACAGAAACAACGGCAGTTTCACTGGCTGGCCCGGATCACGCCGATGGCTCCACGAACGCGCCGCCAACAGCACAATCAACAGGCCCAGGGTGCCGGCGAAGTAGCGATGGGTCATCTCCGCCCAGCCCTTGTCAGCCTCCACGGGCGTATCGGGAAAATGCAATTCGGCATGGGCCAGCTGGGCCTCGCTTTGCGGCACGCTGATAAAGCCGTAGCAGCCCGGCCAGTCCGGGCAACCGAGGCCGGCGTGGGTCAGGCGGGTGTAGGCGCCAAGCAGCACGACGATCAACGCCAGCAAAGTGGCAAACAACGCGAGGCGAAATCCAGGTTTGGCCATGACGATGCCCTTATCCGATGTTCGACAGTTTCAACAGGTGGCGCAGGTCATTGAGCAAGTCCTTGCCCTTGACCTTGGCGTCGTAGCGCAGCACCAGGTTGCCGTGAGGGTCAACGATCCACAGTTGCGCAGCGCCCGGCGCGGCGGCGTTTTTGGTGAACGTCGAGAGATCCAGTGAGTAGCGCTGCAATTGCGGGTATTCGGCCTTGAGCTTGGTGTCATAGTCGGCAGCGACCGGTTGCGCACTGGCCAAGGCATGGCTGGCGCGTGAAGCGTCGCGCCCCAGGCCGATCTGCAACTGGCGCGCGAGGTACACCAGTTGCTGGCAATCGGCGGCGCAGGCGCCAGGCGCGGTGACCAGCAACTGCCAGCGCTGTTCATCGGCCTGCACGCCAATATCGGCGCGGGTCTGACCGTTACCGATCATTTCTCCGTGGTAGCTGCGACTGTCCGGCACCCAGAACTGCAGTTTGTACATGAAGGTGGCCAGCACCATCGGACCGATCACCATCAGCAGGATCAGCATCAGCTGCCAGCGGCCTTTGCGCCGATCAGGCACCTCAGACATGTTGAGTGGATTCGTGGCCGTTCCCATGGGGCTTCTCCTTTGTGGTGTGCCATCCGAGGTAGAGGTAAAGAGCCAGTAGCGCCAGGGACATGGCGAACCACTGCACCGCGTAGGCCAAGTGTTTTTCCGGCCCCATCGCAACGATGGGCCAGGTGGTTTCGTACGTGCCGGGGCCGGCTTCGGTGCGCAGCTCATAGGCAAAACCGTTGCGGCCCAGCTCAGCCCACAGCGCGGCGGGGTGCAACGCGGTCAACAGGCGCGGCCATTGCGCGGTCGTGGGGTCCGCATGCAGCTGGAAGGTTTCGCCGGGCGCGACATACACCCAGGCGTCGAGATTTAAAGGCTGATCCGGGGTGGTGAAGACGGGCGGGGTGCGCCGATCCGGCCACGGCAACCAGCCCCGATTGAGCAATAACCACAGGCCGCTGGCCTGGTCATGAAAGGGTTGCAGCAACTCGACACCTGCCTTGCCGTCGCGCATGCGGTTATCCAGCAATACGCTGTGCTCGGCATCGAATTGCCCGCGCAGATGCACGCGGCGAAAGGCCGGGTCCGCCATATCCCCGAGTTGCACACTGCTGATCGGCTCAGCGGCGCGGCGTTCGGCATAGCTGTCCACCAGCAACTGCTTCTCATGGCCGCGCGACAGCTGCCAGACGCCCAAGCCCACCATCAAAGGCAGCAGAATCATCACCACCACAGTCGGTGCGATACCTGGACGAAAGCGTTTCATGGCGCTGGCTATACTTGTTTTCATTGCCCGCCCATCCCCTTAATGCCCACCAACGCCAGGAACCAGACCATGCTCAAAGCAGCCATTGCCCTGATGCTGATCGCGACCGTCGTGAGCCTGTTCAGTGGCCTGTTCTTCCTGGTCAAGGACGAGGGCAACTCCAACCGCCTCGTGACGGCCTTGACCGTGCGTGTGGTACTGGCCGTGATCACCGTGGCATTGATCGCCTGGGGATTTTTCAGCGGCCAGCTGGTATCTCATGCGCCCTGGTAAGTCGCCTCAGAGCACATAGACGAAGAAAAACAGCCCGATCCACACCACATCCACGAAGTGCCAATACCAACTGGCTGCCTCGAAACCGAACTGATGCTCGGCATTGAAATGCCCGCGCAGGATGCGCATCAGCATCACAAACAAAATGATGGTGCCGATGGTCACGTGAGCACCGTGAAAGCCCGTGAGCATAAAGAACGTCGCGCCGTACACCCCCGAACCCAAGGTCAGGCCCAGTTCTTTATAGGCATGGATGTATTCCTCGGCCTGGAACCCGAGGAATGCCAGGCCCAGCAAGACGGTGATCGCCAGCCAGATTTTCAGCGCGCCGCGATGCCCCTTGCGCAAGGCGTGGTGGGCAATGGTGATGGTCACGCTGGAACTCACCAGCAGGATGGTGTTCACCAACGGCAAGCCCCACGGGCTGATGGTGCCCTCCGGCGCGGGATAGAGCTTCGGGTCCGGGTTGTTGAGCAACGGCCAGGCAAACTCGAAGTTCGGCCACAGCATGTGCGCAATGCCTTTGGGGCCTTCGCCGGCCAATGCGGGACCGGACAAATGGCGCACGTAGAACAGCGCACCGAAAAACGCGATGAAGAACATCACCTCGGAAAAAATGAACCAGGTCATGCCCCAGCGAAACGAGCGGTCCATCTGGGCGCTGTACAAACCGGCGCGGCTTTCCTTGATCACTGCACCGAACCAGCCAAACAGCATGTAGGCCAGCAACAGCCCTCCGACGAAAAAGATCCACGGCCCGTGGGATTCCGGGCGTGTCGCCTTCAGGTCGTTGAACCACACGGCCAGGCCATACACGGTGACCAGCATGCCAATCGTGGCAATTATCGGCCATTTGCTTTGCGCTGGTACGTAGTACGTATCATGAGTCGACATGTATTCGCTCTCCTGATTGAGCGGGCAAACAGTAGCTAGCCGCCGGTACGGACAGCCACGGGCGGTTGGCGCGCAGTGATATCAAACAGCGTGTACGCCAGGGTCAAATGCTTCACATCCTTGGGCATGTCACGGTCGACAATAAAACGCACTGGCATCTCGATGCGTTGGCCTGGCTGCAGCACTTGCTGGGTGAAGCAAAAGCATTCGGTCTTGTGGAAATACATCGCCGCTTCGGCGGGGGAAATGCTCGGCACCGCCTGGGCGGTCATCGGCTTGTCAGTGGGGTTGTAGGCCACGAACAGCATCTCGGTGACGGCACCGGGGTTGACCACCACCTCGTCAGCCTTGGAATGAAACTCCCAGACCATGTCGATGGCATTGGTGGACAGGAACTGCACCCGTACCTGGCGCGTGAGGTCGACGACCTGCTCGCCTTCGTACTGCCCGGCCGTCTTGCCGTTGATGCCGAACGCCTTGCACATCACGTCGTAGATCGGCACCAGGGCAAAGCCGAAGGCGAACATCGCTACCACCAGGATCAGCAGGCGGGTAACCAGGCGCTTGAGGGGCACGGAGTCAGCCATGACCACCTCCGCTTACCCTGTTCATTTGACCTCCGGTGGCGTGGTGAAGGTGTGGTACGGCGCGGGCGAGGGCACGCTCCACTCCAGGCCTTCGGCGCCATCCCACGGCTTGGCCGGCGCGGGCGGGCCGCCACGGATGCACTTGATCACGATAAACAGGAAGAAGATCTGCGTGGCGCCAAACATGAACGCGCCAATCGACGAGACCATATTGAAGTCGGCGAACTGCAGGTTGTAGTCCGGTACCCGGCGCGGCATGCCGGCCAGCCCCACGAAGTGCATCGGGAAGAACGCCATGTTCATGCCCACGAAAGACAGCCAGAAATGCAGCTTGCCCAGGGTTTCGTCGTACATGTGGCCGGTCCATTTCGGCAGCCAGTAGTAGGCCGAGGCGAAGATGCCGAAGATCGCACCGGGCACCAGTACGTAATGGAAGTGCGCCACCACAAAGTAGGTGTCGTGGTACTGGAAGTCCGCCGGGGCAATCGCCAGCATCAATCCGGAGAAGCCGCCGATGGTGAACAGGATCACGAAGGCCACGGCAAACAGCATCGGCGTCTCGAAGGTCAGGGAGCCTTGCCACATGGTGCTGACCCAGTTGAACACCTTCACGCCGGTGGGCACCGCAATCAGCAACGTGGCGTACATGAAGAACAACTCGCCGACCAACGGAATGCCCACCACGAACATATGGTGCGCCCACACGATAAACGAGAGGAACGCGATGCTCGCCGTGGCGTAGACCATCGACGTATAGCCGAACAACGGCTTGCGCGAGAAGGTCGGGATAATCGAACTGACGGCGCCAAACGCCGGCAGGATCATGATGTACACCTCGGGGTGGCCGAAGAACCAGAACACATGCTGGAACAGCACCGGATCACCGCCACCGGCCGCGCTGAAGAAGCTGGTGCCGAAGTGGATGTCCATCAACATCATGGTCACGCAGCCGGCCAGCACCGGCATCACCGCGATCAGCAGGAATGCGGTGATCAGCCAGGTCCAGACGAACAGCGGCATTTTCATCAAGGTCATGCCGGGCGCACGCAGGTTGAGGATGGTGGCAACCACGTTGATCGCACCCATGATCGAGCTGATGCCCATCAAGTGGATGGCGAAGATGAAGAACGTCACGCTTTCCGGTGCGTAGGTGGTGGAGAGCGGGGCGTAGAACGTCCAGCCGAAATTCGGCCCGCCACCGGGCGTGAACAGGGTCGAGACCAGCAGCAGGAACGCCGCCGGCAGCAGCCAGAAGCTGAAGTTGTTCATGCGCGGCAAGGCCATGTCCGGCGCGCCGATCATCAGCGGAATCATCCAGTTGGCCAGGCCGACAAACGCCGGCATTACCGCCCCGAACACCATGATCAGGCCGTGCATGGTGGTCATCTGGTTGAAAAACGCCGGCTCGACGATCTGCAGGCCAGGCTGGAACAGCTCGGCACGGATCACCATGGCGAACGAGCCGCCGAGCAGGAACATGGTGAACGCGAACCACAGGTACATCGTGCCGATGTCCTTATGGTTGGTGGTCAGCACCCAGCGCATCAAGCCTTTGGCGGGGCCGTGGGCATGGTCACCGGCGTGGCCATGGTCATCGATCACAGCGCTCATGGCCGTTCTCCTGCAAGCGAGTGGGCGGGGCGGTTCGGGGCATACGCAATGAATGAAGTCATTTGCTTTCCGCCTGCTTGATGGCCAGCACGTCTTTAGGCGTGACCATGTCGCCTTTGTTGTTACCCCAGGCGTTGCGCTCGTAGGTCACCACGGCGGCGATATCCACTTCCGAGAGCTGCTTGCCGAATGCGGCCATCGCCGTACCGGGCTTGCCGTGGTAGACGAGGCTCAGGTGACCTTCCTTGGGCCCGGTGGCGATTTTCGAACCCTTGAGGGCCGGGAACATCGGTGGCAGGCCCTGGCCCTCGGCCTGGTGACAGGCCACGCAGGTGGTGTGGTAGACCTTGTCGCCGCGGGCCACCAGCTCTTCCAGCGTCCACTCCTTGGAGGTCAGCTCCTTGAGCTTGGCGGCCTCTGCCTTGCGCTCGCCGAGCCAGGTGCCGTAGTCGGCCTTGGACTTGACCTCTACCACGATGGGCATGAAACCGTGGTCCTTGCCACACAGTTCGGCGCATTGGCCACGGTAGATGCCAGGCTTCTCGACGCGGGTCCAGGCTTCGTTGACGAACCCCGGGATGGCGTCACGCTTGACCGCAAAGGCCGGCACCCACCAGGAGTGGATCACGTCGGCGGCGGTCACCAGGAAGCGCACCTTGGCGCCCACCGGCAGCACCAGCGGCTGGTCGACTTCCAGCAGGTAATGTTCGCCCTTGGTGGCCTGGTTATGGATCTGCTCGGCGGGCGTGGCCAGGTTGCTGAAGAACTCCACGTCCTGGCCCAGGTATTTGTAATGCCACTTCCACTGATAGCCGGTGACCTGGATATCGATATCCGACTCGGTGCTGTCGTAGATATTGATCAGGGTCTTGGTCGCCGGAATGGCCATCGCGACCAGGATCAGCAAGGGCACCACGGTCCAGAGGATTTCCACGGTGGTGCTTTCGTGGAATTTGGCCGCGACCTGGCCCGTAGAGCGGCGATGAAGGATCATCGACCAGAACATCGCGCCAAAAACGACAATGCCGATCACTACACAGATCCAGAAAATGGTCATGTGCAGGTCGAACACAGCGTGACTGACTTCAGTTGCCCCTGGCGCCATATTCGTTGTCCAGGCGGCGTGCGCCTGGCCGAATACCGACCACAACAGGAGGCCCATCCAAACATGTGGATGTCGCGTCATTGCGGGTTCCCCTTATCGTTCTTGTTATCCCGCCGGTTTGCACCTGCGTCGAAGGGAGCGGCTTCCATACTGCTTACAACCGCTTAGCCTTACCTGCTTATGCAGTCTGGCGTCATCAGCTAATCGCGTACAAACCCGAGTATAGACACGCTCTGCAACCCCGCAATGTGTAGGGGCAAATGAGCAAAAATGAGTGGCCAGGCCTAATAAAACCGGCTGCGGAATCGTTTATCCGACCAACGATGGCAATTCGATATAACGCCTGTGCATAACCATGAAATAATTATGACAAATGCGTCTTAGGCGCTCGTATAAACGAGCTACCTTATGCTGTCCCTATTCCTACGCCTGCTTCACTGGAGCCTTCATGAACACCGCCGCATTGCGCGAGCAGATTTCCCGTGCCCATCAACACGAATCCAGCACTGGCCAGTTGGCCAAGCAGCTGGAAGAGCAATTGCCGCACCTGCATTCGGCCATTTCCCTGGCTGATGGCGATCGCAACATTGTCATGACCCGTTTCGTCACGGCCTACATCGATCTCGTGCCGGACCTGCTGGACGCCGCCAACGACGTGGCCCGCGAGGCCGGCATCGAAAGCCAGATCAAGCCAGTGCTGAAAATCGCCGAGCATTTCTTCCTGCAGCCCCCCGCCATCCTGGCCGGCCATGAAGGGCTCGACGGTCTGCTGGACGAGGCTTACCTGGCCCATCGCCTGGTGGAAGAGGTCAACGATTTGTATATCAAACACTTTGGCCGGCCACTGATTCCAGCAGATACCACCGTGGCCAACGTGATTGCCCATCAGTTGATCGGTGAAGCATTCGCCAACCAGCTGGATGAAGCCGTTCATCATGCGGTGGATGAAATGCTCAACGAAGACAGCTTTGCACTGGAGTCTGTCGAAGCGTATCGCGAACAGCTGAAAAGCCCGGCAACGGAAGCCGCGTGGAAGCGCTGGCCGTGCCTGTCCCGCCAGCTGGGAGTTGAATTGGCGCTGGATCAGCCAGCTTAAATCCTAAATGACACAGAGAATGAATGTGGGAGGGGGCAAGCCCCCTCCCACATGTTGATCCCACTCCCTCAGCCGACTGAGGGCGCCGAGCCGATCCCTGTCGTCATCCTGACCCGGCCTTCGAGCCTGCGCTTCAACCCACGCGCCTCGATCACCAGCCTCGAGCCCTTGGCCGCATTCGCCCGGTCCCATTCCTCCAGCAACTCCAGGCAGGAATGGTCGATATAACTCAGGTTACTCAGCGGTACGTGCACAGTCGTGCCCGGAGGCACCGTCGCCAGCACCTGGGTCAACGCCGGCACTTTCAGGAAAGTCGCCGCACCGGTCAAACGCAGCTCCATTTCCCCCTCCAGGGGCAGGTCGATCAGACTGACTTTCAGGCGCGAGGCCTTGAGCGCCAGCTTGACCAGTGTGAGCCCGAAGCCCACCAGCACACCGGTCAGCAGGTCGGTGAAAATGATCGCCAACGCCGTGGCCGCGTAGGTAAACATCGGCATACGCCCATAACGACCGAGGGCCTTGAAGGCCTTGATGTCCACCAGCTTGATCCCGGTGTACACCAACACACCCGCCAGGCTTGCCACAGGAATGCTTTGCAGCACGCTCGACAGCAACAGTACGAACCCCAACAGCCATACGCCATGGAACATGGCTGACAACCGCGTGGTGGCACCGGCCTGCACGTTGGCCGAGCTGCGCACGATCACACCGGTCATCGGCAGGGCACCCACCAGGCCGCACAACATGTTGCCCACGCCTTGGGCGGACAATTCCTTATCGAAATCGGAACGCTGGCCGCTGTGCATGCGGTCGACCGCTGCCGCAGAGAGCAAGGTTTCGGCACTGGCGATAAACGCCACCGCAAACGCAGCGATCAACAACTGAGGGTCAGCCAGGTTCAACAGGTCGCTGGGACGCAGCCAATCGATGGCGTCGGCGAGGTTCTCCGGGACTTCCACACGTTTGACCTGCAGCGCCAGCACCAGGCTGGTCACCGTTGCCAGGCCCACACCCAACAGGGCTCCGGGCACGAAACGCAGGGTTTGCGGACGGAATTTATCCCACAGGTACATCACCAGCATCGTCGACAAACCGAGCAATCCGGCCTGCCAACCCAGTCCGCCGCCCAAGGTAGGAATCGCCTGCACCAGCGCGGCGGGGAAGCCCGCCAGGTTATCCAGCCCGGAGGGCTTGGGCGCACCGTCGAGCATCACATGGATCTGCGATAGCACAATCAATACGCCGATCCCCGCCAGCATACCGTACACCACTGCCGGCGCCGTGACGCGGAACCAGCAGCCCAGGCGCAGGCGCCCGGCCACCAGTTGCAGGAAGCCGGCCAGCAGCAGGATCGGCCCGAGCATCAGCATCCCGTGCTGGCGCACCAGCTCGAACACCAAGACCGCCAGCCCCGCCGCCGGGCCGCTGACCTGCAGCGGCGAGCCCGCCAACCAGCCCACCACCAGGCCACCGATAATCCCGGTGATCAGGCCCTTGGCCGGCGGCATGCCGGACGCGATGGCGATCCCCATGCACAGGGGCAGGGCGACCAGAAACACAACCACGGAGGCGAGCAGCTCCCGTGGCAATACAGCTTTCAATTGAGCAGCACGCATGATGGCTCTCCCGAGGTATTCGCCGGGCGCGGCAAAGCCTGGCTGCATCCATGGCAGCCACCGCTTTACCCGGCAGGGAAGTGTTTAGAAGCGCGCTTTAGGCGTCGCGGAAGGAATCGGCCCTTCGCCGCTTAACGGTCGGAATGCCGACTGATCAGCATCGTAGGCTCGAATTTCACTGGTCTCGATGTTGTAGATCCAGCCGTGAATAAACAGCTGACCGTTGGCCATGCGCGACGCCACAGAAGGATGGGTGCGCAAATGCTGCAGTTGGGCGATGACGTTTTCTTCGGTGAGCACTTTCATGCTCTCGCCTTCGTTGGCGCAGTCGCAATTGTCCTCGACCATGGACTTGGCGACTTCGGCGTGCCGCAGCCAGGCCCTTACCGTTGGCATCTTCTCCAGGCTGGCGGGGTTGAGGACCGCGCGCATGGCGCCACAATCGGAGTGCCCGCACACGATGATGTGCTGCACGCCCAGGGCCAGTACTGCGTACTCGATGGCAGTGGAAACACCGCCGTTCATCTGCCCATAAGGCGGCACGACGTTACCGACGTTGCGGGTCACGAACAGGTCGCCGGGAGAGCTTTGGGTAATCAGCTCAGGCACGATGCGCGAGTCGGCGCAGGTAATGAACATCGCCCGCGGGCTCTGGGCCGTGGCGAGTTTCTTGAAGAGTTCTTCCTGCTGAGGGAAGACGTCGTGATGGAAATGCAAAAAGCCGTCAACGATGTGTTTTAGCGCTGCATCGGCAGACTCTGCCACCTGAGGGGCTGAAGCCGACGCAGCCAACGGCTGTTTATCCTTGTCACTCATGATTCATCCTCTTGATTAATGCAGGGGAGTTTTCAGGTCAGTTCGACGCCAGGCCAGTGAAATAGTTGTAAAAGCCACCAACCAGACTGCCGACTCATCAGTCACTCGCTGAACAAGGTAACCACCGAAACTTAACTCAAACTGAATGAACCGCTCTAGATCGCGGGTTTCAGTGATGTCAAAACGCGACTATTCCTACAGGAACGGTGCATTCTGCCTTTTCAGTCTACAACAATGCCATCTGTCTGCCCGGTGGACAGAACGCCGTGCAATCCAGATTGAAGCCTTCTCTGCGATCGAGCCCCAGGCGTTTGATCGCCTTGCTGAAGCGCTGGGCCAGCAGGTCGGCAAACGGCCCCTCGCCCCGCATGCGGACGCCGAACCGACTGTCGTAGACCTCACCACCGCGCACCTGGCGCACCAGGCTCATCACATGGGCCGCACGCTGCGGGTAATGCGCCGCCAGCCACTCCTCGAACAGCGGCGCCACCTCCAGCGGCAGGCGCAACATCATGTACGCCGCACTCTGCGCACCGGCGGCATGGGCTTCGGTAAGCAGGCTTTCCAACTCGCTGTCGTTGATCATCGGGATCATCGGCGAGCACAGCACGCCCACCGGGATGCCCGCCTCGCGCATCACCCGTATGGCCCGCAACCGTGCCTTGGGCGCGGCGGTGCGCGGCTCCAGGATGCGCTTGAGCTCATCATCCAGGCTGGTGAGACTGATCATCACCGCCACAAGGCGTTGCCTGGCCAGCTCCGCCAGCAGGTCCAGGTCACGCAGGATCAACGAGCCCTTGGTGATGATGGTGACCGGGTGCCGATAGCGCAGCAGCACTTCGAGGGTTTGCCGGGTGATCCTGTACTCACGCTCGATAGGCTGGTACGGGTCGGTGTTGGAACCCAGGTTGATCGGCGCACACACATAGCCCGGCTTCGACAACTGCTGTTCCAGCACGTCGGCCGCATTGCTCTTGGCGATCAGCCTGGTTTCGAAATCCAGCCCCGGTGACATGTCCCAATAGGCATGACTGGGCCGTGCATAACAGTAAATGCAGCCATGTTCGCAGCCACGATAGGGATTGATGGAGCGGTCGAACGGCAGGTCCGGAGAGTTGTTGCGGGTGATGATGGTCTTGGCCGTTTCGATGCGCACTTCGGTGCCCTGGGTCGGCGGCACTTCCTGGTACCAGCCGTCGTCCTCCGCCACGCTGACGGTGGGCGCAAAGCGGTTATGCAGGTTGATGGCCGTGCCCCGACCACGGGGCGGCAGCGGAGTAGACATGAAAGCGCCTCGATACTGTTTTTATATACAGTATCGAGGCGCGAGGTTCCTGACCAGTGCCGTCTGGCGGTCAGTGCTTTTGTGTGACCTGCCCCAGGTCATCGCCCGAGGTGGTGCGCATGTCGTTCTTGCGCAGGTCGGCCACGTCACTGGCTTTCACTGCGGCACCCTGGTTACCCCAACTGCCACGGATGAAACTGACCACATCCGCCACTTCCTGGTCCGACAGGCGCCAGGCGAACGCCGGCATGGTAAAGGTCGACGGCGCCGTGTGAGTGGCCGGCAACGTGCCGCCGTTCAACACGATGTTGATCAACGACGTGGCGTCCGCAGTCTGCACCACCGGGTTGCCCGCCAACGCCGGGAACACCCGCGTGTAACCATGGCCATCGGTACGGTGGCAGGCCGCGCAGTTGTCGATGTACACCGAGGCGCCGGGCTTGCTGTCATCGCCCTTCCACAGCGCCTCGGCCACCTGCTTGTCATACTGGTGCGGCTGGTCCTGCGGGTCCACCGCCGGCAGGCTCTTGAGGTAACGGGCGATAGCGGTCAGGTCGTCCTGGGACATGTACTGCATGCTATGCACGACCACGTCGCTCATACCACCAAATACCGCGCTGCGATCACTGCGACCGGTCTTGAGGAATTGCACCAGCTGCGCCTCGCTCCAACTGCCGAGGCCGTCCTTGTGGTCACCGCGCAGGCTCTTGGCGATCCAGCCTTCCAGTGGCGCGCTGCCGGACAGGAAGGCCTTGCCGTCAGTCGCGCTCAGGGCTTTTTCCTGCATGGTCAGGGCGCGTGGTGTATGGCACGCGCCACAGTGGCCAAGGCCTTCCACCAGATAGGCGCCACGGCTGATCACCGGGTCTGCGTCGGCCACGACAGGCTTATCCACCACCTCAGGGGCAAACATCCAGCGCCACGCCGCCAGCGGCCAACGCATGCTCAACGGCCACGGAATGTCGCTGTCCTTGTTCACCTGGGCGACCGGTTCCACGCCCTTCATGAAGTACGCATACAACGCCTGCATATCGCTTTCGCTGACACGCGCATAGGACGGGTAGGGCATCGCCGGGTAAAGCGTACTACCACTCTTGGCGACACCGTGACGCACGGCCTTGTCGAAGTCCTCGAAGCTGTAGTCGCCCAGGCCGGTCTTGTCCGGGGTGATGTTGGTGGAATAGATCACACCGATGGGGGTTTCCATCGGCAGGCCACCGGCGAACGGTTTGCCGCCCTTGGCGGTGTGGCAGGCCACGCAGTCGCCGGCGCGGGCCAGGTATTCGCCCTGCTTGATCAGGTCGGTTTCAGCGGCACTGATCGAGCAGCTGCTGAGCAGGGCAAACGTCGCGATAACAAATGCTTTCATGGTCATCGCTCCTTATGCCTGAACCAGCGGGCCGGGTTTTTTCAGGTACTGCTCGCGAATCGCCCGGGCCGACCAGTAGGTCAATGCCGCCACCAGGCCTGTAGGGTTGTAGCCCAAGCCCTGTGGGAAAGCGGATGCGCCGGGAACAAACACATTGTGTACGTCCCAGCACTGCAAGTAGCGGTTCAGCGCACTGGTCTTCGGGTCGGTCCCCATGATCGCGCCACCGTTGAGGTGGGTGGTCTGGTAGGACGCGGTGTTGAAGTGCTCACCGACTTTTTTGCCCAGCACGGCTATCGCCTTGGGGTTCATCGCTTCGGCGACCTTGCCCATTTTCTCGACCATGAAGCGGTTCATCTTGATGTCGTTTTCCTGCCAGTCGAACGTCATGCGCAGCAACGGCAGGCCGTAGGCATCACGGTAGACAGGGTCCAGATCCAGGTAGTTACCCCGGTAGGATTGATGGGCACCGTGAGCATCCATCGACACCTGGTGGGTGTAGTAATCGGCGGTGGCGCGCTTCCAGGCACTGCCCCAGGCCGGAGTGCCGGGCGGGTTGGACGTACCGGCAATCGGCCGGCTGCCGGCCTGGTTGACCCACATCGGCGAACCGCCCACAAAGCCATGGGGCCCGTGATCGAAGTTGTCGGCGTTGAAGTCATCGATGGCCACGCCATTGCCGCCGGCACCGATAAAGTTGTTGGTATGGGTGTCCTTGTCGAAGAACGCCTTGATGGTGGCCATGTTCTGGTAGGCAAAGTTCCTGCCCACCACACCCTCATTGGTCATCGGGTCGTAAGGCTTGCCGATGCCCGACAGCAGCATCAGCCGCACGTTGTGGAACTGGAACGCGCCGAGGATCACCAGGTCTGCCGGTTGTTCGCACTCTCGGCCCTGGGCGTCGATATAGGTCACGCCGGTGGCCTTGCTCTTGGTGCTGTCCAGATTGACCTTGAGCACGTGGGAGTTGGGCCTCAGCTCGAAATTCGGCACCTGGCGCAGCGCCGGCAGGATGTTCACGTTCGGCGAGGCCTTGGAGTACATGTAGCACACGTAGCCGCTGCAAAAACCGCAGAAGTTGCACGGGCCCATCTGCGCGCCGTAGGGGTTGGTGTAAGGTCCCGAGGTATTGGCTGACGGCAGGTTGTAGGGCTTGTACCCGACGCTGGCGGCGGCTTTCTGAAACAGCTGTGCGGAGACTGTGTTCTTTTGCGCTTCCAACGGAAACGGGTTGGAACGGTCCGGCGCATAGGGGTTGCCGCCACGACCTTCACCCACCACCTGGCCTTTCACGGTCCAGGCCTGGCCTGAGGTGCCGAAGACTTTTTCCGCATAGTCGAAAAACGGCTCCAGCTCTTCGTAGCTCACGCCGAAGTCCTGGATGGTCATGTCCTTGGGAATGAAATGCTTGCCGTAGCGTTCCTCGTAATGGCTGCGCATGCGCAGTTCAATCGGATCGACACGGAAATGCACGCCCGACCAGTGCAAGCCCGCACCGCCCACGCCGTTACCCGGCAAAAACGCGCCGAGCTGACGGTTAGGCAAGGCAACGTCATTCACGCTATGGCGAATCGTCACCGTCTCCTTGGAGATGTCCTGGAAGAGTTTTTTACGCACGCTGTAGGTCAGTTCGTCGATGACCTGGGGATAGTTGCCGTCCGGGTAAGTGTCCTGCATCGGGCCGCGCTCCAGCGCTACCACGTTCAGCCCGGCTTCCGTCAGCTCCTTGGCCATGATCGCGCCGGTCCAGCCGAAGCCGACAATCACCGCATCCACTTTCTTCATGATGGTCGCCACGTTTATGCCCTCTCGCCGCGGATGGATACTGCCGGGAAGGGGTACTGCTCATTGCGTTCCACCCAGTCCATGAAATCGGCGCGGGCGCCGGGGAAGCCAATCATGGTCCAGCCGACCATGCCTTTGTTGCCACCATGGATCGGGTCGCAGAAGAAGCCTTCCTTGGTGTTTTGCAGCAGCAGGTTGAAGAACATCTTCGGCGGCACCGCGTCAAAATGTGCCGTGACCTCACTGCCGCCCGCCTCCAGGCGCCGCAACATATCGTCTCGGGTAGCGCTGTCTTGCGCAGCAAAAACTTTGCCGTTGAACGCCTTCGACCAGGCATCCGTCGCGGCAATACCCAGGCGATAGATGTCCTTGGGCACCAACTTGCTCTGCCAGCCCATCTCCGGTGGCGCATCGGCATTAAACGGGCCTTGCATGAACCACAGGGCACCGCTGGCGTAAGGCGTGTTCATCTGCCGGTCGATGTACTCCGGCGCGCCAGCTTCCAGGGCGCCGGGGCCTTGGGCATCGGCCGGGATCAGACGCTCGACGGCAGCGTTGATAAACGCCCATTCCTCCGCAGTGAAATAGCTTGGCTCGTAGGCTTTTTCGCTGGCCGCAGGCTTGGCTGGCGCAGCCTCGACCGGCGCAGGCGTCGCCATCAGCATCGAACCGCCAAGGCCGGTGCTGGCAACCGTGACCACCGGGATCAAGGTCAAGGATTTGCGTAGAAAGTCACGCCGGGGGTTGTCTTGATCTTGATCAGACATGGTGGCACCTCATCATGTGGTCACGGGGTTATCAGCCGCTTCTAGGGAGTGGCTTGGCGTTGTCGGGCGGCGATCTGGATCCAGGTGATCCAGGGAGATAGAGCGCAGCGCGCAAACAATAGTTACAAATGATAGCAGCCTAAGCATCGAGAGAATCGCTTCAGCGACTAAAGATTGAGGATTCACGATTCTTTGACGCACACCTCACACCTCCTTGACCCGCCGTGACCGACTCTGGGCGCCATCAACCACTCCCTATAGGGTGACGTCGCCCATGTACAAGCATCATTGGTTGCCGGCCCTGGGCCTCGCGTTCATGGCACTGTTCACCACAGCTTTTGTTCGGGCCGATGACGCTACGTCCCTGCGTTCTCCAGAATGGGCCCAGCCAGTGGGCGACCGCTACAACCTGCATCAAATGACGCCCACGCTCTATCGCAGCGCATTGCCGGATAGCAAGGCAGCGCCGTTGCTGGAACAGCTCAAGATCGGGACCGTGATCAACTTCCTGCCCGAGTCCGATAGCAACTGGCTGAAGGCGCCAGGCATCCGTCAGGTTCAGTTGAGTTATCGCACCAACCATGTGGATGACTCTGACGTGCTGGCGGCACTCAGGGCGATCAAGGAAGCGGAAGCTGACGGCCCGGTGCTGATGCATTGCAAGCACGGCTCTGACCGCACCGGCCTGATGGCGGCGATGTATCGCGTGGTGATCCAGGGATGGAGCAAGGAGGATGCGCTGAACGAGATGACCTTGGGCGGTTTCGGCACCAGTAACGGCTTCAAGGACGGCGTTCGCTACATGATGAGGGCCGATATCGACAAGTTGCGCACAGCCTTGGCGAATGGCGATTGCAGCACCAGCGCGTTTGCCCTGTGTTCAATGAACGGCTGGCTCAATACATCAAGCCAGAAGGAGAAACCATTGTAGGAGCGAGGGTGCTCGCGAAGAACGTTAACGATGACGCAGGCCTTCTGGAGGAACGCGGCGCTCTCTGATTCTTCGCGAGCAAGCTCGCTCCTACAGGGGGGGGTTGTGCGGTTTCTTCAGTCTTTCTTCAGCTTCGGGTTAGGAAAGAACTGCACCGCCTGCACCTTCGGGTCCGGCGCTTTCAACGCCGATGTATTGACCCGCGTGCCCAATTCCTTGGGCACCGACAGACCTTGATCATTCAGCGTATCGGTGTACCCGCAGGCCACGCACTCACGATGCGGCACGCTGTCCTCGGTCCACATCTTCAACTTGTCCGGTTCGCTGCACGCCGGGCAGACCGCCCCGGCGATAAATTGCTTTTTGGTAATCACAGGCCCTTCACTCATGCTGCTGCGTCCTCACTCAGGCCGCTGTGGCGCAAGAGTGCGTCAATCGACGGGGCACGTCCGCGGAAGTCGACGAACAGCACCATCGGCGCCTGGGAGCCGCCGCGCGCCAGGATCGCCTCACGGAATGCACGGCCGGTCTCTGCGTTGAGCACGCCGTCTTCTTCGAATTTGGAGAAGGCATCCGCCGACAGCACTTCGGCCCATTTGTAGCTGTAGTAGCCCGCGGCATAACCGCCAGCGAAGATGTGCGCAAAGCTGTTGGGGAAACGGTTGTAGGCCGGAGGACGCATCACCGACACCTCATCGCGCACGCCTTCGAGCACCTGGGCCACGCTGCGGCCATCGCCATGGGTGGCATGCAATTCGAAATCGAACAGCGAGAACTCCAACTGGCGCACCATCATCAGGCCGGACTGGAAGTTCTTCGCCGCGAGCATTTTTTCCAGCAGGTCCTGGGGCAGTGGCTCGCCGCTTTCATAATGACCGGAGATCAGCGCCAGGCCTTCGGGCTCCCAGCACCAGTTCTCCATGAACTGGCTTGGCAACTCCACCGCATCCCACGCCACGCCATTGATACCGGACACGCCGGCATGCTCGACGCGGGTCAGCAGGTGATGCAGGCCATGGCCGAATTCGTGGAACAGGGTGGTCACTTCATCGTGGGTCAGCAGGGCAGGCTTACCGCTGTCGGCCGGGGTGAAGTTGCACACCAGGTTCGCCACCGGGCTTTGCAGCACACCGTCGATGGTGCGACGACGGTCGCGCGCGCCGTCCATCCAGGCACCGCCACGCTTGTTGGCGCGGGCGTACAGGTCGAAGAAAAAACGCCCGACGTGCTGGCCGTTTTCCTTGATTTCAAACAGGCGAACATCCGGGTGCCAGGTGTCGAAGCCTTTTTGCTCGGCAATCTCGATGCCGTACAAACGCTGCACGATGGCGAACAGGCCGCCCAGCACCTTGTCGATCGGGAAGTAGGCGCGCAGGGCTTCCTGGGACACGCTGTAGCGTTGCTCACGCAGCTTTTCGCCGTAGAAACCGCTGTCCCAGCTTTGCAGGTCGGCGCAGCCTTGTTCGGCGGCGTAGGCCTTGAGCTGTTGCAGGTCCTGGGCAGCGAACGGCTTGCTGCGCTTGGCCAGGTCACGCAGGAAGCTCAACACCTGGTCGCTGGACTCGGCCATCTTGGTGGCCAGGCTCAGCTCGGAGAACGAGGCGTAACCCAGGAGCTTGGCCAGTTCCTGACGCAGATCGAGGATCTGTTCCATCACCGGGCCGTTATCGTTCTGACCGGCATTCGGACCTTGGTCTGACGCACGGGTGCAGTAGGCCGCGTAGATTTCTTCGCGCAGGGCGCGGTCCTGGGCGTAGGTCATGACCGCGTAGTAGCTCGGAAACTCCAGGGTGATCAGCCAACCGTCGAGGCCTTTGGCCTGCGCGGCAGCGGCCATCTGCGCCTTGGCCGAATCGGTCAGGCCGGCGAGGGTGGCTTCCTCGGTGACGTGCTTGGTCCACGCCTGGGTGGCGTCCAGCAGTTGGTTGGAGAATTTGCTGCCCAGCTCGGAAAGCTTGCTCTGCACTTCGGCATAACGTTTTTGCTGCTCAGGCGGCAAGTCGATACCCGAGAGGCGGAAGTCGCGCAGGGAGTGTTCAAGAATAGTTTTTTGCGCCACGTCGAAACCGGCGGCTTCCGGGCTGTTGGCCAGGGCTTCGAAGGCTTGGAACAGCGCGCGGTTCTGGCCCATCTCGGTGGAGTAGGCGCTCAATGCCGGCAGGCACGCCTCGTAGGCTTCGCGCAGCTCGGCGCTGTTGCACACGGCGTTGAGGTGGCTGACCGGGCTCCAGGCGGCGCCCAGGCGATCATTCAATTCGTCCATGGCCAGCACCAGGCCGGCCCATGTCGGATTTTTACCCTGGCTTTGCAGGATGCCTTCGATGGCAACACGGTTGTCGGCGAGGATCTGTTCGATGGCCGGTTGCACGTGCTCGGCACGGATCGCCGAGAACGGCGGCAGGTCGTAGGACTGCAGAAGAGGATTGTTCGCGCTCACGGTTGGCACCTTGGCTGAAGAAACATGTAAGAACAAAGATGGGGCCATCTTAATTACAATCAACGCCCACCGCAGCTATCAGCACATAAGAGAGAGGCTATCGTGACCCTTCGCACCTATCAGAACCACACGCCAACCCTGGGCGCAGGGGCTTTTGTCGATATTTCGGCGGTGGTGATCGGCGATGTCGAAATCGGCACCGACAGCTCGGTCTGGCCGCTGACCGTGATTCGCGGCGACATGCACCGCATCCGTATCGGCGCGCGCACCAGCGTGCAGGACGGCTGCGTGCTGCACATTACCCATGCCGGACCGTTCAATCCTGGCGGTTTCCCGCTGCTGATCGGCGATGACGTGACCATCGCCCACAAGGTCATGCTGCATGGCTGCACGGTGGGCAACCGGATTTTGATCGGCATGGGCAGCATCGTGATGGACGGCGCCGTGGTGGAAGACGACGTCATCATCGGCGCCGGCAGCCTGGTGCCACCGGGCAAGAAACTCGACAGTGGTTTTTTGTATGTGGGCAGCCCGGTTAAACAAATCCGCCCGCTGACTGACAAGGAACGCGCCTTTTTCACCTACAGCGCCGCCAACTACGTGAAGCTCAAAGACCTGCACCTGGCTGAAGGATTCGACCAATGACCCTCCCTTACCAAACCGTCCTGTTCGACCTGGATGGCACCCTCACCGACCCACGCGAGGGCATCACCCGCTCGATCCAGTACGCCCTTGGCAAACTGGGCATCGACGAACCCGACCTGACCCAACTCGAACACTTCATCGGCCCGCCGTTGCTGCAAGCCTTCATGCAGTTCTACGACTTCGATGAGGCCAAGGCCTGGGAGGCGGTGAATTTCTACCGCGAGCGCTTCAAGGTCACCGGGCTGTATGAAAACCGCGTATTCGAGGGCGTGATGCCGCTGCTCGAAGACCTGGACAAACAGGGCCGCCAGTTGTACGTCGCCACATCCAAGCCCTGGGTGTTTGCCCGCGAGATCGCGCGGCATTTCGATTTTGCCAGGCACTTCAAGGTGATCTACGGCAGTGAACTGGACGGGACACGCACCAACAAGGTTGAGTTGATTGCGCATGTGCTCCGCGAAGAAGGCCTGGATCCGGCCACTACCTTGATGATCGGTGATCGTAAGCACGACCTGATCGGGGCGCGCAGCAATGGCGTGGATTCGGCGGCCGTCGGTTATGGGTTTGGCAGTTTCGAAGAGTTGAACGCCGAAGCGCCGACCTGGCATTTCGAGACGTTGGCGCAGATGCATCAGGCGTTTTTGATGCGGCCCTGAGGCCGCCATCGGGGGCAAGCCTCCTCCCACATTGGGAGCGGCTTGCCCGCCGATGAGGCTCTACCGATCAGTACCTTCCAACCGCCTCAACGCAGCCTTGCGCTGCCCCACCGGCAACTCGCCCATCTTCTCCACTGCGGCGTAAAACTTGCGCCAATCCCCGCCTTCCTGCCTGAACAACGCCGCAAACGCCGGCACCCACCGGTCATACAGCCCGAACGGCAACAACCGCGCATTGTTCATCGGCAGGTTCATCCAGGCGTCATAACGCTTGTCCCCGCCCCATTGGCTATCGCGCATCTGCCGGTACTCACGGCGCAACGCCTCGAATTCGGCCGCCTTGGCCTGGCGCATCGCCTCGACGGACAGCAGTTGCACGTAGAGTTTTTCCAGGCGCTTACGTGTATCGAGGATCAACTGGGTAAATTGGTCCCGCTGCTGCCGCGTCGAGCTGCCAAGCGGCGCCAGGCCCTGGGCCGCGCGCCACTGGCGGGTGCCTTCCTGCTCGACGAAGCTGGCAAACGACTCGTTGAATTCGGTGTCGTCCTGCACGTAGAACCGCTGGTGCGCCAGCTCATGGAAGATCAGCGTGGCCAGGCGTTCGTCGCCCCAGTTCATCATCGAATTCATGATCGGGTCGTTGAACCAACCCAGGGTGGAATAGGCTTCGACGCCACCTATCGATACGTCCATGCCTTGCTGGCGCAACAACGCCGCCTCACCCCGTGCCGCGCCCTGGCTGTAATAGCCGCGATAGGCCACGCAACCGGCAATGGGAAAGCAATGGGTTTGAGGCGCCAGGGAAAATTCCTGCGTGGCGAAGACATTCCAGACCACATAAGGTCGGCCGATATCGGCATACAGCCGGTAACTTTGGTTGTCAGGCAGATTCAGGTGTTCGCTGGCGAAGGTTCGAGCTTTCTGTGCTTGAGCCAGATGATCACGCAGCCCCTGCGGCCGCGACGGATCGGCGATGACCTCGGCAACCGGCTCCCGGGCTCGCAACAGCTGCCACTGACCACCTGCCAATTGGCTGTAGTAACTGACGCTGGAGCAGCCACTGAGCAGCACGACTATCAACCCTGGAAGAAAACGCCTGACCATGCCCCGACCGCTCCTGGGTGATGTGTTCGCCAGACTATCGCGCCTGAAGGGGATTTTTCCACGGCGTGGCGTGTTTATACTCAAAGCTCTCCTTGCGTTGAGTACCTGCCATGCGCCAGCTCCTGCTTCCCGTCGTCGCCCTGTTGCTCAGCGCCTGCGCTTCGACCCCCCTGCCGCCGGTCGATCCGCATCAGGCCTGGGTCGATTTCGCTACGCCAACGCCGGGAGCCAAGCTGGTGATGGCGCAGCGCCTGGATGGTAAGAACCTGCCGGACGGACGCTACTTCCAGGTTTCACCGGGCAGTCACGAGTTGATGGTGCGCTTTGATTTCGAGGTGCCGACCGGCGGCAGCCTCAATGGCTTTGGGCAAACGGCCGACCGCACCTGTTTCATCACTCTGCAGTACGACCATTTCGAGGCTGGCCAACGCTATCGCCTGGAAGGGCGCTCATTGGCCTTCACGCCGAATATCCGGCTGTATAACGCCGCTCGCCAATTGCTGGCGGAAGAACGCAGCGTCAACTGTCTCTGATCAATCGTTGTTCTTCTGATAGATGATGGCTTTGGTACCGTTCTCACAGCTGCCGACGACCATGGCGACGTCGTGCTTGTCAGCCTCTTCCTTGCTGACAATTTCCAAGGTGTAGGACGGAACCGCGTTCGCCTGGATCTTGACCTCAATCTCTTTCCTGAGCTCTTCGCAGTCTTTTGGTGCGGCCACAGCCGATGTGGCCAACACACCGCAAATGATCGCCAAAGCAAAACGTTTCATGTGTGAAGCTCCCTGAATGCATGCGCACGGGTGTGCGCCTAAGGCTGCATAGGCTATAGGACCACATTCGGGAAACACGAGTTCTGATTTAACGCAGAACAAAATGTGGGAGGGGGCTGGCCCCCTCCCACACTGGACCTGCAGTGTCAGTTGACCAGCGTGGCATCCAGGCTGATCTTCGCATTCAGCACCTTGGACACCGGGCACCCTTCCTTGGCCTTCTTGCTCAATTCATCGAACTGCGCCTGGCTGGCACCTGGAATCTTGGCCTTGAGCACCAAGTGCACGGCGGTGATCGCGAAGCCGCCATCGACCTGGTCCAAGGTCACTTCGGCCTGGGTGTCGATGCTGTCAGCCTTGAGCCCGGCGTCGCCGAGAATCATGGAAAAAGCCATGGAGAAACAGCCGGCGTGGGCCGCGCCAATCAGTTCTTCAGGATTGGTACCCTTGCCGCCTTCGAAACGGGCCTTAAAGCCGTAGGGCGCTTCGCGCAGCACGCCGGTTTCGGTGGAAATGGAGCCCAGGCCAGTCTTCAGATCACCTTCCCAATGCGCGGATGCCTTTTTAACGATACTCATAGCTTTCTCCTCGAACGGTGGTTTTGCGTCGGTAAGGTTCTGAGGATAGACGCGCCGGCAAAGTTCAGTTGTAAGAGAAACCTAGCAATTAAGTAGGAAATTTCATTGCTGCTATTGAATCTCGGGTATATGCCCTCATTGCATAGGACATGCACATGAAGCGGCAGGTTTTGGTTCGTCTAAGAAGCCTGCGCCCCCATTGGAGAAGCAGGCTTATGAAATCGCTGTCCGACGTAAAGTTCTCGACCCTCGACCTGGTGCCGGTGCGCGCCAACGGCAGCCCGGCGCAGTCGTTGCGCAATTCCCTGGATTTGGCCCAGCATGTGGAAAAGTTCGGCTACAACCGTTTCTGGGTGGCGGAACACCACAATATGGATGGCATCGCCAGCTCGGCCACCTCGGTATTGCTGGGTTACCTGGCCGGCGGTACCTCGACGATTCGCGTCGGCTCCGGCGGCGTGATGCTGCCCAACCATGCACCGCTGGTGATCGCCGAGCAGTTCGGCACCCTGGAAAGCCTCTACCCCGGACGTATCGACCTGGGCCTGGGCCGCGCACCCGGCTCCGACCAGATGACCGCTCGCGCCCTGCGCCGTGAACGCTCCGGCAGCGCGGATGACTTCCCGGAAGACGTGGCCGAGCTGATGGCCTACCTCGGCCCACGCACACCGGACCAACGGGTGATTGCGGTGCCCGGCACCGGCACCAACGTACCGGTATGGCTGCTGGGTTCCAGCCTGTTCAGCGCGCAACTGGCGGGCGAACGCGGTTTGCCCTACGCCTTCGCCTCCCATTTCGCACCGCGTTTGATGCACGAGGCGATTCGCGTGTACCGCAACCACTTCAAGCCCTCGGCCGTGCTGGACAAGCCTTACGTGATGCTCGGCATTCCATTGGTTGCCGCCGACACCGATGAGCAGGCCGACTACCTGGCCACCTCGGTGTACCAGCGCATCCTTGCCTTGATGCGCGGGCAAAGCCTGGTGCAGCGCCCACCGGTGAAAACCATGGACGGCCTGTGGCTGCCCCATGAAAAAGACGCCGTCGGCAGTTTCCTCGGACTGGCAATGGTGGGCAGCCCGGCGAAGATCCGTGCCAAGCTGGAAGTACTGATCGAACAGACCGGCGCCGACGAATTGATCTTCACCTGCGACCTGTACGAGCACGCCGATCGGATTCATTCCTACGAGCTGCTGGCGCAGTTGATGAAGGGCTAAACCCCCAGGCGAAAAAAAACCGACGCACCTGTGCGTCGGTTTCAAGCCTGCCACACGGGATTAACCGCGCTTGTAGACGATTTCCTTGGTACCACCCTCACAGGTGCCAACCACTTTAGCGTCGGTCGAGGCGCCTTTATCCACGACTTCCAGCGAATAACCCGAAGCGCCCTTGGCGTCGATTTTCGCTGCAATTTCACTTTTCAGCTCTTCACAAGGCTTGCCCGCCGCCAGGGCTGTGCCCGCAATGCTCAACAAACCTACCGCTAACAGGAACTTCTTCATCCGTCACTTTCCTTGCGCTGATTGAAACGAGCGTGCCGACGCTGCAGGCATCGGCACCCATTGTTTGTAGCGCAGGTTATGGCAATCGGCCAGCCGGCAAGTTCAACCGACGCGATCAACTACTGGCAATTCGAAACCCCACCTTGAGCGTGACCTGATAGTGGGCGACCTTGCCGTCCTTGATATGACCACGGGTCTCCGTCACCTCAAACCACTCCAAGTGCTTGATGCTCTTGTTGGCTTCGGCCAGGGAATTGTTGATTGCGTCTTCGATGCTGGTGGTGGATGAACCTACCAATTCGACTTTCTTGTAGGTGTGATGATCAGACATGGTGTTTCTCCTGAGGGTCGTCAATAAAGCCTAGCAGTCATTGTTCATACTGCTTCTGGCGACCGTTCCTACCCGAAAGTTCAGATTTACTGCACTTTCTGAAAACGCTGGAGTCGGTATCTACACACGCCACTCAATCACTTCAGGAGAATTCACATGGCCAACACTTCTTTACGCAAAGCGTCGCTGGAAAGCATGGAAGCCGAGATTTCGAGCCTGCTCAAGTCCCTTGAGAGCCTCAAGGACGATGCGTCGGATGAGTCGCGCAAAACCCTGAAGGCCCTGAAAAGCAATGCCGAGAATGCCCTCAAGCATTCCCGTCACCTGATCAGCGATGCCTACGAAGAAAGCAAAGTCAAAATCCGCGAAACCGGTGTTGCCACCCGGGACTACGCACAAGAGCACCCATGGACCACCGCCGGCGTCGCCGTTGGCGCACTGGGCCTGCTGGCGGCTTACCTGCTGTGCAAACGCGGTGACTGATTGACCGGCTACACCGGCTGGCGCGCCAGCTCAGCCTTGAGCCAGTGCGCCAATTGACCCGCGCGCCCGTCTGCGGCGCGCTTGGGTAGCCACAAAGCCAGGTGCGCCGGGGTTTCACTGAAACCCCACGGCGCCACCAGGCGACCCGCGCGCAGGTCCTCTGCTACCAGCGGTTCTGGCGCAATCGCCACACCCAACCCTGCAACCGCCGCCTCCAGCAAATAATACAAATGCTCAAAACCCTGGCCGTGTTTCAACGCGCCGGGCTCGATGCCGTGCTGTTGCGCCCAACTGGGCCAGGCTTGCGGACGGGACGTGGTGTGCAATAAAGCTTCGCCACACAAGGCGTGCGGCGGCGCCTGGCGCAGGCGCTGGTAGCCGGCAAAACGCGGGCTCATCACCGGGCCGATACGCTCGCTCGCCAGTTCATATACCTGCATATCCGCCGGCCACGGCGGTTCGGCGAAGACCAGCAGGGCATCGAGACCGGGGCGTCGGGGGTCAAGGTCGCCGTCGCCCGCCGACAGGTGCAGGCGCAGGTCCGGCAGATCGGCATTCAAGCGTCCCAGGCGCGGGATCAACCAACGCGCCAGCAGACTGCCTGAGCAGCCGAGCACGAAAGGTGCGTCGGCGCTGGCCTGGGTGAGTTCGGCGCACACGTCCCGCAAGCGCTCGAACGCCTCCGCGCTGGCATCTCGCAACCGCACACCTGCATCTGTGAGTTTAAGGCCGCGCCCGTCCTTGATGAACAGGCTGACACCTAAATGCTCCTCCAGCACTTTCAACTGGCGGCTGACCGCACCGTGGGTCACGTGCAATTGCTCGGCAGCCTGGCTGACGCTGTTGAGGCGGGCAGTGGCTTCAAATGCGCGCAGGGCATTGAGGGGCGGGAGGTCGCGGCTCATCTGTGAGTTTTCCTGACAGGTTGCAGCGATCTTATCGGTTTTCAGCGCCGGATGTGAGGGGTAGAGTGGCCGTCATTGCTTCCCATACAGAATTTCTACCTGGAGCGTCCCATGACTCAGTCCCAGACCGATCTGCGCAACGGCCCTGATGCCAACGGCCTGTTTGGCGCGTTTGGCGGCCGCTACGTCGCCGAAACCCTGATGCCGTTGATCCTCGACCTGGCCCGCGAATACGAAGCGGCCAAGATCGATCCGGCGTTCAACGAAGAGTTGGCCTACTTCCAGCGCGACTACGTCGGCCGCCCCAGCCCGCTGTATTTCGCCGAGCGCCTGACCGAGTTCTGCGGCGGCGCCAAGATCTACCTCAAGCGCGAAGAGCTGAACCACACCGGCGCGCACAAGATCAACAACTGCATCGGCCAGATCCTGCTGGCGCGGCGCATGGGCAAGAAACGCATCATCGCCGAGACCGGCGCCGGTATGCACGGTGTGGCGACCGCCACCGTGGCCGCGCGTTTCGGCCTGCAGTGCGTGATCTACATGGGCACCACCGACATCGAGCGCCAACAGGCCAACGTGTTCCGCATGAAGCTTTTGGGCGCTGAAGTGATCCCGGTGGTCGCCGGCACCGGCACCCTCAAGGACGCCATGAACGAAGCCCTGCGCGACTGGGTGACCAACGTCGACGACACCTTCTACCTGATCGGCACCGTGGCCGGCCCGCACCCGTACCCGGCGATGGTGCGCGACTTCCAGGCCGTGATCGGCAAGGAAACCCGCACCCAGCTGCAAGCCCAGGAAGGCCGCCTGCCGGACAGCCTGGTGGCATGCATCGGCGGTGGCTCCAACGCCATGGGCCTGTTCCACCCATTCCTGGACGACACCAGCGTCGAGATCATCGGCGTTGAAGCCGCCGGCCACGGCATCGAGACCGGCAAGCACGCCGCCAGCCTCAACGGTGGCGTACCGGGCGTGCTGCACGGCAACCGTACCTTCCTGCTGCAGGACGACGACGGCCAGATCATCGACGCCCACTCGATTTCCGCCGGCCTCGACTACCCCGGCATCGGCCCGGAACACGCCTGGTTGCACGATATCGGCCGCGTCCAGTACACCTCGGTGACCGACGATGAAGCCTTGGACGCGTTCCACAAATGCTGCCGCCTGGAAGGGATCATTCCTGCCCTGGAAAGCGCCCATGCCCTGGCCGAAGTGTTCAAGCGCGCACCGACCCTGCCGAAGGATCACCTGATGGTGGTCAACCTGTCCGGCCGTGGCGATAAAGACATGCAGACCGTGATGCACCACATGGAACAGTCTCAGCAGGAGAAACACTAAATGAGCCGCCTGCAAACCCGCTTTGCGCAACTCAAGGAACAAAACCGCGCCGCCCTGGTGACCTTCGTCACGGCCGGTGACCCGGGTTATGACACCTCGCTGGCGATCCTCAAGGGCTTGCCCGCTGCGGGCGCCGATGTGATCGAGTTGGGCATGCCCTTCACCGACCCGATGGCCGACGGCCCGGCCATCCAACTGGCCAACATCCGCGCACTGGAAGCCAAGCAGAACCTGCTGAAAACCCTGCAGATGGTGCGAGAGTTCCGCAAGGACAACAACGACACCCCGCTGGTGTTGATGGGCTACTTCAACCCGATCCACAAATACGGCGTGCCTAAGTTCATCGCTGACGCCAAAGAGGCCGGCGTCGACGGCCTGATCGTGGTCGACATGCCGCCCGAGCATAACGGCGAGCTGTGCGACCCGGCCCAGGCCGCAGGTATCGACTTTATTCGCCTGACCACGCCGACCACCGATGACGTGCGCCTGCCGACCGTGCTCAACGGCAGTTCCGGGTTCGTGTACTACGTATCCGTGGCCGGTGTGACAGGCGCCGGCGCCGCGACCCTGGAACACGTCGAGGAAGCCGTGACCCGCCTGCGTCGGCATACCGACCTGCCGATCAGCATCGGTTTTGGTATCCGCACACCGGAACAGGCGGCCGCCATCGCGCGCCTGGCCGATGGCGTGGTGGTGGGCTCGGCCCTGATCGATCACATCGCCAATGCCAGTAACGATCAACAAGCAATCGATGGCGTATTGAGCCTGTGCGCGGCGCTGTCGGAAGGTGTGCGCAACGCCCGTAAGTAAGCGCCATGTAGCGAGAGGTAAAGTTCCTGATACAGAGGAATCAACGCGCGCAATCACGGCCTAAACAGCAAGACCAAGGGATTTCGAACCGCGTTCGAGATCCCTTTTTTGTATGTGTGCCCTGAGGAATACCCGATGAAAATGCCCAAATCCGTGATTGCAGGTCTTGGTGTGCTGGTGCTTGGCGCCAGCGCCCTGGTGCAAGCCGCGCCGCCTGACCAGCGGGGTGACGACCGTGGCGGCCCGCAGGGCCAGCACGAGCAACGGGGCGACGACCATCGCGGCCCGCAGGACAACCGTCGCGGAGGCCCGCCCCAGGACTTCGGCCCGGTACGCCAGATCATTCACGATAACCACGGCCAGTTCTCCCGTGGCGCACCGCCGCCGCCGAATGTGCGCCTGGTGCGCGGCCAACCCCTGCCGCGCGGCTACTACGGCGAGCGCCTGGACAACCGTGCGCTGGCGCGCCTGCCGGTGTACCCGGGTTATGAGTGGCGCCGTTCGGGGCCGGATGTGGTGTTGATCGCGGTGGGTACCGGTATCGTCTATGAAATTCTGGACGGCGTGCTGAACTGATCCGGGCTTTTTCCATATAGGCTAGGCTTGAGGGGGAACACACCCCCTCAACACACTTCGTGCCTATTGCCGTCTAACCACCTCTGCAAGTCACGCCTTCTTGCGTTGCCGGTCGTTAAGTTAGCTGCATCAGAAGTCATTATCGTCTCCCAGGAGTCCATCATGGCATTTGATCTCATCACCCCCTCGGACCGTCGTCATTCCACGTTGCAAAAGGGTTTCAACCTGCGCTGGCCATTGGGCAACGTCCAGGGCGAGTCTTCACCCAACGGCGCCAGCCAGATCTACCTCTGCCACACCCCACAAGACATCATCGACGCAGCCGCCCAGGCCCTGGCTGTGCCCAATGGCCGTATCACGGTGCGCAGCGGCGGGCATTGCTATGAAGGATTTGTCTCTAACAAGATGCCGGATGTGCCAGGCGAGGTGTTGTCGATCCTGGACATCGGCCAGATCAACCAATTGGCCTACGACCCCAACGGCCTGATCAGCTCAGTGCTGGTACCCGCTTCGCCCCATCGCTATGCATTCCGCCTGGAGCCCGGCTGCCAGAACTGGGACACCAGCGTCGCGCTGTACAAATTGGCAGGCAAGGCGCTGCCCAGTGGATCCTGCTATTCGGTGGGACTGGGCGGGCATATCTGCGGCGGCGGCTATGGGTTGTTGTCGCGTAAATACGGGCTGGTCTGCGACTGGCTGGACGGCGTCGACTTGCTGGTCGCCAATGGACCCGGCTCGGGTCTTGAACCTGTCCATGTCTCCCGTAACAGCCTCGACACTGATGAGCTGGACCTGTTCGCCGCCTGTTGCGGCGCCGGTGGTGGGCAGTTCGGCATCATCACCAGTTACTATTTCAAGACGCTGCCGCCAGCCCCGGACGAAGTGCTTTGGCTGCCATTGGAATGGGACTGGTCAGACCTCACACGCGCCGCCCTCGAACGTTTGCTGCACGCCTATCAAAACTGGTTCGTGGACCATCAGGCCGACCCGGCAACCTGGGGCCTGGCCACCAAACTGGAAATGCGTCATCTGAACACTGGCAACGTGACCCTGGGCATCCACTACGTCGACAAGGACGGGAAGCTCGATGACCTGGCGCCTTTCGACGACTTTGTCAGCAGCATGCAGGCCGCGGTGGGTGTCGGTGCGACGGAGTCGCTCCTGCCGTTCCACGTCGTGCATCAGCCACGTGGCGGGCAAAAGGGCCGCTGGGTCGACTCCCTGCAGAGTGCCCATGAGGCCGCCAGGCGTTTGGACTGGTTGTACGCCACCCAATCGCTCAACGGTTCCGGTGACAATCAGCGCGGGCGGTATAAATCGGCGTATCAGAAAGGCGGGTTTACACAGCGCGTGCTGGACGCGATCTGGACGACGCTGACCTTGCCGGACCCCGAGCAATACCTGACCCAGAGCCTGATCCAGATCCAGTCGTTCGGCGGGCGCATCAACCAGATGGACGGCCCGATCCTGGCGCAGACGTCAGCCGCGCAACGCTCCTCGTACCTCAAATGGCAACCGCAGTGTTACTGGCACGCCGACGATGACGCCATCGACCGCGCCCATGCCGACTGGATCCGCAGCCTCTATTACGCTGCATTCACCAACGGTGTTCCCAATGACCCTGAGTTCGAGGGCTGCTACATCAACTACCCCGACCTGGACATGACCCACCTCGGTGGCAATCCCGCGAACCCCAGGAACCCTCTGTGGTATGGAATTTTCTTCCCCAACACGATCATCGAGAACCGCCTGCGCCGAACCAAGCAACGCTGGGATCCTTCGAATGTGTTCCGTAACGAAATGTCGGTGCCCTGAGCCCGGCCAACGGGCGGCCCGCAGGCCGCCCACTGCTTACAGCTCGATCCGCTCGACCTTGCCCACCAGCAGCACATAGGAGAGTGCGCCCAACAGCGCCAGCACGGCGATGTAGGTGATCGCCGGCGCAAACGAATCGCCACTGGCCAGGAAACCGATGACGATCGGCGTGGCAATCGCCGCCAGGTTGCCGATGAAGTTGAACACCCCGCCGGTCAGTCCCAGCAGACGTGCCGGGGCAAGCGTCGAGACCAGCGACCAGGTGATCGAGGCCAGGCCATTACCGAAGAACGCCAGGGCCAGGAAGGCGATGACCAACGGTGTCGATTCGACGAAGTTGGCGCCAATGATCGCCGTAGAGATCAACAGGCCGCTGATGATCGGCAACTTGCGGGCAAACCCCACCGAGGCGCCACGGCGGATCAGCCAGTCGGAAAACAACCCCGAACACAGCACGCCGACGAAAGCCGCGAGGAAGGGCAGTGACGCGAGCATGCCGGACTTGATGAAGTCCATGCCGCGGTATTTCACCAGGTAGGTCGGGAACCAGGTCAGGAAGAACCACAACGTGGAGTTCAGGCAGAACTGCCCCAGGTAGATACCCCACAACTTGCGCTTGCTCAGGACGATGCCCAGGTCGACCCAGCTGAAGGGCGCCTTGCTCTTGCTCGCTTGTGCGCTCAAGTCCACCAGCCCGCCACCTTCGCGGATCAATTCGATTTCAGCGGCGTTGACGCCTTTGAAATCACGGGGCTCGCGATACAGGGCATACCAGATTGCCGCCCACAGAATGCCCACGCCACCGGTCACGACAAATACCATGTGCCAGCCGTAATGGTGCTGCAACCAGGCCAGGACCGGCGTCAGGAACGCCAGCCCGACAAACTGCCCGGAGGTGTAGAAGCCAATGGCCGTGGCGCGCTCACGCTCGGGGAACCAGCTGGTGACCACGCGACTGTTGATGGGGTAAGCCGGTGCTTCCAGGGCACCCACCGCCATGCGCAGCACAAACAGCGCAATGAAGCTGGCGGCAAAACCGAGCATCACGGTGGCGATAGACCACAGCAACAGGGCGGCGGTGTAGAGGATACGCGGCGGCACCCGGTCCACCAGCCAGCCGCCGGGGATCTGCATGGCGGCGTACGTCCAGCCGAACGCGGAGAAAATCAGCCCGACATGTACCGGGTCGATACCCAGTTCGCTGGTCAGCGCCGGGGCGGCAATCGACAGGTTGCTGCGGTCGAGGTAGTTGATCACGACGGTGATAAACAGCAGCACCATGATGAAGTAGCGCTTTCGGGTAGGCGTGACTAAAGAAGCCTGCCCGCTCAAGGATTCAGGTTGCATGGTAGGTGCCTCTTCTTATATTTGTTGAGGAAGGGACTTCTGCAGAAACCGGATCAACATGTGGGAGGGGGCAAGCCCTCTCCCACATGTTTGACCGCGTTCTTTCAGGCAGACATCACCACTCGGCAAAGCTGCCGTCGGCGTGGCGCCAGATCGGGTTGCGCCAGCGATGGCCGATGGCTGCGCGTTCGATCACGTATTCCTCGTTGATCTCGATCCCCAGGCCCGGCCCGTTGGGGATTTTCACAAAGCCCTGGTCATAGTCGAACACGCCCGGGTCGCGCACGTAGTCGAGCAGGTCGTTGCTCTCGTTGTAGTGAATGCCCAGGCTTTGCTCCTGGATAAACGCGTTGTAGCAAACCGCATCCAGTTGCAGGCACGCCGCCAAGGCAATCGGGCCCAGCGGGCAGTGCAGGGCCAGGGCCACGTCGTAGGCTTCGGCCATGTTGGCGATCTTGCGGGTTTCGGTGATACCGCCCGCGTGGGAAGCGTCCGGCTGGATGATGTCGACGTAGCCTTCGCTGAGCACGCGCTTGAAGTCCCAGCGCGAGAACAGACGCTCGCCCAGGGCAATCGGGGTGCTGGTCAGCGGCGCCAGTTCCTTGAGGGCTTCGTAGTTTTCGCTGAGCACCGGCTCTTCGATAAACATCAGTTTGTACGGGTCCAGTTCTTTCATCAGCACCTTGGCCATGGGCTTGTGCACACGGCCATGGAAGTCGACGCCGATGCCGACGTTAGGGCCGACCGCATCGCGCACGGCCGCGACGTTGGCCAGGGCCAGGTCGACTTTTTCGAAGCTGTCGACAAACTGCAACTCTTCGGTGCCGTTCATTTTCACCGCAGTAAAGCCACGGGCCACGGCCTCTTTGGCGGCGCGGGCGGTGTCGGCCGGGCGGTCGCCACCGATCCACGAGTACACGCGAATCTTGTCGCGTACCTGGCCACCCAACAGGTCGCTGACCGATACGCCCAGGGCCTTGCCCTTGATGTCCCAAAGCGCCTGGTCGATGCCGGCGAGGGCGCTCATGTGCACGGCGCCGCCACGGTAGAAGCCGCCGCGGTAGAGCACGGTCCAGATATCTTCGATATTGCGTGGGTCCTTGCCGATCAGGTAATCGGACAGTTCCTCGACCGCCGCAGCCACGGTGTGAGCGCGGCCTTCGACTACGGGCTCACCCCAGCCGGTCACGCCCTGGTCGGTCTCGACCTTGAGGAAGCACCAGCGCGGCGGGACGATAAAGGTCGTCAGTTTGGTGATTTTCATCTGTTATCTCTCTTATAGATGCAGCGCCAGGGGCGCGGAACTTGATCTCAGCTCAGGGCTTTCCAGGCGGCGACATAAGCCTGGGCGCGGCTCGCTACCTGATCCACTGTCATACCCGGTTTGAACAACCCGGAACCCAGCCCGAACCCCTTGGCGCCGGCGTCGATAAACACCTGCATGTTGTCCGGGGTAATGCCGCCCACCGGCAGCAGCAACGTGCCTGCCGGCAATACCGCCAGCCACGCCTTGATCACAGAAGGGCCCATTTGCTCGGCCGGGAACAGCTTCAACACGTCGGCGCCTTCATCCAGCGCGGCGAACGCCTCGGTGGGCGTGGCCACCCCCGGCGACAGGTACAGGCCAGCGGCCTTGGCGGCGCGCAGGACCTTGGCATCGCTGTGGGGCATGACGATCACTTGGCCACCAGCGGCTTTCACCTGCTCGACCTGCGCAGGCGTCAACACCGTACCGGCGCCGATCAGGCAATCGGCGGGCAGGCTGTCGCGCAGGGTGCGGATGCTGGTGTAAGGGTCCGGCGAGTTGAGCGGGACTTCGATCACGCGAAAACCGGCGTCGTACAGCACCTGGCCGACCGCCTGGGCTTCGTCCGGGCGCACACCGCGCAGGATCGCGATCAAACCGTTTTGTGCCAGTGCTTGCTTGAGCATGTCAGGCCTCCGTTGCAGGTTGAGTGAGCCCGGCGGCCACTGCCAGTTGCCACAGGCCGCGCTCGGTCGCTTCCTGCGCCAGGCTGACGTGGGCGAAACCGCAGAGGGCGAGGGCGCGTTGGTAGCGCACGCAAAGCGGGCCAGCGCCCACCAGGATGATGGGGATGTGCCGTGCACTGGCTGGCAAGCCGGCCAGTTCATGGCCGATCAGCAGGCCGGATAAGTAATCGGGCTGCTGCTCAGGGGTGAGTTCGGCGGTCAGGCCCAGGGTGCGCGCACTGAACAAGGTCGACAGCACGCCGCGCTGGCCATCGTTCGAGAGCGCCACTTGAACGCCGCGGTCGAAAGCCTCGGCCTGGAACTGCGCGGATACCTTTTGCGTACGCCCCAGGAGGCTGTGCTTGCTCAGCACCGCGAACAGTTCACCGGTCATGAAGGTATCGAAGTGGGTGATGCAACCTTCCACCACCTCGACCCATTTGGAATGGCTGCCGGGCAGGCCGATCAACATTTCACCGTTGGCCGACAGGCTTTGCAGCACACCCAGCACCTGGGTTTCTTCACCGCGCATCACATTGGGCAAACCGACCTGCTCGATCACGCCGGGCACGATACGCACATCGACGCCGCGCAGGCTGCGCACCGTGTGCAACGCCTGGCCCAGGCTGGCGACGTCGACCGGCGTATTGCGATATGCCGCCTCGCTCCAGCCCTGGGCGCTGCCGACCATGCCGCAGGCGATCACTGGAAGATGGGGTTGGGCGTCGAGCCAGTCGCCGCATGCCGCATCGAACGCCAACTCGAAGCCATCGCTGCAGTGCACACCGCCGATGTCCCGGGGCTCACTGGGCAAATGCATGATGCCCGACGCCAGCGAGCGCTGTTCCAGCACGACGCCTGCGGGCCCGAGTTTATAAGCACGAAGGGAGCTGGTCCCCCAATCGAGCGCGATCAATTGCGCCTGCATCGCTTCACCTGAAATGAGTGGGTGCTGAAAAAAGCAGATGGGCGAATATAAACCTATGGCCGGCAATATCTCAATATATAAATAACAGTCCCATATATTGAGACAAGACAAGATAAATCCTACAACTTCCTCGCCTTTTACTGCGGGAAGGGGCGGTTTTTATCTGATAAGGGGAGGTTAAAAAACCGACAGGTCCAGCTCGCGCATCGCACCCATCCAGATCGCGTGATCGGTGTGATCCTTCAGCTCATCGCCGGTTTCGGGGTGCAGGAACACCACCAGCCCATTGCGATGCAGCGCCAGCCACGGCAGCACCACGCCAATGTATTCGGCATCGAACGCCAGCTGGCAGCTCCAGTCCGGGTGCGGGCCTACGGGCCGTTCATGCACACGGCCCATGCGCAGCGGGAACAGTTTCGCGCCGTCTTCACATAGGGTGCGCGCCTGGTCGATGGTGCTGGCGTCAAAGTAGATATGGGCATGGTAGCCCTTGATACGTTGCATGACGGACTCCGGATCCAATGTGCGGCAAATCCTAGACCGCAATCGATGGCAGGGCCAGTCCGGTCAGGGACTGCGCGCTGCTGGCCTGTTCTGCCTGCAACCAGTCGACGAAACGTTCGACCAACTGCCCACGCCGCTTGCGCTGGGGCTGCACCACGTAATAGCCAAAGCGCGAAATCACCGTGTTGCCGATCGGTCGGCACAACCAGTTCTGTTCCAGCAGGTTATCCACCAAATGGCGCCAGCCGATCGCCACCCCTTGGCCGGCAATCGCTGCCTGGATCAATAAGGTGTAGTTGTCGAATCGCAGCTGGCCGGGCGTGGGTGCGGCGGTGATACCCAGCTCGCGGAATACACCACTCCAGTCGAACCACTGGCTGTTGTTTTCCTGGCGCAGGTGCAGCAACGGGTAGTCGGGCAAGGTGTGCACAGTCAAAGGCCTGGCCTGCTCCTTGAGCCATTGCGGGCTGCACACCGGGAACACTTCCTCGTTGAACAGCCAAAGGCTGTCGCCCTGCTTGAAGCGGCCATCGCCAAACAGCACTGCCACATCGATGTCACTGCGCAGTGTCGCGTGGTTGCGCTCGCTGGTCACCAGGCTCACGTCCACCTGCGGGTTGGCGGCGTGGAAGCGATGCAGGCGCGGCATCAGCCAATAGGCGGCGAACGCAAAGTCTGTGGCCACTTGCAGCACTTCGTGCTGGTCCTGCTGGGTAATCACACTGAGGCCCTGGTTGATGTTCTGCAAACCGCCTTGCACATGCTCGAACAGCAGGGCGCCGGCGTCGGTCAGTTCGATGCCCCGATAGATGCGGTCAAACAGGCGGATCGTCAGTTGTTCTTCAAGGCGCTTGATCTGCTGGCTGATCGCCGGCTGAGTGGTACCCAGCTCCATCGCAGCGGCGGTAAAGCTGCGATGGCGCGCGGCCGCCTCGAATGCGCGTAGCAGGTCGAGGGACAGGTCTCCAAGGGCTTCATACATAAGCTGCGCTTATCCTAGACATTGCTCGTCATGGGCTTTACCCCATTTTACATGGGCTGCATGCTCATTCGCATAAACACTGCCTATGGAATGCCGAAGACCCATGAAGCGCAAGAACATTCTTTTCATCATGGCCGATCAAATGGCCGCGCCGATGCTGCCGTTCTACGGACCTTCCTCCATCAAGCTGCCGAATTTGAGCCGCCTCGCCGCACAGGGCGTGGTGTTCGACGCGGCCTATTGCAACAGCCCACTGTGTGCCCCCTCACGCTTCACCCTGGTCAGCGGCCAATTGCCGAGCAAGATCGGCGCCTACGACAACGCGGCGGATTTTCCCGCCGATGTGCCGACCTATGCCCACTACCTGCGGCGCCTCGGTTATCGCACCGCGCTGTCGGGCAAGATGCACTTCTGCGGTCCCGACCAACTGCACGGCTATGAAGAACGCCTGACCAGCGACATCTACCCCGCCGACTATGGCTGGGCGGTGAACTGGGATGAGCCGGACGTACGCCCCACCTGGTACCACAACATGTCCTCGGTGCTGCAAGCCGGCCCGTGCGTGCGTACCAACCAGCTGGATTTCGACGAAGAGGTGGTGTTCAAGGCCCAGCAGTACCTGTTCGACCACATCCGCGAAGACGGTGACCAACCGTTCTGCTTGACCGTGTCGATGACCCATCCCCACGACCCGTACACCATTCCCAAGCCGTTCTGGGACCTGTACGACGACAACGACATCCCTTTGCCTGCAACGCCGAACCAGGAAGATCTCGACCCGCATTCCCAGCGTCTGCTCAAGGTCTATGACCTGTGGGACAAGCCGCTGCCTGTGGATAAAATTCGCGACGCCCGCCGCGCCTACTTCGGCGCGTGCAGCTACATCGACAGCAATGTCGGCAAGCTGCTGCAGACCCTGGAAGACACCGGCCTGGCCGACGACACCATCATCATTTTCTCCGGCGACCACGGCGACATGCTCGGTGAACGCGGCCTCTGGTACAAAATGCACTGGTTTGAAATGGCCGCCCGCGTGCCGCTGCTGGTCAGTGCGCCGGGGCAATTTGCGCCGGGCCGCGTAACCCAGGCAGTGTCCACCGCCGACCTGCTGCCGACCCTGGTGGAACTGGCCGGCGGCGAGCTGGACCCGCGCCTGCCCCTGGACGGCCGCTCGCTGGTCCCGCACTTGCAGGGGCAGGGCGGGCATGACGAAGTCTTTGGCGAATACATGGCCGAAGGCACCATCAGCCCATTGATGATGATTCGCCGTGGCGCCTACAAATTCATCTACAGCGAAGACGACCCTTGTCTACTGTTCGATGTGCACAACGACCCGCACGAGCGGGAAGACCTCAGCCAGTCACCGGAACACCGGCCACTGTTCGAGGCGTTTTTGAATGAGGCGCGGGCCAAGTGGGACATCCCGGCGATCCACCAGCAGGTGCTCGCCAGCCAACGCCGTCGTCGCCTGGTATTCGAGGCGCTGACCCAAGGCAAGCTGAAGAGCTGGGATCACCAGCCACTGGTGGACGCCAGTCAGCAATACATGCGCAACCATATCGACCTCGACGACCTGGAGCGCAAGGCACGTTATCCACAACCCTGCCAAAACCAATAAATACAGAGGGAAGGCCATGCAAAAGTTAACTGCAGTAGTGGGCATGTTGGTGCTAAGTAGTGCCAATGCGTATGCGGACACCCGCTGTGAGACCGTGAAGATGGCCGATCCAGGCTGGAGCGACATTGCCGCCACCAACGCCATTACCGGTTTCCTGCTGAACGGCATGGGCTACAAGGCCAAGGTCGACACCCTGGCGGTGCCGATCACCTTCGGCGGGCTCAAGGACGGCCAGGTGGATGTGTTCCTGGGTAACTGGATGCCGGCGCAGCAGGGCTTCTACGACAAGTTCGTGGCCAACGGCGATGTGGTGCAGTTGGCGAAGAACCTCGACGGCACCGAGTTCACTCTCGCCGTGCCGGATTATGTGTGGGATGCCGGGGTGCATGACTTTGCCGACTTGAACAAATTCGCCGACAAGTTCGACAAGAAGATCTACGGCATCGGCTCGGGCGCGCCGGCAAATATCTCGCTGCAGGAGATCATCAAGAAGAATGACTTCGACCTTGGCCAGTGGAAGCTGATCGAGTCCAGCGAGCAGGCAATGCTGGCGGAAGTGTCACGGGCGGTGAAGAAGCAGAAATTCGTCACCTTCCTCGGCTGGACACCGCACCCGATGAACGTGCAACTGAAAATGCACTATCTCAAAGGCGGCGAGAAATACTTCGGTGACACCGGCAGTGTGTATACCTTGACCCGCAAAGGGTATGCGCAGGCCTGCCCTAACGTTGGCAAACTGTTGACCAACCTGAGTTTCACCCAGGAGATGGAGAACAGCATCATGGCTGAGGTGGCCAACAACAAGGTCAGCAATGCCGACGCGGCGAAGGCGTGGATCAAGGCGAACCCGGCTGTATTGGACAAATGGCTCGACGGTGTGAAAACCGTGGATGGCAAGGACGCGTTGCCGGCAGTAAAGGCCAAACTCTAGGGCCTTGCGCTATTCCAATGTGGGAGGGGGCTTGCTCCCGATAGCGGAGTGCCAGTCAGAGAGATTTAGACGGGTCCACCTATATCGGGAGCAAGCCCCCTCCCACAAGGACCAGTGTGTACTGATACCCTGAGTCAAACCTTTTCAGCCGAGTTATAAATGCCCCGGCCCAACCGCCATACACTCTTCCCCTTCCTCCGCTGGCTCCCGCGTCAAACCCGCGCCAGCGTCGGCCGGGACGCGCTGGTCGGCCTCAGCGGTGCCGTGCTCGCGCTGCCCCAGTCGATTGCCTACGCGCTGATCGCCGGTCTCCCACCGGAGTACGGTCTGTATGCCGCCATCATCCCGGTGCTGATCGCCTGCCTGTGGGGTTCATCCTGGCACCTGATCTGTGGCCCCACGGCAGCGATTTCCATCGTGCTGTACGCCAGCGTCAGCCCGTTGGCCGTGCCGGGGTCTCAGGACTACATCACCCTGATCCTGTTGCTGACATTCCTCGCCGGGGTATTCCAGTGGCTGCTGGGCATGCTGCGCTTTGGCGCGCTGGTGAACTTCGTCTCGCATTCGGTGGTGCTGGGTTTCACCCTCGGTGCCGCCGTGGTGATCGCCCTCGGGCAGCTGCCCAATCTGCTTGGCCTGGATTTACCGAGCCAGGCCACAGCGATCAATAGCCTGCTGGCGCTGATCGACCACGCTGGCGAGTGGGACCACGCCTCCCTCGCCCTTGGACTCGGTACTTTGCTGGTGGGCGCGTTGCTCAAATACCTTGTGCCTCGCTGGCCAACGCTACTGATCGCACTGACCCTGGGTAGCCTGGCAACGTGGCTATGGCCGGCGATGTTCGGGCATGTGGCGCTCGTCAGTTCGTTTATCGGCAAGCTGCCACCGTTCAGCCCGCTGCCGCTGGATCCGGACATGATCCTGCGCCTGCTGCCCAGCGCCGTTGCGGTGGGCATGCTGGGGCTGGTGACCAGCCTGTCGATTGCCCGTTCGCTGTCGGCCCGTTCGCAACAATTGCTCGATGCCAACCAGGAAGTTCGCGCCCAGGGTTTATCCAATATCGCTGGCGGATTTTTCTCCGGGTATCTGTCGGCAGGGTCGTTCACCCGCTCCGGCCTCAGCTATGAGTCGGGCGCCTGTTCGCCGTTGGCCGGGGTGTTTTCCGCAGTATGGGTGGCATTGTTTGCGCTGTTTGGCGCCGCATTGATCGCACATATTCCGATCCCGAGCATGGCCGCCAGCATCTTGCTGATTTCCTGGGGCCTGGTGGATCGTCGGGGTATTCGTGCGTTGTTCCGCGTGAGCCGCGCAGAGTTCGTAGTGATGAGCCTGACCTGTGTCGCCACCTTGTTGCTGGAGTTGCAAACGGCGATTTATGCGGGGGTGTTGGCGTCGTTGTTTTTCTACCTTAAGCGCACGTCGCAGCCACGGGTACAGCAATGGCGTGATGGGGAAGAGGATGTGTTGCGCGTCGGTGGGTCGATCTTCTTTGGCGCCAGCCATTACCTGCAAGTACGCCTGCAAAGCTTGCAGGGTGAACGGGTGGTGATCGAGGCGCAGCAGATCAACTTTATCGACTATTCCGGGGTGGAGATGCTGCACCAGGAGGCGCGTCGTTTAAGCGGGCTGGGCCGTAGCCTGACATTGCGCCGCGCCAGGCCGCAGGTGGTGGACGAGTTGAAAAAACTGGAGGGGGCCGATAAATGCCCCATCCAGTTTGAAGATTGATTACTGCGCCAACTGCCGGCGCAGTTCAGCCAACACCGGCGCCGAATCCGGACGAACACCACGCCACAGAAAGAACGCTTCGGCCGCCTGCTCCACCAGCATGCCCAGGCCATCCATCGCCACGGCTGCGCCTTGCTCACTGGCCCAACGGCAGAACGCAGTCGGTTCCTTGGCGTACATCATGTCGTAGCAAAACGTCTTGCCCGGTTCGATCAGGCTGCCGGCAATCGGCGGTACATCGCCTGACAGGCTGGCGGACGTGGCATTGATGATCACGTCCACCGGCTCACGCAGCCAGTCGAAACCACTGGCGGACACCGGGCCCAGGTCGTCGAACAGCTCGGCGAGCAATTCGGCTTTTTCCACGGTACGGTTGGCGATGATCAACGAAGCGGGACGTTCAGCCAGCAACGGCTCCAACGCGCCCCTTACCGCGCCACCCGCGCCCAGCAACAGGATGCGTCTGCCTTGCAGATTCAAGCCGGCGTTTACCGTCAGGTCACGCACCAGGCCGGCGCCGTCGGTGTTGTCGCCGAGCAACGTACCGTCAGCGAGTTTGCTCAAGGTGTTCACCGCCCCGGCGCGCTGGGCGCGTTCGGTGAGGCTGTTGGCCAGGCGATAGGCGTCTTCCTTGAACGGCACGGTGACGTTGGCACCTCGGCCCTGTTGGAAAAACTCACGGGCACAGCCGGTGAAATCCTCCAGCGGCGCGAGCAAGGTGCTGTAGTCCAGTTGTTCGCCAGTCTGCTCGGCGAACATACGGTGAATCAGCGGCGACTTGCTGTGGCCGATGGGGTTGCCGAACACCACATAACGATCCATCAAACAGCCGCCTTAGGCGCGGCGATGCCCAGCCAATCGCGGTCTTGCAGGAAGTAGTCGGTTAGGCGTGCTTCTTCGCTGCCGGCCTCGGCTTTCCAGTCGTAGCTCCAGCGCACCTGGGGCGGCAGCGACATCAGGATCGACTCGGTACGCCCGCCCGATTGCAGGCCGAACAGGGTGCCACGGTCGTAGACCAGGTTGAATTCAACGTAGCGGCCGCGACGCAATTCCTGGAACTGGCGTTGCTGTTCGGTATACGCGCTGGCTTTGCGACGTTGCACGATCGGCAGGTAGGCGTCGATGTAGGCGTCGCCGATGGCGCGGATGAAGGCGAAGCAGGTGTCGAAGTCCCACTCGTTCAAGTCGTCGAAGAACAGGCCGCCGATACCACGGGGCTCGTTGCGGTGCTTGATGTGGAAGTAGGTATCGCACCAGGCCTTGTAGCGCGAGTAAACGTCCGGGCCAAACGGCGCGCAGGCCTGCTCGGCCACGCGATGCCAGTGAATGCAGTCTTCTTCGTTGCCGTAGTAGGGCGTGAGGTCGAAGCCGCCACCGAACCACCACACCGGCTCTTCGCCTTCTTTTTCGGCGATGAAAAAACGCACGTTGGCGTGGGACGTCGGCACGTGTGGGTTGTGCGGATGAATCACCAGCGACACGCCCAGGGCTTCAAACCCGCGACCGGCCAGCTCGGGGCGATGCGCACTGGCTGACGGTGGGAGGCCGCTGCCGAACACGTGGGAAAAGTTAACGCCGCCCTTTTCGATGACCGAGCCGTTCTCGATCACACGGGTGCGACCGCCGCCGCCGGCAGGCCGGGTCCAGGCGTCTTCGATAAAGCGAGTGTCCGTCTCGAAGGTTTCCAGGGCGCTGCAAATGCGGTCTTGCAGGTCGAGCAGGTAGGCTTTGACAGCCTCGGTGCGAGTAGTCATGACATCACCTTGAATCGGGCAAAGCTACGCGAAGCCACAGGGCGTCGGCGGCAAATGGGCGCACAGGATACCACTGCGCTTAGATAGCACTGCACATAGCACTGCACTTAGGAGCGCCACAGTTGACGAAGATCAAGCTTAGGAGTCCGATAGGGGGCTACGCGAATTCGACCTCAGGAGAAGTGCAGATGGCCAAACGTATCCAGTTCAGCGCCCATGGCGGCCCCGACGTACTTGAATATGTGGACTACACACCGGCAGAGCCGGGCCCGCAGCAGGTTCGAGTGCGTAACGAGGCGATTGGCCTGAATTTCATCGATACCTATTTCCGCAGTGGCCTTTACGCGCCGCCGGCCCTGCCATCGGGGCTGGGCGCAGAAGGCGCCGGGGTGGTTGATGCGGTGGGCAGCGAAGTCACGCAATTTAAAGTCGGCGACCGCGTGGCCTACGGCAGCGGCCCACTCGGGGCCTACAGCGAATTGCACGTGCTGCCTGCCGCCAACCTGGTACACCTGCCGGACGACATCAGCTTCGAACAAGCCGCCGGCGCCATGCTCAAGGGCCTGACCGTGCAATACCTGCTGCGCCAGACCTATGAGCTCAAAGGTGGCGAGACCATCCTGTTCCACGCCGCCGCCGGTGGCGTGGGCTCCCTGGCCTGCCAATGGGCCAAGGCACTGGGCGTGAAGCTGATCGGTACCGTGAGCTCGCCAGAAAAAGCCGCCCTGGCCAAATCTCTCGGCGCGTGGGAAACCATCGACTACAGCAAGGAAAATGTCGCACAGCGCGTGCTGGAATTGACCGACGGCAAAAAGGTGCCTGTGGTCTACGACGGCGTCGGCAAAGACACCTGGCTGACCTCATTGGACAGCGTGGCGCCACGTGGCCTGGTGGTGAGCTTTGGCAACGCGTCGGGCGCGGTGGATGGGGTGAACCTGGGGATACTCGCGGCCAAAGGCTCGCTGTACGTGACACGGCCGACCCTGGCGACCTACGCCAACAATCCGGCGAACTTGCAGGTGATGGCGGATGATCTGTTTTCGATGATCAAGAGCGGCAAGGTGCGCATTGATATCAACCAGCGGTATTCGCTGGCGGACGCGGCGAAGGCACAGACGGAGTTGTCGGGGCGGCGTACCACTGGGTCGACCATTCTGTTGCCTTGAGGGCCTCTTCGGGGGCGGTGCAACGATTCCACTTGCCCCCCGATAGGCGCGACGCGGTCTCAGGAAGGCCGCACCACCTCACCCGTTGCCAAATCGCGAATCAGGCTCGGGTTCTTGCGCCCACCCAGGGCACCACCCAGAACCAGATCCACCTGCCCGCGAAAGTACTGCTCCACACGAATGCGCGTGCGCGCCGCCGGGCGGCCCTGGGGGTTGGCTGAGGTGGAAATCAACGGTCCCACCAGCGCGCACAAGTCCCGTACCAGCGGATGATCGCTCACCCGTAGCGCCACCGTGTCGTGCACACCGGTGACCCATTCCGGCAACAAATCCTGATGCGGCACCAGCCACGTATTCGGTCCGGGCCAGGTGCTGGCCATGCGTTCGATCCAGGTATCCGGGAAGTCTTCGAACAGAAAGTCGAATTGGCGAATATTGTCTGCCACCAGGATCAGGCCCTTGTCCACCGAACGGTTCTTGATCGCCAGCAGCCGATCCACCGCCTCTTCGTTCCATGGATCGCAACCCAGGCCCCAGACCGCTTCGGTTGGATAGGCAATCACCGCGCCTGCGCGAATTTCTCGTGCGGCTTCCAGCACACGCCACCTGTTGACCATTGTTCACTCTCCGGACTAAAGCTCTGGGCAGTTTACCGATCTTCTTTACAAAACCTAGTTCCAAAAAGCTGGCCGCTACAAAAGCTGGCCACGCGCAAGCCAGCGCCCGCTTTCGCAGATCACCAGGCCTTCAAGTTCCAACTCCGTGAGGGTCGCCAATACCTGGGCCAACGGCCGCCCACTGACCAGCGCCAGGGCTTCGCTGGTATGGGGCGCCGCGTGCAACAGCGCCACCAACGGATGTATCACAGGCATCGGCGCCGGGCGCGACAATGCCTGCCAACCACGCAAGCCTTCGAGGATGTGTTCAATGGTTTCCACCAGCATCGCACCATCACGGATCAACTGGTGACACCCCTTGGCCCCGGGATGATGGATGGAGCCCGGGATTGCATACACCTCGCGCCCTTGCTCGGCCGCGAGCTTGGCAGTGATCAGCGAGCCGCTGGCCATGCTGGCCTCCACCACCAGCACGCCCAGGGACAGGCCGCTGATGATGCGGTTGCGCCGGGGGAAGTTACCGGCCTGGGGCGCGGCGTCCAGCGGAAACTCGGAAACCACTGCGCTGCCTTGGGCAATCATCGCCGCCGCAAGCCGTCGATGGCGCTGTGGATAAAGATTTTCCAGGCCCGTGCCGAGTACGCCGATTGTATGCCCCCCCACATCCAAAGCGGCTTGATGGGCCGCACCGTCGATACCCAGCGCAAGGCCACTGGTGATGACAAAACCGGCGCTCGCCAGGCTGCGGGAAAATGCAGCGGCCGTGTCCATGCCGGGGCGGGATGCACGGCGGCTGCCGACCATCGCCAGTTGCGGTTTTTCCAGGATCCCGGGGTCGCCGGCGACAAATAAAAGCGGCGGGGCGTCATCTATCTGGGCGAGCAGTGCCGGGTACTCAGGTTGGTCCCACATCAGCAAATGCTGGTCCGGACGTTCCAACCAGGCCAACGCCTGACTGGCACCGTCGCGGATCTCATGGCTACGGCGGGCATCGGCGCTGATGGGTGACAACCCCAAGGAGCGCCACGCGCTGGCCGGGGCACCGATGGCCTTTGAAGCGCTGCCGAACGCTTCGATCAACAACCGAAAACGCTTCGGGCCTACCTCCGGCAGCCTGTGCAGGCGTAGGCGGGCTTCCAGTTCTGAAGGGGAAATTTCATTGCAGTTTTTCGAAAGCATCTGATCATCCTTGACCGGAACAAGCTGTGGATAACTCTGTTGGTAACTTATTTAGGAGGCTATTTATTACGGTCGAGGGGCAGTCTCGAAACGGGGGGATAAGTAGCGATTTCCTCATGGGGTGAATCTCCTTTATTATGTGCGTTCGCGTGAAATGCCAGGGCCTTCGCGGCTTTCGGGCGTTTCACACCGGCCGTATGGGTCCATTCCCACCGCCGATTTGCCTTTACCTCACATGTGCAGCAATTACGCTTATGGCTATTTTGAACATCCTCGAATTCCCCGACTCGCGCCTGCGCACAATCGCCAAGCCGGTGGCCGTAGTGGACGACAAGGTTCGTCAGCTGGTCGATGACATGTTTGAAACAATGTATGAAGCGCCTGGTATCGGCCTCGCCGCCACCCAGGTCAACGTGCATCTGCGCGTCGTGGTCATGGACCTGTCGGAAGATCGCAGCGAACCACGGGTGTATATCAACCCCGAGTTCGAACCGTTGACCGACGAGATGGGCGAATACCAGGAAGGCTGCCTCTCGGTACCGGAGTTCTACGAGAACGTCGAGCGCCCGCTGCGCGTGAAGATCAAGGCCCTCGACCGCGATGGCAAGCCGTTCGAACTGATTGCCGAAGGCCTGCTGGCCGTGTGCATCCAGCACGAATGCGACCACCTCAACGGCAAGCTGTTTGTCGATTACCTGTCCACGCTCAAACGCGACCGGATCAAGAAGAAGCTGGAAAAAAAGCATCGCCAGCAAGCTTGATGCCCTCCTTCCAAAGGCTTGCTGCGGCAAGCCTTTTTCTTTTGTGACTGCTTTTAACCGAGACCTCCCATGACCGAGCCATTGCGCATTGTTTTTGCCGGCACGCCTGAATTTGCCGCCGAACACCTCAAGGCCCTGCTTGCCAGCCCTTATGACATCGTCGCGGTGTACACCCAGCCGGATCGCCCGGCCGGTCGCGGGCAAAAACTGATGCCAAGCCCGGTCAAGCAGTTGGCGCTTGAGCACAACATCCCCGTGCTGCAACCGCCGACCCTGCGCAACGCCGAGGCCCAGGCTGAACTGGCGGCGCTGCAACCGGACTTGCTGGTGGTGGTGGCCTACGGTTTGATCCTGCCCCAGGTCGTGCTGGATATTCCACGCCTAGGCTGTATCAACAGCCACGCCTCACTGCTGCCACGCTGGCGCGGTGCGGCGCCGATCCAACGTGCCGTGGAGGCAGGCGACAGCGAAAGCGGCGTGACGGTGATGCGCATGGAGGCGGGTTTGGACACCGGCCCGATGCTGCTCAAAGTCACCACCCCGATCACGGCCGCAGACACCGGTGGCAGCCTGCACGACCGCCTCGCCGAAATGGGCCCGCCCGCCGTGATCCAGGCCATTGCCGGTCTCGCCGCTGGCACCCTGCAAGGTGAGGTGCAGGACGACAGCCTGGCCACCTACGCCCACAAGCTGAACAAGGACGAAGCCCGCATCGACTGGAGCCGCCCGGCTGTGGAGCTGGAACGCCTGGTGCGTGCCTTCAACCCGTGGCCGATCTGCCACAGCACCCTCAATGGCGAGGCCTTGAAAGTGTTGGCCGCGACCTTGGCCGACAGCAAAGGCACACCCGGTGAAATCATCGGTGCCAGCAAGGAGGGGCTGCTGGTCGCTTGCGGCGAACAGGCGCTGTGCCTGACCCGTCTGCAATTGCCCGGTGGCAAGGCGCTTAGTTTCAGCGATTTGTACAACAGTCGCCGTGAGAAATTTTCCCTGGGCACGATCCTCGGGGTGGCAACCCAATGAACCCACGTCTGGCCGCCGCCAAGGCCCTGGCCGCCGTACTCAACGGCAAGGCTTCGCTGAACAGTTCGCTGCCCACGCAGTTGGACAAGGTCGAAGACCGCGATCGTGGTTTCACCCAGGACCTGGCCTTCGGCACCGCCCGCTGGCAACCACGGTTGTCGGCGCTGGCAGCCAAGCTGCTGCAAAAACCGTTCAAGGCGGCCGATGCTGATGTCGAGGCGCTGCTGCTGGTCGGTCTCTATCAGCTGCTCTACACCCGCGTGCCGGCCCACGCCGCCATCGGTGAAACCGTCGGTTGCGCCGACAAGCTGAAAAAAACCTGGGCCAAGGCCCTGCTCAACGCGGTACTGCGCCGCGCCCAGCGCGAAAGCGAAGCGCTGCTGGCCGAGTTGGAACATGACCCGGTGGTGCGCACCGCTCACCCGCGCTGGCTGCAAAAATCCCTGAAGGCCTTCTGGCCCGAGCAATGGGAAGCCATTTGCGCGGCCAACAACGCGCACCCGCCGATGATCCTGCGGGTCAACCGCCGCCATCACCGCCGTGATGCGTATCTGCACTTGCTGACGAGCGCAGGTATTAACGCTACGCCCTGCGCGTACAGCAGCGACGGCATTGTGCTGGAAGCGGCCACCGACGTGCGCAGCCTGCCGGGCTTCGCCGAAGGCTGGATCAGTGTGCAGGACGAAGCCGCGCAACTGGCCGCCGACCTGCTCGACCTGGCTCCCGGTCAGCGTGTACTGGACGCCTGCTGTGCTCCAGGCGGTAAGACGTGTCACATCCTCGAAGTTGAAAAGGACCTGGCCGGTGTAGTGGCGGTCGATCTGGAAGCCAAGCGTCTGGTGCGTGTACGGGAGAATCTCGCACGCCTGGGCCTCAGCGCCGAGCTGATCGCTGCCGACGGCCGCGACACCGCCACCTGGTGGGACGGCAAACCGTTCCAACGCATCCTGCTTGACGCGCCGTGTTCCGCCACCGGTGTGATCCGCCGTCACCCGGACATCAAGCTCACCCGCCAACCCGACGACATCACCGCCCTGGCGGTGCTGCAAGGCGAACTGCTCGACGCACTGTGGCCGACCCTCGAAGTCGGCGGCATCCTGCTTTACGCCACCTGCTCCACCTTGCCCACCGAAAATACCGAGGTGATCGAAGCCTTTCTCGCCCGCACCAGCGGCGCGCGGGAACTGGACCTCGCCACGGCAGCCGGTATCAAGCAGCCCCATGGCCGCCAGTTACTCGCGCAGGAAGGCGGGCATGATGGTTTCTACTACGCCAAACTGATCAAGATCGCCGCCGCACGCGGCTGAACGGGTTTAAGGGAGTGACCGGATGAAAATCATCATCCTTGGAGCAGGGCAGGTTGGCGGCACACTGGCCGAACATTTGGCCAGTGAAGCCAATGACATCACCGTGGTCGACACCGATGCCGAGCGCCTGCGCAACCTGGGCGACCGCCTGGATATCCGCACCGTACAAGGCCGGGCGTCGTTTCCCACCGTGCTGCGTCAGGCGGGTGCCGACGACGCCGACATGCTGGTCGCGGTCACCAACAGCGACGAGACCAATATGGTCGCCTGCCAGGTCGCCCACACCCTGTTCCACACCCCGACCAAGATCGCCCGGGTGCGTGAAGCCGCCTACCTGACCCGCGCCGGCCTGTTCGATAACGACGCCATCCCCGTGGACGTTCTGATCAGCCCGGAACAGGTCGTCACCCACTACATCAAGCGCCTGATCGAAATCCCGGGCGCCTTGCAGGTGATCGACTTCGCCGGCGGCAAGGCGCAACTGGTGGCGGTGAAGGCCTACTACGGTGGACCGCTGGTGGGTCAGCAATTGCGTCAACTGCGTGAACACATGCCGAATGTGGAAACCCGCGTAGCCGCGATTTTCCGACGTGACCGGCCGATCCTGCCCCAGGGCGATACGGTGATCGAGGCCGATGACGAAGTATTCTTCATCGCTGCCAAAGCGAATATTCGTGCCGTCATGAGTGAAATGCGTCGGCTCGATGAGAGCTACAAACGCATCGTCATCGCCGGCGGCGGGCAGATTGGCGAGCGCCTGGCCGAAGCGATCGAGAGTCGCTACCAGGTGAAAATCATCGAGATGAGCCCGGCACGCTGCCGGCATTTGTCCGACACCCTGGACAGCACGGTCGTACTGCAAGGCAGTGCCTCGGACCGCGACCTGCTGATGGAAGAAAACATCGCCGACGCGGATATCTTCCTGGCCCTGACCAACGATGACGAGGCCAACATCATGTCGTCCTTGCTGGCCAAGCGGCTGGGGGCCAAGAAGGTCATGACCATCATCAACAACCCGGCCTATGTCGACCTGATCCAGGGCGGCGATATCGACATCGCCATCAGCCCGCAACTGGCCACCATCGGCACCTTGCTTGCCCACGTGCGCCGGGGCGATATCGTCAGCGTGCACTCCCTGCGCCGGGGGGCGGCGGAGGCCATCGAGGCGATTGCCCACGGTGATTCGAAGTCGAGCAAAGTGATCGGCAAGGCCATCCGCGATATAGGCCTGCCGCCGGGCACCACCATTGGCGCAATCATTCGTGATGAGGAAGTGATCATCGCCCACGACGACACGGTGATCGCCACGGGTGACCACGTGATCCTGTTCCTGGTGGATAAAAAACATATCCGCGATGTGGAGAAGCTGTTCCACGTGGGATTGAGCTTTTTCTGATCAACCGGAGTGACCGACATGCTCGAATCCCTGGAAAAAATGCTCGCCAAGGGTGTGGATAATTCCCTGCTGCGCTTTGGGCTGGGCAAGGGTTATCTGGACCTGAAGGACAATGCCAAGGCGGCGGAGCATTTGCACAAATGCGTCGAGTTCGATCCGAAGTATTCGGCGGCGTGGAAGTTGTTGGGCAAGGCGCAGCTGGGGCAGGGTGATAACGCCGCGGCGCGACAGGCGTGGGAGAAGGGCATCGAAGCGGCCCAGGCCCATGGCGACAAGCAGGCCGAGAAAGAAATGACGGTGTTCCTGAAGAAACTCGACCGCCAAAGCTAAGCAGATCGAAAATGTGGGAGGGGGCTTGCTCCCGATAGCAGTGTGTCAGCCAATGCATAGTTGACTGAACCACCGCTATCGGGGCAAGCCCCCTCCCACATTTAGTCAGCAGTGGGTCAGTACCACCGCTCTTCACCCGGCGGGCGTTTCTTGAAGCGCTTCATGCTCCACATGTACTGGCTCGGGTAGGCGCCGACATAACGCTCCACCACTTTGCTCATCGCCGCGCAGGAGGTGGCGGTGTCGGTGCTGTACATGTCTTCCGGCGCCACTTCCAGGATCACTTTGTAGCCCGAACCGTCCGGCAGCCGCAGCGCATGCAGGAACACCCCCACGGCCTTGTGGCCGGCGAGCATGTTCGGCACGAACTTGCTGGTGAGCGCCTGGGTGGCGAAGAACGGCACGAAGATCCCTGCGGACTCGGCCGGCTCCGGGTCGGCCGGAATACCTACCTGGCCGCCCTTGCGCACTTCCTTGATCACACTGAGGATGCCTTCCTTGGTGGACGCCGCCACGCGGTTACCCAGTTGTACGCGCTGCTTGCGCAGCAACTCGTCCACCGCCTTGAGCTTGGGCGGGCGGTAAAAAATGATCGGTTTGCACTGGCTGCAATAGAAGTGGTTCAACACCTCCCAGTTGCCCAGGTGGCTGGTGATGCCGACCACACCTTTGCCCGAGGCCAGGGCTTCGTGCAGCACCTCAAGGCCTTCGACTTCACGCACCAGGTCGATGGAGCGCTGGGCCGGCCAGATCCAGGCGCAGGCGCTTTCGGTAAGGGACTTGCCGATGTCCTTCAGGCTCTGGCCAACCAGGCGCTCGCGCGCGGCGGGGTCCATGTCCGGGAAGCATTTAGATAGGTTGATCCGCACCGTGTCACGGGAGCGGTTAGGGGTTTTCCACATGATCCAGCCGATGGCCGTGCCGACCGCTTGAACCGCGCGCCAGGGCAATAGGGCAAACAACCGAAGAGCGCCTACCAGCAAGGCGCCTTTAAACTTTTCCACAGGTCACTCCTGATCGTGTGTGGTGCGCAAAGCCGCCATTCTAACCGGCGTTGGCCAAGTCCGCGTAACGGTCGCAGTCCTGGGTGTGGTCCATGACCATGCCCGAGGCCTGCATGAACGCGTAACAGATGGTCGGGCCGACAAAGGTGAAGCCGGCTTTCTTGAGTGCTTTGCTCATGGCTTCAGCCTCCGGCGTAATCGCAGGCACTTCGCTGCGGTCCTTGAAATGGTTGACCTTGGGCACGCCGCCGACAAACGACCAGAGCCACCCCACCGGATCTTCAAGCGCCAGCCAGGCTGCGGCGTTGCGCCGGGTGGCGTTGAGCTTGAGGCGGTTACGCACAATGCCAGGGTCAAGCATCAGCGCTTCGATCTCGGCATCGGTCAGCTGTGCCAGACGCCGGGCATCAAAACCAAACAAGACCTTTCGATAATGCTCGCGTTTGCGTAAAACGGTGATCCAGGACAGGCCCGCCTGGAACCCTTCGAGCAAAAGCAACTCGAACAAACCCTGCGCATCGCGCAGCGGCGTTCCCCACTCCTGATCGTGATAAGCCATGTACAGCGGATCTTCAGAACACCAAAAGCAGCGTGGCATAAGGCTCCAGGGGATGGTGGCGCGGCCGAATCGGGTATACTCCCGCTCTTTAAATCGCAGCCCAAGTAACAGGTGAATTTCGTGAGCCAGCCTACGCCAGCCGTGCGTACCTTCCAAGACTTGATCCTCGCCCTCCAGCAATACTGGGCCGAGCAAGGTTGTGTGGTACTTCAGCCCTACGATATGGAAGTAGGCGCCGGCACTTTCCACACCGCTACATTCCTGCGGGCCATCGGCCCGGAAACCTGGAACGCCGCTTATGTGCAGCCCAGTCGTCGCCCGACTGACGGCCGCTACGGCGAAAACCCGAACCGTCTGCAGCACTACTATCAGTTCCAGGTAGTCCTGAAGCCGAACCCGGACAACTTCCAGGAACTGTACCTGGGCTCGCTCAAGCACGTGGGCCTCGACCCGCTGGTGCACGACATCCGTTTCGTCGAAGACAACTGGGAGTCGCCCACCCTCGGCGCCTGGGGCCTGGGCTGGGAAGTCTGGCTCAATGGCATGGAAGTCACCCAGTTCACCTACTTCCAACAGGCCGGTGGCATCGAGTGCTACCCGGTGACCGGCGAGATCACCTACGGCCTCGAGCGCCTGGCCATGTACCTGCAGGGCGTGGATTCGGTCTACGACCTGGTGTGGGCTGACGGCCCGTTCGGCAAAGTGACCTATGGCGATGTGTTCCACCAGAACGAAGTGGAGCAATCGACCTACAACTTCGAACACGCCAACGTCGACAAGCTGTTCGAACTGTTCGACTTCTATGAAAGCGAAGCCAAGCGCCTGATCGAACTCGACCAGCCGCTGCCGTTGCCGAGCTATGAAATGGTGTTGAAGGCCTCCCATACCTTCAACCTGCTGGACGCCCGCCGTGCCATCTCGGTAACCGCGCGCCAGCAATACATCCTGCGTGTACGCACCCTGGCGCGTTCCGTCGCCCAAGCCTACCTGCTGGCTCGCGCCAAGCTGGGCTTCCCGATGGCCACCCCGGACCTGCGTGATGAAGTGTTGGCTAAGCTGGAGGCTGCACAATGAGTGCTCAAGATTTCCTGGTTGAACTGGGCACCGAAGAGCTGCCACCCAAGGCACTCAATACCCTGGCCGATGCGTTCCTGGCCGGTATCGAAAAAGGCCTGCAGAGCGCCGGCCTGAAGTTTGAAGCGAAGAAAGTCTACGCCGCGCCGCGCCGCCTGGCCGTGTTGCTGACCGCGCTGGAAACCCAGCAGCCGGACCGCAGCATCAACCTCGACGGCCCGCCACGCCAGGCGGCTTTCGACGCCGAAGGCAACCCGACCCAAGCCGCACTGGGCTTCGCCAAGAAGTGCGGTGTGGAGCTGAGCGAGATCGACCAGAGCGGTCCGAAACTGCGTTTCAGCCAGGTCATCACAGGCAAGCCCACCGCCAGCCTGTTGCCGACCATCGTCGAAGACTCCCTGAACGACCTGCCGATTCCCAAGCGCATGCGCTGGGGCGCGCGCAAGGAAGAGTTCGTACGCCCGACCCAGTGGCTGGTGATGCTGCTCGGTGACCAGGTCATCGATTGCACCCTCCTCGCCCAGAAAGCTGGCCGTGATTCCCGTGGCCATCGCTTCCACCATCCACAAGCGGTGCGCATCACTTCGCCGGCTAACTATGCCGCCGATCTGCGTGCTGCCTACGTGCTGGCCGATGCCAACGAGCGTCGCGAGCTGATCAGCAAGCGCACCGAAGAACTCGCCCGCCTGCAGGAAGGCACCGCCATCGTGCCGCCAAGCCTGCTCGACGAAGTGACCGCGCTGGTTGAATGGCCGGTGCCGCTGGTGTGCTCGTTCGAAGAACGTTTCCTCGATGTGCCGCAGGAAGCGCTGATCACCACCATGCAGGACAACCAGAAGTATTTCTGCCTGCTGGACGTGGACGGCAAGTTGCTGCCGCGCTTTATCACCGTGGCCAACATCGAAAGCAAGGACCCGCAGCAGATCATCGCCGGTAACGAGAAAGTCGTGCGTCCGCGCCTGACTGACGCCGAGTTCTTCTTCAAGCAAGACAAGAAGCAGAAACTCGAAGACTTCAACCTGCGCCTGCAGAACGTGGTATTCCAGGAAAAACTCGGCAGCGTCTACGACAAGGCCGTGCGCGTTTCCAAGCTGGCGGCCTACATTGCCCCACGCATCGGCGGTGATGCCGCCTGGGCTGCGCGTGCAGGCTTGCTGTCCAAGTGCGACCTGGCCACCGAAATGGTCGGCGAGTTCCCGGAGATGCAGGGCGTTGCCGGTTACTACTACGCCCTCAACGATGGCGAGGCGGACGATGTCGCGCTGGCGCTGAACGAGCAGTACATGCCGCGTGGCGCCGGCGCCGAGCTGCCGACCACCCTGACCGGTGCGGCCGTGGCCATCGCCGACAAGCTGGATACCCTCGTCGGTATCTTCGGTATCGGCATGCTGCCTACCGGTAGCAAAGACCCGTATGCCCTGCGTCGCGCGGCCCTCGGCGTGCTGCGTATCCTGATCGACAAGAAGCTCGACCTCGACCTGACCCAGGCCGTGGTGTTCGCGGTCGGCCAGTTCGGTGGCAAGGTCAAGCAAGCCGGCCTGGCCGAGCAAGTGCTGGAGTTCGTGTTCGACCGCCTGCGTGCGCGTTATGAAGACGAAGGCGTGGACGTTTCCGTCTACCTGTCGGTACGTGCCCTGCAACCGGGTTCGGCACTGGACTTCGATCAGCGCGTACAAGCCGTACAGGCGTTCCGTAAGCTGCCGGAAGCCGACGCCCTGGCCGCTGTGAACAAGCGAGTGTCGAACCTGCTGGGCAAGGCCGAAGGCCTGGGCAACGCCGATGTCGACCCAGGCCTGTTTGCCGACGCCAAGGAGTTCTCGCTGAACTCAGCCATTGCCAAGGCAGAGAACGCGGTGAAGCCGCTGATCGCCGAACGCAATTACGCCGAAGCCCTGGCACGCCTGGCGACCTTGCGTGAGCCGGTGGATGCGTTCTTCGAAGCGGTGATGATCAATGCCGAAGATGCCGGCGTGCGGAAAAACCGCTACGCCATGCTGGCGCGTCTGCGTGGCCTGTTCGTCAACATCGCTGACATTTCGACGCTGAGCTGACCATGTTGAAACTGCTGATTCTCGATCGGGACGGGGTGATCAACTACGACTCCGACGCTTACATCAAGTCGGTGGCGGAATGGATTCCACTGCCCGGTTCGATCGAGGCCATCGCGCAGTTGAGCAAAGCCGGCTGGACGGTGGCCATCGCCACCAACCAGTCCGGCATCGCCCGCGGCTATTACGACATCGCCACCCTGGACGCCATGCACGCACGCTTGCGCACCCTGGTGGCGGAGCAGGGCGGGGAAGTGGGGCTGGTGGTGTATTGCCCTCACGGGCCGGATGAGGGCTGCGATTGCCGCAAACCCAAGCCTGGCATGTTGAAAATCATTGCAGAACATTACAAGGTGCCCTTGGCTGGGATATGGTTCGTCGGGGACAGCCTCGGTGACCTGGAGGCGGCCAAAGCCGTCGACTCTCAGCCAGTTTTGGTAAAGACCGGGAAAGGCGAAAAGACCCAGGCGAAAAACCTGCCGGTAGGCACCTTGATTTTTGACGATCTGGCGGCGGTTGCCGCAGAACTTATCAACAACTAGCCGCCCTCGACTTCCTGGCCAAGGACTGTTCGGGAGTGCGCTTTTAACAGGCGGGCCATGTCCCGCAACGGTAAATGCCGCCATGTCGATTTTGCAGGCCATCAGAACCTTTTTCTTTTACCTGCTGCTGGGCACCAGTTCGTTTCTCTGGTGCACCCTGAGCTTTTTTATTGCGCCGTTCCTGCCGTTCAAGGCGCGCTATCGCTTTATCAACGTCTATTGGTGCCGCTGCGCGTTGTGGCTGACCAAGGTGTTCCTGAACATTCGCTTCGAGATCAAGGGCGCTGAAAACGTACCGGACCAGCCGTGTGTGATTCTGTCGAACCACCAGAGCACCTGGGAGACCTTCTTCCTCTCGGCTTACTTCTCGCCATTGAGCCAGGTGCTCAAGCGCGAGCTGTTGTACGTGCCGTTCTTCGGCTGGGCCATGGCCATGTTGCGCCCGATCGCCATCGACCGTGACAACCCCAAGGCGGCGCTCAAGCACGTCGCCAAGAAGGGCGATGAACTGCTCAAGGATGGCGTGTGGGTGCTGATCTTCCCGGAAGGTACGCGGGTACCCTTTGGGACAGTAGGCAAGTTCTCTCGCGGCGGTACCGCATTGGCAGTCAACGCCAACCTGCCGGTGCTGCCGATTGCGCATAACGCTGGCAAGTTCTGGCCGAAGGCGGGCTGGGCAAAACGCGCGGGCACCATCACTGTGGTGATAGGCGAGCCAATGTACGCAGAAGGGGAAGGCCCACGCGCCATTGCCGCGCTGAATGACCGTGCCCAGGCATGGAATGAAGCGCAGCAGCGGGCCATGGGTTCCCTGCCGCCGGAGCCGATTGTGGTGGAGACGCCGGTGGTATGAGCATCTGTGGATAACCTGTGTACGCTTTGTTGGCGAATTGGCTTTTTTTGGTCCTAATAAGTTGATTTAGTTAGATATTTCCAAATCCATCAAAACCGCAAAAAACGTGCATAAGTTTTTTCCGCATTAAAAAACCGGTCCTTGAGACCGGTTTTTTATGCACAGCACAAAGGTACGTTTTAGCCGTCGTCCAGCAAGGGCAGCTGCAGGCTGAAAGAGGTGCCTTTGCCCACGGTGCTTTCACACTCGATACGGCCCCCATGACGCTCCACCACCGCCTTGACCATGCTCAGTCCCAACCCCAGCCCTTCGCTGCCTTGGGCCGAGTCAAAGCGTTTGTACTGGCTGAACAGTTCAGGCAAATCCTCGGCGGCTATCCCTGGGCCCTGGTCGCTGATGCGGCATTCCAACCAGCCTTGCGCGCTGCTGTGTCGCAGCCGGACAGTGGTACCGGACGGGGAATATTTGATCGCGTTCTCCAGCACATTGAACAATGCGCGGGTGAGCAGCGATTGATCGGCTGACACCATCCCTTCGTCGGCCTCGTCCAGATCGTGGACCAGGTGAATCCCCTTGAGCTGGGCGATCACGGCCACTTGATCAAAGGCATCCATTACCAGCATGGCGAACAGCGTAGGCTCGAACTGGTAGCCATCGGCCTCAGCCCTCGCCAGTTGCACAAATGATTCGGTCAGGCTCAAGGCGCGGCGTACTTGTTGCTCTATCTGGGCAAATATCGGCGACTCACTGCCGTGCACATCCAACAGGGCGAGGATCGCCGAGTGGGGTGCACGCAAGTCGTGAGAGAGGAAACGCAGCATGGTTTCCCGATGCTGCTGGGCCTCGCGTTCCTTGCTCAGATCAGTAAGGCTCAACAGCCAGCCAAGCGCGACATCCCCTTCGGCCGGCAGCAAGGGGGCAAGTTCCATGCGCAGGCTGCGTTGATGGATATCACGAAACTCAACGAGTTCCAGTGTCGAGAGGGGGGGGCGTACGCCATTGTGCAGCGGTGGATAACCCAGGTCGGCCAGTTGCTCCAGAAGGTTATGGTTGATCAAGTCATTGCCGAACACTTCCCGGGCGATGCGGTTGGCCAACAGGACATTACCCTGGGTGTCTGTGATCAACGTCGCCACCGGCAGGCATTCCAATCCATCGGCCATAAACCGTCGGGTGTCCCGCGTACGACTGACGGCTTGCTCCAAGGCAAAGATACGGCCCTGCAATACGTCACCCTTATTGGCGGGTGCACGGCGGCGCTCGGGCAAGACTTTGGGTTCGTTATCCAGGCGCGTCAATTCCCAGCCGAAGTAGGCCAGGATCACGCTGAGACGCCGCCAGTTCCAGATCAGATAGCTGAGCAGCAAACCGATCAAGCAGGCCGCAGGCGACCACCAGTAGCCCAGGCGCAACAAGGCCGCTGAACCCACCAAGGCCATGCACATGCACCCCAGGGTCATCCACAGCGCATAGCGTGGGCGGTAGAGCAGCAGGCCCAGCAACATCGCCACCAGGGACGTTGCGATCAGTGCGGCCAGCCAGCCGGGCAAGTCCACAATACTTCGATCTTGCAGCAAGCCATTGAGCACATTGGCCTGGATCTCCACACCCGCTGTGGTGCCGGCCATAGGAGAGAGCGGTGTGACAAAGCGATCGCCCATACCCGACGCTGTCGCCCCCACCAGAATCAGACGGCCCCGCAACCGCTCGGGAGGGACCTCACCACGTAATACGCTGACATAAGACACGCTCGGGAAATGGGTGTCGGCAGCAATAAACGGGATACGGACCGCATGCTCCCGGTGCCAATCCTGGGTGATCGATGGCAGAGGTTCCCCGGGCATCTCGGCCGATTGCCCACTCATCGCGAAAGCCAGCCACGCTAACTGAAGCGCCGTGGCACCGGCTGGCCCCTCCCGCATATACAGCCTGCGGACCACGCCATCGCTATCCGCCTCCACATTGATATGCCCGACACCCTTGGCACATTTGAGCAGTGACAGCATTTGTGCCCCAGACTGGCTGTAGCTGGCCGAATCGTCACGAGCCAAGGGCAACAATACGTTGCCGGCGTTGCACACCGCGTCGGCCAGGCGCTTGTCATTGACCGGGTTACCGGGCTCGCTGAAGATCACATCAAACAGGATACCGGCCGGCTGCGCCGCGCTCAGGCGATCGATCAGGTCGGCGTGCACACTACGCGGCCAGGGCCACTGGCCGAGTTTCTTCAGGCTAGGGTCATCGATGGTCACCAGCAGGATGCGCGGATCCACCGGCAGGGGCGCCAGACGTCGAAGGCTGTCGTATAGCGGGTTGTTCAAGGCCAGGCCAGGACTCATCGAGAGGTAGGCAGTGATTGGCAACAGCAGCAAACCGATCCATAACCACTCACGTACCAGACCGTGGAACAGGCGCTGGGCATGGGTGGGTTGGCGCTTTTCGGCCTTTCCCCAGAGCGTCATGGATCAACGCGCCTGAGTTGTTGGCGTGCGATAGAAGATGGCATAGACCCCCGATTCCTCCTCAGGCGTTGCACGGCGTAAGCCGACACACGTACGTGATAGAACGACGCGTTGAGCCCAGTGAAGCTCATTTTCGACGCGGTGGAAAAAAATTCCTGCTGGATGTTCATAACGGCGGGAACTCCAAAGGGCATCCACTATCGGGGCGCAGGAGTTTACGACAGCGCACGCGTCGGCTGATCCTTTTCCTTAACGCCTGGAGCCGGTATCTTTCCCACATAGGTATGGAGAGCTTTCAATGGCGTATTCGCTTATTGATCCCAGCGTACCGAGAGATCCAAGGGGTCGACGAACCTGAGCACAATTCTTCAGATTCATTGACCGGCATCTGCGCAGTACGTGCCCTTCAATACGACTGCCGTACTCTTCGAGAAGAAAGGACCCACCCATGCGTGTCGCAATACTGGATGACGAACCCGCTGAATTGCGACGGGTGGAACAGACACTGCGACAAATCCCCAGCACCGCCGAACAACCCTGGGCACTGCATTGCTTCGAGCGCGGCGAAGACCTGCTGCGTCAGTTGCGTCGGGAGACCTTCGACCTGCTGATACTCGACTGGCAACTGCCCGACATCACCGGTATTGCCTTACTGCGCTGGACCCGTGAACACATGGAGTCGCCACCGGCAGTCATCATGCTCACCAGCCGTGATGCCGAAAGCGATATCGTCAGCGCATTGAACAGCGGGGCCGACGACTACGTCAGCAAACCCTTTCGTCCTAACGAACTGAAGGCACGAGTGACAGCCGTTCTACGTCGGCATGGCCTGCAGAGATCGGCAACCCCTGAAGTGCAGAGTTTCAACGACCTGACCTTCGACGATGCAGAGTTGACCGTCACACGCGCAGGCAAACCGATCAACCTTACCGAGCGCGAATACCGCCTGGCGAGCTGCTTGTTCGCCAATCTGGCTCGGCCGCTGTCGCGTGAGTATCTTTATGAGCGGTTCTGGACCCATGAAGAAATGGTGTCCTCGCGGCCGCTGGATACGCATATCTATCGGCTACGCAACAAGCTCGGGCTTACCGCTGATAGAGGTTGGCAGTTGTTGACGATCTATGGGTATGGGTATCGATTGGAGAGTGTGGCGGCGGCTTCTTCTCATGGATAAAAAACACGATGTTCCACGTGGAGCATTTTGCGGAAGATGATTTCCACGCAATAAAAAAGGCCAACGCATAACGTTGGCCTTTTTTATTTTGCGCGTCGTGCCTGGATCAGAAATCCAGGTTAGACACTGCCAGGGCATTGCTCTCGATGAAGTCACGGCGAGGTTCGACCGCATCACCCATCAGGGTGTTGAAGATCTGGTCTGCGCCAATGGCATCTTCGATGGTTACGCGCAGCATACGGCGCTGGGCTGGGTCCATGGTGGTTTCCCACAGTTGATCCGGGTTCATTTCGCCCAGACCTTTGTATCGCTGGATCGTATGGCGCTTGGTGCTTTCCGCCATCAACCAGTCCAGGGCTTCCTTGAACTCCTTGACCGCTTTCTTACGCTCGCCACGCTGAATATAAGCACCGTCGTCCAGCAGGGTGCTCAGTTGCGCGCCGAGGGTCACAACGGTCTTGTAGTCGTTGCTGCCGAAGAAGTCGCGGTTGAAGGTGACGTAGTTCGACAGGCCGTGGGAGATCAATTCGACCTCTGGCAGCCAGACGTTACGTTCACGGTCTTCACGCAGGCTGGCTTTGTACACCAGGCCGGATTTTTCGACAGTGCGTAGGCGCACTTCGTACTGGGCCAGCCATTCCTGCATGTGTGCGTGGTCGCCCAACTGCTCCAGGCTTACGGACGGCAGGTAGATGAAGTGCTCGGTTAATTCCTGTGGGTACAGGCGCGACAGGCGCTTGAGTGTCTTCATCACCATACGGAAGTCGTTAACCAGACGCTCCAGCGCCTCACCGGAGATCCCCGGGGCTTCGTCGTTCAAGTGCAGGCTGGCATCTTCCAGGGCCGACTGCGTCATGTACTCTTCCATGGCGTCGTCGTCTTTGATGTACTGTTCTTGCTTGCCTTTCTTCACTTTGTACAACGGCGGCTGGGCGATGTAGATGTAGCCACGCTCGATCAGCTCCGGCAACTGACGGAAGAAGAATGTCAGCAGCAGGGTACGGATGTGCGAACCGTCGACGTCAGCATCGGTCATGATGATGATGTTGTGATAGCGCAGCTTGTCGATGTTGTACTCGTCTCGGCCAATACCGCAGCCCAGTGCCGTGATCAAGGTGCCGACTTCCTGGGAGGAAATCATCTTGTCGAAACGAGCCTTCTCCACGTTGAGGATCTTACCCTTCAACGGCAGGATGGCCTGGGTGCGACGGTTACGACCCTGCTTGGCGGAACCGCCAGCAGAGTCACCTTCCACCAGGTACAGTTCGGAGAGGGCAGGGTCCTTCTCCTGGCAGTCAGCCAGTTTGCCTGGCAAGCCGGCAATATCCAGCGCACCTTTACGGCGGGTCATCTCACGGGCTTTACGCGCCGCTTCACGGGCACGCGCGGCATCGATCATCTTGCCGACAACCAGCTTGGCTTCGTTCGGGTTTTCCAGCAGGAAGTCGGAGAAGTACTTACCCATCTCTTGTTCAACCGCAGTTTTCACTTCGGAAGACACCAGCTTGTCTTTGGTCTGGGAGCTGAACTTAGGGTCCGGCACTTTCACCGAGATGATTGCGGTCAGGCCTTCACGGGCATCGTCACCGGTGGTGGCGACCTTATGCTTCTTCGCCAGGCCTTCGGCTTCGATATAGGTGTTCAGGTTACGTGTCAGCGCCGAACGGAAACCCACCAAGTGAGTACCACCGTCACGCTGTGGAATGTTGTTGGTGAAGCACAACAGGTTCTCGTTGAAGCTGTCGTTCCATTGCAGGGCGATTTCAACGCCGATGCCGTCTTCACGCTGGATGTTGAAGTGGAACACCTGGTTGACCGCAGTCTTGTTGGTGTTCAGGTATTCAACGAACGCACGCAAGCCGCCTTCGTATTTGAACAGCTCTTCCTTGCCGCTGCGCTCATCCTTGAGGACGATGCCGACACCGGAGTTGAGGAAGGACAATTCACGAATCCGCTTGGCCAGGATGTCCCAGCTGAAGTGGATGTTCTTGAAGGTATCAGCCGATGGCTTGAAATGGATCTGGGTACCGGTGCTTTCACTGTCACCAACGATTTTCATCGGCTCCTGTGGCACACCGTGGACGTAGGTCTGCTCCCAGATCTTGCCACTGCGGCGAACGGTCAGGATCAGCTCTTCGGAAAGAGCGTTCACCACCGACACACCCACACCGTGCAGACCACCGGAGACTTTATAGGAGTTGTCGTCGAACTTACCGCCGGCGTGGAGCACGGTCATGATGACCTCTGCCGCCGAAACACCTTCTTCTTTGTGCACATCTACCGGGATGCCGCGACCGTTGTCGCGCACAGTAATGGATTCGTCCGGATGGATGATGATGCTGATGTCGTCGCAGTGACCGGCCAAAGCTTCGTCGATGGAGTTGTCGACCACCTCGAACACCATGTGGTGCAGACCGCTACCGTCATCAGTGTCGCCAATGTACATACCGGGACGTTTGCGTACGGCATCCAAACCTTTCAGCACTTTAATGCTGGTCGAGTCGTACGTGTTTTCTTCGCTCATGCCTTCACTCCCGATGGTCGTGGGTCTGGGTGATACGGCCTTGTTCCACGTGGAACAAAGCGACTGGCGTTTCCGTCTGCCAGCCTTCCCTCAATAATTCGTGGTCTACACAGGTGATAAACACCTGGCAGCGTAAGTCTTCCAACAAGCGGCATAACGCACGGCGGTGTTGCTCGTCGAGTTCAGACGGCAAGTCATCCACCAGATAAATACACTGACCACGTCGGGCTTGGCTAACCAGATGCCCCTGGGCGATCCGCAGTGCACACACCACCAACTTCTGCTGGCCGCGGGACAAGATATCCGCAGCATTATGTGCGCCTAATCTAAGACGCAAATCTGCCCGTTGGGGTCCGGCCTGGGTATGGCCAATTTGCTGATCCCGCTGCTGGGACGTCGCGAGCACTGCACTCAGCTCACGGTCTTTGTCCCAGCCACGGTAGTAACTCAGCGTCAGCCCCTCGAGATCCAACAACTCACTCAAGGTCTGCTCAAAGACTGGTTTCAAGGCTTTGATATAGGCGCGGCGGTATTCATCTATTTCATCGCTGGCCAGGCACAGTTCCCGGTCCCAGGCCGCTTGCGAAGCGGCGTCAAGTGTACCATGCCGCAGCCATGAGTTCCGCTGCCGCAGGGCCTTCTGCAGGCGCTGCCACGTGGCCATGAATCGCGGTTCCACGTGGAACACTCCCCAGTCGAGAAACTGCCTGCGGATCTTTGGCGCGCCTTCCAACAAGCGGAAGCTGTCAGGATTGATCAGTTGCAACGGCAGGATCTCTGCCAGTTGCGCAGCACTGCGAGCGTTTTGCCCGTCGATGCGAATCTGGAACTCACCGCCGCGATCACGAGAAATCCCCAGGCTGCTGTGCCCACCTTCTGCCAGTTCGACTTGGCCAAATACCGTGCAGGCCAGTTGTTCGTACTGAATCACCGGCAACAAGCGGGCACTGCGAAAGGAACGGGCAAGCCCTAGCAAGTGGATGGCTTCCAGCACGCTGGTTTTGCCACTGCCGTTGGCGCCGTGGAGGATATTGATGCGGGGGGAGGGGGAGAAGGTCACCGGGTGCAAATTGCGCACCGCGGTGACCGAGACGCGACTAAGGGACATCTAGCTTCTGCTGGGCATGATTACAGGCGCATCGGCATAACGACGTAAGCCGAGTCGTCATTATCGGATTCCTGCACCAGGGCGCTGCTGTTGGAGTCGGACAGGATGAGGCGAACCTGTTCGGTGGTCATCACACCCAGCACGTCCAGCAAGTAGCTCACGTTGAAGCCGATTTCCAAAGTGCCGCCGTTGTAATCGACGCCCACTTCCTCTTCCGCTTCTTCCTGCTCCGGGTTATTGGCCTGGATTTTCAACTGACCGTTGGCCAGTTGCAGACGAATGCCCCGGTACTTCTCGTTGGACAGGATCGCAGTACGGCTGAACGCTTCACGCAGGGCCTGGCGATCACCGATCACCAGCTTGTCGCCGCCTTTAGGCAGAACGCGCTCGTAATCCGGGAACTTGCCGTCGACCAGCTTGGAGGTGAAGGTGAACTCGCCGGTGGTCGCGCGGATATGGTGCTGACCCAGCACGATGCTGACATTGCCATCCGGCTCGGTGAGCAGGCGCGCCAGTTCGAGAATACCCTTACGCGGCACGATCACCTGGTGACGGTCAGGTTGACCGATATCGGCGCGCATCGAGCACATCGCCAGACGGTGACCGTCAGTGGCCACGGCGCGAATGATGCCTTCCGACACCTCCAGCAGCATGCCGTTGAGGTAGTAACGTACGTCCTGCTGGGCCATGGCGAAGCTGGTGCGCTCAATCAGACGGCGCAGTTTGCTTTGCTCCAGGCTGCAGGTCAGTGAGCCTGGGCCCTCTTCCACAGTCGGGAAATCATTGGCCGGCAAAGTAGACAGCGTGAAACGACTGCGACCCGCCTTGACCACCAACTTCTGCTCATCAACCTTGATGTCGATCAGCGCGTCGTTCGGCAGGCTTTTGCAGATGTCCATCAGCTTGCGCGCGGGTACTGTAATCTCGCCAGGTTCAGCGGGTTCTTCCAGTTGCACGCGACCGACCAGCTCGACTTCCAGGTCGGTACCGGTCAGGGACAATTGCTGGCCTTCGACCACCAGCAATACGTTGGAGAGCACCGGCAAGGTCTGTCGGCGCTCGACGACGCCTGCGACCAGTTGCAGGGGTTTCAACAGGGCTTCGCGTTGAATGGTGAAATGCATGGTCTAGTCCCTTGCCTTAATAAGCTGCGCTGGTGTCATCAAGTAGTCAGTGTACGCAGCAGGTTCTTGTAGTCCTCGCGAATATCCGCGTCGGATTCCTTAAGTTCGTTGATCTTGCGGCACGCGTGCAAGACCGTGGTGTGGTCGCGGCCGCCAAACACGTCTCCGATTTCCGGCAGGCTATGGTTGGTCAACTCCTTGGAGAGTGCCATGGCCACCTGACGAGGACGAGCCACCGAGCGCGAACGGCGCTTGGACAGCAAGTCGGAAATCTTGATCTTGTAGTACTCGGCCACCGTGCGCTGGATGTTATCCACACTCACCAGTTTGTCCTGCAATGCCAGCAAGTCTTTCAGGGATTCGCGAATCAGCTCGATGGTGATGTCCCGGCCCATGAAGTGAGAGTGCGCGATGACACGCTTGAGCGCACCTTCCAGCTCACGCACGTTGGAACGGATGCGTTGGGCGATGAAAAACGCGGCGTCGTGGGGCAGATCGACTTTCGCCTGATCGGCCTTTTTCATCAGGATCGCTACGCGGGTTTCCAGCTCCGGCGGCTCTACCGCAACGGTAAGGCCCCAACCAAAGCGCGACTTCAAGCGTTCTTCCAGGCCTTCGATTTCCTTCGGGTAACGGTCACTGGTCAGGATGACCTGTTGGCCGCCTTCGAGCAGGGCGTTGAAGGTGTGGAAAAACTCTTCCTGGGAACGCTCCTTGCGCGCGAAGAATTGAATGTCATCGATCAGCAATGCATCAACGGAGCGGTAGAACCGCTTGAACTCGTTGATCGCATTGAGCTGCAGGGCCTTGACCATATCTGCCACGAAACGCTCCGAGTGCAGGTACACAACCTTGGCATTCGGGTTCTTCTTTAATAGGTGGTTACCCACAGCGTGCATCAAGTGGGTCTTACCCAAGCCAACGCCGCCATAAAGGAAGAGCGGGTTGTAACCATGCTTGGGGTTATCGGCGACCTGCCAGGCGGCCGCGCGGGCCAGCTGGTTGGATTTACCTTCGACGAAGTTCTCAAAGGTGAACGTGCGGTTCAGGTAGCTGGTGTGCTTGAGCGCACCTTCGACCTGCACCGTGCGCTGCTCGGCGCGGACCGGAGCCTGCTGGGAACTGGCACCCGCCATCGGATCGAAGCTGTCGCGGGACGGCTCTTCATTGATAGGCGCGTTGTTCTGCGACGAGGATTTCGAAGGCGTCTGGGCAACCGGCGCTGGCGAGTTATTAACAGGCGCCACAGGGGCTTGAGCCTGCGAGGCACTGGCTGCGAGCGGAGCATTCGGTGCAGCACGGGGTGCCGAGCTGCGTTTGCTGCCTATTAATAAGGAGAGCACGGGCGCAAGGCCATTGCCGTGTTCATCCAGCAATTCGAGAACGCGGCTCAGGTACTTCTCGTTGACCCAGTCGAGAACAAAACGATTGGGCGCATAGATACGCAACTCGTCGCCTTCGGCTTCGACCTGTAGCGGGCGGATCCAGGTGTTGAATTGCTGGGCAGGCAGCTCATCGCGCAAAAGCTCCACGCACTGCTGCCAAAGTTCCACTGACACGGATATCCCCTAAGTTGAAAGCCGGTGAGGCAAAAACAGCCGCCATTGTAGCGGCCAGCAGCCCACTTATCCACATGTAGGTTGCTCACAGGCCAGCCAAAATCAATGCCTTAACTGCAAAAAATGCGACAGATGGTCTGTGCATAAGCTCTGTGGATAAGCGGGCCTGAGCTCGTTGTACAAGTGGGGTCGAAAGTCTGTGGGTAACTGACCTGTGGATAACATGCCATTCCACACACAGCTTATCCGACAGCGCAGCACAGGCAGAGCACCGCTTCTCCCCCATGTTGTCATTCTCTGTACAGCACGTGGAATATGGCCTTAAGGCAGTTATCCACAGAGGATGGCCTGCCTAGCTTTTATAAGCTTTACAGAAAAGCTTTAAATAACTTCCTTCTTTATTTTTATATCTATGGCATTGCTCATGGAAGCAGAACGGAAAGAAAAGGTCTGGAGGCCCGTAAAGATCTAATTGAAGGAAAAGCTGGTTGGAAATTGACCTAGAGGCTTGCTTTCTCTAGAATCGCCGGTCTCTTAAAACGGGGGCCATTCCGGCCCGTTGTGGACGAACCAGGTAACAACGCCATGAAACGTACTTTCCAACCAAGCACCATCAAACGCGCCCGTACCCACGGCTTCCGTGCTCGCATGGCTACCAAGAACGGCCGTGCTGTCCTGTCGCGTCGCCGCGCCAAAGGTCGTGCGCGTCTGGCAGTTTGATAATCCGGTACTGGTGGTGAGTCAGGACTTCAGTCGGGAAAAGCGTCTGCTAACCCCCCGGCACTTCAAGGCAGTCTTTGACTCCCCCACCGGCAAGGTTCCGGGGAAAAATCTCCTGCTCCTTGCGCGTAACAACGATCTTGATCACCCCCGTCTCGGGTTAGTGATCGGCAAGAAGAGCGTAAAGCTCTCCGTTGAGCGCAATCGCCTCAAGCGTCTGATGCGCGAATCGTTTCGCCTCCACCAGGACACTCTGGTTGGTTGGGATATTGTTATCGTCGCGCGCAAAGGCTTGGGGGATGTAGAAAACCCCGAATTGATTCAGCATTTCGGCAAGCTCTGGAAACGTCTGGCGCGTACCAACAAACCAGCACCAGCAGTCAGCACCGAAACTGTAGGGGTAGACAGCACCGATGCGTAAACTGGCACTCGTTCCGATCCAGTTTTATCGCTATGCCATTAGTCCTCTGATGGCCAGCCACTGTCGTTTCTACCCCAGTTGTTCCTGCTACGCGTTAGAGGCCATAGAAAATCATGGTCTTCTGCGCGGTGGCTGGCTGACCTTTCGTCGTTTAGGTCGCTGTCATCCGTGGAATCCCGGTGGTTATGACCCGGTTCCACCTATCCCTACCTCCCGTTCTTCTTCGATGGCCGAGTAATCATGGATATTAAACGCACGATCCTGATCGTCGCCCTGGCAATCGTGTCCTACGTCATGGTCCTTAAGTGGAACCAGGACTATGGCCAGGCTGCCCTGCCGACTCAGAATGTTGCTGCCAATGCTGTTCCAGCGGGGCTTCCCGATACAGTAAGTGGCACCAATACTGCCGCCAGTGATGACATTCCACGGGCAGCGGGCGAAACAAAAGCACCTGCCGAAGTTGCAGTTGCCGCAAGCACCGACCTCATCCAGATCAAGACGGATGTGTTGGACCTGGCTATCGACCCGCAAGGTGGCGATGTTGCCAAGCTGACACTTCCGCTGTATCCGCGTCGTCAGGATCACCCGGAAATCCCATTCCAGTTGTTCGATAACGGTGGCGAACGTGTTTACCAGGCACAAAGTGGCCTGATCGGTACCAACGGCCCTGATGCGAGTGCAACCGGTCGTCCGATTTTCTCTGCGGAGAAGAAGAGCTATCAACTGGCAGATGGCCAAGACCAACTGGTCGTGGACTTGAAGTTCAGCAAGGACGGCGTCAACTACATCAAGCGCTTCACACTCAAGCGCGGCCTGTACGACATCGTTGTCACCTATTTGATCGACAACCAGAGCGCCCAGCCTTGGACCGGCGCAATGTTTGCGCAGCTCAAGCGTGACGCCAGTTCCGATCCATCGTCCAGCACTGCGACGGGTACCGCGACTTACCTGGGCGCTGCCCTGTGGACAAGTTCGGAGCCGTACAAAAAAGTATCCATGAAAGACATGGATAAAGTGGCCGAAGACAAAACCAAGGCGCCGATCACCTATAACGTGAACGGTGGCTGGGTAGCCTGGCTGCAACACTACTTTGTGACCGCGTGGATTCCTCAGCCCGGCCAGAACAATGCAGTACTGGCGCGCAAGGACAGCAAAGGCAACTACATCATTGGCTACACCGGCCCGGCGTTGACCGTGGCTCCAGGTGCCAAGGCTGAAACCAGCGCTACCCTGTACGCCGGCCCGAAAAGCCAGGCGGTGCTGAAAGAGTTGTCCCCAGGTCTGGAACTGACTGTGGACTACGGCATCCTGTGGTTCATTGCCCAGCCGATCTTCTGGCTGCTGCAACATATCCACAGCATCGTCGGTAACTGGGGCTGGTCGATCATCTTCCTGACCATGCTGATCAAGGGGATCTTCTTCCCACTGTCGGCCGCCAGCTACAAGTCGATGGCGCGTATGCGTGCCGTGGCGCCTAAACTGGCCGCGCTGAAAGAACAACATGGCGATGACCGGCAGAAAATGTCGCAGGCCATGATGGAGCTGTACAAGAAAGAGAAGATCAACCCGCTGGGTGGATGCTTGCCGATTCTGGTACAGATGCCGGTATTCCTGTCGCTGTACTGGGTACTCCTGGAAAGCGTGGAAATGCGCCAGGCACCGTTCATGCTGTGGATAACTGACCTGTCGATCAAAGACCCGTTCTTTATCCTGCCGATCATCATGGGCGCGACCATGTTTATCCAGCAGCGCCTGAACCCGACGCCGCCGGATCCGATGCAGGCCAAGGTGATGAAAATGATGCCAATCATCTTCACCTTCTTCTTCCTGTGGTTCCCGGCTGGCCTGGTTCTGTACTGGGTGGTCAACAACGTGTTGTCGATCTCTCAACAGTGGTACATCACACGTAAAATCGAAGCGGCTACCAAAAAAGCCGAGGCGTAATTTACTCTGTGGATAACCACTCAAGACGCCCCCTAGTGGGGCGTTTTGCTTTCCGTCACTTTTATTCTGGAACCTGCTGATGAGCGCTCCTCGTGAAACCATCGCTGCTGTCGCTACCGCTCAGGGTCGCGGCGGTGTCGGTATCGTTCGTATTTCCGGACCGCTCGCCGGGATTGCCGCGAAGGCCATCAGCGGGCGTGAGTTGAAGCCGCGCTATGCCCATTACGGCCCCTTCCTCGGCTCTGGTGAGGAAGTATTGGACGAAGGCCTGGCCCTGTATTTCCCGGGACCCAACTCCTTCACGGGTGAAGACGTACTGGAATTGCAGGGGCACGGCGGCCCGGTCGTTCTGGATATGTTGCTGCAACGCTGCCTGCAGTTGGGTTGCCGCCTGGCTCGCCCGGGTGAGTTCAGTGAGCGGGCATTCCTCAACGACAAGCTCGACCTGGCACAGGCCGAGGCGATTGCCGATTTGATCGAGGCCAGTTCTGCGCAAGCTGCACGCAATGCGCTGCGCTCTCTGCAGGGCGCTTTTTCCCTGCGTGTGCATAACTTGACCGAACAGTTGATCAGCCTGCGCATCTACGTCGAGGCGGCGATTGATTTTCCTGAAGAGGAAATCGACTTCCTTGCCGATGGCCATGTATTGGCGATGCTGGATAAGGTCCGTGATGAGTTATCCACAGTCCTGCGGGAAGCCGGGCAAGGCGCGTTGCTGCGAGACGGGATGACCGTCGTGATCGCTGGGCGTCCCAATGCCGGCAAATCCAGCCTGCTCAATGCGCTGGCGGGGCGTGAAGCAGCCATTGTCACCGAGATCGCCGGCACCACCCGGGATATCCTGCGCGAACATATCCACATCGATGGCATGCCGTTGCACGTCGTCGACACCGCCGGTTTACGCGATACCGATGACCAGGTTGAAAAGATCGGCGTGGAACGCGCGCTCAAAGCCATCGGCGAAGCGGACCGGGTACTGCTGGTGGTGGACGCCACCGCGCCGGAGGCTGTGGATCCTTTTGCATTGTGGCCGGAATTCCTCGAGCAACGGCCGGACCCGGCCAAAGTCACCTTGATTCGTAACAAAGCCGACCTGACGGGTGAAGCCATTGCGATGGAAACCAGCGCTGATGGCCACGTCACTATCAGCCTGAGCGCCAAGTCTGCGGGGGAGGGCCTGGAATTGCTGCGTGAGCATCTCAAGGCTTGCATGGGTTACGAGCAGACGTCGGAAAGCAGCTTCAGTGCGCGCCGCAGGCACCTGGAGGCGCTGCGCCATGCAAGCGCGGCATTGGAGCACGGCCGGGCGCAGTTGACCTTGGCGGGGGCGGGGGAGCTGCTGGCTGAGGATCTTCGCCAGGCGCAGCAGCTGTTGGGAGAAATCACCGGCGCATTCAGCTCCGATGATTTGTTGGGACGGATCTTCTCCAGCTTCTGTATCGGCAAGTAGGAGCAGGCTTGCCAGCGATAGCGGCCTGAAGAGCATTTTGATTCTTCAGGCCATCATCCATCACCAGTTGTACGAAACAGTCCCAAGCAGTGTACGACTGTCACCCCAGTAGCAGCGGCCCGCGTCGTTGCAGCCAGAAACATACTCCTTGTCGAACAGGTTCTTGGCGTTCACGTCCACTGACCAGTGCTTGTCGATCTGATAGCCGACGGCTGCGTCCACCAGAGTGACGCTCCCAGCATCCAGCTTTCCGTACAGGCTTGGCTGGGTGTAAGAAAACGTACTGTCGAAATAGCGCACACCGCCGCCCAGGGACAGGCCCTTGAGTTGGCCATCGAGGAAGCGGTACTTGCCCCACATCGAGGCCTGGTTGCGCGGAACCCCCGTCATCTGATGCCCCTCGACCAGCGAGGTAGCCGAGTCCTTGGTAATACGAGCGTCAGTGTAGGTGTAGGCTGCGGTCACATTCAGGTTGGGCGTGATGTTGCTGTTCACCTCGACCTCAGCACCTTTAGCCCGGCTTTCGCCCACCTGGCGGTAGCTGTTGGTGGTGGCGTCGAGGTAGGTGTCATCTTCCTTGCGCAAGTCATACACCGACAGGGTCATCGCTGTATCCCAGCCGACCGGTTCGTACTTCACACCCACTTCGTACTGACTGCTGGTGATCGGCTTCAACGGTGAACCGGCGTTGGAGATCTGCTGTACAGGCACAAATGCGGTGGAGTAGCTGACGTACGGCGTCAGGCCGTTGTCGAACTGGTACATCACCCCGCCCTGGTAGGTAAACTTGCGGTCTTCGGAGCCGGTATTGCTGGCCTTGTTGACCTTGTCGCGGAAATCACTGTCGACCCAGTCCTGGCGGCCACCCAGCAGGAACAACCAGTGGTCATACTTGCTCTGGATTTGTGCATAAACACCCTTCATCTGCTGCTCAAGCAAGGTGTTTTGCACAGCCACCGGGGTAAGCGGCTCACGCAGGTACACGGGGTTATACACATTGATGGTGCCGGCGAAGCCTGCGTCCCAATCCTGGTTGAACGAGGTGCGGTCATAACTGGCGCCGAACAGCACCGTATTTTCCAGGTCCCCGACCTGGAATTTGCCTTCCAACTGGTTATCCAGGGAGTAGACCATCGATTTGTTGTAGCGGTCGTAGGCCGTCATGTTCAGTTGGGTGCCGAAACCGCCATTGTTCAATGTGCCCGGCCAGGTTTCATGACGGTTGATGCGCGATTGCATGTACCGCGAGTTCTGGCGGAACTGCCACTCATCATTGAAGCTGTGGCTGAATTCGTAGCCGCTGCTCCAGGCTTCACGTTCGAACGTATTCCAGTCCGGGTCGCCGAGCATGGTGTGCTTGGACAGCTTTCCGTTCGGATTTGTAAGCAAGGTCCCCGCGGCGGGTAGGCCGAGTTCGAGATTGGTGTGGTCCTTTTGGTAATTGGCCAACAGAGTGAGCGTGTTGAAGTCGTCGAAATTCAGGGTCAATGAAGGCGCGATGTACAGGCGATCATCAGGAACATGGTCAGTCTGCGTATCAGACTTGCGGCCGAGCATTACCACCCGGCCAAGGATATTGCCGCTATCGTTGAGTGGACCAGAGATATCCACACCCAACTGACGCCGATTATTCGAGCCATAACCGAGCTGCACTTCACCCTGCGGCGTGGCAGTCGGATGTTTGCTCACCAGGTTCACTAAGCCGCCAGGCGCGTTTTCACCGTATAGCAGGGAAGAGGGCCCACGGAAGATTTCGACCCGCTCCAGGCCATAAGGCTCACTGGTGGTGTCGTACCGATTGCCTTGTACGCGCAGGCCATCTCGCAGCAGGCCGTAGCCGTAATCCGTGGCATTGAAACCGCGGATGAAGAACAAGTCACCCGCGAGACCGTCGCCAGCAGCAAAGGGTGGCGCGAAAATACCTGGCACATAGCCCAATACTTCAGTCAGGGTCTGCGACTTCTGGTCCTTGATGCGCTGGCCGGTGACGACCGATACCGAACGCGGTGTTTCCGACAGAGGTGTGCTGGTCTTGGTACCGATACGGCTGTTTTGCGCTTTGTAGCCCACATCCCCGGCAATCTCCTGATTGAACCCAGCCTGTTGATAAGTGCTGACCGTGGTGGGCGCGAGCGTGAGTTGCCCTGTAGGAATGGCCTGCAGGACATAGCTGCCAGGCGCCTGGACTACCGCTTGTAACCCCGAGTTCTGCAGCAACAATGCAAAGCCTTGCTCAACCGAATAGTCACCTTCCAGCCCGGTTGTATTCAAGCGCGCGGTTTGCTGGGGCGAGAAAGACAGAATCACATTCGCCCTGGCGGCAAATTGGCTCAAGGCATTGTCCAGGGGACCGGCCGCAATGACGTAATGCTGCACCGCGCTGGCGGCCATGGCGTCACTGGATAGCAAAACACCGGCTGTGGCTGCCGTGCCGAGCAGTAGGCTGCACGTCATACCGTGGTAGGAAAGTCGCTGGCGGAGCTTGGTGCGAAGGCGCATAGGTGGGTAAGCCCTGAAGGTGGCGTCGTTATTACCTTTAGGGCCGTGCCAGGTAAAAAAAAGATAACCCCTTGTGAGGATATTTTTTGCGATCAGGCGATTCGCTCCACCGAAACCCAATAGCGAGTGAAGTATTTCACCTGAATGGGCAAGGTTGCCTGCAGATTCGCCAGTACCGCATCGGTGGAATCCAGGCGGAAAGTCCCGGAAACACGTAGGTGTGCACTAGCCAAGTCGCATTTCAGGACACCGGCACGGTAGCGGGAAAGGTCTTCGATCACATCCCCGAGGCGAGCATCCAATACGATCAGCTGCCCATCGACCCAGGCTGCCTGGGATCCGCTATACGTGTGGTCAAGCCCTATGTTTTGACGATCAAAGTCAGCGCTTTCACCGGCACCGAGCAGTCGAGCATGGTTGGGCCGGTCACCAGGGGACACACTCACGCGATCCTTCAGAACACCGACACGCGTGGAATCTGGCAGCTGGCGCACTGTAAACCGAGTACCCAGTGCCTGGACTCGGCCTTGGCGGGTTTCGACATAAAAGGGCGTGTGCCCGCCCAACTTGCCGGTGTGGATAAGTACTTCACCTTCACGCAGCCGGATCAAACGTTGGCGCCCGTCGAATATCACGTCAATCGCGGTGCTGGTATTCAGATCAATCCGCGTGCCGTCAGCCAATGCGATACGCCGGCGTTCACCCACAGACGTCCGGTAGTCGGCCCATACATTGCCCAGGGAGGTGTGTTGCTGGACATTCCAGCCCAGGCACCCGGTACCGCCCATTACCAGCATCCACTTCAATACCTGACGACGTTGTTGCGTGGCCGACAATGCCCGGCGGGTGAAATCCTGGGGCAGGGCGCCGAGACTGCGCTGCAATTGCTCCATCTGGTTCCACGCCGCCTGATGGGACGGATCGCCGCTGAGCCATTGTTGCCAGGCAAGGCGTTCAGCAGCCGTAGGCGTTTGGGATTGAAACTGTACATACCAGTGAGCAGCGGCCTCGAAGGTCTTGCGATCGGGGGCGGCCATTACAGGCTGGCCATGATCAGCGAGCATTCAGTCAATGCACGGATCATGTGCTTCTTCACCGTGGTCAGCGACACCTGCAGTTCATCGGCGATCTGTTGATAAGTCAGCCCCTCGATCTGCGACAACAGGAAGATCCGTCGCGCTCGCTCACCGAGTCCGGACAGGGCTTTATCCACAGCCACCAGCGTCTCGATGATGATGGCTTTGTCTTCTTCATTGATGGCCGTGGCTTCAGGCCGTTCGGCCAAGGTTTGCTTGTAGGCCTGTTCGATGGCATGCCGGCGATAACGGTCAATCACCAGGCCCCTGGCGATGGTCGCCAGGTAGTCACGCGGTTCAACGATCTGCGCCGCATGCCGCCCACCCAGAATGCGCACGAACGTATCGTGCGCCACATCGGCTGCATCGCAGGCGTTATGCAACTTACCTTTGAGCCACCCGTGCAACCAGGAGTGGTGCTGCTCGTAGATGTTCTGAACCGCAGCCGTGTGTGAAGAAGGGGACATAGGGCATGACAAGCTAAGTTAATGATAATCGCTATTATTAACTGCCTGGCTGTTTTCTCACAATAGATCTCTTTTTGACGTGCTCACCCCCGAATAGAAAGATTCGGTTGGCTTCGTCGTGGGCGAAATTCACACGATTGCACGGATTTCTGTGGATTAAGCCCTGTGAATAACCGCCCGTGGGCCCAGTTGATAACAGGGCTCGAAACCTGAGTAAAAACCCATCTGTGGATAACCACCTGTTTAATCCACAGGCTTAAAGCACTTATCCAAGGGCCTCATTGGCACATGACCACAGACTTTTGAATCGCTGTACACATTGTAAATAAAGGCCTGTAGAGATCTATCCACAGAAACGGTGCCCAGTAGAAATAAACATAAAAACAAAGATTTAATAAATTTCTCTCTTTTAATTTCTATTGTCTGTGATTCATCCACAGCTGGTTAAATTTTGTGCAAAGGGTTCTTTAGGAAGGGCGAAGTCCCTATACTTGCCGCCAAAGCTCCAAAACCCTTTCAACAAACAATTCCTGATTACCTACATAAGCAGGCACGAGGTGCGTGGTGGATTTCCCTTCCCGTTTTGAAGTGATCGTCATCGGCGGCGGTCATGCCGGTACCGAGGCAGCACTGGCGTCAGCACGCATGGGCGTAAAAACCCTGTTGCTGACGCATAACGTGGAAACCCTCGGCGCCATGAGTTGCAACCCCGCCATTGGTGGGATCGGCAAAAGCCATCTGGTCAAGGAAATCGACGCCCTTGGTGGCGTGATGGCCGAGGCTACCGACAAGGGTGGTATTCAATTTCGCGTGCTCAACAGCCGCAAAGGCCCGGCCGTGCGTGCCACTCGGGCCCAGGCAGACCGCATCCTGTACAAAGCCGCGGTCCGCGAAACCCTGGAAAACCAGCCCAACCTGTGGATATTTCAACAAGCCGCCGATGACTTGATCGTCGAACAGGACGTGGTTCGCGGTGTTGTCACCCAAATGGGCCTGCGTTTCTTCGCAGAATCCGTGGTGTTGACCACCGGTACGTTCCTCGGCGGACTTATCCACATCGGCATGCAGAACTATTCGGGTGGCCGCGCCGGTGATCCGCCGTCGATTGCCCTGGCAAAACGCCTGCGCGAATTGCCGCTGCGCGTGGGTCGCCTGAAAACCGGGACCCCACCGCGTATCGACGGGCGTTCCGTGGATTTCTCGGTGATGACTGAACAAGCTGGCGATACACCGATTCCGGTAATGTCGTTCATGGGTTCCAAGGAGCAACACCCCAAACAGGTGAGCTGCTGGATTACCCATACCAATGCGCGCACTCACGAAATCATTGCCGCGAACCTCGACCGTTCGCCGATGTACTCCGGGGTGATCGAAGGTATTGGCCCACGTTACTGCCCGTCGATCGAAGACAAGATCCACCGCTTTGCCGACAAGGAAAGCCATCAGGTGTTCATCGAGCCCGAAGGCCTGACTACCCATGAGCTGTACCCGAACGGGATTTCCACTTCCCTGCCGTTCGATGTGCAAATCCAGATCGTGCAATCGATTCGCGGCATGGAAAACGCACACATCGTGCGTCCGGGCTACGCCATCGAATACGACTACTTCGACCCGCGTGATTTGAAGTACAGCCTGGAAACCAAGGTTATCGGCGGTCTGTTCTTCGCTGGGCAAATCAACGGCACCACCGGCTACGAAGAAGCCGGCGCCCAGGGTTTGCTGGCCGGGACCAACGCCGCATTGCGTGCACAAGGCAAAGACAGCTGGTGCCCGCGTCGCGATGAAGCGTATATCGGCGTGTTGGTCGACGACCTGATTACCCTGGGAACCCAGGAACCGTATCGGATGTTCACTTCCCGAGCGGAATACCGCCTGATCCTGCGGGAAGACAACGCCGACCTGCGCCTGACCGAAAAAGGCCGTGAACTGGGGCTGGTCGACGATGCGCGCTGGGCGGCCTTCTGCAAAAAACGCGAAAGCATCGAGCTTGAAGAGCAGCGCCTGAAAAGTACCTGGGTTCGCCCCGGGACCGAGCAGGGCGACGCGATTGCGGAAAAATTCGGCACGCCGCTGACTCATGAATACAACCTGCTGAACCTGCTGTCCCGTCCGGAAATCGACTACGCCGGTCTGGTCGAAGTGACCGGCGGCGGCGCCGATGATCCACAGGTTGCCGAGCAGGTCGAAATCAAGACCAAGTACGCCGGTTACATTGACCGCCAGCAGGACGAGATCGCTCGTCTGCGCGCCAGTGAAGACACCAGGCTGCCTGTGGATATCGACTACACCGGTATTTCCGGATTGTCGAAAGAAATCCAAAGCAAGCTGGGGATAACTCGCCCCGAGACCCTCGGCCAGGCTTCACGTATCCCGGGCGTCACCCCTGCAGCTATTTCGCTGTTGATGATTCATTTGAAAAAACGCGGCGCGGGCCGTCAGTTGGAGCAAAGCGCTTGAGTTCGTTGGTCACCTCGCAACACGCCGAAGAGTTATCCACAGGTGCGCGCCAATTGGGCGTGGACTTGACCGAGGCCCAGCACGATTTGCTGCTGGGTTACCTGGCCCTGTTGATCAAATGGAACAAGGCTTACAACCTGACGGCTGTGCGTGATCCCGACGAAATGGTTTCCCGTCACTTGCTCGACAGTCTGAGCGTGATGCCGTTTATCGAAAACGGTCGTTGGCTCGATGTCGGCAGTGGTGGCGGTATGCCTGGCATCCCACTGGCTATCCTGTTTCCTGAATCGCAAGTGACCTGCCTGGACAGCAACGGCAAGAAAACCCGCTTCCTGACCCAGGTCAAGCTCGAACTCAAGCTGGATAACCTGCAAGTTATCCACAGTCGCGTCGAAGCCTTCACGCCTGAACTGCCGTTCAACGGAATTGTTTCCCGGGCGTTCAGCAGCATGGAGAACTTCAGCAACTGGACCCGTCACCTGGGCGACCGCGACACCCGCTGGCTGGCAATGAAGGGCGTCCATCCAAGCGATGAGCTGTTAGCATTGCCGGCAGACTTCCACCTCGATAGCGAACATGCCTTGGCCGTACCCGGTTGCCAAGGCCAACGCCATCTGCTGATACTGCGCCGCACGGCATGATTGGGAACACAAGCAAGAATGGCTAAGGTATTCGCGATAGCGAACCAGAAAGGTGGCGTGGGCAAAACCACCACCTGCATCAACCTCGCAGCATCCCTGGTCGCCACCAAGCGCCGGGTGCTGTTGATCGATCTCGATCCACAGGGCAACGCCACCATGGGTAGCGGTGTGGATAAACACGGCTTGGAAAACTCGGTCTACGACTTGCTGATTGGCGAGTGCGACCTGGCCCAGGCCATGCACTACTCCGAGCATGGCGGTTATCAACTGCTGCCGGCCAACCGCGATTTGACTGCGGCGGAAGTGGTGCTGCTGGAAATGCAGATGAAGGAAAGCCGTCTGCGCAGCGCGTTGGCACCGATCCGCGAGAATTACGACTACATTTTGATCGACTGCCCACCGTCGCTGTCGATGCTCACGCTTAACGCATTGGTGGCTGCCGATGGGGTGATTATCCCCATGCAGTGCGAGTACTACGCGCTGGAAGGGTTGAGCGACCTTGTGGATAACATCAAGCGTATCGCCGAGCTGCTCAACCCGAACCTGCAGATCGAAGGCCTGCTGCGGACCATGTTCGATCCGCGCCTGAGCCTGATGAACGATGTGTCGGCGCAGCTCAAGGAACACTTTGGCGACCAGCTGTACGACACCGTGATTCCACGCAACATCCGCCTGGCCGAAGCGCCAAGCTATGGCATGCCCGCGCTGGCGTACGACAAATCATCCCGTGGTGCCATTGCCTACCTGGCATTGGCCGGCGAGATGGTTCGTCGTCAACGCCGCAACTCACGCACCGCTGCAGCCCAGCCAACTTAAGGAATCCCCATGGCCGTCAAGAAACGAGGTCTCGGACGTGGACTGGATGCACTGCTGAGTGGTCCGACCGTCACATCGCTTGAAGAACAAGCGGTGCAGGCTGACGAACGCGAGCTGCAGCACCTGCCCCTGGACCTGATCCAGCGCGGCAAATACCAGCCACGCCGGGACATGGACCCCCAGGCGCTGGAGGAACTGGCCAATTCGATCAAGGCCCAGGGCGTGATGCAGCCGATTGTGGTGCGCCCGATCGGCGGCGGCCGCTTTGAAATCATTGCCGGTGAACGCCGCTGGCGCGCCAGCCAGCAGGCAGGCAAGGACACCATCCCGGCGATGGTGCGCGATGTAACGGATGAAACCGCCATCGCCATGGCGTTGATCGAGAATATCCAGCGTGAAGACCTCAATCCGATCGAGGAAGCGATCGCCTTGCAGCGTTTGCAGCAGGAATTCCAGCTGACCCAGCAACAGGTCGCCGAGGCCGTGGGTAAATCCCGTGTCACCGTGTCCAACTTGCTGCGCCTGATCGCGCTGCCGGAAGTCATCAAGACCATGTTGTCCCATGGCGACCTCGAGATGGGCCACGCCCGTGCTTTGCTCGGTTTGCCGGAAAATCAACAGGTTGAAGGGGCGCGACACGTTGTCGCACGAGGGCTCACCGTTCGTCAGACCGAGGCCCTGGTTCGCCAGTGGCTCAGCGGCAAACCTGCACCGGTCGAAACGGCCAAACCTGATCCGGATATCGCGCGTCTCGAGCAGCGCCTGGCCGAGCGCCTGGGCTCTGCGGTACAAATTCGCCACGGCAAGAAAGGCAAAGGGCAATTGGTCATCGGATATAACTCCCTTGATGAGCTTCAGGGCGTCCTTGCCCACATCCGCTGAAACATTTGCTTATGTAGCGCGTGATCGGAAATCACTACCCGGCAGTTGAATAGGGGCAGAACCGCCCCTATACTCTGCGCGCATTTTGTCGGCACAAATTATGCCAAGTTATTGATTTCCGGCAGCCGACTATTGAGGAGCAAGAGTGATGGAAACCCGCACGCCAAACACGTTGCCCTTCCATCGCTTGGCTGTTTTTCCGGTTTTATTGGCTCAATTTGTCATCTTGCTGATTGCCGCATTGGCGCTTTGGTACTGGCATGGAGTCGTAGCCGGATATTCAGGACTTTGCGGAGGCCTGATAGCCTTGCTGCCCAATATGTATTTTGCTCACAGGGCCTTTCGGTTTTCCGGCGCCCGAGCAGCCCAGGCTATCGTCCGGTCTTTTTATGCCGGCGAGGCGGGGAAACTGATTTTGACGGCAGTGCTGTTTGCACTGACCTTTGCAGGTGTGAAGCCATTGGCGCCGCTGGCTGTATTCGGCGTCTTCGTGTTGACCCAACTGGTCAGCTGGTTCGCTCCCCTGCTGATGAAAACAAGACTTTCGAAACCTTAGGGCGTTTGAGGCAACCATGGCAGAAACAACCGCTTCGGGCTATATCCAGCACCACTTGCAGAACCTGACCTTCGGTCAGCTTCCCAACGGCGGCTGGGGCTTTGCCCACTCCGCAGCAGAAGCCAAAGAAATGGGCTTCTGGGCTTTCCACCTGGATACTCTGGGCTGGTCGGTCGCTTTGGGTCTGATCTTCGTCCTGATTTTCCGCATGGCGGCAAAGAAGGCGACTTCCGGTCAGCCAGGTGCTTTGCAGAACTTCGTTGAAGTACTGGTCGAATTCGTCGATGGCAGCGTGAAAGACAGCTTCCATGGCCGTAGCCCGGTGATTGCACCGTTGGCACTGACCATCTTCGTCTGGGTGTTCCTGATGAACGCCGTCGACCTGATCCCGGTTGACTGGATCCCTCAGTTGGCCATGGCGATTTCCGGCGACCCGCACATTCCATTCCGTGCCGTATCGACCACTGACCCGAACGCTACCCTGGGCATGGCCCTGTCGGTATTTGCGTTGATCATTTTCTACAGCATCAAGATCAAGGGCATCGGCGGCTTCATCGGCGAACTGACCCTGCACCCGTTCGGCAGCAAGAACATCTTCGTTCAAGCCCTGCTGATCCCGGTGAACTTCCTGCTGGAATTCGTCACCCTGATCGCCAAGCCGATCTCCCTGGCCCTGCGACTGTTCGGCAACATGTATGCCGGCGAGCTGGTGTTCATTCTGATCGCTGTGATGTTCGGCAGCGGCCTGCTCTGGCTTAGCGGCCTGGGCATTGTTCTGCAGTGGGCGTGGGCTGTGTTCCACATCCTGATCATCACCCTGCAGGCCTTCATCTTCATGATGCTGACCATCGTCTACCTGTCGATGGCGCACGAAGAGAACCATTAAGGCCAGTCTCGACTAGTCTGATGTCCTTCCCGGTGAAACGGGAAGGTGGCCCACCAGGGCTATGAAACGATTTGTTTTACCGCTTTAAAATCTAAAAAACCTAAACCATACGACGTAAAAGTCGGGAGGAAAGATGGAAACTGTAGTTGGTCTAACCGCTATCGCTGTTGCACTGTTGATCGGCCTGGGCGCCCTGGGTACTGCCATTGGTTTCGGCCTGCTGGGCGGCAAGTTCCTGGAAGGCGCAGCGCGTCAGCCAGAAATGGTTCCAATGCTGCAAGTTAAAATGTTCATCGTTGCCGGCCTGCTCGACGCCGTGACCATGATCGGCGTTGGTATCGCTCTGTTCTTCACCTTCGCGAACCCCTTCGTTGGTCAACTCGCCGGTTAATCACTCGTTTTTCGAGTGATTGGTGTGTTGTGCAACGAATGAGCGAGGTATTGGCGTGAACATTAATGCAACCATTATTGGTCAGTCCTTAGCGTTCTTGATTTTTGTCGTTTTCTGCATGAAGTTCGTATGGCCTCCGGTCATCGCGGCTTTGCACGAACGTCAAAAGAAGATCGCGGATGGACTGGACGCTGCCGCACGAGCAGCTCGCGACCTGGAGTTGGCCCAAGATAAAGCGGGTCAGCAACTGCGCGAAGCGAAAGCTCAAGCAGCCGAAATCATTGAGCAAGCCAAGAAACGCGGTAACCAGATTGTTGAAGAGGCTGTTGAAAAAGCCCGTATCGACGCTGACCGTGTGAAGGTTCAGGCTCAAGCCGAGATCGAGCAGGAACTGAACGGTGTCAAAGATGCGCTGCGTGCCCAACTGGGTGCTCTGGCCGTCGGCGGTGCTGAGAAGATCCTGGGTGCCACAATCGATCAAAACGCGCACGCGGAGCTGGTTAACAAACTGGCTGCTGAAATTTAAGCGAGGGCGATCATGGCAGAATTGACCACGTTGGCCCGACCTTACGCTAAGGCAGCCTTCGAGCACGCCCAGGCCCACCAGCAGCTGGCCTCTTGGTCAGCCATGCTCGGCCTGGCTGCAGCAGTGTCGCAAGACGGCACCATGCAGCGCGTGCTCAAGGCCCCGCGACTGACGAGCGCAGACAAGGCCGCCACTTTTATTGAAGTGTGCGGCGACAAGTTTGATGTGAAAGTGCAGAACTTCATCAATGTCATCGCCGAAAACGACCGTCTCCTGCTTTTGCCGGAGATTGCCGCTCTGTTCGACCTGTACAAGGCCGAGCAAGAGAAATCGATAGACGTTGAAGTGACCAGTGCTTTTGCATTGAACCAAGAACAGCAAGACAAACTCGCCAAGGTTCTCAGTGCACGACTCGACCGGGAAGTGCGCCTGCAAGTTGCGGAAGACCCATCCCTTATTGGGGGTGTTGTCATTCGCGCCGGCGACCTGGTTATCGATGGCTCGATTCGCGGCAAACTCGCGAATCTTGCCGAAGCATTGAAATCTTGAGTTTGAAGGGGCAGCAGAGCAATGCAGCAACTCAATCCTTCCGAAATAAGTGAAATTATCAAGGGCCGCATCGACAAGCTCGATGTGACCTCCCAAGCCCGTAACGAAGGCACTGTCGTCAGCGTATCTGACGGCATCGTGCGGATTCACGGTCTGGCCGACGTTATGTACGGCGAGATGATCGAGTTTCCGGGCGGCGTCTACGGTATGGCCCTCAACCTGGAGCAAGACTCCGTAGGTGCCGTTGTATTGGGCGCGTACACCAGTCTGGCTGAAGGCATGAGCGCCAAGTGCACTGGCCGCATCCTGGAGGTTCCGGTTGGTAAGGAATTGCTGGGTCGCGTAGTCGACGCACTGGGTAACCCTGTTGACGGTAAAGGTCCACTGGGCAACACCGAGACCGACGCGGTCGAGAAAGTTGCTCCAGGCGTGATCTGGCGTAAGTCGGTAGACCAGCCTGTACAGACTGGCTACAAGGCTGTCGATGCCATGATCCCAGTCGGCCGTGGCCAGCGTGAGCTGATCATCGGTGACCGTCAGATCGGTAAAACCGCTCTGGCGATCGACGCGATCATCAACCAGAAGAACAGCGGCATTTTCTGCGTCTACGTAGCGATCGGTCAGAAGCAATCGACCATCGCCAACGTCGTTCGCAAGCTGGAAGAAAACGGCGCCCTGGCCAACACGATCATCGTGGCTGCCAGTGCTTCGGAATCTCCTGCGCTGCAATTCCTGGCACCGTACTCCGGTTGCACCATGGGTGAATTCTTCCGCGACCGCGGTGAAGACGCGCTGATCGTTTATGACGATCTGTCCAAGCAAGCAGTGGCTTACCGCCAGATTTCCCTGCTGCTGCGTCGTCCACCAGGCCGTGAAGCCTACCCAGGCGACGTGTTCTATCTCCACTCCCGTCTGCTGGAGCGCGCATCCCGCGTTTCGGAAGAGTACGTAGAGAAGTTCACCAACGGCGCAGTGACCGGCAAAACCGGTTCCCTGACCGCACTGCCGATCATCGAAACCCAGGCTGGCGACGTTTCCGCGTTCGTTCCGACCAACGTGATTTCCATCACCGACGGTCAGATCTTCCTGGAATCGGCCATGTTCAACTCGGGCATCCGCCCTGCAGTGAACGCCGGTGTTTCGGTATCCCGTGTGGGTGGTGCCGCTCAGACCAAGATCATCAAGAAGCTCTCCGGTGGTATCCGTACCGCTCTGGCTCAGTACCGTGAACTGGCCGCATTCGCCCAGTTCGCTTCTGACCTGGACGAAGCGACCCGTAAGCAACTTGAGCATGGTCAGCGCGTTACCGAGCTGATGAAGCAGAAGCAATACGCCCCAATGTCGATCGCTGACATGGCGTTGTCGCTGTATGCCGCTGAGCGTGGGTTCCTGACCGACGTTGAAATCGCCAAGGTCGGCAGCTTTGAACAAGCGCTGATTGCTTACTTCAACCGCGATCACGCCGAGTTGATGGCGAAGATCAACGTGAAGGGTGACTTCAATGACGATATCGACGCTGGCATGAAAGCCGGTATCGAGAAGTTCAAGGCCACCCAAACCTGGTAAGCCGCAGCGGGAGCCGCAAGGCTCCCGCTTGCTAACCTGATAGGTGTTACATGGCAGGCGCAAAAGAGATTCGCAGTAAGATTGCGAGCATCAAAAGCACGCAAAAAATTACCAGCGCCATGGAAAAAGTGGCGGTCAGCAAAATGCGCAAGGCACAAATGCGCATGGCTGCTAGCCGTCCTTATGCGGAGCGTATCCGCCAGGTAATTGGGCATCTGGCCAACGCCAACCCGGAATACCGCCACCCTTTCATGATCGAACGCGCCGTCAAGCGTGTGGGTTATGTGGTAGTGAGCAGTGACCGTGGTTTGTGCGGTGGTTTGAATACCAACCTGTTCAAGGCCCTGGTCAAGGACATGGCGGTAAACCGCGAAAACGGCGTCGAGATCGATCTGTGTGTTGTTGGTAGCAAGGGTGCGGCCTTTTTCCGCAACTTCGGCGGTAACGTCGTTGCAGCTATCAGCCACCTGGGTGAAGAGCCGTCGATCAATGATTTGATCGGCAGTGTGAAGGTGATGCTGGATGCGTACCTGGAAGGCCGGATTGACCGCCTCTCCGTGGTATCCAACAAGTTCATCAACACCATGACCCAGCAGCCAACCGTGGAGCAATTGATTCCACTGGTGGCGACTCCGGATCAGGAACTCAAGCACCACTGGGACTACCTCTACGAACCAGACGCCAAAGAGCTGCTTGACGGCTTGATGGTGCGCTACGTGGAGTCGCAGGTGTACCAGGCGGTGGTCGAGAACAACGCAGCTGAACAAGCGGCGCGGATGATCGCGATGAAAAACGCTACCGATAACGCCGGTGATCTGATCAGCGATTTGCAGCTGATCTACAACAAGGCGCGTCAGGCTGCGATCACCCAAGAGATCTCGGAAATCGTCGGCGGCGCTGCCGCGGTTTAACGGTTCAAATATTCAGAGGATCCAGCTATGAGTAGCGGACGTATCGTTCAAATCATCGGCGCCGTTATCGACGTGGAATTTCCACGCGACAGCGTACCGAGCATCTACAACGCGCTGAAAGTACAAGGCGCGGAAACTACTCTGGAAGTTCAGCAGCAGCTGGGCGACGGCGTAGTTCGTACCATTGCGATGGGTTCCACCGAAGGCTTGAAGCGCGGTCTGGACGTTATCGACTCCGGCGCTGCCATCTCCGTACCGGTCGGTAAAGCGACCCTGGGCCGGATCATGGACGTACTGGGCAACCCGATTGACGAAGCTGGCCCGATCGACACTGAAGAGCGCTGGGGCATTCACCGTCCAGCACCTTCGTTCGCGGAACAAGCTGGCGGCAACGACCTGCTGGAAACCGGCATCAAGGTTATCGACCTGGTTTGCCCGTTCGCCAAGGGCGGTAAAGTCGGTCTGTTCGGTGGTGCCGGTGTAGGCAAGACCGTAAACATGATGGAACTGATCCGTAACATCGCCATCGAGCACAGCGGTTATTCCGTGTTCGCCGGTGTGGGTGAGCGTACTCGTGAGGGTAACGACTTCTACCACGAGATGAAGGACTCCAACGTTCTGGACAAAGTGGCACTGGTCTACGGTCAGATGAACGAGCCGCCGGGAAACCGTCTGCGCGTGGCACTGACTGGCCTGACCATGGCCGAGAAGTTCCGTGACGAAGGTAACGACGTTCTGCTGTTCGTCGACAACATCTACCGTTACACCCTGGCCGGTACTGAAGTATCCGCACTGCTGGGCCGTATGCCTTCCGCAGTAGGTTACCAGCCGACCCTGGCTGAAGAGATGGGCGTTCTGCAGGAACGTATCACTTCGACCAAGGAAGGTTCGATCACTTCGATCCAAGCGGTATACGTACCTGCGGATGACTTGACCGACCCATCGCCTGCGACCACCTTCGCCCACTTGGACGCCACCGTCGTTCTGTCCCGTGACATCGCTTCCCTGGGTATCTACCCAGCGGTCGATCCACTCGACTCGACTTCGCGCCAGCTGGACCCGAACGTGATCGGCCAGGAGCACTACGACACCGCTCGCGGCGTTCAGTACGTGCTGCAGCGTTACAAAGAACTGAAGGACATCATTGCGATCCTGGGTATGGACGAGCTGTCGGAAGCCGACAAGCAGTTGGTAAACCGTGCTCGTAAGATCCAGCGCTTCTTGTCGCAGCCGTTCTTCGTGGCTGAAGTCTTCACCGGTGCTTCGGGTAAATACGTTTCCCTGAAAGACACCATTGCTGGCTTCAAAGGCATCCTCAACGGTGACTACGACCACCTGCCAGAACAAGCGTTCTACATGGTCGGCGGCATCGAAGAAGCGATCGAGAAAGCCAAGAAACTGTAATCCAGGCGCCCGGAAACGGGCGCTCATCAGGTTGAGGCAATCAGATGGCTATGACAGTCCATTGCGATATCGTCAGCGCGGAAGGGGAAATCTTCTCCGGTCTGGTAGAAATGGTGATTGCACACGGCGAACTCGGTGACCTGGGTATTGCCATGGGCCACGCGCCATTGATCACCAGCTTGAAGCCAGGTCCGATCACTCTGACCAAGCAAGGCGGGGAAAAGGAGGTGTTTTACATCTCCGGTGGTTTCCTTGAGGTTCAGCCGAACATGGTCAAGGTACTTGCCGACACCGTGCAACGTGCTGGCGACCTGGATGAAGCCTCCGCTCAGGAAGCCGTCAAGGCTGCCGAGAAGGCCCTGAACGAAAAGGGTGCGGACTTCGACTACAGCGCTGCTGCTGTACGTCTGGCCGAGGCTGCAGCTCAGCTGCGCACGCTCCAGCAGATCCGCAAGAAGTAAGCGGCGAAGCCGTGACGCTTATGCGCGATTGATTAAAAAGGGTAGCCTCGGCTACCCTTTTTCTTTTTTAGCAAAACACATCTTTGGTCTGAAGCCGGACCGCCCAGGATTGGTAGCCATTCATGTCTCTTGAAATCGTCATTCTCGCCGCAGGCCAGGGCACCCGCATGCGTTCGGCCTTGCCCAAGGTGCTGCACCCGGTCGCGGGCAATTCCATGCTTGGGCATGTTATCCACAGCGCTCGTCAATTGGACCCACAACGTATCCACGTGGTGATCGGCCACGGTGCTGATGTGGTGCGCGAGCGCCTGGCGGCGGATGACCTGAATTTCGTATTACAGGACAAACAACTGGGCACCGGCCACGCCACCGCGCAAGCTGTGCCGTTCATTACCGCTGACACCGTGCTGATCCTCTACGGTGACGTGCCGCTGATCGAAGTGGAAACCCTGCAACGCCTGCTCAAGCATGTGGCGCCCGGCCAGATGGGCCTGCTCACCGTTGAGCTGGATGACCCCACCGGTTACGGGCGCATCGTGCGCGGTGCCGACGGCAAGGTCGCGGCGATCGTCGAGCACAAGGACGCCAGTGAAGCCCAGCGGGCTATCACCGAAGGCAACACCGGCATCCTTGCGGTGCCTGCCAATAAGCTCGCCGACTGGATGAGCCGCCTGTCCAACAACAACGCCCAGGGCGAGTACTACCTCACCGACGTGATCGAGATGGCCGTGAGTGATGGTCTGCTGGTCGCCACCGAACAGCCCCACGACCCGATGGAAGTGCAGGGCGCCAATGATCGCAAGCAGCTTGCAGAGCTCGAGCGTCACTACCAACTGCGTGAAGGCCGCCGCCTGATGGCCCAGGGCGTGACCCTGCGCGACCCTGCGCGTTTTGACGTCCGCGGTGAGGTCACCGTGGGCCGCGATGTGCTGATCGACATCAACGTGATCCTTGAAGGCCGCGTGATCATCGAAGACGACGTGGTCATTGGCCCGAACTGCGTGATCAAGGACAGCACCCTGCGCAAGGGGGTGGTGATCAAGGCCAACAGCCATATCGACGGCGCCGTAATGGGCGAGGGCAGCGATGCCGGTCCGTTTGCGCGGTTGCGTCCGGGCACTGTGATGGGCGCCAGGGCGCACGTCGGCAATTTCGTCGAACTGAAAAACGCGCAAATGGGCGACGACGCAAAGGCCGGTCACCTGGCTTATCTGGGGGATGCGGTGATCGGTGCGCGCAGCAACATCGGCGCTGGCGCGATCACCTGCAACTACGACGGTGCCAACAAGTACCAGACCACCATTGGCGAGGACGTATTCATCGGCTCGAATAATTCGCTGATTGCACCTGTGACGATCGGCGATGGTTCGAACACTGCCGCGGGCTCAACCATCAACCAGGATGTGGATAAGTCCCAACTGGCCGTGGCCCGTGCACGCCAACGTAACATCGACGGCTGGAAACGCCCCGTCAAAATCAAAAAGACCTGAGTTATCCACAGTCTCATCAGCAGCGCTATCCAAATGTGGGAGGGGGCTTGCCCCGATGGCGGATTTTCAGTCAATGTTTTAGTCGACTGATCTCCTGCAATCGGGGGCAAGCCCCTTCCCACATTTGTCGTGCGTTGCTTGAAAAATCTGTTTCCGACGCTTGACGATATCTTCTCAATAGGTTTTGATTGCCTTCGTTATCTTTCGAAACGAAACTTATCATCGCCATGTCGAAACGAAATACACCCCAACGACGCCACAACATCCTGACCTTGCTCAACGAACAGGGCGAAGTCAGCGTGGACGAACTGGCCAAGCGTTTCGAAACCTCGGAAGTCACTATCCGCAAGGACTTGGCCGCGCTCGAAAGTAACGGCCTGTTGCTGCGTCGTTATGGTGGTGCGATCACCATGCCTCAGGAACTGGTCGGCGACCCCGCCCAACCGGTCTCGGCCTACAAACGTGCGATCGCCCGTGCTGCGGTGATGCGTTTGCGTGAACACGCCCGCATCATCATCGACAGCGGCAGCACCACCGCCGCCATGATCCCGGAACTGGGCCACCAGCCCGGCCTGGTGGTCATGACCAACTCCCTGCACGTGGCCAGCGCCTTGAGCGAACTGGAACACGAACCGGTGCTGTTGATGACCGGCGGCACCTGGGACCCGCATTCGGACTCGTTCCAGGGCCAGGTCGCCGAGCAGGTGTTGCGTTCCTACGACTTTGATCAACTGTTCATCGGCGCCGACGGTATCGATCTGCAGCGTGGCACCACCACCTTCAACGAATTACTGGGCCTGAGCCGTGTGATGGCCGAGGTCGCCCGTGAAGTGGTGGTGATGGTCGAATCCGACAAGATCGGCCGCAAGATTCCCAACCTGGAACTGCCCTGGAGCAGCGTCCATACCCTTATTACCGATGATCGCCTGCCGCTTGAGGCCCGCGACCAGATCCAAGCCCGCGGCATTACGCTGATATGCGCGGCAATCATCTAGGAGAAGCACCATGTGTGGAATTGTTGGCGCAGTCGCCGAACGTAACGTAACGGCCATCCTGCTTGAAGGCCTCAAGCGCCTGGAATACCGCGGCTACGACAGCGCGGGCGTGGCCGTCTTCACCAACGCGGGCAAGCTTGAGCGCATGCGCCGCCCAGGCAAGGTCAGCGAGTTGGAGCAGGCGTTGGCCGGCGAGCCGCTGGTAGGTCGCCTGGGGATTGCCCACACCCGCTGGGCTACCCACGGCGCACCGTGCGAGCGTAATGCCCACCCGCACTTCTCCGGTGACTTGGCGGTGGTGCACAACGGCATCATCGAAAACCACGAAGTGCTGCGCGAACAACTCAAGAGCATGGGCTACGTGTTCACCTCGGACACCGACACCGAAGTCATCGCCCACCTGCTCAACCACAAGCTCAAGGACCACAGCGACCTGACCGCCGCCCTCAAGGCCACGGTCAAGGAACTGCACGGCGCCTACGGTCTGGCCGTGGTCAGCGCCAGCCAACCGGACCGCGTGGTTGCCGCCCGCAGTGGCAGCCCGCTGGTGATCGGCCTGGGCCTGGGAGAGAACTTCCTCGCCTCCGACCAACTGGCCCTGCGCCAGGTGACCGACCGCTTCATGTACCTGGAGGAGGGCGATATTGCTGACATTCGCCGTGAAAGCGTGGCGATCTGGGACGTGAACGGTAATTCCGTCGAACGCGAAGCCGTGCAATATCGCGACGGTGCCGAGGCCGCCGACAAAGGCGAGTTCCGCCACTTCATGCTCAAGGAAATCCACGAACAGCCATCCGTGGTGCAACGCACCCTGGAAGGCCGCCTTGGCGACAAGCAAGTGCTGGTCAACGCCTTCGGCCCCCAGGCCGCCGAGCTGTTCGCCAAAGTGCGCAATGTGCAGATCGTGGCCTGTGGCACCAGCTACCACGCCGGTATGGTTGCCCGTTACTGGCTGGAAGAACTGGCCGGCATCCCGTGCCAGGTCGAAGTCGCCAGTGAGTTCCGCTACCGCAAGGTGGTGGTGCAGCCCGATACCCTGTTCGTGACCATCTCCCAGTCCGGCGAAACCGCCGACACCCTGGCCGCGCTGCGCAATGCCAAGGAACTGGGTTTCCTCGCCAGCCTGGCGATCTGCAACGTCAGCATCAGCTCCCTGGTGCGTGAGTCCGACCTGACCCTGCTGACCCAGGCCGGTCGCGAAATCGGCGTGGCCTCCACCAAAGCGTTCACCACCCAGTTGGTTGGCCTGTTGCTGCTGACCCTGTCCCTGGGCCAGGTTCGCGGCACCTTGGCTGCTGGCGTCGAAGCCACCCTGGTGGAAGAACTGCGCCGCCTGCCGACCCGCCTGGGCGAAGCCTTGGCCATGGACAGCACCGTGGAAAAAGTCGCCGAGTTGTTTGCCGACAAGAACCACACTCTGTTCCTCGGCCGTGGCGCGCAGTACCCGGTGGCGATGGAAGGCTCGCTGAAGCTCAAGGAAATTTCGTACATCCACGCCGAAGCCTACCCGGCCGGTGAGCTCAAGCACGGCCCGTTGGCCCTGGTGGACGACGACATGCCGGTGGTCACCGTAGCGCCGAACAACGAACTGCTGGAGAAGCTCAAGTCCAACCTGCAGGAAGTCCGCGCCCGTGGCGGCCAACTGATCGTGTTCGCCGACGAAAAAGCCGGCATGACCAACGGCGAAGGCACCCACGTCATCAACATGCCGCACATCCACGACACCCTGTCGCCGATCCTCTACACCATCCCGCTGCAACTGCTGTCGTACTACGTCGCCGTGCTCAAAGGCACCGACGTTGACCAGCCGCGCAACCTGGCGAAGTCGGTGACGGTGGAGTAACCCGCTCCACCCTGGAGGCCCGCCCGGGTCTCCAGGTACCCGCGAAAGGACGCGCCTTCGATGAACACCCCCTCGCAAATCCACGAGCGTTTGCACAACCGCCGATTCACCGTCGCCAATAACACCCACGGGCTGTCCGGCGCGGGTACGGTGTTTCATTACCTTGTCGAGGGCGATGCCATTTCCGGTACCTACCAAGGCGGCCGAATTCGCCTGGGTACGCAGGTCGGCCGCGTCACAGGCCCGGACGCTATCGAGCTGCTGTATCAGTGCCTGACGCTGGAAGGTGAGCTGCTGGCCGGCTGGTCGCGGGGCGTCATCGGTGTCGATGCTGCCGGGCGTACCACGCTGAGTTTCGTGTGGGGTTGGTTGTCGGGGGCGACAGGAGGTGGGGAGTCGAACTACGTGGAGCTTGCAGAGTGTGATGGCCACTCCTAAGGCACAAACTCCACCCTCAACCCCCGACTCGCACTGCGTCCCTGATCATCACTGACCCGCAGCCGATACTCCCCCGACTTGCCCGGCCGCCAGTTCAATGTGGCTTGCGGCGGGCCCTGCCCGATCAAGGTTTGATCAGCAAACCAGTACAGCGTCGCCGCATCGCTGGCCGCATTCGCGTTCAGCGGGATGCTTTCCTGGGGGGCGGACAGGCGCAACTGATAACTCACTTGAGTCAGCGGCGAACGGATCTGCGGGGCTTCGCTCTGGTCGCTGATGCGGCTGGGCTGGCAGTTTTTCAGCACGTTGGGTGGCGTGCGGCGGGGCAGGCCGGCGGCGCGGTACAGGCGTTGTATGTCGCTGGGCCAGAATTCGAAGACTTCCTCGCGGGTGTATTGCGCCTCGAACGGCGGGCACGCGGCTTTGCCGGTACGGGTGTCGATCAGTACCGGGCGGTGCAGGTTGGACACGCGAATCGGTGAAACACCGGGGATGTACCAGGTCTTGCGGGTTTGCGGGCACCAGCGGTTGGGCAACTCGCCCGAGGCGGCGCAGACGTCGATGCGCACCAGGCCGGCGGGTGGTTTGTCGGCCTTGATCACGACGTTGGGCAAGGCCAGGGGCAGGGCGTCGGCGATACGGAAGAACAGCGGCGCGGCGGTCTTGGCACCGATAAACGCCGGGTTGGGGCGACCATCGAAGTTGCCCACCCACACCACCAGCACGTAAGGGCCGACCAGGCCCGCGCTCCACGCATCATGGAACCCCCAGGACGTGCCGGTTTTCCAGGCGGTGCGCCAGTGCCGCGCGGGCAGGCCATCCGGTCGCGGGTTGCGGCGCAGCATGTCGCGCACCATGAAGGCCGCCTGCGGGGTGAGGAGTTGCGGGCCGGTGGCCTGGGGCTGCTCCTGCAGATAGCGCAACGGCCGCAGATGGCCGTCGCCCGCCAGCATCACGTACAGCCGCGCCAGTTCCTCGGGTGTCATCTCACCGCCACCGAGGGCCAGGGCCAGGCCGTAATGGCTTTCACCGCGCAGGCCCTTGATCCCCGCGCGTTGCAACAAACCATACAACGACGGCGACTTCACCTGGCTGGCCAACCACACCGCCGGGATATTGCGGCTACGGATCAATGCATCCCGTGCGGTCAGAGGCCCGACAAAACTGCCGTCGAAATTTTCCGGCTGGAAGTAGCCGAAGTTACTGGGCAAATCCTTGAGGATACTCATGGGGTGGATCACCCCTTGATCCAGCGCCAGCCCGTAGAGAAACGGCTTGAGGGTCGACCCTGGAGAACGGCGTGACAATACGCCGTTGACCTGGCCGTGGATGCCTGTGGATAAGTAATCCGCCGAGCCCACCAGCGCCTTGACGCTTTGGTCGCGGCTGTCGATCAGGATGGCCGTGGCATTTTCCACACCGGTGCTGCGCCGCTCGGCTATAAAGCCGCTGATCAGGCGTTCGAGCAGTTGCTGCAGGGGCAGGTTGAGGGTGCTGTTGAGTTCGTTGCCGGGCTGGGAGGCCAACAGCTGCTCGCTCAGATGCGGCGCCAGAAACGGGATCTGCTGGCGGTTGCGGGCTTCCAGGGGCAGGTCGAGCAAACTGTCGTTACGCGGGTCTTGTGGATAAGTTTCACGCCAGTCATTCATCAAGCGCAGTCGCGCGTTTTGCAGTGACGGCCCAAAGCGTGCGCGCCGCCCTGGCTGCTGGGGAATCACCGCCAGCGCCAAGGCTTCGGACAACGACAACTGCGCCGCCGCCTTGCCAAAGTAGATGCGACTGGCCGCTTCGGCGCCTTCGATATTGCCGCCCATGGGCGCCAGGTTCAGGTACGCCTCGAGGATGTCGTGCTTGCTGTAGCGCGCTTCCAGCCACAAGGCCAACGCCATCTGCTGCAATTTGCCGGGTACCTGACGGGTGTTGAGATCCCACAGGCGCCGTGCCAGTTGCATGCTCAAGGTCGAGCCGCCCTGGCGTTGGCCGCCGCTGTAGGTGGCCAGGGCCGCGCGCAGCAACGCCGGGGGATTGATCCCCGGGTGCCAATGGAAATTGCGGTCTTCCTTGAGCAGCAAGGCCTCCACCAGTGACGGCGAGATGCGCTCCAGCGGCAGCCATAAGCGGTATTGGCCGTCATCCGCCAGGGTCATGCGCAGCAGCGAACCGTCATCGGCCAGCACCACCCGTGACGACGTAACAGCCTGTTCCAGCGGAGCGTGGGGCCACAGCCGCAGCCCCGCCAGCACCAGCGCCGCTGCCAGCAGCGGCGCCAGGCGTTTAAGGCTTGGTAATTTCAAGCTGGCCTACTTTGCCGCGCCCTTGCAGGGTGGGTTCGTACATGCCTTCGGCGTAGGCCGGTGGCGTATTGAACGTGCCGGCGTTGGTGGCGCGCACGCGATAGACGAAGGTGCCTACGTCGCGCAGTGCCGTGCCGTACAACACCACCCGATCATCACGCACATCCACATAGTCCGGCTGCCAGTTGCTCAGCTCGGTTTCGCCGATGGGCGCTTGCCAGGCATCGGCTTCTTGTTCGCTTTCTTCTACGTATTCGGACGCTTCGCCTTCACTTTCCTCGCTGCTGGCGGCTTCCGGCTCCGGCGGCAAGTTATACACAGGCTCGACGCCACCGGGCAGCAGGTCGACCACCGCCACTTGCTGCACCTGGTCACGGTCGGTGGCACGCAGGCGCAAGCGCACCAGGAACTCATCGCCCACCGCCACTGTGCTCACCGGCTCGCCTTTGAGGTCGAGGTATTCGTGGATGATCTCCAGCCCGTTGTTGATCGGCTTGAGCTTGGCACCCTTATCGAAACCGGCTTCGCTGAGCATGTAGAACGCCGCCGGGCCGTCGGATTTTTCCATCAGCAGTTTTTGCGTGGCGCCCGGTACCGCCGCGCGGGGTGGCTGGCCGGCCATTTCCAGCAATTGTTGCTGCTTGTCGCCCAGCCAGGCAGTGGCCTTGAGGGTCATATCGCTTTGCGCGCGCTGGCCGTAGTTGTCCAAGGCCCGCAGTAACAGCGCCGCCGACAGCGAGTTGTAGCGCTGTTCGTTGAGGCGCTTGCCGAGTTTATCCAGCAGGGCGGTAGGAACATTGTCCAGCAACTCGGGGAAATGGCGAGCGAGCAGATGCAGGTGCTCGGCATCGTGGACCAGCGGGTCGTAATACAGGCCGTCGCTGTCCCACTTATCCACAAGCGAACGCCAAGGGATCTTGCGGAACAAGGTGTCGGCCTGGCGATCCTGCTTGAGCAGTTTGTAGCTGGCCGCCAAGTAGGCGGCGCCCAAGTCGTTCTGCCAGCTGTCCTTGAAGTAGCTTTCGTAGCGTTCGCGTATATCGCTCAAGGCGCCGCTCACCAGAATCCCCTGACGACTCAACAAGTAACTGGCGTAGGCGCGGTTGCGCAATTCAGACAGGCCTTCGCTCGGGCCGTTGGCCAGGTCCGTCAGATAGCTGTTGGCGCGCACCAGCAGGTCTTCCGGCACCGGTAGCCCGCGTTCCTTGGCTTCGATCAGGAAATCGGTGGCATATAGGCTGGCGTAGGGCGCTACGTCCGGGTTGGCGGCCCACAAACCGAAACCACCTGCCTGGTTCTGGCGCTGGCGCAACATGCGCACCGCGCTGCTGAAGGCCTGTTCTGCCTCGGGTGCGGTACCGCCCCAGATCAACGCCGGCATGGCCTTGGACACCAGTTGCTCGGTGCAGGCATAGCCGTAGTCATCCAGGTAATGCTTGAGGCCGTTGGCCCATACCAGCGGCGAGGCCGCCACACCCAGTTGCACATCGCGCAACTGGCTGAACAGTTCACGGGTGGGCTTGAGCTCTTTGCTGGCGCTGTCGAAACGACCCAGGCTCAGGGCCACGCGATGCTCGCTCAGAGGGCGAATCGAAGTGGTTTCCGCCACCTGGATCCGCTTGCCATCCGGCAACACGGCGACAAAGCGAAAATCCGCCGAACCGAGGGTTTCGCCGACCTTGATCTTGAACTCGGCGGTGCCCTCCTTGCGCGGTTGCAGGGACAAGGTGCTGGCTTTGTCGCCCTGCACCACCAGGCCGGCGCTGGTCTGCACTTCAAACTTCACGTTCGCCGCCGCCTCGAGGTTGCTGAATACCCCGGCGCTGACGTTGAACACATCACCCGGCGCCACGAAAGCCGGTACGTTCGGCGTGATGACAATCGGGCCACGGACCTCGGTATTGGCCTCGCTGACGCCCACGCTGTCGGCGTCCACAGCCACCGCGAACAGGTGCAGCTTGCCGTTGAAGCTGTCCGGCACCTGGTAATGCAGCACGGTTTCACCGGCGGGCAAGTCCACCAGCCCGGACCACCAGGCCACTGGCGGCTGATGTTTACGCTTGAACGGGTTGAGGTGATTAGCCAGGGCGCCTTCCGTATCGCCACCGGGCGCCGCCCCACTGAGCAGGCGGCTGAATTCCGGCAGGATCAGGTCAAGGATCTGACTGGTGCCGACTTCCAGCGCACGTTTCTGGAAGAAGAAACCCAGCGGGTCCGGCGTCTGGTAGCGCGCTACCTGCAAGATGCCTTCGTCCACTGCATACACCACAGCACGGCCGGGGCGGTCGGCGTTGACCTTGATGTCGAGGGTCTGTCCCGGCTCTATTTTCGCCGGGCCCTCGACCTTCAACGCCATGCGCCGCGCATCCAGGTTGATGCTGAACGGCACCACCCCGTAGGACAGCGGGCTCATGTAGACCTCGGACGAGCCGATGTCGCGCACAAACTGCACGTTGACGTAGGCATTGCCCTCAAGCCCCGCAGGCACGCGGATATGTTGCACGCTGTTGGTACTGTCGGCCTTGAACCACTGCTGGGTGTAGACCTTGTCCCGCTCGATGGTGATCAGCCCCGCACCGGTGTAAGGCGCGCGGATGCTGATCGCGATCTCATCGCCGGTGGCGTAGCTGCGTTTATCCAGGCGCAGTTGCAGCTCGGCATTGCGCTCCAGGGAGCGCGAGGTGTTGCCGCGTCCGGCCACGCTGTAGTCGATCTGGTTGAGCAGGTTGCCGTTGGCGTCCTTCACTTGCAGGGTGAAATCGCCAGGGGTGGCGGTGTTCAGGGCCTGCCTGGCGCCGTCCTTGGTCATCACCAGCGGAGAGGCCGGTTGGCTGATGTTCTTGATGCGCGACTCGTACTTGTAGGTGCCGTTGGACTGTTTCACCAGTACCGACACGTAGCGGTGCTCGACCACTTCGCTGGTCAGGCCATCCACCGCCAGCGGGGTGAGGTCTGGCGCGACGGCCAGCCATTGCACCTGGCGCGGGGCGTCCTTGGCGACGTACGACAGCGAGTCCTGACTTTTCACACCCACAAGGTAGGGCGCGGACGACACCAGCAAGGCACTTTGCGCCGCCACGTTACGGCCCCCTTCGGCCTCGAAGACCTGGGTCATCACTTGCAAGCGATAGGTGCTGTTGGCGAAGCGTTGCAGGTTGAGGTCGAGTACGGCCTGGCCGTTGTCGTCGACGGTGGTTTCGGCCAGGTCTTCGGTGCTGGCCTCTTCCAGGGAATCGTTGAGGCGGAAACGGTAGTCGGGGTAACGCTCGAATGCCGCGAGCGTCGGGCTCAGGGACATCTTCGCAGTGACGCGACGGCCGGCCGCCGGGGCGCCGAACAGGTGCATCGCGGTGACCTTGGCCACCACTTGGTCCGGTGGAATCCAGCCCTGTACCGGGGTGTCGTGCAGGCTCAGGCTGACCTTCATGCGGTCCGGTTCGAAATCGCGGACCTTGAAGCTGACACTGCCGAGGTCGGTGCGGGTCTGTTTCTGGCCAATCAACTGCAAGGTCGCGGTGTAGTCACCGGCGGGGGCGACTTCGCTGCTGGGGAAATCAAAGGTTTCAAAACCGCTGGCGGACAGCTTCAGCGGCTGGCGAATCACTTCAAGGCCGCGCGGGTCGGTGATCTGCAGCTCCACGGGCAGGCCTTGCAGGGCACCTTTCCAGTTGCCGCTGCGCACGATCATGCCCAGGTGCGCGGTCTCGCCAGGGCGGTAGAGGCCACGGTCGGTGAACAGGTAGGCGCTGAGGCGATCAATCGCGCCGTCTTCTTCCAAACCGCCTACGTCGAAGCGCGACAAATCCAGCTGCTGGGACTGACGGGCGATCGGCAGGAACGACTGGTCGTTGCCGCGAGTGACCACATACATCAGCGGCGTTTTCTCACGGCGCAGTTCATCCAGCTTGGCGAAATGCACGTGGCCTTCGCCGTCGGTGTGGCCGCTGCTCACGGGCAGACCGTTGCGGCCAATGATGTCGACCTGGGCGTCGGACACCGGCGAACCGTTACCGATGGATTGCACATACACGTCATGGCTGCCATCGCTGGAGCGCTTGGCGATGATGCCGAGGTCGGTGACCACGATAAAGCGCAGGTCAGAGGTGGTGCTGCGCGAATAGTCGAACGTGCGCTCGGCCGGCTCATCCTGAGGGCTGAGCTTGAGCACGAAAATGCCGCGACGGCCTCCGTTGGCGGTGAGGTAGTGGCTCAGATCGACGTTGTCATAGACGGTTTTCGCCGGGTCCGAGGACGACAGCGCAATATCCAGGGACTGGCGTTCAACCATGCGGTCGAAGTACTCGTTGCCGAAATTGGGCCGGGCAAAGCTGCCGCTGCTCTGGTCCACCAGGTGCTGCAATTGGTTGGGCAGCAAGCGCGCGATTTCCACATGGGCGCCAGGTACACCGCGGGCCATGAAACCCAGGCGTTTTTCGCCATTGAGGCTGAGCAACGCGCCGTCGGAGAGGAACTGCAAGGTGCGCGGATAAGCCGGCATGCTGATCAGCGAGGCCGTAGGGTTTTTCGCCAGGTAGCCACCGATGGCTTCCAGGTTGGCGGGCACGCGCACATACAGCGCACGGCCGGCCGGGGCCTTGAACTTGAAGGCATGCAGGGTATTCAGTGGTTCGACGCTGGGCACGTGGGTCAGCGTGACCTTGGTACTGCGGGCCAGCAGGGCGTCGTCGATGTCGTTGCTGTTATAGGGACGGGTGTCGTCCTGGGCCTTTTCCGGCAACAGCCAGGCCTGGACCTTACCGGCAATGGTCTCATCGGCCACGGCACTGGAGCTGCTGAACATCAACACCGGCTCAGGCTCGCCGCGTTCGTTATCCACAAAGCTCACTTCGGCGCCGGTAAAGGTCAGGCGATAGCGGCCGGGCACGGTGACTTCCGCCACCAGCGGCGCGGTGCTGGCGTTGCCGCCGTCGCGGGCCTTGATGCCTTCATCCAGCTTGGCGCTGACCGGCGTGCTTTCCAGCGGTGTGGCCAGGGCGGCGGAGCGCACGTAGGCGTTCAGCCTGGTCTCGTCGAAGCTGATGTCCGGGCGGTTGGGCAACTGGGCGTCGCGGTAGGCCAGGCCTTTGCCGAGGGTGACCGAAACGCGCTTGCGCAGGCTGTCTTCATCGACCGGGTGGGAAAAATGGAAGGTCGCCACCAGTTGTTTCATCGTCGGGTTCGACGGGTCTTGATACAACTCGTTGTGTGTCAGGGTGGCGCGGAACGGCTGGGTGGAGAACTGGCTGCTGTACTGACTGAGCAGTACGCCATCGGCCAGCAAACCTTTCCTGGCCAGATCAAGGGTGTAACCCGCTTCGATGGGCCAGTCTTTCTCCGGCACGAACAGCAGCGTGCGGTCGTCGGACCAACGCCAGCTCCCGGCCACATTGGGTTTGAGGGTGATGCCTTCGGTGACCGGCTTGCCAATGGCGGCCAGCGGGGCCACCGATTCGGCAAAACGCACTTGCAAGTTATCCACAACCGGCGGTTGCTGGGTGTAGTCCGTCAGGTTGGGTTTGTGCAGCGAATAGCCCACGGTATGGGGCTGCGGCAGGTTGGAGTACCAGTGCCAGCCGTAGAAGCCAGCGGCCGCCAGCAGCACCAGGCCCAATACGCCGGCACCGGCCTGGCGCGGATAAGCGCGGGCTTTGTTACCCAGGTTCGCCAGGCCACGGCCGATGGCGCGCAGCCACAGCGGCGGATGCCATTGGCCGAAAACGGCCCCCACCACAGTCAGAAACACACCGACAACACGACGGCTGATGGCTTTGAGCGAATCGAACATGGTGAGCATCCCTGGCTAAGTGCGGCGTATCTTACACGCGTCTTTGATACAAAAGATGACACCGATACGCCGCACGGCGGGGATGTTTACCGAGTCAGCTGCGCACGAATGCCAACAGCAGCGCGTAATCATTGGCGTCGGCAGCGCGAAGCGCCTGGATGTAGCGTTGGCGAACTTCGTTCACGATCACCAGGTTACCGCGCCCCCAGGAGAAGAGAGCAAGACCACATTGCCTCAGCAGGCAATCGGTCATGAGGCGAGCATGTCTACCGTTGCCATTGGGGAAAGCGTGTAGCCACACAAGTCGATGATGAAAGCGCACGGCAATCTCTTCTGGCGGGAATATGTTGTGCTCCAGCCAGTAAGCCACGTTGTCGAGCAATTGACGCAAGTTGACGGCAATCTGTGTCCAGTCACAGCCAATGTTTTTATCTGATTTTCGGAAAGTACCGGCCCACTTCCAAGTGTCGTCGAACATTTTCACGTGGAGTTCGCGGCAGAAATGATCATTCAGCACATCCAGCTTTTTTTGCCGAGCTACCCAACGCGAGGCTTTGAGGATGTTTTGCGCCTCCCATTCATCCAATTCGCCTTGGGTGGCGATGTGTCTCGGTTTCAGCCCAGCGACTTCGTCCGGATCGAGCGGGGTTTGACCTGGTTTAAGTTCCAGTTCTATTGCCATAGGCGTGTCCATGGACCGTCGAGCAATTCTTTGCGACGTTCATCAATCTGACGTTCGATGAAGGCATCAGAAGGACGTTGATCTTCGAGGCTCATGGAATGTGCGACGCCTAGGATTTCTTGCTTGGCCATGAGTTCAGCTCGGTCTCGGATGACTTCATGCAGGGGCTTTTTGGGGACCAGGCCGTACACGAGTTCACAGTCCAGTGCTGCTGCTAGCTTTCTCAGCTGTGCAAGCGATATCCGATCTTCAGCTTCGGAACGCTCGGACTTGGTCAACGTCACTGAAGACACGCCCGCCATTTCGGCCTGGGCTCTTAATGAGCGACCCAACGATTCTCTGATAGACCGCAACCATCCGCCTGGCGGAACGGGTGCGCCTTTAACGGTGTTAAAGGGTTCAATAGCGCGTTCTACTTGAGAAAGGCGCAGTTTGTAGAGGTTGGAAGTACCCATGGTGAAAGACCTTTGTAAGCCTATAGGCTATCAATATTGAAATAAATATTAGCCTATAGGCATACAGTAAGCACAAAAAATAAGCCTATAAGCTAACAAAATACAGGATTCTGTTTGCCTATAGGCTTACAAAGCAATTCCATTTGTTAGCTTTCAGAAGTTCAGGTCCACCAGTAGCGCACGAGGTGGAAGAAAATCGGCGCCGCAAAACACACCGAATCCAGCCGATCCAGCATCCCGCCGTGGCCTTCGATCATATGCCCCCAATCCTTCACCCCCCGGTCGCGCTTGATCGCCGACATGACGATGCCGCCAGCGAAGCCGAGCAGGTTGATCAGCAAGGCGATCAGGAACGACTGCCACGGGTTGAACGGCGTGGTCCACCACAGCGCCGCACCGATCAGGGATGACAGCAAAATCCCGCCGACAAAGCCTTCCACTGTTTTGGATGGCGACAGGTTGGGCGCGATCTTGTGTTTGCCGAACAGCTTGCCGCACACGTACTGCAGCACGTCCGAGAGTTGCACCACGATCACCAGGTAGGCGATCAGCAGCAGGTTGCGGCCTTCGTAGCCGGGGATGTCGAGGGTCAGCAGGGCGGGCACGAACGACACGCAGAACACTGCGATCATCAGCCCCCATTGCACTTTGGAGGCGCGTTCGAGGAAGTGCGTGGTGTCGCCGCCCAGGGAGGCGAGGATCGGCAGCAGCAGGAACACGTACACCGGGATAAAGATCGAGAACAACCCGTACCAGTCCGAGTAGATCAGCAGGTATTGCAACGGCAATGCCAGGTAGAACGCGGCCACCAGGGCCGGGTAGTCGCTGCGCCGGGTCGGCGTGAGGGTGAGGAATTCGCGCAGGGCGTAGAACGACACCGCGTAGAACAGCAGGATCACCGCACCGGTACCGAGCCAGAAGGCGATACCGATGACCACCACCATCACCCACCAGGCGTTGATGCGGGCGTTGAGGTTGTCGATCACGGCATTGGGGGTGCCACGGGTGCGCAGTTTGAGGATCAGGCCGATCAGCGAGGCGAGCACCAGTATCGCGCCGATGCCGCCGAATAACATCAGGGTTTGGCTATCCATCTCAGGAATGCTCCGGGGCGAGGGCGAGCAGGGCGTCGCGGGTTCGGGCAAGGAACGCGGCTTTGTCTTCGCCTTCTTCCAATTGCAAGGGAGCGCCGAAGCTGGTGGTGCACAGCAAAGGCAACGGCAGCACGCGGCCCTTGGGCATGACCCGGTTGAGGTTGGCGATCCACACCGGGATCAATTCGGCCTGTGGGTAACTTTTGGCCAGATGGTAGATGCCGCTTTTGAACGGCAGCAAGCCGTCCTCCAGGTTGCGCGTGCCCTCGGGAAAGATGATCAGCGAGTCGCCGCCTTCCAGCGCCGCGAGCATGGGCTGCAGGGGGTTATCCACAGGGTCCTTGCGCTCGCGGTCGATCAGCACGCCATTGAACACGCGGTTGATGATGTAGCGTCGCAGGGCGCTTTTATTCCAGTAATCGCTGCCGGCCACCGGGCGCGTGAATTTGCGCAGGTTCTGCGGCAGCGAGGCCCACAGCAGTACGAAGTCGCCGTGGCTGCTGTGGTTGGCGAAATAGATACGTTGCACCGGCACTGGCGCGCAACCCAGCCACAGGCTGCGGGCGCCGGTGACGGTGCGGGCCATGGAGGTAATCAGCGTGGCGACCACGGGTTCGAACATGGGGATTCCTTATGCGGCGAAAGGCAGCCAGGGGCTGGCGAGGATCACGGCGAGGGTGAGCAGCGCTTGCGCGCCCAGCAGCCAGGCTTGTTTGCGCAGCAATTTGAGGGCGCCGCGACGGCGCTCGTCCCAGGGCCGGCCGGCCCGCTTGGGCGATTGCAGGCCAAGGGTTTGCAGGGCTTGATCGAGGTCCGCCGTGCGCTCTATGTCGCGGGCCAGCAGGGCGAACAGGTCGGCATCAAAGGCCACCCGCAGCGCCCAGTACTTTTGCAGCAGCCCCAGGATAATCATCCACAGGCTGAGCAGCAGGCAGATGCTTGAAACACTCGCCATCAGCAACTGGGCCAGGCCGAATAACACCCCGGCCACGGTCAGGCCTGTGGATAACTGATCCAGTGAACGGCCACGGCGCAGCAGGCTGGCGACCACCTGGAGTTCCATATCAGCGGGCATGGGGCAAACCCTCCAACGCTTGACGATGAGCGGGATGCAGGACCACATGGGCCCGCGCTGTACGAATAATAGCCAGCGCCTGGTCCACCGTGGCAGCGCGCCCACTGTGCAGCAGCCAGGCGGCGACGGCGGTGGCACTGCGCGAATAGCCGAGGGCGCAGCACACCAGCACCGGGCCGCTTGCACGCAGGCGCTCGATGGCCTCGGCGGCTTGCTGGCAGTCGGCGGGTGTCGGGGCGATCAGGTCCAGCACCGGGATGCTTTGATACGCGCGGCCCTGTGGATTAATCGGCAATTCGGCACAGAGGTCGACGATGGCGCTGAATGAATTCTGCTCTTTCGCACTGGGAATCCGACCAAGCTACACGTTATCCACAATCAGATCCGGCTGTGGATGTTTGCGTGTCCACAGGCGCGAATTTATCCACGCACCGGCCAGGTAGGGGGCATACAGCCAGCGCGCCGCGGGTGTGAGCCGGCCATCGCTGCGTTTCTGAAAGCCCGACGCGCCGAGCACCAGGTAATTCGCCTTGATCAAGCCCAGGGACACCGCCGGCCAGAGCAGCCATAACCAGCCGCCGCCCAGGGAAAACGCCAGAATCGCCAGTGCCAAGGCTCCCAGGCCGTAGCGCAGGCCCACGCGCCAGCGCTTCGAATCCCGGGTCAGCCGTGCATTCAGCAAGGGGCTGGGGTGTTCCACCGGCCACAGCCACACGCATATCCAGCCGGCGAGGGCGCCTGTGGGTAAGTCGATAAAGTGATGTTGATAAGTGGTCAGCACCGAAATACCGATCAAGGCGAACCACCCATGCACCAGCCAGCGCCATAACCCTTGGGTGTGGCGCTGATACATGACCCACAGGATCACCAGCAGCGCGATATGCAGCGAGGGCGCCTGGTTGAACGGTTTGTCGAAACCCGCCAGCACGGCAAACAGCCAGCCGAACACGCCATCCAGTTCCGGCCGCTCGAAGGTGAAGCGCAGCGGCCAGATCAGGAAGCAACTCACGGCGATGACCTGCGCGCTCAGCAGGCGCAGCGCGTGTTGTTTCAGCTCATGGCGGCTGTTGGGCAGCAGCAGGGAGAAACCGTAAAGCAGGTCGATGGACCAATAGGGCACGATGGTCCAGGCCCAGAACGGCATATGGATTTCCCAGCCGAACACCAGGGTGCCGACATCGCTGCGCTGGCTGGTGACCCAGGTGGCGAAGCCGTAGGTGCTGAAAAACAGCGGCGCCAACAGCAGCAGCCACAGCACCGCTGGTTTCAATAGACCGGGTTCGCGCATGGTCAGATCTTCTGGGCCAGGGACACGGTAAAGATGCCCCACTCATCCACACGTTGGGTGATCTTGCGAAAGCCCGCGGCTTCTACCAGTTGGTCCATTTCCGCCTGGCTGCGACGGCGCATCACCCAGGCCTGGCCCTGGCGATGGCTGGTCAGTGCGCGGGCGATCAGTTCCAGTTGCGGGTGCCATGGCTGGCCGGTGTAGACCAGGTAACCGCCGGGCTCCACGGCTTCGGCCAGGCCGGCCAACGAACCGCCGACCATGGCGTTATCGGCAAACAATTCATACAGCCCGGACACCACCGCCAGCGTCGGCTTGGGTTGCAGTGCCGCCAAATCCAAGCGGTCAAACGCATCGCCTTTGACGAACTGCGCGACGTCTCCCAGGCCCTTCTCACGAATCAGCGCGCCACCGTCGCGCACGTTGATGTCGCTGTAGTCGCGCAGCAGGATCGATTCCGGCAGCGGCGACACGCCCTGCAAGGCTTCAAGAATGTAGCGCCCGTGGCCGGCGGCGATGTCGACGATGCGCACTTCGCGCTGTTCATCCCTCAGCTTGGCCATGGCCAGGCGCAGCAGTTCCTCGACGTTCAGCTTGCGCTGGCGAATACCGCGCCAGCCGATGGAGTTGAGGTAGTTGGTGTCGATCATGCGGCCCAGCCTGCCTTTGCCGGTGGGCGTGTTGCGGTACACGTAGTCCAGGGTGCTGCCGGAGTCGAAGCCGGTGTCGAAGCCCAGCTTGACGCCGTCCGACAGGTTCTTGCCCAGGCCCATGCTGGCGCGGGTCAGGCGCCAGTACAGGTCGCGCAGGGAATTGCGCGGCAAGGGCGCAGCGAGGGATTCGGATTCGGCGCAGGTGGCACCCAGTTTGTCGGCGTCCAGCAGGGACGCACGGTCCAGCGGGTGTGCGAAGTTCTGCAGGATAAAGCGCCTGGCGCTGCTCACGGCCACCGCGCGGTCACGCTCGCCGAGGGTGTCGTGGAAAAAACCGGGGAGGATATGCAGTTCTTTTTTCAGGCTGCCAAGGCGGTCGAAAAATTGCTGCTGGGGTTTGCGGTGCACCACAAAATCGGCGCCCGAGACCAGCAGTTGGGTCGGCACCTGGATCGCCTGGGCATCGGCGACAACCCGGTCGGCGGCTTCGTACAGGCCCAGCAGCACGTTCACCGAGATGGCCTTGGTGATCAACGGGTCGCTGTCGTAGGACGCCACGCGCTCCGGGTCATGGCTGAGGAACTTGGCCTTGACGTAGCTGTTGACGAAGAAGTTGCCGCGAAACCTGCGCATGAGCGCCAGGCCCGGCCGGGCAAAGGGCACGTACAGCTTGACCTTGAACGCCGGGGACGCCAGCACCAGGGCGCGGATTTTCGGCGCGTAGTCATGCACCCAGGTGGCTGCGATCACCGCGCCGACACTTTGGGCAATCACGGCACAGTCTTCTTCCTCGATGCCATAGGTGGCGCCGATATGGTCGCGGAAGGTCTGCACATCACGGGCGCTGGTGGCGAAGCTCGGGCTGTCGCCGCGTTCGCCGGGCGATTGGCCGTGACCGCGGGAGTCCCAGGCGAAGAAGTCGAACTGCGGCAAGTCCAGTTCATCCACCAGGTGCGCGATACGCCCCGAGTGCTCATGGCCGCGATGGAACAGCAGGATCGCCTTGCGCGGCTCGCCGTCCGCCGGCGCGCTGGCCGGCCAATGACGGTAGAAAAGCTCGACGCCGTCATGGGTACTGAAGGTGTGCTCTTGCTGTTCGCGCATTGCAAAATCCTTATGCAGAAGGGGAGATAGGTTGTTCTTCTTTCAAGCCCTGGCGCACCCGGTTGACCAGGGTGTAGGCGAGCAGGGCGGCGACCAGCCACATCACCGTGTCGATCCAACCGGCGCCGAGCCAGCCCAGCGCCACACCAGTGGCCAGCACGCCGAGGACAAACGCGCGGTCACTCTTGCCCATCGGCCCGTCATAGCGTCGTGAGGCGCCGACCATCGGCCCCAGCACCCCGGCGTATTCGCTGAACACCGCCAGCAGCGCTACCAGCAGCACCGGCACCAGGCTCACGCCGGGGATCAGCGCGAAGGGCAGGATCAGCGCACTGTCGGCAATCACGTCGCACAATTCATTGAGGTAGGCACCCAGGCGCGACTGCTGGCCGAACTCCCGGGCGAGCATGCCGTCGATGGCGTTGAGGGCCATGCGCAGGATCATCCACAGCGGGATCAGCGCAAACAGCCACAGGTGTTGGGCGAAGCTGGCGATCAACAGGCCGACCAGCAGGGAAATAACCCCGGCCAGCACGGTGATCTGGTTGGCCGTGGTGCCATTGTCATAGAGGCGCTGCACGAGTGGGCGCAGCAGGTTCTGAAACCGCGGTTTGAGCTGATAGATCGAAATCATGGGGGTGACGCTTCCTTGTCCGAGAGCCCGCGAAAAACTGCCTGGAGTGTGCCGATTATTCATGGCCTATACCAGTGATGGCGCGTGTTTATGGGGGTTTAGTCACGATCTGGAAAGCACTGAGGGACAAATGTGGGAGGGGGCTTGCCCCGATGGCGGTCTACCTGTTGATGCATATGCCGGCTGACCCACCGCCATCGGGAACAAGCCCCCTTCCACAGGAGATTTTTGCCATGTTCAAAAACCCTGTTTAACGAACAAAAATTTCACGCCACGTGTTATATCGTAACGAATTGTGTACAAGCGGGCGTGAGTGGATGCAAGTGGATCTAGAGGCGGACGGCGCTTCGGTTGAAGGCCTGCCGCGTTTTCAGCAAGGGCTGTTCCATGCCCGCCGATTGCGGCAAGCCGGTATCAGCCTGACAGTACTGGCCGTAGTCGGTTGGGTGCAGGCGTTGTTTGTCGCGCTGTTTGCACCGTTGTCGATCTGGCCGGTGGTGTTGATCAACTGCGCATCGGCCCTGCTGGTGCTGGTGGCAGGGCTGCAGTCGGCGTGGTGGGTGGCCGATTGGCGGGCCCAGGCGCTGGAAGGGCCGGCAATCGAATTACCCGTTGAAGAAACGGGTCGTTACGCACGCCTTGTGGGGCGCTTTGGCCGGCAGATCGGCGCCCCGGTCTTGTGGCTGGGCGGCTGGTCGCTGCTGGCGCTGGTCAGCATCATCGAATTCTGGAACCTGGGCCTGCCCTCGGCGCCTGTCGGCCAAGCGGCCAGCGTGGGGGCTGCGTTGGCCTTGGCCCTGGCGTTTGGCTTGTTGGTGTTCGAACGGCGCCTGGCTCAGGAAACCACGGCCCAGTGGCCGGAAGCCGCGCAACTGGCGCAGTTGAGTCGGGTGGCGATTATCTGCCTGGTGGTCAGTGCCATTTGCCTGCTGTTTGCCGGGGCCGAGTCGGTCTGGCCGTTGCGCCTGGCGGTGCTGGTGGGGCTGTTGCCGGCGCTGGTGGCGGTGGAGTTTCTATTAAGAGGCCTGCTGTCGCTGTTCAGCCCGCGCCAGCCGCGCCTTGAACCACGCCTGATGGCGCAGAGTTTCATCGCCGGGTTGCTGCGCTGGCCGCCACAACCGCTGCTGGCGTTGCAGCACGAATTACACAACCGTTTCGGCATCGACCTGCGCCAGATCTGGGCGTTTACCTACATGCGCCGCGCGTTTTTGCCGGTGTTGCTGGTGGTGCTGGCGGTCGGCTGGGCGCTGACCGGTGTGCATGAAGTGCCCCTGCAAGGCCGTGGGATTTATGAGCGCTTTGGCAAACCCGTCAAGGTGTTCGGCCCTGGCCTGCATGCCGGGTTGCCGTGGCCTTTGGGCCGTGTGTTAAGCATCGAGAACGGCGTGGTGCATGAGTTGGCCACCAGCGTCAGCGAGGCCGCCGCACCGGAGTTGGCGCCTGCCGAAGGCCCGGCACCGCTGGTTGCCAATCGGCTGTGGGATGCCAGCCATGTGAATGACAAATCCCAGGTGATCGCCAGCAGCAGCGGCGACAAGCAGAGCTTCCAGATCGTCAATATGGATGTGCGCTTCGTTTACCGCATCGGCCTCACCGACCAGGCCGCACTCGCCGCCACCTATAACAGCGCGGATGTGCCGACCCTGATCCGCAGCACCGCCAGCCGCATCCTGGTACACGATTTTGCCTCGCGTACCCTCGACGAATTGCTCGGCGAACAACGCACGCGCCTGGCCGACGAAATCGGCCGCGCCGTGCAGGCGGATTTGCAGACACTCGACAGCGGTGTGGAAATCCTCGCCACTGTCGTGGAAGCCATCCACCCACCGGCCGGCGCCGCCAATGCCTACCACGGCGTGCAAGCCGCGCAGATCGGCGCCCAGGCCCTGATCTCCCGCGAGCGCGGCGCCGCCAGCGAACACACCAACCAGGCCTTGCTGCAAGCCAGCACCGCCCGCGACCAGGCCTTGGCCACCGCCCGCGAAGTGAATGCCGGTGCCCAAGCGGCCGACCTGCGCTTTACCGCCGAACAAAAGGCCTACGCCGCGGCCGGTCGGGCCTTTGTGCTGGAACAGTACCTGGGCCAACTCAGCCTGGGTCTGGCCCACGCCAAGCTGCTTATTCTGGATCACCGCCTGGGCGCCGATGGCGCGCCGACGATTGATCTGCGTTCTTTTACTTTGCCGGCCGACCCTTCGCTGCCGCGTAAAGCCGTTCAATAAGGAGTCTGTCTGTTGAGCGCTCATTCTCACGATCATGGTCACCACCACGGCCACCATCACCATCATCACGGTGATGAACAGGCGGCGGGTCCTTTCCCTTGGCGGCGTATGGCCTGGGCGGTGTTGCTGGTGCTGTTCGCGGTGGCGGCGGCGAGCCTGGTGCAGGTGCGCTCCGGCGAGGCCACGGTGATTACCCGCTTCGGCAACCCGTCGCGGGTGTTGCTGGAACCGGGCCTGGGCTGGCGTTGGCCGGCGCCGTTCGAGGCGGCGATCCCGGTGGACTTGCGCCTGCGCACCACCTCCAGCGGCTTGCAGGATGTGGGCACGCGCGACGGCCTGCGGATTATCGTGCAGGCCTATGTGGCGTGGCAGGTGCAGGGCGATGCCGACAATGTGCAGCGCTTTATGCGCGCCGTGCAGAACCAGCCGGATGAGGCGGCGCGGCAGATCCGGACCTTCGTCGGCTCGGCGCTGGAAACCACGGCGGCCAGCTTTGACCTGTCGAGCTTGATCAACACTGAGGCCAGCCAGGTGCGCATTGCCGATTTCGAGGCGCAGCTGCGCCAGCAGATTGATCAACAATTGCTCACCACCTATGGCGTGCGCGTGGCGCAGGTGGGGATCGAGCGCCTGACGTTGCCGTCGGTCACACTCACCGCCACCGTCGACCGCATGCGTGCCGAGCGCGAAACCATCGCCACCGAACGCACGGCCGTGGGCAAGCGCGAGGCCGCGCAGATTCGCTCTGCGGCTGAGCGTGACGCGCGCATCGTGCAGGCCGATGCCACGGTGAAAGCCGCCGACATCGAAGCCCAGTCACGGGTCGAAGCCGCGCAGATTTATGGGCGTGCCTACGCCGGCAATCCGCAGCTGTATAACTTGCTGCGTTCCCTGGATACCTTGGGCACGGTCGTGACCCCCGGCACCAAAATCATCCTGCGCACCGACGCCGCGCCCTTTCGCGCGTTGGTGGACGGGCCCAAGGACGTTCAGCCATGACCGAGCGTGACAGCCCGGACAGCCCCTGGATCCAGGCCGGGCGCCTGACGTTCCTGGCGTTGTACGCGGTGACGGTGTTGGCCGCATTGGCATGGGCGTTTTCCAATGTGCGGCAGATCGACCCGCAGAACCGTGCGGTGGTGCTGCACTTCGGCGCCCTCGACCGCATCCAGAATGCCGGGCTGCTGCTGGCCTGGCCGCAGCCGTTCGAGCAGGTGGTGTTATTGCCGGCGGCCGACCGGGTGATCGAGCGTCGGGTGGAGAACCTGTTACGTTCCGATGCGGCGGTGCAGGCTGATCGTGTGGCCAGTTTCGCCACGCCCTTGAGCGATACCCTGGCCGGCTCCGGCTACCTGCTGACCGGCGATGCCGGAGTGGTGCAGCTGGATGTGCGGGTGTTCTACAAGGTCACCGAACCCTACGCCTTTGTGTTGCAGGGCGCGCATGTGCTGCCCGCCCTGGATCGCCTGGTGACCCGCAGCGCCGTGGTCCTGACGGCGGCGCGCGATCTGGACACGATCCTGGTGGCGCGCCCCGAATTGATCGGTACCGACAACGGCGCCGCCGAGCGTCGCGAGCGGCTGCGGGGTGACTTGGTGCAAGGCGTCAACAAGCGCCTGGCCGAGTTGGCCGCCACCGGTCTGGGGCTGGGCATCGAGGTGACGCGGGTCGATGTGCAATCGAGCCTGCCGGGCCCGGCGGTGAACGCATTCAACGCCGTACTCACCGCCAGTCAACAAGCCGACAAAGCCGTGGCAAACGCCCGGACCGAAGCGGAAAAACTCACCCAGAGCGCCAACCAGCAGGCCGACCGCCTGGTGCAGGTCGCCCACGCCCAGGCCAGTGAACGCCTGGCCAATGCCCAGGCGCAAACGGCCACGGTCGCCAGCCTGGCCCAGGTCAAAGACCCGGGCTTGCTGTTGCGCCTGTACCGCGAGCGTATGCCGAAGATTCTCGGCCAGGCCGGTTCGGTGACCACGGTCGATCCTAAAGACGACTCCCGCTTGATCATCCAGGGAGCCGAACAATGAGCGCACCCATGCTGACCTCCGCCGAGCAGCGCAGCGCTGCCCGGCAATTGACCCTGGCCATGCTCGCCCTTGGCTTGCTGATGCTGGGGCTGGTATGGCGCTGGCTGGCGCCGGACCAGACGGGCGTCAGCCAGTTGCTGCTCGGTGTGGCCTCGTTGCTGGTGGCGGTGCCGGTGATGCGCTCGGCCTGGTACAGCCTGCGTTTTCCCAGCCTGCATGGCATTACCGACCAACTGATCGCCCTGGCGATGCTCGGCGCCTGGGCCACCGGCGATCTGCTGACCGCCGCGCTGCTGCCGATCATCATGATCTTCGGCCACGTATTGGAAGAGCGCAGCGTGATCGGCTCCCAGGAGGCGATTCATGCCCTGGGTAAACTGACCCGCAGCCATGCGCGGCGGGTGCAGGTCGACGGCAGCATCATCGAAGTGGATAACGGAACGCTGAGCACCGGCGATATCGTCGAGGTGCGTGCCGGTGATCGGGTGCCCGCCGATGGCGTGGTGCTGTCGGGCCAGGCGAGCCTGGACACGGCGCCGATCACCGGCGAGTCGGTACCGTTGGAAGCCAGTGTGGGTGTGCAGGTGTTTGGCGGGGCGATCAACCTCGATGGCCTGTTGCGCCTGCAAGTGACGCGCACCGGCAACGAGTCGACCCTGGGCAAAGTCATCGCGCTGATGCAGAACGCCGAACGTTCCAAGCCGCCGATCACGCGGCTGCTGGAGCGTTACGCGGGCAGCTATATGGTGTTGGTGTTGCTGCTGGCGGCAGTGACCTGGTTTGTGACCAATGACGCCCAGGCGATGCTCGCGGTGCTGGTGGCGGCGTGCCCATGCGCCCTGGTGCTGTCGGCACCGGCGACGGCGATTGCCGGGATCGCCGTGGCGGCCCGGCATGGGATCCTGATTCGCAGCTCGGCGTTCCTCGAAGAGTTGGCGGACCTGACCTCGCTGGTGGTGGACAAGACCGGCACCCTGACTTTTGGCACCCTGCGTTTGCAGTCCATCGAGACCTCGTCGACCGACCGCCAGGCGCTGCTCAACCTTGCGGCCAGCCTCGGTTCGGCCAGTAGCCACCCGGTCAGCCGTGCGTTGGCGGGCTTGGCGACTCAGGCGCAAATGCTGGCGCTCACGGATATCCGCGAGCGCCAGGGCTTAGGCGTTGTGGCACAGACCGAGCAGGGCGAAGCGGCGTTGGGCCGTCCCGAGTTGTTCGAGCAATTGGGTATTGTCACGACGACGGTGCCGAACCATGACGGCCCGATTGCCGGGCTGGCTCTGAACGGGCAGTTCCTGGCCTGGCTGCTGCTGGCCGACAGCGTCAAGCCGGAGGCGCGCCAGGCCCTGCAAGAGTTGCGGGATTTGGGCCTGGGTCGTCAACTGCTGCTCACTGGCGACCGTCAAAGCGTGGCCGACAGCCTGGCGCTGGACGTGGGCATCAGCGATGTCGAAGCCCAGGCGTTGCCCGAGGACAAGCTCAACCGCGTGCTTGGGGAAATCGGCAGCGGCTTCCGGCCCATGGTGGTCGGTGATGGGATCAACGATTCCCTGGCGCTCAAGGCTGGCGTGGTTGGGGTGGCCATGGGCGCGGGTGGGGCGGACATTGCGCTGGCCTCGGCGGATGTGGTGTTGATCGGCAGCGACCTACGGCGCCTGGGCACCTGTGTGCGCTTGAGTCGCCAGTGCCGGCGTACGTTGCAGGTCAACGTGGTCATCGGCCTGGGCTGGACCTTGGCCATCGTGGTGTTTGCCGCCTTTGGCTGGTTGGGTGCTGCGGGGGCGATGATTGCGGCGGTGTTGCATAACCTCAGCACCTTGCTGGTACTGGGCAATGCCGGGCGTTTGCTGCGGTTTCAGGAGCCGCTGTCGAAGCTTGAGGATTAATTTCAGAAATATTTGCATACGGCTGTAACGCCGATAAGGGGCCTCACTCTAGTGCTGTGTCGAGACTGGGCAATCCGTTCAGACCGACGCCACTACCGATCACGAGGAATACGAGAATGAAGATTAAATCCGCTGCTGCTGGTGCTGCCCTGGCGATGGCCGCCGCCACCATGTTTGCTGGTGTTGCGACCCAGGTACAAGCCGCCGATGCGCAAGTGCATTGCTACGGCGTGACGTCCTGCAAAGGCATGAACGACTGCAAAACCGCTGAAAACGCCTGCAAAGGCCAGGCGGTGTGCAAGGGCCACGGCTTCAAGGCCATGACCAAGGCCGCCTGTGACGCAGCGGGCGGCAAAGTCGGCGAATAACCGGCAAACGAGTGCAACCGCAGCGGCAGCCCCCGCCGCTGCGGACACTTTTCCCAGGAGTGAGCCATGTCCGCTTCCCTTCCAAGTCTGGGTTACGGCCTGGGTTTACGCAGTGAGTACTACCAGCAGATCCTTGAACAAGCGCCGGCCGTGGATTGGTTCGAAGTGATCTCCGAGAACTATCTGGTGCAGGGCGGTAAAGCCTTGTACTACCTGGATGCGATAGCCGAGCGTTACCCGTTGGTGATGCACGGTGTGTCCCTGTCCATCGGCGGCCCCCACCCCGTCGACATGGACTACCTGAAACACCTCAAGCAGCTCGCGGAGCGTATCCAGCCCGCGTGGATTTCCGATCATTTGTGCTGGAGCCGTGGCAGCGCGCACCAGTTGCATGACCTGCTGCCCCTGCCTTACACCGAAGAAAGCCTCTACTACGTAGCTGCTCGCGTTCGCCAAGTGCAGGATGTGTTGCAGCGCCCGCTGGTGCTGGAAAACGTATCCAGTTATGTGCGTGCCAAGGCGGATGAATTCACCGAATGGGAATTCCTCAATGCCCTGGCCCACCTGTCGGGCTGCCAGTTGCTGCTCGACGTTAACAATGTGTATGTCAGTGCGCGCAACCATGGCTTCGATGCCTGGACCTTTATCCGCAACCTGCCGCCCGACAGCATCCGCCAGCTGCATCTGGCCGGGCATATGGATTACGGCGACTACGTGGTCGATACCCACGACCATCCGGTGTGCGACCCGGTGTGGGCGTTGTATCAACAGACCCTGGAGCATTTGGGGCCGGTCTCGACGCTGTTGGAGCGCGATGACCATTTCCCGCCGTTCCAAGCGCTGCTCACCGAGCTGGAAAAGGCCCGGAAGCTGGGCGCCGCAGCCTTGGCCCGGAGGTCGTTATGCGCCTGACCGACTGGCAGTTGGCCTTTGAACAGCACTTGTCAGCGCAGACGCCTGATGCCAACAGTGGCTTTGCCGCCACGTTATTGGGCGGACCGACGCTGGATGTAGACACTGGCCTGGCGATCTATCACAACGCTTATCTGGCACGGCTGCAGGAGGTGTTGCGGCACGACTTCAGCGCCATCCGGTATTGGTTGGGGGATGATGAGTTTGCGCTGCTGACGCAAGCCTATGTGCGTCGTTATCCGTCGGCCCACTACAGCCTGCGCTGGTTGGGCGAGCGGTTTCCGGCGTTTATCCACGAGCACCTGGTGGCCGAGCAAAGTGCGCCGCTGGTTGAACTGGCCCAGTTGGAGTGGGCCTTCACCCTGGCGTTCGATGCGCCGCAGGGTGAGCCGCTGACCCAGGATGATATGGCGGTGCTGCCGCCCGAGGACTGGCCCGGTTTGCAGGTCTCCCTGACACCATCCGTACAGCAGCGGCTTTGCCACTTCAACACCGTGGCCATCTGGCGTGCCAGCAAGGATGGCGCGGATTTCCCCGACAGCCACACCTTGGACTTCGCACAGATCTGCCTGGTATGGCGCGATCAGAATGTGTGCCGTTATCGCAGCCTGGGACCGGCCGAGGCGTTTGCGCTGGCGGGGGTGGTGACGACCGGTTGGCGCTTCGCAGAACTGTGTGCGCAACTGGCAGTCACTTATGGAGAGGGTGCACCACTGCAAGCGGTGACATGGCTGAAACAGTGGATCCAGGACGGTTTGCTCCAGCGCCGGGCCCCATAGAAGAACGCTATCAAATCGATAGCCTCCTACTTTTTCTCGGGATGGTCTACCCTCATTCCAGACGTCTGAAACAAGGGGGGACTACTCATGCTCGCGCAACTTCCACCGGCCTTACAGAATCTTCAGCTGCCGCTGCGTCTTCGACTCTGGGATGGCCATGAATTCAACTTGGGCCCCGAGCCCAGTGTGACCATCGTGGTGAAGGACCCCACGGTCGTGCCCCAACTGACCCATCCCACACTCGACTCGTTGGGTGAAGCCTTCGTCGAGGGCAAACTGGAGCTGGAAGGTTCCATCAGCGAAGTGATCCGGGTCTGTGATGAGTTGAGTCATGCCTTGGTCGAGGACGACGGCGCGAGTCTGCCGGTGCGCTCGATCCACGACAAGGCCACCGACGCCGCGGCTATTTCCTACCATTACGACCTGTCCAACGAGTTCTACCAGCTATGGCTGGACCAGGACATGGCGTACTCCTGCGGTTATTTCGAAACCGGCAGCGAATCCATCGACCAGGCCCAGCAAGACAAATTCCGCCACCTGTGTCGCAAGTTGCGCTTGCAGCCAGGCGAGTACCTGCTCGACGTAGGCTGTGGCTGGGGCGGCCTGGCACGTTTCGCAGCGCGTGAGTTCGGGGTGAAAGTGTTTGGTATCACCCTGAGCAAGGAACAGCTGGCATTGGCCAAGGAGCGGGTGAAAGCCGAGGGCCTGGAAGACCAGATCGACCTGCAACTGCTCGACTACCGCGATCTGCCCCAGGATGGTCGTTTCGATAAAGTGGTGAGCGTAGGCATGTTCGAACACGTCGGCCACGCCAACCTGGCGCAATACTGCAAGACCCTGTTTGGTGCCGTGCGCGAAGGCGGCCTGGTGATGAACCACGGCATTACCGCCAAGCACACCGACGGCCGGCCTGTTGGCCGTGGCGCCGGGGAGTTTATCGAGCGTTATGTGTTCCCCAACGGCGAACTACCCCATTTGGCGATGATGACCGCCGAGATCAGCGAAGTCGGGCTGGAAGTGGTCGACGTCGAAAGCCTGCGCCTGCATTACGCGCGCACCCTGGACCATTGGAGCGAGCGCCTGGAAGACAACCTGGAAGCGGCGGCGAAGCTGGTGCCGGAGCAGGCGTTACGCATCTGGCGGCTGTACCTGGCCGGGTGTGCCTATGCGTTTGCGCGGGGCTGGATCAACCTGCACCAGATCCTCGCGGTGAAGCCTCACGCGGATGGCAGCCATGAACTGCCGTGGACGCGGGAAGACATCTATCGCTGAGCTGATGTTCCAGAAAAGTGGAGATCCAACTGTGGGAGGGGGCTTGCTCCCTCCCACATTTTTTACCGCATTGGCCGTTAGAGAATCGGTGAGATCAAGCGCGCCACCCGCATGCCCAGTTGCTGCAGGCGGCGGGTCTCGCGGCTTTCTTCCTGGCTCACTTCATGGGCCTGGGCGAAGTCGTCCAGCAGCATCTGTTCCACCTGCTTGGCGAAGGCTTCGTCGACCGTCAGCAACATCACTTCGAAATTCAGCCGGAATGAACGGTTGTCCATGTTCGCACTGCCGATGGCGCTGATCTCGTTGTCCACCAGCACCACCTTCTGATGCAAAAAACCCGGCGTATAGCGGAACACCCGGACACCGGCGCGCACCGCTTCGATCGCATACAGGCTGGACGCGGCGTACACGATGCGGTGGTCGGGCCGCGATGGCAGCAACAGGCGCACGTCCACGCCCCGCAGGACCGCCAGGCGCAGGGCGGCGAACACCGCTTCGTCGGGGATGAAATATGGGCTGGTGATCCACACCCGCTCGGTGGCCGCATGGATGGCCTCGACGAAAAACAGCGAACAGGTTTCATACGGATCGGCCGGGCCGCTGGCGAGCAATTGGCAGAGCACGCCGTCTTCGGGGTAGGCGTCCGGCAGGATCAGCGGCGGCAGCTCGCGCGCGGCCCAGAACCAGTCCTCGGCAAACGACTCCTGCAAACACGCCACCACCGGGCCGGTGACTTGCACATGGGTATCGCGCCATGGTGCCAATGGCGGTTTTTTGCCCAGGTATTCATCGCCCACATTGTGCCCACCGACAAACCCGGTGACACCGTCCACCACCACGATCTTGCGGTGGTTGCGGAAGTTGACCTGGAAACGATTGAGCCAACCGCTGCGGGTGGCGAATGCCTTGACCTGCACCCCGGCGTCGCGCAGCGATTGCACGTACTGATGGGGCAGGGCGTGGCTGCCGATGCGGTCGTACAGCACGTAGATGCCCACGCCTTGGGCGGCCTTTTCCTTCAACAGCGCCTGTAACTGACGGCCGAGTTCATCGTCATGAATGATGAAGAACTGAAACAGCACGGCGGTTTTGGCACTGCGAATGGCGTCGAAGATTGCACTGAAAGTGGCCTCGCCGTTGATCAGCAAGCGCACTTCATTGTTTGCCAGGCACGGCATGCGCCCCAGCTTGGGCATGGCGCGTAACGAGGCGTAGGCGCTGGAGTTGCGCGCAGCGAGAGCCTCCTCGACCCAGGGGCGCCAGTTCAGCTCGGTGATCGCGGTGTGCATTTCCTGGTTGGCCTGGCGACGGGCCTGGATATACGCGTCGAAGGTGCTGCGGCCAAAGATCAGGTAGGGGATCAGGGTGAGATAGGGCATGAACATCAGTGACAGGGCCCAGGCGATCGAGCCTTGGGCGGTCCTGACGGTCAGCACCGCGTGGATCGCGGCGAGAGTCCCGAGAAAATGCAGCGTGGCGATGAAGTAGGCGAGCAGGTGCGGGCCAAAGAAATCCATGGACGACGGTACTCCAGGCAATCCAATGCCTAACAGACCATGAACGGCTGCGAATGTCGCTATTTTATTTGCCGTGCAACACTGGCACTTTTGCGGCGTCTAACGCCCACAATTGCCCAGGAGTTACCCGATGAATGCTCGTCTGCTTGGTTTGGCCATGGTTGTTGGTTTGTCGTTGCCGCTGGCAGCGCAGGCGCAGATGCTGGCGCCGGGCTTGTGGGAATTGACCACCAGCAACATGAAAGTCGATAACCAGGACCTGCCGGACCTGTCGCTGATCCTCGGTCAGCTCAAGCAGCAGATGACCCCCGAACAGCGCGCCATGCTGGAAAAACAAGGCATCACCATGGCCGGCAAAGGCGTGCAGGTGTGCCTCACCCCGGCACAAGTCGCCTCTGATTCGATCCCCCTGACCGACCCCCAATCGGGCTGCAAGCAGGAAGTGACCGACAAGACCGGCAACCAGTGGAAATTCCGCTTCAGTTGCCCCAAAGCCCAGGGCACCGGCGTCGCTACCTTCCAGAGCCAGAAAGAATTCACCACCACCGTCAACGGCACCTTCAATGCCACCGGCGTTCAGCAGAAGGGCAGCCTGGATACCCACGCCCAATGGCTGGGCACCGATTGCGGCACGGTCAAGCCTCGCGCTTAACCTGTAGGAGCGAGCTTGCTCGCGAAAAACCGGAGAGCGCCACCGGGTGTCAGGTCCCCTGCGTTATCGTTAACGCTCTTCGCGAGCAAGCTCGCGCCTACCTTAGGAAATGCAGCGGTAAACCCTGGCAGCTGTCGACCACCTGGCCGTTGTGCCAGGCCAGGTGGCCGGAGACCAGGGTGGTACTCACGCTGTGGCGAAAGCTGCGTTCGGCGAACGGTGTCCAGCCGCAGCGGGCAAGAATCGGCTCATCCCTGACCGGCTTTCCCTCGGGCTCCGGTTTGATCAGCACCAGGTCGGCCCAATACCCTTCGCGCAGGTAACCCCGGTCGGGGATGGCAAACAGGTCGGCGACACGGTGGCTGGTCTTGGCCACCAGGGTGGCCAGGGGCAGCAGCCCATCGGCGACCAATTCCAACAACGCCGGCAGCGCGTGTTGCACCAGGGGCAGACCCGCGGGCGCTTCACGATACCCCAACTGTTTTTGCGCCCAGGTATGCGGCGCATGGTCAGTGCCAATCACATCCAGACGATCACTCAGCAAGGCCAGGCGCAGGGCGTCGCGGTCGGCGCGGGTCTTGATCGCCGGGTTACATTTGATCTGGTGGCCGAGGCGGTGATAGTCACGGTCATCGAACAGCAGGTGATGCACGCAGACCTCAGCAGTAATGCGTTTTTGTGCGAGGGGTTTGTCTTCGAACAATGCCAACTCGCGGGCGCTGGTCAGGTGCAGTACATGCAGGCGCGTGCCGTGACGCTTGGCCAGTTCCACCGCGAAGGAGGATGAGCGATAGCAGGCTTCGGCATCGCGGATCAGCGGGTGGGCGACGGCGGGGATCCTGTCACCAAAGCGCTCACGCATGCGCTGCTCGTTGGCTTGGATGCTCGGCGTGTGTTCGCAGTGGGCCAGCAGAATGGTCGGCACTTCGGCAAACAGCCGTTCCAGGATCCGTGGGTCGTCCACCAGCATATTGCCGGTGGAGGCGCCCATGAACACTTTGACCCCGGCCACTTCGCGCGGGTCAAGGGCGGCGACGGTGTCGAGGTTGTCGTTGCTGACCCCGAAGTGAAAGCCGTAGTTGGCCACCGAGTGCAGGGCCGCGCGGCGCTTTTTATCGGCCAGGGCTTCCAGGTTCAGCGTGGCCGGGTTGGTGTTGGGCATGTCCATGACGCTGGTGATGCCGCCGGCTACCGCTGCGCGGGACTCGCTGTAGAAGCTGCCCTTGTCCGGCGCGCCGGGGTCGCGAAAGTGCACCTGGTCGTCAATCATGCCCGGCAGCAGCCACTGCCCGTGGGCGTCGATGGACACGGGCGCGGCGTTCCCGCCGATGCTGCTGGCGATCTTTTCGATACGGCCATGGGCGACCAGCACGTCGGCGTCGAATTCCTCGCCTTCGTTCACCAGGCGGGCGTTGCGGATCAGCAGGCGGCTCATGGCTCAGAACTCGTTTTGCAGGGCTTTGTAACCGCGTACCAGGTCGACGTTGGTACGTGCCACGTCTTCGGAAAACTCCGAGGCACTGACACTCACCGGCGGGAATTGCGACAGGTCGGTATTCGGCCCGATGCGGGTGGTGGAGGGCACGTAGAAGGCGGCGGGCAAATCACGGCCGTCGACCACCGAGTTATGGCGCACCACGCAGCCATCGCCGACGGCGCAGTTGAACAGCACGCTGTTGAAACCGATAAACACCCGGTCGCCGACGGTGCAGGGGCCGTGGACGATGGAGCGGTGGGCGATGGATGTAAATTCGCCTATCGTCACCGCCGCGCCGGACTTGGAGTGGATGACCACGCCGTCCTGGATGTTGGAATTCGCGCCGATGGTGATCGGGTCCATGGCGCCGCCGGCGTCGACTTCGTCGGCGCGGATCACGGCGTAGGGGCCGACAAACACGTTCTCGCCGATGATGACCTTGCCGCAGATGATCGCGGTCTTGTCGACGTAGGCCGATTCGGCAATCACCGGCAGATCACCGGAAGGGTTCTTGCGGATCATGCAACTGGCTCCGTCATGATGTGAACGTAGGCGCCGTCGATGGCGTTGTAGAAACAGGTGGGGCGGCCGGTGTGGCAGGCCGGGCCTTGCTGGTCGACGATCAGCAGTACCGCGTCGCCGTCACAATCCAGGCGCGCTTCCACCAACTGTTGCCTGTGGCCGGAGCTTTCGCCTTTGCGCCACAGCTGTCGGCGCGAGCGCGACCAATAGCAGACCTGCCCGGTAGCCAGTGTTTCGTTGAGGGCCTGGCGATTCATCCAGGCCATCATCAGCACTTCGCCGCTGTCATGTTGCTGGGCGATGGCGGCGATCAGGCCATCGCTGTTCCACGGCAGGGCGTCGAGCACGGCGGCGAGTGGAAAGCGGCTGCCGACGGCAGCCCCTTCCAGTTCGAGCATGCTCAGGGTCACGGCCTGCTCAACGCTGCGCACAGGGTGTTGAGGTTGTACTCGAACAGCCCGGTGAAGGTGCTCGCCGGGCCTTCGGCAGCCAGGGCGTCGGAGTACAGCGTGCCGCCAATCTGCGCGCCGCTTTCATCGGCGATCTGCTTGAGCAGGCGCGAGTCCTTGATGTTTTCCATGAACACCGCCTTGACCTTGTCCTTGCGGATCTGGGTGATCAGCGCGGCAACTTCGGCGGCCGAAGGTTCACGTTCGGTGGACAGGCCTTGTGGCGCCAAGAACTGGATGCCATAGGCCTGGCCCAGGTAACCGAAGGCGTCATGGGAGGTGACGATGCGACGGTTACCCGGTGGCAGCGCGCCGAACTTGGTCTTGGCTTCGGCCAGCAGGCGGTAGATTTCTTTCAGGTAGGCCTGGCTGTTGCGCAGGTAGTCGGCCTTGTTGGCCGGGTCGGCGGCCACCAGTGCCTTGGTGATGTTGTTCACATAGATTTCGGCGTTGGCCAGGTTGTGCCAGGCGTGCGGGTCGGGGATGGTTTCGCCGTCTTCCTCCATGGTGTGGGAGATCACACCTTTGCTGGCGGTGACCACCGTGGCCTTGGTTTCGGTGCTGGTGACCAGGCGGTCCAGCCACGGCTCGAAGCCCAGGCCGTTCTTGATGATCAGCTTGGCCTTGAGCAGCGCCTTGGCATCGTCCGGGGAGGGTTCGTAGGTATGGGCATCGGCGTCGGGGCCGACCATGTTGCTGATCTGGATGTGATCGCCACCGATCTGGTGGGTGATGTCATCGAGAATACTGAAGCTGGTAACCACCTGGAGTTTGTCGGCGGCCTGGGCCATCGACAACGGCAGCAGCAAACTGAACAGCACGAGTAGAGCGCGCATCGGGAAACACCTCATTGGGATGTAAGCAAAGGCGGGCGGCGCAGCAAGCCGTGCACCGGACCGAAGACCACGGACAGCAGGTACCCACCGCCAGCCACCAGCACAATCGCCGGGCCGCTGGGCAGCGAGAAGTAGAACGACAGCAACAAACCCAACCACACCGACAGGCATCCCAGCACCGCCGATACCGCGATCAACACCGGCAGGCGCCGACTCCAGAAGCGTGAAGCGATGGCCGGCAACATCATCAAACCCACCACCATCAAGGCGCCGATGGCCTGGAAGCCAATCACCAGGTTCAGGACCACCAGGGTCAGGAACAAGCCGTGGGCCAGGGGGCCAAGGCGGCTGACGGTTTGCAGGAACAGCGGGTCGAGGGTGTCCAGCAGCAGCGGTTTGTAGATCAGCGCCATGGCGATCAGGCTGAACCCGGAGACCCAGAGCATGCCGGTCAGGGTGGTTTCGTCGACGGCCAGGGCAGAGCCGAACAGCAGGTGCAGCAAATCCAGGCGCTTGCCGGCAAGGCCCAGGATCAACACGCCGGCGGCGAGGGAGATGGGGTAGATGGCCGCCAGGCTGGCGTCTTCGCGCAGGCCGGTGCGGCGGGTGATCCACGCCGACAGGCCGGCCATGCCCAGGCCAGCGCCCAGGCCGCCGATGGTCAACGCGGGCAGGCTCAAGCCCGCGAACCAGAAGCCCAGTGCGGCGCCGGGCAATATGCCGTGGGCGACGGCGTCACCGATCAGGCTCATACGGCGCAGGATCAGAAATACGCCGAGCGGGGCGGTGCTGCAGGCGAGCACCAGACCGCCGATCAGGGCGCGACGCATGAAGACGAAGTCGAGGAAGGGCATCCACAGGTGGGCGGTGAAGTGCATCAGGCCACCTGCATGTGCGGCTGCGGGCGGATCAACTCTTTGCTGAAACCGAACACGCAGCCGCTGCTTTTGATCTGCACCACTTGTTGGGTGTGTTGGCGTACGGAAGCCAGGTCATGGCACACCACCACCAACGTTCGGCCTTCGGCGTGCCAGGCGTGGATATGGCTCCAGCACAGCGCCTGGCCTTCTTCGTCCAGAGCGGCATGGGGCTCGTCAAGCAGTAACACTGGCGACTCGGCAAGGCTCATGCGAGCGAGCAATGCGCGTTGTAGTTGGCCGCCTGACAACGCCATCAATGGGCGCTGTTCCAGGCCACTGAGGCACCATTCTTCCAGCACCTTCTGCAGGCGCTGGCTGCGTTGTTGCGGGGTGAGCCGCGTGCCCCAGAAACCGGCGGCGACCAGTTCTTGCAGGCTGATGGGGAACTGACGATCAAGGTGCTGTTGCTGGGGCAGGAACGACAGGCCACCTCGGCGTGGAACATCCACGGTCACTTTGCCCGCCAACGGTTTTTGCAGGCCGGCGATGACTTTGAGCAGGCTGCTTTTGCCGCAGCCATTGGGGCCGATCACGCCGGTGAGGCTGCCTTTTTCCAGGGTGAAATCCACGGCGGGTGTCAGCGGTTGGCCAGGGGCGCCCCAGCGCAAAGCAGTGCAGGTGATCATGCAGGGTTTCTCGTCCAGCGGCTTTCAGCCACGGCATCGTGCGCGTGCAGGCTTTCGGCGTGGATCACTTTGAGGTGAAAGGCTTTGACCGCATCCGAGCGTTTCAAGGCGAGGTTAAGGCGGCGGGCGGCGTCTTCGCAGAACATCAGGTTCTGCCCGTTGGCCAAGGCAAAGGCTTGTTCGTCCGCGCGTTTTACGGCGGTTTGTACGGCGGTGCCGAGGGCGGCTTCGGCAGCATTGATCAGCTCCGTCAGCGCCAGATGCTCGCCTTGCAGGTGCACGTGCAACTGCGCGCTGCTGCGCTGGCTGTGGGGCGTGGCGACGATACCGTTAGCGCTGCCGAGCCAGGTCAGCACATCTTCATGCTGCAACGGCGTGTTGCCGAAGTCTTGGAGAAATTGCTGCTGAATCAACTGCCTGGCGAGGGCGGCGGAACAGGGGCAGGTTGAAGAATAGGTAACGTCAATTTTTAGTTCCACGTGGAACATCTGGTTTTCCAGGCGCGCTTCGATGCTCACCGGGTAGCCCTTCCAGCCGGCCAATGGGCTGACCAGCGCCGGGCGTTTCAGCAGTAAATTCGTGTGCAGACGCAGGTAGGCGTTCTTAGATAAATCTTCATGACTGTCGAGAAACCGCTGCAGTACATTGCGCAGAAGTGCAGGCGTAACGGGCTGCTGTTCGAGCATCTCCAGTGCCAGGTACAGGCGTGACATATGAATGCCACGAGCGGTGCCATCGTCCAGGCTGACGCCGGCATCGGCGCTGGCGCTCAGGCGTTGGCCGTCAATGAGGATCGGCAGGGCGATGCCGCACATGCCCACCCAGTCGAGTGGCAAGGCTTGGCGTGAAGCCTGCGCGGCAATATCCGGCAGAGTCAGCGCATTCATAAGCAGGTCCATCGTTGGAAATAATTCGACATGTTATAGTATAACAATAGAGTCGACGATGAATTTTCTGCCCCGGCCTTTTTTCACTCATGTGGAGTACGGACACTCCTCTATTTGCGGTATTTGTCATGCACAGACGTCAGCTCCTCAACCTGCTCCTGGCCAGCCCTTTGTTTGCTTTGCCGTTCGCCGCCCACGCGACCCAGATCCGCAATGCACGCCTATGGCGTTCGGACGACAAGCTGCGCCTGGTGTTCGACCTTAGCGGCCCAGTGCAATACAAGACCTTCTCCCTGACTGCTCCGGAACGCCTGATCATCGACCTGAGCGGCGCGGGTCTCAGTGGTGACTTTTCTCAACTTGAGCTGAAGAACAGCGGGATCACCTCGATTCGCTCGGGGCATTTCGGCAAGGCGGATACGCGCATCGTGCTCGACCTGGCCGCGCCGATGCAGCTCAACAGCTTTGTATTGCCGCCTCAGGACGGGCAGGGCCATCGCCTGGTGCTGGACCTGACCAGCGCCACCCGTGCACCGCGTCAAATCGCGGCTGAGGCGTTGCCCTTGGTGGCCGCGGTGAACAAGGCGCACCCCAAGCGCGACATTATCGTGGTGGTCGACCCCGGCCACGGCGGCAAAGACCCCGGCGCTGTCGGGTCCAAGGGCCAGCGCGAAAAAGACGTGGTGTTGTCTATCGCCCAACTGCTGGCCAAGCGTTTGAAGCGCGAAAAGGGTTTTGACGTGAAACTGGTGCGTAACGACGACTTCTTTGTGCCGCTGCGCAAGCGCGTGGACATCGCCCGTCAGCACAAGGCCGATATGTTCATCTCGGTGCATGCCGATGCCGCGCCACGGCTCACTGCCTCGGGCGCCTCGGTGTATGCGCTGTCGGAGGGCGGCGCGACCTCGGCCACGGCGCGCTTTATGGCCCAGCGTGAAAACGGCGCGGATTTGCTGGGCGCCACCACGTTGCTCAATCTCAAGGATAAGGACCCGATGCTGGCCGGGGTGATTCTTGATATGTCGATGAACGCCACCATCGCCTCCAGCCTGCAACTGGGCAGCTCGGTGCTGGGGAGCCTGCAAAGCATCACCAGCCTGCATCAGAAGCGTGTGGAACAGGCGGGGTTCGCGGTGCTCAAGTCACCGGATGTGCCGTCGATCCTGGTGGAGACCGGGTTTATCTCCAATGCCCAGGACGCCCAGCGCCTGGTGACGGCGCGCCATCAACAGGCGGTTGCGGATGGCTTGTTCGAAGGCCTGAAAAATTACTTCCAGAAGAACCCGCCGATGAACAGCTACATGGCCTGGGTTCAGGAACAGAAGAATGCCCAGGCCTAACAGCCGGTAATTCGGCTGCACGTGAATTTGGCAGTGGCGCCCCCGGAGCTGGAAAACCGGTTGATCGTGGTCCAGCCCACGCGCCGCGTGTAGCCAACCCATGCTTCTCCATCCGACGCCAAACCGGTAAAGAACGTCAGTTGCCCGTAGCGGCTGTTGGTTTGTGCCCAATAACGTTTCCCGATCACCTCGAAACCACGCAAATACGTGGTGGTGCCCACCGTCGCCACGCTGTAGGCATTGCCCAGGGGGTCCACACAGGCCAACAGGTTGGCGCTGCGCGTGCACTTGGCCAGCAAGCTTGGCGCTTCGGCACAGGCAGGCCCCGCGACTGCCAGTAACAGGGCGCACACCAGGTATTTCATAGGGTGTCTCGGGACTGGGAAGTGTTCAAGCATTGCGCCCTTCGTCGTAACGAGCAAGGGGGATTGGCTTATTTGTATTGTTATACTATAACATAAAAACACAGCCTGACCCGTGAACCGATCCCCATGACCGAACAAGACCTGCTGGCCCAACCGCCCGCCGACTACATGAATGAAGCCCAGCAGGGCTTTTTCCGCGAACTGTTGCTGATTCAGCGCCATGAACTGCAAGCGCGCATCGAGGGCGAATTCCTGGTGCTGCGCGAGCAGGAGCCCAACAGCGACCCTGCCGATGTGGGCAGCGCCGAAGAACAGCGCCAGTGGCAACTGCGCTTGCTGGAGCGGGAAAAGAAGCTCCTCGACAAAATCGACGACGCCCTCGAACTGCTGGCCCGCGGCGAATACGGCTGGTGCCGCGAAACGGGCGAGCCCATCGGCCTGCAACGCCTGCTGCTGCGCCCCACCGCCACCCTGTGTATCGAAGCCAAAGAACGTGAAGAGCTGCGCGAACGCCATAAACGGGCGATTTGACCGGCCAACCCTGATGAGGATTACCTGATGCCCAATCGTCTCCCCGTTACCGTGTTGTCCGGCTTTCTCGGCGCCGGTAAAAGCACGCTGCTCAACTACGTCCTGCGCAACCGCGAAAACCTGCGCGTGGCGGTGATCGTCAACGACATGAGCGAAATCAACATCGACGGCAGCGAGGTGCAGCGTGACGTCACCCTCAACCGTTCCGAAGAAAAACTGGTGGAGATGAGCAACGGCTGTATCTGCTGCACCTTGCGTGAAGACTTGCTCGAAGAAGTCGGAAAACTCGCCAAGGAAGGTCGCTTCGATTACCTGCTGATCGAATCCACCGGGATCTCCGAGCCGTTGCCGGTGGCTGAAACCTTCACCTTCCGTGATGAAAACGAGCAAAGCCTGGCCGATATCGCGCGCCTGGACACCATGGTCACCGTGGTCGACGGCATGAACTTCCTGCTCGACTACCAGGCTGCCGAAAGCCTCGCCTCACGGGGCGAAACCCTGGGAGAGGAGGACGAACGCTCGATCACCGACCTGTTGATCGAGCAGATCGAATTCGCCGACGTGATCCTGATCAGCAAGATCGACCTGATCAGCAGCCATGAGCGCGAGGAACTGATGGCGATCCTTGAACGTCTCAACGCCCAGGCGGAAATCATCCCGATGGTCATGGGCGAAGTGCCGCTGCACAAGATCCTCAACACCGGCCGCTTCGACTTCGAACGCGCCGCGCAGGCGCCGGGCTGGTTGCAGGAGTTGCGGGGTGAACACGTGCCGGAAACCGAAGAGTACGGCATCGCTTCCACGGCCTATCGCGCACGTCGCCCCTTCCACCCGCAACGCTTCTTCGACTTTATCGACCGGCCTTGGGTCAACGGCAAATTGCTGCGTTCCAAGGGCTTTTTCTGGCTGGCCAGCAAGCATCAGGATGCGGGCAGTTGGTCCCAGGCCGGTGGCTTGATGCGCCATGGGTTTGCCGGACGCTGGTGGCGCTTTGTGCCGAAAAGCCAATGGCCCCAGGACGAAGAAAGCGTCGCCGCCATCATGGGCAACTGGCAGCTCAGTACTGGCGACTGCCGTCAGGAACTGGTGTTTATCGGACAAAACATCGACTTTGCGCGGATGCGTGCCGAGTTGGACGCGTGCTTGCTCACCGATGAAGAACTGGCCCTGGGTGTCGAAGGTTGGCGCCTGCTGGCTGATCCGTTTGGTCCCTGGTATGAAGAGGCCGCCTGATGCTGGCACCGCTTATCCCCTTGCGCCCGGTGGTTCGCCAGACCTGTGGTGAAACCCCGCTGGCGCTGTCCGATATTCTCGAAGACGGCGTGAACCTGGCGCTGTGGCAGCGCCAATTGCCGTTGCATATCGCCGAGTTCGGCGCCTTGCTGGTTGCGCTCAATGAGCCGTTGGCCGAGTCCTTGGTGATCGAACTCAACAACGAAGACGCCGAGCCGAACCTGTGCGGTCTGGCGTCCAGCTGCCGCGATCTTGAAGGCTACGAAGGTTTTATCGCCGATGTGTCGTGGCTGGTCAGCGCCTTTGCGTGCCTGCTCGGCGCCAAGCGCATCGGTGTGCGCCTGCGGCTGCTGGATAAAGCCATGTGCCCGCGTTTCCACGTTGACCATGTGCCGGTACGGCTGATCACCACCTATGCCGGCATCGGTAGCCAGTGGTTGCGCGAAGGGGTGATGGACCGACGCAAGCTCAGCCAACCGGACGCCGAACCGCGCCAGCGCATCGAACAGATCCAGTGCGGTGAAGTGGCCCTGCTCAAAGGCACCAAATGGCACGGCAACGAAAACCACGGCCTCATCCATCGCTCCCCGGCGTTGAAAGCGAATGAGCGCCGATTGATTCTGACGCTGGATTGGCTCGCGTAACCGCGTAGGATCAAACCCTCTACACGGTCCGAACGATGGCACCCATGCTGCAGAACATTCCCACCCACGTGATTGCCGGGCCCTTGGGCGCCGGCAAGACCAGCCTGATCAAGCACCTGCTTGCCCAACGTCCGGCCAACGAGCGCTGGGCGGTGTTGATCAACGAGTTCGGCCAGATCGGCCTGGACGCTGCATTGCTGACCCTGGATGACGATGGCATTGCCCTGGGTGAAGTCGCCGGTGGCTGCCTTTGTTGTGTGAATGGCGCACCGTTCCAAGTAGGCCTGGGCCGGTTGCTGCGTAAGGCCAAGCCGGATCGGTTGTTTATCGAACCCTCGGGCCTGGGGCATCCTGCGCAGTTGCTCAAGCAGTTGCGCGAAGCGCCGTGGCAGCAGGTGCTGGCGGTTCAGCCCTGTGTGTTGGTACTGGATGCCCAGGCGCTGGCAGCGGGCAAACCCTTGCCGCCAGCGCAGCAGGAAGCGTTGGCCAGTTCCGGGCTGTTGGTGTTGAACAAGGATGAGGGGTTGGATGCTGCGCAACGCGAGGCCGTCGAACGACAGCTACCCGATCGGAACATTTATTGGACGCAGCAGGCGTACGTGCCACTCGGCAAACTGCCAGGCTTGAATGCGCAGGCTGAAGCGGCTGTGGATAACTTCGTGGTGCCCAAGGGGCTGGCTCAATTGCCGGCTATCTGGAGTGATCCGAGCGTGCCGATTTGCCTGAGCCAGGCCCAGGAGGGCGGTTGGAGTATCGGTTGGCGCTGGCACCCGAGCCAGCAATTCGATTCCGAGCGTCTGCATCTGTGGCTGACATCCCTTGAGTGGCGCCGCGCCAAACTGGTTATCCACAGCCGTGATGGGTGGATCTCGGCCAACGCTGTGGATAACAGCCGGTTCGCCTGGCAACCCAGCGAATGGCGTCGCGACTCACGTATCGAACTGATCTTCAGCGCACCACAGGACGTGGCCGCGTTGCAGATCGCACTGGCCGCCTGCCGTTACTGACGGTTCTTGGTGGCGTGGTCCTGGCGCCATTGGCTCAGCTCGATCACATTGGCGCTGGGCAGTGCTTCCTTGACCTCGAACGGGTAGGGCGCCAGTTCGATCTGCGCACTGTGGGCGCCGAATTGCGTGATGGTCCCGCTGTGACGGGTCTCGCCCGTGACGGTGAACTCGAAATTGTAGATACGCGCCAGACGCCGCCGACCGTTGGCATCCTTCACAAAACCGATGCGCTTCAACGCCACGGCGCCGTCGAGCAATTCGATATCGAGCTTGGCGCAATGCTGCTTGACCCGCGCCAACGCCCGCTCTCGCAGGCCGTGGTTGTGCCATACCCAGGCGGCGCCGGTCGCCAGCAGCATCAACACGAAGATGTTTCCCAGGGTCAGCATGCGAAAAACTCCAACAAAGTGAGAGCAGCTTAACTGTGTCGTCGGTCTGTCGTACAGGCTGCGTTTAGTCGCATACTGCGCGGCCAGAATTTCAATGGCTTTACGGAAATCTCCTGCATGAAACGCACACCTCATCTGCTTGCGATCCAGTCTCATGTGGTCTTTGGCCACGCCGGAAACAGCGCCGCCGTGTTCCCCATGCAGCGGGTCGGGGTGAACGTCTGGCCGCTGAACACGGTGCAGTTCTCCAACCATACCCAGTATGGTCAGTGGGCGGGCGAAGTGCTGGCGCCGCAGCAGATTCCTGCGCTGGTGGAAGGCATTGCCGCCATCGGCGAGCTGGGCAACTGCGATGCGATTCTGTCTGGCTACCTGGGCAGTGCGGATCAGGGCCGCGCGATTCTTACCGGTGTGGCGCGCATCAAGGCCATCAACCCCAAGGCCCTGTACCTGTGCGACCCGGTGATGGGCCATCCGGAAAAGGGCTGCATCGTGCCGCAGGACGTCAGCGATTTCCTGCTGGATGAAGCGGCGGCCATGGCCGACTTCCTGTGCCCCAACCAACTGGAACTGGACAGCTTTGCCGGGCGCAAGCCGCAATCGCTGTTCGACTGCCTGGGCATGGCCAAGGCATTGCTGGCCCGTGGCCCGAAGGCGGTGCTGGTCAAGCACCTGGATTACCCGGGCAAGTTGCCGGATGGTTTCGAGATGCTGCTGGTAACTGCCGAGGGCAGCTGGCACCTGCGTCGGCCGCTGCTGGCGTTCCCGCGCCAGCCGGTGGGCGTGGGCGACCTGACGTCGGGGCTGTTCCTGGCGCGGGTGTTGCTGGGCGACAGCCTGTTGGCGGCTTTTGAGTTCACGGCCGCGGCGGTGCACGAAGTGCTGCTGGAAACCCAGGCCTGCGCCAGTTACGAGCTGGAACTGGTCCGCGCCCAGGACCGCATCGCCCATCCTCGCGTACGTTTCGAGGCGACGCCGATCAGCCTGTAAGTACACAGAACCCAATGTGAGAGGGGGGCAAACCTCCCACATTTTTTGGTTGGACTTACAGCGCGTCAGCCTTGATTTCCTGGTAGCGCTTCTCAAGCTCCTGGCGGATCTGCCGGCGCTGCTGGGCCTGCACGAACCGGCGCTTGTCTTCACTGTTATGGGGTTGCAGCGGTGGCACGGCAGCGGGTTTACGCTGGTCGTCCACGGCCACCATGGTGAAGAAGCAGCTGTTGGTATGACGCACCGAGCGCTCGCGGATGTTCTCGGTCACCACCTTGATGCCCACTTCCATCGACGTATTGCCGGTGTAGTTGACCGACGCAAGGAATGTCACCAGCTCGCCGACATGGATCGGTTCGCGAAAAATCACCTGATCCACCGACAGCGTCACCACATAGCGACCGGCATAACGGCTCGCGCAGGCGTAGGCCACTTCATCGAGGTACTTGAGCAAGGTGCCGCCGTGGACATTGCCTGAGAAGTTGGCCATGTCAGGGGTCATCAATACCGTCATCGACAGCTGGGCGTTTCCGGGTTCCATAGCACACTCACGGGTTGTAGGCATTGGTTGGGTGGCACCTCTGCGGGTGCTGGGATCTTTGCAGCGCCATCCCTTACGGGACGCCGGTGGGCGGCTTGCCGTCACGCGTTCACCGATCTGTTTCCATATATTGCACCGGCTTTCCGGCGGAAGTCGCGGTGTTAACCTTCAAAAGCCCATCTCAGGGCATTTCTTACTATAAAGGCAGACTTTTCCTTCCGCATTTTGCGATTTTTCAAAGGCGCGTGCGGAAGTGGGAAAAGCGCCAGTACCCTCAAGGAGCCCCTCGCCATGCACGCCATCAGCTTTATCCAGGACTTGGCTGTGATCATGCTGGTGGCAGGGGTGGTCACCGTCCTGTTTCACCGCCTCAAGCAACCCGTGGTGCTGGGGTACATCGTCGCCGGCTTCATCATTGGCCCGCACACCCCGCCGTTCGGACTGATCCACGACGAAGACACCATCAAGACCCTCGCCGAACTGGGGGTGATCTTCCTGATGTTCTGCCTGGGCCTGGAGTTCAGCCTGCGCAAGCTGTTCAAGGTGGGGGCCACGGCGTTTATCGCGGCCTTCCTGGAAATCATCCTGATGATCTGGATCGGCTACGAGATTGGCCGCTGGTTCGACTGGAACACCATGGACTCGCTGTTCCTCGGCGCGATCCTGGCGATTTCCTCCACCACCATCATCGTGAAGGCACTCAATGACCTGAAGATGAAAAACCAGCGCTTCGCCCAACTTATTTTTGGCGTGCTGATTGTGGAAGACATCCTTGGCATCGGCATCATCGCCTTGCTCTCGAGCATCGCCGTCAGCGGTACGGTGAGCTCCGGCGAGGTGTTCTCCACGGTCGGCAAGCTCTCGCTGTTCATGATCGTCGCGTTGGTCATCGGTATTTTGCTGGTGCCGCGCCTGTTGGCCTACGTGGCCAAATTCGAAAGCAACGAAATGCTGCTGATCACCGTACTGGGCCTGTGTTTCGGTTTCTGCCTGCTGGTGGTCAAGCTGGAGTACAGCATGGTGCTGGGGGCGTTTCTGATCGGCGCGATCATGGCCGAATCCCGGCAATTGGTTAAGATCGAGCGCCTGATCGAGCCGGTTCGCGACATGTTCAGCGCGATCTTCTTCGTGGCGATCGGCTTGATGATCGACCCGCAGATCCTCCTGCAATACGCCTGGCCGATCGCGGTGATCACCGTGGCCGTGGTGCTGGGCAAGATGCTGTCCTGCGGCCTGGGTGCCTTTATCGCCGGCAATGATGGTCGTACCTCACTGCGGGTAGGCATGGGGCTGTCACAAATTGGCGAGTTTTCCTTCATTATCGCCGCGCTGGGCATGACCTTGCAGGTGACCAGCGACTTCCTGTATCCGGTGGCGGTGGCCGTTTCGGCGATCACTACGCTGCTCACGCCGTACCTGATTCGCGGCGCCGACCCTTTGTCATTGAAGATCGCCGCCGTGATGCCCAAGCGTATGAGCCGGGTGTTTGGCATGTACGGCGAATGGTTACGCAGTATTCAGCCGCAAGGCGAGGGCGCCATGCTGGCGTCGATGATCCGCAAGATCATCCTGCAGGTGGGCGTGAACCTGGCGCTGGTGATCGCGATTTTCTTCGCCGGAAGCTTTTTCGCGGTGCGCATTGGTGGGTACCTGGAAGGTTGGATCAGTGATCCAAGCTGGCAGAAGGCGTTGATCTGGGGTGGGGCATTGCTGTTGTCGCTGCCGTTCCTGATTGCGGCGTACCGCAAGCTCAAGGCGCTGTCGATGTTGCTGGCGGAGATGAGCGTGAAGCCGGAAATGGCCGGGCGACATACCCAGCGGGTGCGACGGGTGATTGCGGAGCTGATCCCGATTTTGTCGCTGCTGGTGATCTTTGTGCTATTGGCAGCCTTGTCGGCCAGTATTCTGCCGACCAACAAGTTGCTGGTACTGATTGCCGTGGTCACGGCGGCGGTGGCGGCCGTGCTCTGGCGATGGTTCATCCGTGTGCATACGCGGATGCAGGTCGCCTTGCTGGAGACGCTGGATAACCATAAGGATACGCCGGAACACTAGTGGGGGCCGCTATGCGGCCCGGCGCGGGACAAGCCCGCTCACCACCGCAAGCCCGTTCGCCACGGGGGTCAGGTCTCAGCTTTCCAGCCAGACGTCCCGCGCCCAGTGCCACACCGATTCCCAGGTCTCTTCGGTGACGAGTTCTTCTTCGCCGGACCACAGCACCACGGTGCCGTCTTCTTCGACGCAGTAGTAATCGTCACCGTCCTGGCAGATCGGGATCATGCTGCGGTCAACACCGGCATCCCAGGCGTTGGCAGCCACGTCCGGCAGGTAGGTGTGGGATTGCGGGTCGGTGACGGTCACCGGCTCCAGGCTGCCGTACACCACATCGCTGACGGTCAGCAGGAATTCACGAAAGACAAACGGGATGTCGATGAACAGCTGTTCCTCGATTTCCACCAGTTGATCTTCGTCAGGCAACTCCAGAGGAACCGGAACCGGTTCATTGGCTTCACGCAATTGTTCGATGATTTCTTCCACGGCCGGGATCCTCTTGCTGATGGCGCGGTTTATAGGGGCGTTTTATACAGTAGCTCGCCATAAGTGCAACCGTGAAATAGAAAACCCCGGACAGGTCCGGGGTTTTGTTACGGCTTGCTCAAGCGCGTGGGTATCAGCCGTTCTGGCGGATACCGGCGACCAGCCATGGCTGGTTGTCGCCTTGGGCACGTTCCATGTTCCAGCTTTCGCTGAACACTTCACCCTGGTCGAAACGCGAAGTCTTCGACACGCCACTGAAGGTCAACGTTGCGATGGTCTTGTCGGCGCGATCATCCACACCTTCCAGTTGCACGTGCAGGTCGTCGATATAGGTCGACTGGAAGCCGTCGCCCAGGTCGGCGCGTTCGCGCTTGAGGAACTCCAGCAGTTGCGGGGTCACGAACTCGGAGATCTTGTCCATTTCGTTGGCGTCCCAGTGCTGCTGCAGGGACTGGAAGTGGCTGCGGGCCGCTTCGACGAAACGCTCTTCGTTGAACCACGCCGGTGCGTTGATCACCGGGCGGGCTGCGGCAGGCGCTGCCGAACCACCGAAGATCGAACCCATGGCTGGCTTCTGCTCGAACACTTCACGCTGCATCGGCGCGCCGGCCGGAGCCATTTGCTCCTGCTGCTTGCGGCGACGGGCGGCGATGAAACGGAAGACCAGGAAGGCGATGACCGCCATGATCAGGATGTCGAAGATCTGCATGCCCTGGAAGCCGCCGCCCATGAACATGGAAGCGAGCAGGCCACCGGCCGCGATACCGGCCAGAGGGCCCAACCAGCGCGAAGCACCGCCGGCCTTGGCAGCGGCGCCGGCAGCCCCGGCTGCGCCTGCGGTAGCGGCAGCACCGCCGGCACCGGCGGATGGAGCCATTTGGCTGGTCTGGTGAGTCGGCGCCGCGCCCGAGCTTTTGCCGCCACCGAAGCGTTTGGCGTTGGCGTCGAGGCTCATCGTCAGGCCGATGCACAACGCCATGGCGATGCTAAGAAAACGTTTCATAAAGGGAATTCCCATTTGTGGATTGCACGCGCGCCATGTTGCACAGGTGTAGTGACAGTGGCTAGCGACATAATGTTTCGGGCTTTTGCGTAAGACCGAATCAGAATGGTCTGTAGGACGTATTACAGATATTGGCCCGCGCTCGTTAAAAACAAGGGCGGGCCAATAACCTTCATGTTGGCAAATGTTTCAGACCGCTTCGAGCTTCGCGTAGCCCATCATCAGCCATTTGCTGCCTTCGGCGAAGTTCACCTGCACCCGTGCCTGGGCTCCGGCGCCTTCGAAGTTGAGGATCACGCCTTCGCCGAAGATCGCATGCCTGACCTGCTGGCCCAGGCTGAATGGGGTTTCCGGAATCTCGGAACCGGCGAACATGTTGCTGGAGTTCTGCTGCTGGCCCCCGCCGAACGGGCGGCTGACGCTGTTGGACAGGCGCACTTCCTGGATCAGTCCCTTCGGCACTTCACGTACGAAGCGCGATACCTTGTTGTAGGTCTCGCTGCCGTACAGGCGTCGGGTCTCGGCGTAGGTCATCACCAGGTTCTGCATTGCGCGGGTGATGCCCACATAGGCCAGGCGGCGTTCCTCTTCAAGACGGCCGGGCTCTTCCAGGCTCATCTTGTGGGGGAACAGGCCTTCTTCCATGCCCACCAGGAACACATACGGAAACTCCAGGCCCTTGGCGCTGTGCAAGGTCATCAACTGGATGCTGTCTTCATGCTCATCGGCCTGAGTATCGCCGGCCTCCAGGGACGCATGGCCGAGGAAGGCGGCGAGCGGAGTCAGCTCTTCGTCTTCCTCGGTGTTTTCGAACGCGCGGGCGGCGCTGACCAGTTCCTCGAGGTTTTCTACCCGGGCCTGGCCTTTCTCGCCTTTTTCCGCTTCGTGATAGGCAATCAGCCCGGATTGCTCGATCACCGTCTGGGTCATCAGGTGCAGGGGCATTTCCGAACACTTGGCCGCGAGGTTCTCGATCAACTCGACAAACACCCCTAGCGCCCCGGCAGCACGCCCCGTCAGGCCTTTATTGGCAATGAGCAGGCGCATGGACTCCCACATCGACACATCGGCATGGCGCGCGTGGTCGCGAATCGCCTCGACGGTTTTCTCGCCGATGCCACGGGCCGGGATATTGATCACCCGCTCCAGTGCCGCGTCGTTGCCACGGCCTTCGAGCAAACGCAGGTATGCCATGGCGTTCTTGATTTCCGCACGCTCGAAGAAGCGCTGGCCGCCATAAATGCGGTACGGGATGCGCTCGCGCAGCAAGGCTTCTTCCAGCACCCGCGATTGGGCGTTGGAACGGTACAGAATCGCAATATCGCTACGGGCAAGGCCGGTTTTCAGCGCGCTTTCGATGGTTTCCACCACGTAGCGCGCTTCATCGTGCTCGTTGAACGCGGCATACAGGTTGATCGCCTCGCCTTCGCCGCCGTCGGTCCACAGCTCTTTGCCCAGGCGCCCGGTGTTGTTGGCGATCAAGGCGTTGGCGGCCTTGAGGATGCCGGCGGTGGAGCGGTAGTTCTGCTCCAGGCGGATGGTGACCGCGTCCGGGAAGTCCTCGGAATACTGGTAGATGTTCTCGATTTTCGCGCCACGCCAGCCGTAGATCGACTGGTCGTCGTCGCCCACCACCATCAGGCTGTCGCCGCCCTTGGCCAGCAGACGCAACCAGGCGTACTGCACGGCGTTGGTGTCCTGGAACTCGTCCACCAGAATGTGACGGAAGCGTTTCTGGTAATGGGCCAGCAAACCCGGATTGTCGCGCCACAGGTCGAGGGCGCGCAGCAGCAGCTCGGAGAAGTCGATAACGCCAGCGCGGGCGCAGGCCGCCTCGTAGGCTTCATAAATGCTGCGCATGGTGGCCAGGAACAAATCGCCGCTGGCCTGGATGTGCTGCGGGCGCAGGCCTTCGTCTTTCTGGCCGTTGATAAACCACTGGGCCTGGCGCGCCGGCCAGCGCTGCTCGTCGAGGCCCAGCTCACGGATCACGCGCTTGACCAGGCGTTGCTGGTCATCGCTGTCGAGGATCTGGAAGGTCTGGGCCAGGCCCGCTTCCTGCCAGTGTGCCCGCAACAGGCGGTGCGCCAGGCCGTGGAAGGTGCCCACCCACATACCGGCCGGGCTGATGCCCATCAACTGCTCGATGCGGTGGCGCATCTCGGCAGCGGCCTTGTTGGTGAAAGTCACCGACAGGATCGAATGCGGGGACGCGTTCTCGACCTGGATCAACCAGGCGATACGGTGCACCAGCACTCGGGTTTTACCGGAGCCAGCACCGGCCAGGACCAACTGACGGCCAACGGGGGCCGCTACGGCCTGGCGTTGGGCATCGTTGAGGGAGTTCAGCAAAAGAGAGAGATCATCGCGCATCGGCGCATTCTATGGGCCTAAGGGGGCTCGGGCAAATCCCAATGCCGGGTGGTCGACGCAAAACGTCTCGCGTGGTCCCGGCCGGGCAAACATTCTGGCAGGGCTGATGACCGGTAAGTCATGGGCCACAGCCCGCGCCGTGCCTCGCTCAAGGGGTCTGGCCCCAAGGTTTGCGGCTGTTCACAGGGTGACTTTTATGATCTGGAGCAGTTTGGCCCAAGCGCTTGCTTGTGTATGCTCCGTCGACGTTTCGGGCTCACCATTATAAGAACACTGCCTATGACTCTCAGCACCGACCTGCTCGGCCCCTCGGCGGCGCCCGCGCAGGTTATCCGCAAACATTACGCTACCGAGATGGCGGTCGAGCGCACACGCCTGCTCTATCAGGGCTCGTTGCTGCCCACCTTATTAATGCTGGTCAACGGCCTGGTCTGCGCCTGGCTGCTGTGGAACCCCAGGCAATACCTGCTGGACAGCGTCTGGCTGGTGTGGCTGCTGGCCCTGGTGGCGATGCGTGTGATCCAGGTGGCGGCCTTTGATTCGGCCATGCCCAGCCGTCAGGCCCAACCCATCTGGCGGCGCATGTTCATGCTGGGTTCGGCGGTCAGCGGACTGACCCTGGCCACCGCAGCCATCGCCCTGGTGCCGGTGGACAGCTTCATGCAGCAGGCCTGGGTGTTCGGCCTGATCGGTGCGGCGACGCTGTCAGCCAGCGTCGCCTATGCAGTGAGCTTTCCGGCGTTCCTGTCCTTTGCCTTGCCGTGCCTGGTGCCGGCGATTGTCTATCTGTTCTGGAATGGCGCCCCGCAGCAACAGGGCTGGGGTGTGCTCGGCCTGATCCTGCTGGCGTCCCTGAGCGTGGTGGCGTGGCAGGTCAACCGCCTGATCCAGCGCGGGCTGCTGCGGCGTTTCCAGAACCAGGCATTGATCGAGCATCTGCAGCAGGCGCAGCAGCGCAGCGAGCAGCTGAATCAGGATCTGGTGCGCGAAGTCGAGCAGCGGCGTCAGGTTGAGCAGGAACTACGTGAGGCGCAGATCGGCCTGCAGGACCGCGTGGCACAACGCAGCCAGGAACTGGACGCCGCCAGCCTGGCCCTGAATAAAAGCGAGGCGCGCCTGGCCATGGCCCTGCAAGCCAGTGAGCTGGGCCTGTGGGACTGGAACCTGCAAACCGATGAGGTTCATCACACCCAGCTCAAAGAGCTGTTCGGCCTCGAGCCCGAGTACGTCACGGCCATGCTCGGCCACCTCAAGCCGCGCCTGCACCCCGACGACCTGCCGCTGCTCAAGCGGGCGCTGGTGGAGCACCTTAAAGGGCGCACTGAGGATTACCAGGTGGAATACCGCGTGCGCCATGGCGATGGTCACTGGGTATGGATCGAAGACCGTGGTCGCGCCGTAGAGCGCGCGCCGAGCGGGCGAGTGATTCGAATGCTCGGCACACGCCGCGACGTCAGCGCCGGCAAAGCCCTGGAGGAGCAACAGCGACTGGCCTCGACCGTGTTCGAGGCGGCCAGCGAAGGCATTGTGATCCTTGATCCGGACTACAAATTAATCGCCGTCAATCAGGCTTTCAGCCGTGTCACTGGCTTTGAGATCGATGACATGCTCGGTCGCAACGTCGTCGAGCTGCCCAGCAGTCGTGATGCGCGGCGCCACTTCCCGGTGATCCGCCAAGCGCTGCTCACGCATGGGACCTGGCAGGGCGAATTGGTAGAAACGCGTAAGAATGGCGAACTGTACCCGCAATGGCTGCAACTGAACGTGGTGCGCGATGTTCGCGGAAAAGTCAGTCATATCGTGGGCTTCTTCGCCGATCTATCGGCGCGGCGCGAATCCGAGGAGCGCATGCGCTACCTCACCCACTACGATGAGTTGACCGGCCTGGCCAACCGCTCGCTGTTCCGCGAACGGCTGCGCGAGGCCCATCAGCGTGTACGCCAGGGCGGGCGCAGCCTGGCGTTGCTGCATATCAACCTCGACCGCTTCAAGTTGCTCAATGACAGCCTGGGCCATGAAGTGGCCGACCAGTTGCTGCAAAAAATGGCCCGTCGGTTGATCAATGCCTTGCCCGAGGCTGACACCATCGCGCGTTTGTCCGGCGATGAGTTCGCCGTGCTGTTCGACGCCTACGGCAACCTGTCGAGCCTGGCGCGGGTGGCCACACGGCTGCTGGCCAAACTGCGGGTGCCGGTGACGGTGGAAGGGCATGAGTTGGTGGTGAGTGCGTCGATGGGTATCAGCCTGTTGCCGGATAACGCGCGGGAAATTTCCGCGCTGGTCAGTCAATCGAACATGGCCATGCAGCACGCCAAGCACTTGGGCGGCAATAACTTCCAGTTCTACACCGACAGCCTGCAAGCCAGCACCCTGGAGCGTTTGCAGCTGGAAAACCATCTGCGCAAAGCCATCGATGAGCGCCAGCTCACGGTGTTCTACCAGCCGAAACTGTGCCTGGCCACCGGCAAGCTGAACGCTGCCGAAGCGTTGATCCGCTGGGAACATCCGCAATGGGGCATGGTGCCGCCAGGCGACTTTATCGGCCTGGCCGAAGAAACGGGCCTGATCGTACCGCTGGGCGAATTCGTGCTGCGCGAGGCCTGCTGGCAAGCCTGTGAGTGGCAGCGCCAGGGGCTGGCACCGATCCGCGTGTCGGTGAACCTCTCGGTGCACCAGTTGCGCCAGGGCAAGCTGGTCAGCCTGGTGCGCCAGGTACTGGAAGAAACCGGCCTGGACCCGCAATACCTCGAACTGGAACTGACCGAGAGCCAGTTGCTCGACAGTGTTGAACACATCATCGCGACCTTCCAGCAACTGCGCGACCTGGGCGTGAAGCTGGCCATCGACGACTTTGGCACCGGCTATTCATCCCTCAGTTACCTCAAGCGTATCCCTGTGGATTACGTAAAGATCGACCAGACCTTTATCCGCGGCCTCGGTCAGGGGCGGGAAGACGCCGCCATTACCCGAGCGATCATTGCGATGGCGCACGGACTGGCGCTCAAAGTGGTGGCCGAAGGCGTGGAAGATCAGCAGCAGCTGGATTTCCTGCGTACAGAACGATGCGATGAGGTGCAGGGCTACCTGATCAGTCGGCCGATGGAGGCCGAAGGGCTGGCAGATTTGTTACGCAACAATGCAGATTTTCCCTGAAGACAGTCCGTACGCCCCTATGGCTACAAGGCAGCTGCCCGCTGATTCAAAGGGCATCAGGGCGATTTAGTGATGCATCGGGCGGGCAAAACGGCAATTCTTGTAGTATAACTACAAGCTTGCTACATCCCTGGCCCTGCCAATAACAAGAGTCCTGCCCTTTGAACCTGTTGCAACATATCGCCCAGTCGCGCCACCTGTTACGCAAATCGGAACTCAAGGTTGCCGATCACGTGCTGCTTGACCCTGCGGCCGTGATGCACAGTTCCATGGCCGACCTTGCCCACAGCGTGGGCATCAGCGAGCCGACTATCGTGCGCTTCTGCCGCGCCATCGGTTGCTCCGGGTTCCAGGACTTGAAGCTCAAGCTGGCCCAGAGCCTGGCCGCCGGCGCGAGCTTCGGCCAGTTTGCGATTCACGAAGACGATTCCGTCGCCGACTACAGCCTGAAAATCTTCGACACCACCTTGCACACGCTCATGGAGGTGCGCGAGAAGCTTGACCCGGTAGAGCTGCAAAAGGCCGTGACCGCCATGTCCCAGGCCCAGCGTGTGGAGTTCTATGGTTTCGGCGCGTCCGGTGCGGTGGCGGCAGACGCCCAGCACAAATTTTTCCGCCTGCTGCTGACCGCAGCGGCCTACAGCGACCCGCACATGCAGGCGATGTCGGCGGTGACCTTGAAACCGACCGACGTGGCGATCTGCATTTCCCAGTCGGGCCGCTCCAAAGACCTGCTGATCACCGCCAACCTGGTGCGTGAAAGCGGTGCGACATTGATTACCTTGTGCCCGAGCCAGACGCCGTTGGCGGAGCTGTCCACGGTCAACCTGGCGATCGATGTGCACGAAGACACCGAGATCTACACCCCGCTGACGTCGCGTATCGCTCACCTGGTGGTGATCGACGTGCTGGCGATGGGCGTTGCCATGGCGCGGGGCCCGAGCCTGGTCAACCACCTCAAGAGCGTCAAGCGCAGCTTGCGCAGCCTGCGGTTGTCGCCCAAGTCCGTCAAAGCCCTCGACGACTGATCCAGGGCCATACACGCTCAAAATGTGGGAGGGGGCTTGCTCCCGATAGCAGTGGGTCAGTCCAAGAGAAATCGGCTGATGTACCGTAATCGGGAGCAAGCCCCCTCCCACATTTGGATTGTTTATCTATTCGGAAGATTCATCGTCCTGTAACCCCCGCGCCGTTAAACCGTCATCGCTACAACCCATCCTGTACTCCCCGTACTCGCATTGGGAGACTCCAAATGGCCCGGCCCTACGAAGACAGCAACAGCTCCGTCAAGACCCGTCGTCAACAGGAAGACCAGCGCCGCATGGCGTTCCGTCGCGCAATCGAAGACCGCTGCGACCAGCGCCAGCTGCAGCAGAGCATCAGTGACTACCCGGAACTCCACTGGCAGGCACCCGCGGCTGCCCAGCGAAACGTTCAGCCAACGCGCTGATCTGCACCCGTTCGCTGCGGATAAAGCCCAGGAACGCATGGGCCACCGGTGACAGGCGCTTGGCCTTGGCCTGCACCAGGCACCAGCTGCGGTACAGCGGCAGTTCTTCCACCGGCAGCTCCTTGAGCCCGCCGGTGGCCAGTTCCATATTGACCGCATGGCGCGTCAGCAAGGCCACGCCCAGGCCGGCGCATACGCATTCACGTTGCGCCTCGGCCGAGGCCACTTCCACCGTCTGGGTGAAGTGCACGCGTTTCTCCTTGAAATACTCCTCGCAGGCCAGTCGCGTGCCCGAGCCCGGTTCGCGCAGCAACAGCGTGTAGGGTTCCAGGTCCTGCAAACGCAACGGCCCTTGCAGGCTCAAGGGGTGATCAGGTGGCGCCACGGCCACGATCGGATTGTTGAGGAACGGCAGGAATTCCAGGCCCATGTCCTGGGGCACCATGGACATGATCACCAGGTCGTCGCGGTTGTCGGAGAGGCGGCGGATCACCTGGGCGCGGTTGACCACGGTCAGGTGCAGTTGCACCTCGGGATGCTGGCGTTTGAACGCGGCAAACAGGTGCGGCACGAAGTACTTGGCGCTGGATTCAATCGCGAGCTTTAGCTGGCCCTGCAACGAACCCTGCATGTCCGACAGCTGCATATCGAGGTTTTCCAGGCGCCCGAAAATATCCCGGCTGGCCCGTTGCAGGGCTTCGGCAGCCTCGGTCATGTAGAGCTTCTTGCCGACATAATCGAACAGCGGCTGGCCGACCAGCTCTTCGAGCTGGCGAATTTGCAGGCTCACGGCCGGTTGGGTGAGAGACATTTCCTCGGCCGCGCGGCTGTAAGAGCGCAAGTCGCACACTTCATTGAAGATCTGCAATTGACGCAATGTCATACGCATCAGCGACTTACGCATTATTTAAATCCTCTCGTCCCAGGTCGACCGGCCAACTATAAGTCTTTACTTATGAGCGACCCAATAATTATTGATTTTTGTTAATCCCTCCACGGGCTTAGTGTGTGGCTGCGACTGGCTTGAAACATTTAGTCACGCGCCGACCCGGCTCCAGCGGGTCGAAGAACGCAGCAATCGGCTCAAGGGAATTTCCAAGTGATAAAAAAGATCCTGATCGCCAACCGTGGTGAAATTGCCGTACGAATCGTGCGTGCCTGCGCCGAGATGGGCATTCGCTCGGTCGCGGTTTACTCGGACGCCGACCGCCATGCGTTGCACGTCAAGCGTGCCGACGAAGCCCACAGCATTGGTGCCGAGCCGCTGGCCGGCTACCTGAACCCGCGCAAGCTGGTGAACCTGGCGGTGGAAACCGGTTGCGATGCGCTGCACCCCGGCTACGGCTTCCTGTCGGAAAACGCCGAGTTGGCAGACATCTGCGCCGAACGGGGAATCAAATTCATCGGCCCTTCGGCTGAAGTGATTCGCCGCATGGGCGACAAGACCGAAGCCCGCCGCAGCATGATCAAGGCCGGTGTGCCGGTCACGCCCGGCACCGAAGGCAACGTCGCCGACATCACCGAGGCCCTCACCGAAGGCGACCGCATTGGTTACCCGGTGATGCTCAAGGCCACCTCCGGTGGTGGCGGTCGCGGTATCCGCCGTTGCAACAGCCGTGAAGAACTCGAACAAGCCTTCCCCCGCGTGATCTCCGAAGCTACCAAGGCGTTCGGTTCGGCGGAAGTGTTCCTGGAAAAATGCATCGTCAATCCCAAGCACATCGAGGCGCAGATCCTCGGTGACAGCTTCGGCAACGTGGTGCATCTGTTCGAGCGCGACTGTTCGATCCAGCGCCGTAACCAGAAGCTCATCGAAATCGCCCCGAGCCCGCAGCTCACCCCGGAACAGCGCGCCTACATCGGCGACCTGTCGGTGCGCGCGGCCAAGGCCGTGGGCTACGAGAACGCCGGCACCGTGGAGTTCCTGCTCGCCGAGGGCGAGGTGTACTTCATGGAGATGAACACCCGGGTGCAGGTGGAGCACACCATCACCGAAGAAATCACCGGGATCGACATTGTCCGCGAGCAGATCCGAATCGCCTCGGGCCTGCCGTTGTCGGTCAAACAGGAAGACATCCAGCACCGTGGCTTTGCGTTGCAGTTCCGCATCAACGCCGAAGACCCGAAGAACAACTTCCTCCCAAGCTTCGGCAAGATCACCCGTTACTACGCGCCCGGCGGCCCCGGCGTGCGTACCGACACGGCGATCTACACCGGCTACACCATCCCGCCGTTCTACGACTCCATGTGCCTGAAGCTGGTGGTCTGGGCATTGACCTGGGAAGAAGCCATGGACCGCGGCCTGCGTGCCCTGGACGACATGCGCCTGCAAGGCGTGAAGACCACGGCCGCCTACTACCAGGAAATCCTGCGTAACCCGGAATTCCGCAGCGGCCAGTTCAACACCAGTTTTGTGGAAAGCCACCCTGAGCTGACCAACTACTCGATCAAGCGCAAACCCGAAGAGCTGGCCCTGGCCATCGCCGCCGCCATCGCCGCCCACGCAGGCCTGTGAGGAACATTCCAATGACTAAAAAAATCTTCGTAACCGACACCATCCTGCGCGACGCCCACCAATCGTTGCTGGCGACCCGCATGCGCACCGACGACATGCTGCCGATCTGCGACAAGCTCGATAAAGTCGGCTACTGGTCCCTGGAAGTCTGGGGCGGCGCGACCTTCGACGCCTGCGTACGCTTCCTCAAGGAAGACCCGTGGGAGCGCCTGCGCAAACTGCGTGCCGCGTTGCCTAACACGCGCCTGCAAATGCTCCTGCGCGGCCAGAACCTGCTGGGCTACCGCCATTACAGCGACGACGTGGTCAAGGCCTTCGTGGCCAAGGCTGCCGTCAACGGTATCGACGTATTCCGCATCTTCGACGCCATGAACGACGTGCGTAACCTGCGTGTGGCCATCGAAGCGGTCAAAGCCGCCGGCAAGCATGCCCAGGGCACCATCGCCTACACCACCAGCCCGGTGCACACCGTCGAGGCCTTCGTGGCCCAGGCCAAGCAGCTGGAATCCATGGGGTGCGACTCGATCGCGATCAAGGACATGGCCGGCCTGCTGACGCCGTACGCCACCGGTGAACTGGTCAAGGCGCTGAAAGCCGAGCAGAGCCTGCCGATCTTTATCCACTCCCACGACACCGCCGGTTTGGCCGCGATGTGCCAACTCAAGGCGATCGAAAACGGTGCCGATCATATCGACACCGCGATCTCCAGCTTCGCCTGGGGCACCAGCCACCCGGGCACCGAGTCTATGGTCGCCGCCCTTAAAGGCAGCGAATTCGATACCGGTCTCGACCTGGAGCTGCTGCAAGAGATCGGCCTGTACTTCTATGCCGTGCGCAAGAAGTACCACCAGTTCGAAAGCGAATTCACCGCCGTCGACACCCGTGTGCAAGTCAACCAGGTGCCGGGCGGGATGATTTCCAACCTGGCCAACCAGTTGAAAGAGCAGGGCGCTCTGAACCGCATGAGCGAAGTGCTGGCTGAAATTCCACGGGTGCGTGAAGACCTCGGCTTCCCGCCGCTGGTGACCCCGACTTCGCAGATCGTCGGCACCCAGGCGTTCTTCAACGTGCTGGCCGGTGAGCGCTACAAGACCATCACCAACGAAGTGAAGCTGTACCTGCAAGGCGGCTACGGCAAGGCGCCGGGCACGGTGAACGAGAAGTTGCGTCGCCAGGCCATCGGCAGCGAAGAAGTGATCGACGTGCGCCCGGCCGACCTGCTCAAGCCGGAGATGACCAAGCTGCGCGGCGAAATCGGCGCACTGGCCAAGTCCGAAGAAGACGTGCTGACCTACGCCATGTTCCCGGACATCGGGCGCAAGTTCCTCGAGGAACGCGACGCCGGCACCCTGACGCCTGAGGTGCTGCTGCCTATCCCTGAAGCCGGCGGCGTGGCCCGTGCCGGTGGTGAAGGCGTGCCGACCGAGTTCGTCATCGACGTGCACGGCGAAAGCTACCGTGTGGACATCACCGGTGTCGGTGTGAAAGCCGAAGGCAAGCGCCATTTCTACCTGTCCATCGATGGCATGCCGGAAGAAGTGGTGTTCGAACCGCTCAACGAATTCGTCGGCGGTGGCGGCAGCAAGCGCAAGCAGGCCAGCGAGCCGGGGCATGTCAGCACGGCGATGCCAGGCAATATCGTCGATGTGCTGGTCAAGGAAGGCGATGTGGTCAAGGCCGGCCAGGCCGTGCTGATCACCGAAGCGATGAAGATGGAAACCGAAGTGCAGGCTGCGATTGCCGGCAAGGTGTCCGCCGTTCACGTGGCCAAGGGCGACCGGGTGAACCCTGGCGAAATCCTGATTGAAATCGAAGGCTGATCCAGCCTTCGACACTACCGTTTAATCCTCGGGGGGGCAGGTGCCCCCCTTTTTTTTGCCAATTTTTTAATGGTCAGCGGAGGGTGCGGCGCTCTGCTTGCGCTTGAAGCCGACAAAAATACCCTCAGGTTTGTAGAGCAGTTCAGGTTCCAGGGTGGTCAGGTTGCTGGTAACGGCGCTGAATGTTCCCTTGATGGATGCCGCATCCGCGATACGTAGCTGGCGCGTGAGCAGTGCTTCACTTTCCGGCTGTACATCAAGTTTCAGGGTGGCGTTATCCAGCGTTAACGTATTGCCGACTTTCAGCGTGGAGTGGGCTTGGTCTGCGCCCACTTTGAACGCCATGGTCGATCCTGGTTTGAGGTGCAGATCCTTCCAGATCCGGGTCCGTGGTGTATTTTCAGGATCGAGCAGCAGAGTACCCGTGACATTAAGGGAGTCGACGGTGCCGCCGGAGTAGCTGCCGCCCGCATCAATATCCAGGGTCCCCTTGATAACGCTGCGGTTGGTCAAGGCAGCATCGCCGTACACCTTGCCGTGCCGATTGTCGTGCAGTGCACCGGTCAGTTCCCAGGCGCCCTTGCCGACCCACAGGTGTTGCATTCGGGTCGCACCTTCGAACGTGCCGCCTTTGGTGTCATCGAGAACCACCTGGTTGGTACCGCTGCCGCCATCGACTTCGCCTTTGAAGCGGCTGCCATTTTTGACAACCAACAGGTCGTCACCGCCGCCCATGTCCAGAGCGACTCCATTGCCACCTGCAATCAGGCCATGGTTGATCACCTCATCGGCCTTTTCTCCCTTCAGGGCCATACCCGTGCCGGATTGGGCCGTGATGCTTCCTCGATTCTCCAGCCAGACAGAGGTGAGCCCGGAGCTGCTCAGGCCATGACCCGGTGAGTTGATGTGCACGCCCGGGCTGTTGACGATGTCGACGGCTTTGATGATGTGTGACTTATCAAGGTTGGACGGGGTTTGGGTGAGGCGCGCGATCTCGTCGATATTCATCCCGTCGCGGCGCGGGGAGTTAGGCGTGGTGATGACTTTGACAATATTGGTGCCGAGCTGGCCATTTGAGGCCTGGCGGGCGGGGTGCCCGAACGAGCGCGGAGTGGTTGGAGGCGCGGTGTGTGGCTCGGGTGCTGCGGCGGGCGGAGTGGCAGCCTCGGCCAAGGCGTTGGCGCTTTGTGCGAAGAGTGCACCAAGGGGAGGGAAAAACGAGAGTGTCGATATCATGATTTCCGGCCTCGTTTGTATAGGAGACCGGAGTGTAGCGAGCAAAAAGTGGTGCTTAATGTCAGCCTTCAAGACCTGTGTGAGTGTGAAGGTTCTTCAGTTTCTGTCTTAAAACGCGCTTTGCCATTGGCCCATTAGTCCATGGTTGCGGCTGTTGTCGCCCACTTCGGCGGTGTACGCGATGCTCAGGGTCTGGTGCTCCGAAAGACGCATGTCCAGCCCCGTGCGCAAGGCCAGATTATCTCGGTCCAGCGAGGTACCGCCGATGCTGAACGCGCTGTTGAAGTCCTCGCGGGTTTCCCTGGCAAAGGATTGGCGTACGCGGCTGTTGGTGTCGCCATACAAGTGTTTCCAATGAGCGCTCAGGTGCGGCTTGAGGGTGATCCGGTCGGCCACTGCGATGTCGCGGCTCAAGCGCAGGCCGAAGGTGCTGCTGAGGTTTTGCTGGGTTTGGGTGCCCACGTTCAACGCGCTATGGCCACCTTTCTCGGAGAAGCGGTCACGGTGATACCGCTGGAAGCCGATTCCGGCAAACGGTTCGGCATGCAAGCCGTCGGTGACGAACCGATGGCCCAGTTCGGCGAATGCGTTCTGGCTCTGGGCCTTGTACTTGCCCGTGAGGCGTTCGCGGTAATCGATGAAGTCGAAGTCCACACTGCGCGTGTTCTGCCCGGAATGGCTGCTGTACAGCGCGCCCAGGCGTAAAGCCCATGGACCGTCCTGGCGCACCGCATAGGCGCCCAGGTGCCAGCTGTCCACTTCACCGTTGAAATGCCGGGCGCTCAGGTCGCTGCCAGACTTGCCGCCCACCACACCGACCCGCCAGGCGTCATCGATTGCTCCATCTGCACCCAGCAACAGGCCCTGGCTGCTTTGTTTCAAGCCGGCGCTGCCGTGTTGGGCATCGAGGGCACCGCTGCTGGCCAGGCCTTGGAGCCAGACACGGCCGTCCTCACCGGTGTGGTTATCCAATTGGCGTATGGCTGTCAGCAGGCTGGCGTGCAAGCGTTTCATGCTGTTTTGAGTGGCCGTGCCCAGGTTGGCGTTCTGGCTGCCGGCCAATTGCTCCAGCAGCGTACCCAAGCGACCTGGCTCCAGGCTGCTCAAGTACAGCCCGTAGTTTTCAAGCTGGTACTTTTCCCAGTCACTCAACTCCTCCGATGCCAGCGCGGCATCCACTGCGGAGTCCAGCACGCGGGCAACGCTCAGGCCGTTACGACTGTTGGCTCGGTCGATGAAATAGAAATCTTCGGGGGTGGGAGTGGCCGGGTCGAAATGAGTTTTCTGGTGATGTTTCGCAATCTGTTCGAACCACTCGCTGTCGGGTTCCATGTCGTCACGGGCCTGTGCGTACTGAGCACAGGTGGCCCCCAGCGCGAGCGTGATGGCGAGTACGAGTTGTTTCTGAATGAGTGGCATGTAAACCCACCTCCTGATGTATGAGGCGGGGAATTTAGCGGGGCACCCGGGGGATAACTGTCAGGCCAAGCACCGCGTGTTTGCGGGAGATGTCTCTAGTCCGATGCGATAAAAGTTCAGCTCGATTGGTGCAGTAAGCCTGAGGGCGATAGTGACTTCAATGACCTCACTCTCGCCTCGCATATCCCTTGCCATAGTGCCGCTCCATGCGTGCCTGGATCAGTTCCAGGCCGAGGGACATCACCCAGTAAATGATCGCAGCGGTGGTGAGCATCTCGATATAACGGTAGCTGGAGCGCCCGTAGGATTGCGCCAGGAACATCACTTCCCACACGCCCATCACCGAGATCAGCGACGAGTCCTTGAGCATGGAGATGAACTGGTTGGTCGCCGGCGGGACGATGGTGCGCATGGCCTGGGGCAGGGTGACGTGCCAGAAGATCGCACTGTCGCGCATGCCCAGGGCCAATGCGGCTTCCCGTTGCCCCTGAGGGACGCCCAGGATGCCGGCGCGGAAGATCTCGCTCAGGTACGCGCCGTAGTTCAGCGACAGCGCGATGATCCCCGCGACGATGGCGCCCGGCACCAGGCCCAGCTGCGGCAGGCCCAGATAGATCAGCAGGATCTGGATCAGCAACGGCGTGCCACGGAAAAACGACGCGTAGAAGCTGGCGATACCAAAGGCCACGGCACTTTTGGACAAGCGCCCGAGCGCGGTGACGAAGCCTAGCACCGACGAGGCGGCAATCGAACACAGGCACAGGAACAGCGTCAGCGCTGCGCCTTGCAGGAAGCCATTGGGTGCCAGGTGCAGGCCGACCAGGTTGGGCAGCTTGTCGAGAATGATCGAGAACTTCAGGTCAAAGCTCAGGAAGAAACTGGCAAACAGGGCGAACAGCGCCGCCCAGGTCAGGTAAAGCCGCGTGCGAAAGCCCAGCAGGGCGCGCGCAGGTTTTGGGGGAACACTCATTGGCTGATATCGGCACCGATCCATTTTTGCGACAGTTTGCTCAGGGTGCCGTCCTGTTTCAACTGGGCAAACACCTCACGCACCTTGGCGTCCCACTGGGCGTCGCCTTTTTCGATGGCCACCGAGTTGGGTTCGGCATACAGCGCTGCGCCGGCGAGTTTGAAGCGTTTGTCCTGGTCCAGGCGCGGTTGGGCCGTGACCAGGTTGGTCAGGATCGCATCCAGGCGCACTCCTGCGCCCAGGCCGAGGTCCTGGAAGGCGACGTTATCGGTGTCGTACGGGGCGATCTGCACGTTCTCGAACGGGTACTGCAACTGGGTGTCCTCGGCGCCTTCGATCACCAGGTTCTTGTTCAGGTAGCTCTCGTAGCTGGAGGCGCTGGTGAGGCCGACTTTCTTGCCGCTCAGGTCCTTGGCGCCGTGGATGCTGTCATCCTTGGCATTGACCACGATCACGGCAGGGGAGGCGTAATACTCCACCGGGAAGTCGAAGACTTCGGCGCGGGCCTTGCTCGGGGTCATCGAGCAGATGCAGATGTCATAGCGCCCGCTCCAGCGGCCGGCGGCGATCACGTCCCACGACGGCGTTTCCAGGCGTAGTTTCACACCGAGCTTTTGCGCGACAGCCTTGGCCACATCGACATCGAAGCCGTCGAGCTGGTTTTGCTCGTTGAGGAACGAGAACGGCGGGTAGCTTTCCATCAGCACGCCCACCAGTTCTTTTTTCTTCTCAACCCGGTCCAGGGTCGCGCCGCCAAAGGCTTGGGTGGAGGCAGCAAGCATCGTCAGGCCCAAGGCCAATAGCGGTTTAAGTTTCAAGGAGGCACCTGAATAAAAAAGAGGTTGTTATGAACCGAACGGAACGTATTAAATAGTTATAAGAACGACTCTCATAGTGAGTTATTTTCATAAGCTTATGAGTAAAAAGCATATGGGCGCAGTAAGCACAGTAATTCTGGACGGCGGCATGGGCCGTGAACTGCAACGCCGCGGTGCGCCCTTCAGGCAGCCGGAGTGGTCGGCGCTGGCATTGAGCGAAGCACCGCAGGCGGTGGAGGCGGTGCATGCGGCCTATATCGACAGTGGGGCCAACGTGATTACCAGCAACAGCTATGCGGTGGTGCCGTTCCATATCGGCGAGGCGCGCTTTGCTGCCGAAGGCCAGGCCCTGGCGGCGCTGGCGGGTGAATTGGCCAGACGGGCGGTGCAGGCTTCGGGCAAGGCCGTGCGTGTGGCCGGCTCGTTGCCGCCGCTGTTTGGTTCGTATCGGCCTGATCTGTTCGAGCCGCAGCGCGTATCTGAGCTGTTGACGCCACTGGTGCAGGGCCTGGCACCCCATGTCGATCTGTGGCTGGCGGAGACCCAGAGCTCAATCGTCGAAGCGCGGGCGATTCATGCGGGCCTGCCGAAGGATGGCAAGCCGTTCTGGCTGTCGTTTACCTTGAAAGACGAAGACACCGACGAAGTACCGCGCCTGCGTTCCGGCGAACCGGTGGCGGACGCGGCCGAAGCGGCGGCGCAGTTGGGTGTGCAAGTGTTACTGTTCAATTGCAGCCAGCCGGAAGTAATCGGCGCGGCGATCGATGCCGCACGCCAAACCTTCGAACGGTTGGGCGTGGCGATTCAGATCGGTGCCTACGCCAACGCCTTCCCGCCACAGCCCAAGGAAGCCACGGCCAACGACGGCCTGGACCCCTTGCGCGAGGATCTCGACCCACCGGGCTACCTGCAGTGGGCGGCGGACTGGAAAAAGCGCGGTGCCAGCCACTTGGGCGGGTGCTGCGGGATCGGGCCGGAGCACATTGCGGTGCTGGCCCAGAAGCTGGGGTAAGCCTTAAAGCGCCTGGCGGCGACACTCCGCCAGGCCCTTCAACTGCCCGGAACCTGCCTGGTTCGCCTCCGACAACCACGCCTCAAACCCCGCACCCACCGTCGGCCATTCCGAATCCAGGATCGAATACCACGCCGTATCGCGGTTCTGCCCCTTCACCACCATATGCTGGCGGAACACCCCTTCAAAACTGAACCCCAACCGCTCAGCCGCATACTTGGAGCGGGCATTGCCGTTGTTGCACTTCCACTCCAGGCGGCGGTAGCCCTGTTCGAACGCGTATTTGGCCAAGAGATACACCGCCTCGGTGCTTTTGGGTGAGCGCTGCATCGGCGCGCCGAAGGTGACATGGCCGATTTCGATACGGCCCTGGGCCGGGACGATGGACATCAGGCTGAGGATGCCCTGCACCTGGCCGGACGCACGGTCGACCACGCTGAAGAAATACGGGTCGCTGTTCGTCGCATGGTTGTTCAACCACGCATCAAACGCGGCGCGCTCGGCAAACGGGCCGTAAGGCAGGTAATCCCACAACTTGGGGTCGGCACCGGGGCCTTCGAGGGCTTGCCACAATTGAGCGGCGTGGCGGGCCGGGTCGAGTTTTTCCAGGCGGATAAAGCGCCCTTCAAGCAGTTGCGCGGTGGGCGCCGGGGCGCCCTTCCAGTCGGCGAGAGAAGTGGACATGCTGCGCTCCTTAAAGACCTTTGCGAAATTGAATGAAGCCAGGGCGTTCGGCGATGCGCTCGTAGAGCTGGATCGCGGTGGTATTGGTCTCGTGGGTCAGCCAGTGCACCTTGCAACAGCCGTCGGCCTTGGCAGTGGCGTAGACGAACTCGATCAGTTTACGGCCGACACCGGTGCCGCGCTGGACCGGGTCCACCAGCAGGTCCTGCAGGTAGCAGGAGTTCTCGATGCTCCAGTTGGAACGATGGTAGATGAAGTTGACCATGCCCACCGCCTTGCCATCCTGCCAGGCCAGCGCGGAGTGGGTCGGCTCATGGGCATCGATCAGACGCTGCCAGGTGCTTTGGCTGACGGCGTCCGGCAGTTCGGTGTTGTAGAACGTCAAGTACGCCTGCCACAGCGGCAGCCAGGCGGCGTGGTCGGTTGCGGTGACCGGGCGGATCTCGATCTGGCTCATTCTGAAACTCCTTGGGGAATAAAGCGCGCGAGGGTCTGGTCGCGTATATCGGCGCTGGCGGCCAGGCCGTCGCGCACGCCGGCGATGTCCGCCGCGCTGCGGTTCTGGCTGAGTTTGCGTTTGCCGATCAGGCGTTCGATCGGCAGGCTGAAGCCGACGATGGCCTTGAGCATGCCGTCAATGTAATCAGCCGGGGCGTCGCTGACTTTCCAGGGCTGGGCGCGATTGCCCTCGTGGCGGTCAGTGAGGGCGCTGACCACGCCTAGCAGGCGCTCGGCATCGGTAAACACCTCGGCCTTGCCATAGGCATGCACCGCGATGTAATTCCAGGTGGGCACCACTTTGCCGTGCTCAGCCTTGGCCGGGTAAAACCCCGGGCTGACATAGGCCTCGGCGCCGGCAAAGATCACCAAAGCCTCGCTGCCGTCTTGCAGGTCTTGCCACTGCCGATTGGCCTTGGCCAGGTGCCCGTACAGCGTGCCGTTGGGGCCTTCGTCGGGATTGAGCAGCAGCGGCAAGTGGCTGGCCTGCAGGCCTTGCTTGCCAAAGGTGACCAACTGCGCCAGGCGTGTGTGCTGGATCAGTTGCTGTATTTCGGGCAAGTCGTCGAGGGCAAAAGCGCGTGGTGTGTACATGAATATTTTCCTTGGCGAATGCCTGCATCCTAGGCAGGCTAATGGTTCGTTGTAAGAGCCATCTTCGGCCAATTTCATAGGTCCAATATGATGTCGCCCATTTCGCCGCCGCTGTCCTTCAACCCTGCCGGTATCGAGCTGGATCGGCGCCAAGGCCTGACGCGCCAGCTTTATGAAGCCCTGCGTCAGCGCGTGCTGGATGGGCGCCTGGCCAGCGGTACGCGCCTGCCCGCCAGCCGTGACCTGGCCGCTGCGCTGTTGATTTCCCGCAACAGCGTCGTGCGCGCCTACGATCAGTTGTACGCCGAGGGGTTTGTCGAAGGCCGTGTGGGTGATGGCACCTATGTCGCCCAATTGCCCACGGCAAAAAAACTATCCACAAAAGTATCCACAGGCTTATCAACAAGGTTATCCCCAGCCTTATCCACAAAGTGGATGGATTTGCCGCAAGATCTCGACGGCGAAGTTATCCACAGGCCGGCCTTGGGGCGCGTGCAAAGTAACCATTTGCCACAGCCGCCGTCGGGGCCGCCCAAGGCATTTCGCGTGGGCGTGCCAGCCTTCGATCTGTTCCCTTTCGAGGTCTGGGCCAAGCTCAACGGGGCGTTCTGGCGCAAGCCGGACCTGGCGCAGCTGTGCTATGGCGACCCGGCGGGTGACAGCCGCCTGCGCGGCCTGATCGCCGCTTACCTGCGCAGCTCACGGGGCATGCAATGTACGGCTGAGCAAATAGTGATCACCAGCGGTGCACAACAGGCAATCAGCCTTTGTGCACAGCTGCTGGTAGAGCCAGGCGATGGGGTAGCGGTGGAAAACCCGGGCTATCGGGCCGCCGGGCACGCGTTCGCACTGGCCGGTGCCAACCTGCAGGGCGTGCCGGTGGACAGCGACGGCATCGATTGCCAGGTCCTGAATACCTTGGGTGATTGCCGCCTGGCCTATGTCACGCCCTCCCACCAATATCCGCTGGGCGTGGTGATGAGCCTGGCGCGGCGCCTGGAGTTGCTGGCCTGGGCCGAGCGCACCGGCGGTTGGATCGTGGAGGACGACTATGACGGCGAATACCGCTACAGCGGCGCACCCCTGGCGCCGCTGGCCGCGCTGGACCGCAGCGGCCGCGTGCTGTACGTCGGTACCTTCGGCAAAGTCGCATTCCCGGCCTTGCGCCTGGGCTATCTGGTATTGCCGCCAGGCCTGGTTGATGCTTTCTCACGGCGCCGTGCGGTGGATATGCGCCACTCGGAAGTCAGTACCCAGGCGGTGATGGCCGAGTTTATGGCGGCCGGGCACTTCCAGCGGCATATCCGCCGGATGCGGCGCGCGGCATTGAGCCGGCGCAATGCCTTGCTCGCCGGGTGGCCGCGTGGTCTGCCGGGGGTGGGCGAGTTGCCCGTTATCGCCGCAGGGCTGCACATGACCGTGCGCGTGGACAGCCTGGCCCGCGAGCAACAGCTGCTTGAGCAGGCCCGTGCCGTGGGCGTCGAAGTCAATGGTTTAAGCAGTTACTGGCTGGCGCACTCCACCACTCCGGCAGACCAGCGCGCCGGCCTGGTGCTGGGGTTTGCCGCCGTACCCGAGACGGCCGTTGCCGAGGCCCTGGCAACGTTGCGCAGGGCCTGGCAGCACGATTGACGGTCAGGCCTGGAAAAACAACGAGCGGGCCAGGATCGGGCTGATTTCACTGCGATAAATCGCGATCTGGTCACGGTCGCTCAAGCCCGTGCGGTGTACAGCACCCCCCAGCTTCTGCTGGTCGCGGGTCTTGAGGTGGCCGGCGGTGTAGTGCTCCAGCGCCGCCTGGGGAGACTCATAGTGAAAGTGCGCATACCAGAGCACCGCATGGGTCTGGTGATCACGCACCTCGTATTCGTCAAGGTAGTTTTTGCCGGGGCCCTTGAGCCGCCGCCGCGTGACCACTTTGGCGATTTTCACCAGGCCTTGGCTGTGCAGCCACTCCACCCGTGCCGCCGTGGGTGGTTGTTGTTTGGTCATGCTGATGCGGGTGCTTGTGCCCAGTTCGTATAGCCGTTGTGCGGCGTCATTGAGCCGGCGGTTCAGGGCGGCGGCGGGCGGACGGTCGCTTTCCGTGAGGTTGAGCCGGGTGAGCGCCTCTTCGATCGTGGCCATTGCGTGTTCAAGGCGTGCGGCGTACTGGTGGAACATCTCTTCGATTTCCACCGGAATACGCCCGGCTTTCTTCGCGTGGCCCAGGGTGCGCACGGTGGCGGCGGGCTCTTCATCCAGCAGGCTCTGGGCGGCGTCGATGCTGCTACCCAGGTCGATCACCTGGGGCTCACGCGGGCTTGAGGGTGTGCTCTGGCGTTCGACCCAGACCCCAGGGGTTTTTTCGTGAAAGGTCGCGATGAGTTTGCCCGTCACTGGGGCCTTGACGTCCACCAGGCCGCTTTCGGCTTCACGGGGCTCGCCCACCACCACCCCGTTAAAGCGTGTCTTGATGACTTTGCGCTTGGGTGTCGGGGGGGCTTTTGATGGGCCAGGCTTGGGCTCCAGGGCTTTTCGTTGCCTGATCAAGAGCGCCAGTTCATGCACCGCCTGTTGGTTGAATTCATCGATGCGTTGGCGCAGGTGTTCCAGGGGTTCTCGCTGCACCTGTTCCGGGTGTTCGGCGTGCAGGTCCAGCAGGCGTTGGTCGACAATCGCGAACTGGTCGACCAGGCTGTTGAGCACTTCAATACGCTCGTGCAGGTCGCTGATGCTGGTTTCCACCAGGGTCTCGATCCACGTTTGCACCGTGAGATCGGCGGTATCCACGATGTCATTGAGTTGTACCCGGGCGTCGGTGAAGGCCTCCCCGCTGCCTTCGCCAATACACAGGTAGCGGCTGAGGGTGAGTTGCATGGCCTTGAGGTCGTGCAGCTTGAAGTCGGGCAGGGCCTGCACGCTGGTGTGGATGACCTTGGCACCCTCTATGCCCAGGCTTTCCAATTGGCGATAGCGCGATTGCGCATACTCCATGCGGTTGATCATATCCAGGTTCAGCTTCGCCATCGTCTGTGCGATCTCGTTACGCTGCTTGATGTCCAGGGCGGTGACGGCTTCCATGTCTTCCACCGACACCAGCAACTTGTCGCGAAAGACCGGCAAGCGTTCCGAGATGGCCGAGCGGGTCAGCAGCAGTTGTTTGTTCAGGTAGTCGATCATCGAACTCTGGTAGTTGGGTACCGAATCGATGACATTCAGCGAACGTAACTGGCGAATGGGCACGTCATAGTCGGCCAGGCGGCTGTCGACCTTGTCGAGGAACGCCTGGCGCTGGCGATCGGAGGAGGGCCCGGGCACCGGGTCTATCGCGGCGTGGGCCTGGGCGACTTCAGCTTGCCCGCGCCGTTCGTCAGCATCGAATTGGTTGAGTTTCTGCCGGAGGTCGGTGATCCGCGAAGGTGCCTTGCCGCGAGCCGATTGCCGGCGATTCCTGAAACCGGCACCGCGCAGGCGCAGGCGAGTGTCGACAAACCATTGCCCGGCCAGGTTGCTCACCAGCAGCGGGCCGACGTGAGTGGGGCGGCCCGGATCGACGATCATGACATTGTCGTTTTCATCCACCGCCACCTCGAACCAGCGTGCGCCCACCGGCGCGTACCATTTATCGGCAAGCGCACAGAGATGCAGGTGCGGCCCTGTTTCCTTGACGGCTTCCCCCAGCCCGTCGGGCCTGGCCACTTTGAAGCGATCCAACGTGGCCCCCAGGCTTGTCGGAGAGCGTTGGAGTGCGCCGCTGTTGTACAGCGGGCCTTGATGGCGAGCGGGCGGTTCGGCGTCGGGCAAGTCGGGGCGGCGCATCACGGGGATCCGGCGCTCCGGCGGCAGTCTGGTTTCAGGCGCTTGGGTCGGGGTGGCTTCATGTTTCGGCAACGTGGCCTTGGGCGTCTTTCGCAGCGGCGGATGGCGTAGGGCGACGTGCAGCACCAGGGCCATGCCCAGGTTGAGCAGCAGATCCACCTGGGCTGTCCAGGACACCTGCCCGTCAGGCTCCGGCTCCGCCTGGGCGGTCGCCTGCAGGTCGTCCATGATTTGCCAGATCCAGGCCGCGATGCCCACGGTGCGGCCCATGAATGGCAACGCCGCGCTGAAAATCAGCCAGCCGGCTTCTCGATAGCTTGCCCAGCGTTTCTGGGCGTTGGACACCGATTGCCGCGTCGCCAATTCAACCATCGCGTTGGCGTTGTCCCTGAACAGCGTCGCCAGGCTGTCGTTGCCCATCACTTCGTCGCTCAAGGCCAGGGGGCCGCTCATTTGCACCACCACTTGCGGCTCCACCAACCCGCGCACCACGGTCCACGGCGAAGGTAATGCGGCAGGGAAGACATACTGCTCGTAGTTGAAGCGCACATCTTCGGCCAGCCAGGCCAGTACCGAGTCGCGCAGGGTGCGGTGATGCTTGATGGCGTACAACAGGTTTTGCCGTGACGGGTACTGGATCAGCACCGGCTCCAGCAGTGGGCGGTACAACAGGCACGGGCCTTGGGTGTGGTCGCGGGGGCCGATCACAAACATATTCGCCACCCCATCCTGCGCCTGGCTGGTGCGCAGGGTTGGAATGAACGCCAGGCGCCGGATGACGATCTCTTGCCCCTCGACCTGCCGTTCATGGACGTGTGCCTGCACCGCGGCAGCGATATAGCGATAACCGCGATCATCGATGCCGTGCAGGCCCTGGATCTTCCACTGCAAGGCCAGCAGTGGCAGTTGCACCCGCAAGTGCGAGGTGTAGAGGGTTTGCCGGCGCCTTGATTGAACGGGGTCGTCGAGCAAGGTGTGTTTGATCAGCGTCGGGTAGCGTTCACCGATGTCGAGGGTTTCGATCACGTCCTTGAGGTAGTTGTACGTCAGCCATTGCGGCCCCTCGCCGCCGTTGTAGTGCACGCTGGGCGTACCGGTGGGCAGCCCGGTGAGGTTTTCCAGGGCCAGGTCGATCAGGCTGCGCCGGGTGATGTCAGTGGTTCCGGGCAGCACGAAGGTGCCCCAGACCACCGGGCTCTCGATGCTGATCTCTATCTTGTCCAGGTTCAGGCTCGCGCCATTTGCATGGGCCTTGATCCGGTTTTGCAGTTGCTGCCTGGCGTAGTCGCGGATCGGCGGGATACCGTCCTGGAAAGACTGCCCGTGGTTGTGGGTATGCAGTTCGGCCAGCTCGATCACATAACGGCTGTAGGTCGATACGTCCAGGTCCGAGGCATTGGCAAGCCAGTCGGGAAGTTGCTCGTGGATCTGGCGGATGCTCGACAATGAGTGATCGCTCAAGTCTTCAATCACCGGCAGGATGCGCGCGACGGCCTGGCCGGTGACGGCAGCCGTGGCGGGGGCTTCAAGGTCGGCGGAGCCAATTGATCCGATGGCCTGCAATTGCAGGGCGATCAGGTTGCACGCCAGGCTGTCGAAAAAATCCCCGGCGGGTTCGTACAATCGCCATTGCACGGTTACCTCCCCCTCCGCTTGAGTCAGTGCCGCGGGCAAGGCTTCGCCGAGCTTTTGCAGTGACTCGAATTTCTCGTAGCCGTTGATCAGCGAATACGTCAGGACCCGCTGGCGTTGCTCATGTACCCCGATCAGCACCGCGATATCCGACAGGCCGACGTGAGTGGAGCGGTTGTTTTTAAGTCCATCTATATCGATCAGGTAAGCGTGTGTCTGGAATGTGTCGAAGTTCCGACGCTTGGCCCGGTCCGGAAAGTGGAACAACGTCCTGGCCATGGCGCAATCGTGTTCATCCCAGCCGTCCTGCGCGGTGACGTTCCACACGTTGCGCAGGGAATGGGAAAGTGTTTGCCAGCGTGGGCCCGCCAGGCCGTTGGAAGCGTTCCAGTAGTCAAGTTGCTGCTCCTGGAAGGCGGTAAAGATCAGCGCCGCCAGCTCATTGATCAGCCGCGCAATGGCATCGATCTGCACCGGCAGGTGCACGGCGGGCTTGGCCTCGGGCTCCAGGGTGAGGAAGTGTTCGCCGTCGATATAGATCACCGGCTCGGGCGCCAGGGCCTGGTTGGCCAGCACCGAGGTCAGCGATTGCGCGGTGGCGGGTGCGGATTGGATGACATCGCCAACGATGCGCCAGCGCGGCGTGATGACCATGGCCAGGTCAGGGTCGATAGCGAGTGTCGGGTATTGCTCCATGAGGGACGAACGCAACAGGTTGGCGGCAACGTCGCGGATCGACGGGCCGACGCTCAGTTGCGTCAGCAGCTCATAGCTGCTGGGCGGGCGATTGTTGCTAGGGGGTGAATCGTTGGGCATCTGCAGCTCCTTGGCCTGGGTCGGCATGAAGAGCTGCAAGGTAATTGGCGCTGCGGCCGGGCGGTCGGTAGATAAGTCATCATGGCCGGGAAGCGCACTTCCCGGCCACATTTGCTCAGGTCCCGGACTTGATCCTGGACCAGGCGCGGGTCCTGGCGCGTTCGGCGTCACGTCCCAGAGGTTTCAAGGTATAGAGCGTGGCCATCGCGGCTTCGGTGGGGTACAGGTTGGGATTGTTGCGGATCGCCGGGTCCACCTGCCCGGTAGCGTCTTTGTTGGGATTGGGGTAGCCGACAAAATCACTGATCGGCGCAATGACGTGCGGTTGCAGCAGGTAGTTGATGAAGGTGTAGGCGTCCTGGGGGTTCTTCGCGCCCTTGGGAATGGCGAGCATGTCGAACCAGATCGGCGCGCCTTCCTTGGGCAGGCGCATGTCTACGATCACGCCGTTCCTGGCCTCCTTGGCGCGGTTGGCGGCCTGGGAGAAGCTGCCGGAGTAGCCGACGGCGACGCAGATGTCGCCGTTGGCGATATCGGCCATGTACTTGGAGGAGTGGAAGTAGGTGATGTACGGGCGGATCTTCAGCAGCAAGGCTTCGGCTTTTTCATAGTCCTTGGGGTTGTTGCTGTTGGGGTCCAGGCCCAGGTGCTGCAAGGCCAGGGGCAGGATCTCCGAGGGTGAATCCAGCAGTGCCACGCCGCATTGCTTGAGCTTGCTGATGTTCTCCTCCTTGAAGATCAGGTCCCAGCTGTCCACCGGTGCATCTGCGCCCAGCGCGGCCTTGACCTTGTCGGGATTGAAACCAATCAGGATGGTGCCGTACATGTAGGGCACGGCGAATTTGTTGCCCGGGTCGTTGGCCTCGATCAGCTTCATCAACTTGGGATCGAGGTGGTTCCAGTTCGGCAACTGGCTGCGGTCCAGGGCCTGGAACACACCGGCCTCGATCTGTTTGGCCAGGAACACGTTGGACGGCACCACCACGTCATAGCCGGAATTACCGGTGAGTAGCTTGGCTTCCAGGGCTTCGTTGGTGTCGAAGATGTCGTAGACCAACTTGATCGACGGGTTTTGGGCCTTGAAGTCTTCCAGGGCCTTGGGGGTGATGTAGTCGAACCAGTTGTAGACCCGCAGGGTTTTTTCTTCGGCGTGGGCGGCGCTGCTTAACACGGCGGCGCAGAGTACAAGCGACTTGAACAGATTCATTCGACTGCCCCTTCAAAACCTTCGAGAACGTTGACGGCATTGATGCCGATTTCTTCCACCGCGTAACCGCCTTCCATCACGAACAGCGTCGGCTTGCCCAGGCGGGCGATACGCTTGCCCATGGCCAGGTAGTCGGGGCTGTCGAGCTTGAACTGCGAGATGGGGTCGTCCTTGAACGTATCGACGCCCAGGGACACCACAATGACGTCGGCGCCGTAGCCCTCAATCGCCTGGCAAGCCTGTTCCAGTGCGGCGCTCCAGGTGTCCCAGCCCGAACCGGCCGGCAACGGATAGTTAAAGTTGAAACCCTCTCCGGCCCCGTCGCCCCGCTCATCGGCATAGCCGAGAAAAAACGGAAACTCGGCTTCCGGGTGCCCGTGGATCGAGGTAAAGAGCACGTCACTGCGCTCATAGAAAATCGATTGGGTGCCGTTACCGTGGTGGTAATCCACGTCGAGGATCGCAACCTTCCTGTGGCCGTGATCGAGAAATGCCTGGGCGGCGATGGCGGCGTTATTGAGGTAGCAATAACCGCCCATCAAGTCGCTGGCGGCGTGGTGTCCCGGTGGCCGGCACAGCGCGAAGGCACTGTGGGCGCCTTGCTGGATCGCCCGTTGCGCGGTCAGCGCCACCTGCGCCGCACTGTAGGCTGCCTGCCAGGTGCCGGCGGTAATCGGCGCGCCGCCGTCGAAGCTGTAGTAACCCAACTGGCCGTGCAGGCTGGTGGGCATGACGGCGCGCAGGGTACGGGCGGGCCAGGTATAGGGCAGCAGGTCGCCGTCCTGGCCGAACTCGAGCCAACGGGCCCAGGCACCTTTGAAAAAATCCAGGTACTCGCGGCTGTGGATGCGCTGCAAGGGGGCCAGGCCAAAGTCCTGCGGGGCTTGCACCGGGCCGAGCTGGCGGTCCTTGACCCGCTGCAGCACATGGTCGGCGCGGGCGGGCATTTCGAAGCAGGGCATCAATTGCCCGTCCATCAATTCACAACGGCCGTGGTGCAGATGATGATCGTCCGAATAGATCGTCAGCATTGTTGTTCTCCGCAGGCTGCTTGGGATGCCTTGCAGTGTTGCGGCGTGGGCAGGTTTGGAGAACGGCAGGAGCGGCCAAAAGGGGATAAATATGGCCAAAGCCTGTGTCCGTTATTCGCCCCATGTGGGGGCACGCGACTCAAGCGCGGAACTGACTCGGTGCCACGCCGCTCCAGCGTACGAAGGCGTGCCTGAAACTTGCGGTTTCACTGAAGCCTAACTGCTCGGCGATGCGATAGATCGGCAGTTGGTCCTCGCCCAGCAACTGCTTGGCCCGCTCGAAGCGTAACTCGTCCAGCAGTTCCTGATAGCTGCAACCCAGGTCATGCAGATGCCGGCGCAAGGTGCGCGGCGAACAGTTCATCTGCCCGGCCAGGCCATCGATGCCGGGGGCGGCGTTCAATTGGGCGGCCAGCAATTGGCGTACCCGGCCGAGCCAGGCCTGGCGCCCGGTGAATTCGGTGTTCTGTTTGCGGCAGCGCTCGGCCATGGCGCGGTGGGTGATGGGGTCGGCCAGCGGCAACGGCTGGTCGAGCCAGCGCCGGTCGAAAGCGAAGGCATTGGCGCTGGCAGCGAAGGCAAGAGGGCAATCGAAGTGCTCGGCATAGCGTGCGCGATAGTCGGGGGCGCGGTGTTCGAAACGCGCACCGAGCAACGGCAGGGCATGGCCCAGCAGATCGTCACAGATGACCTTCAACGACACCAGGCAGAACTCGACATTGAAGGTGGCCAGCGCCGGGTTTTCCCGATACCCGTCGGCGGTGAACCAGATGCGCTGGCCGTCGTCTTCCAGGCTCAGCTCGAAAAGTGTTCCCAACAGCGCCGGATAGCGCAGGGCCAGGCGCAAAGCGTCACCGAAGGTGGCACTGGTCAGCAGCGCGTAGCCGAGCATGCCGTAGGATGACACGTGCATGCGCCGGCCCAACTCCAGGCCGATATCGCGGCGCAGGGCCACGGCATTGGCACACACGCGCATCTCCTGGTTGGTGGTGATGCGCGTGTCGGCGCGGTTCAGGTCGGCGCCGCAGATACCGCTGCCGGCCAGCAGCACGTCGCGGCTCACGCCCTCGGCCCTGAAGGTGTCGAGTACCAGGGAGACGGCGTTGAGCGTAGTCAGGTGCGAGTGCAGCATGGGGGAGTCCTGCCAGGGTTTGCCCAGAGGCAGCAAGGAGTGTGCCGCCTACTTGTGGTCAAAAAATAGCCGTTTGGCCGCCTCCAGGCTGATCTCGCTGCGGTAATAGTCGATTTGCTGCTGCTCGTTCAGGCCTTTGACCGAGTCGGCCGCCGAGCCTTGTCGATATTCATGGGTGGTTTTCAACCGTGCGCTGAGGTAGGCCTTGGCAGGCGTCCAGTCGGTCGAATAATGAAAGTGCGCGTACCAGAGCACTTGATGGGTCGCGCGCTCGGTGATGATGTATTCGTCCAGGTAGTCCGGTGTGCTGCTTTTGAGCCGGCGACGCCTCACGGATTTCTTGATGACGATCTCGTCGCGCTCGCTCAGCCATTCGACGCCTTTGGTGGTTGGGGGCTGATGCTTGATCATGCGCGTCATGCTTTCGGATGCGCGTCGGTACAGGTCCTGCGCGGCGTCGTTGAGCTGCTTGCCAAGGGCGGTTGCCGATTGGGTTTGATCGGCTGTGATGGTGCTGTCGGCCAGGGCCTGCTCGATGTGCCGGTTGGTCTCTTCCAGCAGCAACGCGTGACGGTGGTACAGGTATTCGATGCCGACGGCGGTGCGCCCGGCTTGGCGTGTTTGCTCGATGGCCCGTTGCCTGAACGCGGGCAAACCGTCCAGCAGCGTGCGGCCCTGCCCGAGGCTGGCTTGAAGCTCGGGCACCGCCTGCTCGGTGTGTGCAGGGCTCAGCCGTTGCACCCAGACGTTGGGGCTTTTCTCATGGAAGGTGGCAATGACCTGCCGGGTCAGCGGTGACTTGATATCCACCAGGTCAGTTTCAAGGCCGACCGCCGTCAGGCGGGGCTCGCCGATCATCACGCCGTTGTAACGGGTATGGATGAATTTCTTCAAGGGCTTGGGGGGCGTCGGTGGAGGGGTGGGCCGGTTGCGCAGGATGTCCCGCTCAGCGTGCAGCTGGGACAGATGGGTCAAGGCCTGCCGGGAAAAATCCTTGACCTGTTTGCGCAGGCGTTCCAGCGGGGAGAGGTGGGTCAGGCTGGAAAACTCCTGGGAGAAGTCCTCCAGGCGCTCGTCAAGGACCTTGAACTGTTCGATCAGGCTGCTCAGGGATTCGATGCGTTCGTCCAGCCGCGCCTCGCTGCGTTCGTTGAGGGTGTCGCGCAGGGCCTGGACCGACAGATCGGCGTTGTCGACAATCTCATTGAGGTTGGCCCAGGCCTGGGGTGCACGGGTCGCGCTGTCCTCCGGCAGGCACAACCTGCGCGCCAGGGTTATCTGCAGGGCCTTGAGGTCGATGCTGGTGTAGGCCGGCAGTTTTTTCCTGGCGCTCTGGATCAACTGCACGCCCTCCTTGGCCAGGGCCTTGAGTTGAGTGAAGCGCGCATGGGTGTAGTCCAGGCGCGTGATCATGTCTTCACTCATCTCGGTCATTTGTCGCGCGTCTTCGACGTACCGCGCCGGGTGCCGGGTGTCGGGGTGTTCGAGCTGGTCAAGCACGACCCTGAGCTGGGGGGTGAAGGTGGTCTGGGCCTCCCTGATCGCTGCTTCGGTAAGCTCCAGTTGCGCTCTTATATAACCCAGGGCTTTTTGCTGGTAGTCGGGGACCGGGGTGAACACACTCAGGGTCTTGAGGTGTTGCAGTGCCGCTTCGTAATCCGCGCTTTGCTGGTCGAGGGTGTCCATGTAGTGCTGGCGTTTGACTTCTGCAGCGTTACCGGAGACGTCGGTCATGGCCTGGCGGGCCTGTTGCAGCGCTCTTTGTGCGGTCTTCTTGGCGTTTTCGAAGGCCTCGAGCTTGGCCCGTACTTCGGCGGCCTTGAGGGTCGCTTCCGCTTCGGCTTTGTTGAGCATGCGCTTGGGGCCGCCGCCGCGCAGGCGCAGGCGGGTGTCGACGAACCATTGGCCGGCGGCGTTGTGAATCAGCGGCGGTCCGGTTCGATCCGGCTGCCGAGGGTCGATGATGACCACGTTGCCCTCGTCGTCCGCGCTCACTTCAAACCAGCGCTCGCCGACCTGTGCGTAGAGACGCTCGGCGACGCGGGTCAGGTGGCGGGTCGGCCCCGGGCGGGTGTCGACGCTGCTCGCTGCGCCAGGCTGGCTGACTTTGAAACGGTCCAGCACCCGCCCCAGGGTGGCGGGCGACCGATTGAGCGCGCCGCTGGTATGCAGCAGTGGAGTGTGGCCCGCTGGGCTTTCATTGCCGGCGATGGCGCCCAGCTGTTTGATCTCGACACGCTGCCCTGCCGAGGGCTCGGTCGGCCTGGATTCCCGCTCGGGCCGAGCGCCGCGGGGACGCAGGCGCGTGCTGATATGCAGGGTAATCGCCATCGACAGGTTCAGCAGCACGTCGGTGAAAGTGGTCCATTGGACCGCGGTGTCATCCTGCTCCGTGGCCCCGACAAACTGTTGCAACTGATCGACGACCTGCCAGATCCACAGGCCTGTCGCCACGCTGGGGCTGGTAAAGGGCAGCGCGGCATTGAGGAGCGTCCAGCCGGTTTGCTTGAGGGTCGCCCAGCGGTTTTCGGTATTGGAGGTCGACTGGCGGTCGGCCAGCTTGACCAGGGCCTGGGCGTTGGCTTCAAACAGGCCGGCGAGCAGGTCACCCTTGAGTGGGTCTTTGCCCAGGCCGATGGGGCCGCTCATGGTTTCCAGTGTCGAGGCGTCCACCAGAAAATCGGCGACGGCCCAGGGGGAAGGCAATGCTCCCGGGAACACATAGTTGGCGTAAGCATCGCGCGCGCTGTCCGGCAACCAGGCCAGCACCGAACGGCGCAGGTCGGGGGACTGGGCAATGGCGTACATCAGGTTGGCCGGGGACGGATATTGCACCAGGGCCGGGGTGAACAGAGGTCGATAGAGCAGGCAGGGGCCGGCGACGGGATCTTGCGGGCCGATGACGTACATGTTTTCGACCTCATCGGCAGTGGCGTCGCCCCGCCGTTGCGGGATGAACGCCAGAGGCCGCATGACGATGGTCTGCCCGTCTACTGTGTGATCCGAGGCATCGGCTTGCATCAGGGTGGCGACGTATCGATAGCCGCAGTCATCGATGCCATCCTGTTGCTGAATCTTGCCTTGCAGGGCCAGTAACGGCAGCTGGATGCGCAGGTGCTGGATGTAGAGGTTCTTTCGCGATGAGGCCTCGCGGGGCATTTCCAGCAGCTTGCTTTTGATCAGCGCCGGGTAGTTCTGGCCGATGTCCACCCGGGAAACGAGGCTCTCGATGTACTCGACGGTCAGCCAGTCCGGCAGATTTTGGCCGTTATGCAGCTGCAAGGTCTTGTTGCCGACCGGGATGGCGATCAGGTTGTGCAGCGCCAGTTCGGCGAGGTTGAAGGTGGTGGTCTCGGTCATGCCGGGCACCGTGAAAGTCCCCCACACCACCGGCTGCTGGACTTTCAGGGTGAGCGTATCCAAGGCCAGGGCACCGGCTTGCGGGTGGTCGTTGAGGATTTCCGCCTTGAGGTGATTGAGCGCGTACTGCTCGATGGGCGGGATATCGTCCTGATACGACTTGCCGCCGGTGCTGCTGTTCAGGGACGCGAGGTCCTTGAGATGCCGCGCATAGAAGTTCAGGTCGGACGTCGACGCCTCCTGCAGCCAGCCCGGCAGCGCCTGCTGATACCACTCGCGGTCGGGGCCGGGGCCGGTGGCCAACTCGGTGGCACCGGGTGGCGGAGCCGTGTCCGGGTGGCGCAGGTCGGAGAAGTCCAGGCTGCCAATAGCCTCGACCTGCAAGGCAATCAGGCTGCAGGCCTGGTGATCGAAAAAATTGCCGTCAGGTTCGAACAGGCGCCATTGCAACTGTGTGCGGGGCGCCGAGGTGTCCAGGCGAGCGGGCAGGCTTCGGCCCAGCTGTGCCAGGGACGTGAACTTCTCATAGCCCTTGAGCAGCGAGTGGGTGAGGATAACGTCTCGCCCGGCCTGCTTGCCGATCAGGACCGACAGCGCGAGCCGGTTGAGGTGGGTCACCTGCGCGCCGTCGACCTGATCGATGTCGAGCAGGTAGGCGTGGCTGGTGTATGGGTCGTCGAGCCGTCGCACATCGTAGGTGGGCGCGTGAAACAACTGGCGCGCCATGGCGCAGTCGCTTTCGTTCCAGCCCGGTGCCTGCCGGACATTCCACACCCCGCGCAATGAGTTGGACAGCTGATGCCAATGGGGGCCGCTGCCGTTGCTTTTGTTCCAGAACGCCAGCTGTTGCTCCTGCCAGGCCGCCAGCATGACGGGGGCCAGGGTATTGAGCAGATGGGCGATGTCACCGATGCGCACCGGCAAATGGGTTGGCGGCTCGGTGAGCGGTTGCTGGGTCAGGAAGTGTTCGCCTTCGATGTACAGGGTCGGTTCGCCGAGCACGGCCTGATCGGTCAGGCTGTCGCTCAGTGTGCGGTAGGCGGTGGTAGTGGCGCAGGCCTGTTCGTCGATGATTTCCCAGCCGGGGGTGCCGATCAGGCAGATATCGGGGTCGATTGCCAGTGTGGGGTAGCGGGCCTGCAGCGCCTGGCGCAACAACACCGCCGCCACCTCCCTGAATGACGGGCCTGTTAGCAGTTGGGTGAGCAATTCCAGTGGCTGTTGTGAAGCGATTGAGATGGGCGTGGTCATGGGGCATCCCTGTCTTGCCGGTTGATGGGAACGGCCCGAGGTGTTCGCTCGGGTGTTCCATGCTAGGGGCCGGCCAGCCAGGGAAGGGGGTGACTATCTACAGTGCGGCGGTGGGGTCAGCTCAGTTCGCCGCACAGGTCCAGCTCTACCAGTCGCCGGACTTCGGCGATGGACAGCCCGGCCCCGAGCAACGCGTTGAGCTTGCCGAATACCGCTTCACGGGTCATGCCGCCACCTGACAACACGCCCACGCCGCGCAGGCGGCTGCCGGCTTCGTACACATCCAGTTCCACGCCGCCTTCATGGCATTGGGTGATTGCCACGACCACGATGCCGTTTTCTTCGGCGCGCTGGAGGCTGGCAAGAAACTCAGGGTTATCGCTGGGCCCGGTGCCGCTGCCGAAGCATTCCAGCACCAGTGCCTGGATGCCACTGCCGAGCAGTGCGTCCAATTGTGCTGCGGCGATGCCCGGTACCAGCGGCAATACGCCGACATTGGCCAGGGCCTTCGGCTGGCGGTAATCCAGCGCGGCGGGCAGCGCTTCGGCTTGGGCCACACCGCCGTTGCGCTGCAGCGCGGCGAACGGATGGCGACCAAAGCTGCGGATCTTCGCGCAGCGGGTCGGGGCCATCAGCGCGCCGTGGAAGTACAGGTGCACGCCGGGCGCCAGGCCCTCGCCCAACGCCAGCAGGGCTCCGCTGACGTTTTCCCAGGCATCGCTGTCGGGGACGCCGGCAGGCAACATCGAGCCGGTGAACACCACCGGCGCCGGCAAGCCCAACAGCTGGAAGCTCATCGCCGCCGCGCTGTAGGCCAGGGTGTCGGTGCCGTGCAGGATCAGCACGGCATCGCAACCGTCATCCACGGCCTCGACCACGGCGGTGCGCAGGCGCTGCCAGTAGGCGGGGGTCATGTTGGCGCTGTCGATCAGCGGGGACATTTCCCGGAAGCGCCAGGCGGGTACTGACACGTTGGCGAGCTGTTCGCGCATGCGCGCTTCAAAACCGGATGCGGGCGCCAGGCCATTGGCGCTGGCCTGCATGCCGATGGTGCCACCGGTGTAGAGCACCATGAGGTTATTGGCTGGGGACATCGAAGATTCTCCTGAACGAAAAACGCCGCCGGGCCCAGAGCATGCCCAAGGCCGGGCGGCGTGTCATCTGTCTACGCTCAGCGTTGCACTTGAGCGTTCAGTTCTGCCGATGCGGCAACGTCCGGTTTTGCCGGGTTGGCCGGCCAGGCCTTGCGGTCCAGGTCCAGGTCTGGGAACTGGCTGGAGTCGAACACCGGGGTCTTGATGCCTGCCGCGCGCTGGTTGTCGTAGTCGTTCAGGATGCGCATGGCAATCTTGAACAGGAACGCCAGGGCAAACAGGTTGACGAACGCCAGCAGGGTCATGGTGATGTCGGCGAAGGCGAACACGGTGCTCAGGTTCTCGATCGAACCCCAGAAAATCAGCACCAGCACCAGCGCGCGATAACCCATCAGCACCTTGCGGTTGTTGCCCACCAGGAAGCGCAGGTTGCTCTCGCCCAGGTAGTAGTTGTACATGATCGAGGTAAACACGAACAACGCCAGGGCCACCGAGATAAACATGCGGCCCCAGTCACCCACCACAGCGGCCAGGGAGTTCTGGGTCAGGGCAATGCCGTCGCCTTCGAAGCCTGGGGTGTAGAAACCGGAGAGCAGGATCAGCAACGCGGTGCAGGTGCAGATCACGAAGGTGTCGAGGAACACGCTGAACGCCTGGACCACGCCTTGGGCGATCGGGTGTTCAACCGACGCTACCGCCGCCACGTTCGGCGCACTGCCCAAGCCGGCTTCGTTGGCGAACACGCCGCGTTTCACACCCATGATGATCGCGCTGCCTACCAGGCCACCGAAGGCTTGGTCGAGGCCGAAGGCGCTTTTGACGATGGTCGCGAGCATGGCCGGTACGTGGTCGAATTGCAGCACGATCACATACAGGGTCACGGCGATGTAGACCAGGGTCTTGACTGGCACCAGCAGGTCGGCGATCGAGGCGATGCGCTTGATCCCGCCGATGAACACCAGGCCCAGCAATACCGCCAGGGCCAGGCCGGTGTAGGTGGTGTCCAGGCCGAACGCGTTGTTCAGCGAGTGGGTCACGGCGTGGGCTTGCAGGCCGTTGAAGGCAAAGCCGAAGGTCACCAGCAGCAGGAACGCCATGACCATCCCCAGCCAGCGCTTGTGCAGGCCGTGCTGGATGTAATAGGCCGGGCCGCCACGGTAGGTGCCTTCCGCGTCAGTGCGCTTGTACAACTGGCCGAGGGAGCACTCGATAAAGCTCGAAGACATGCCCACCAGCGCGGTGACCCACATCCAGAACACGGCACCCGGGCCGCCCAGGGTCACGGCAATGCCGACACCCGCGATGTTACCGGCACCGACGCGACCGGCCAGGCTGAGCATCAGCGCCTGGAACGAGCTGAGTTGGTCGGAGCTGTTTTTCAGGCTGTCGCGAAACACCGAAAACATGTGGAAAAAGTGACGCAATTGAACGAAACGCGAGCGGATCGTGAAATAACCGCCGAGCCCGACAATGAGCACGATCAGTACTTTCCCTGAGAGGAAGTCGTTGATGACTTCGAGCATGGAGTGTTCCTCGCTGATTTTTCTAATGGCAAACGCAGGACGGTCCGACGCATCGCTCGGCACCAGGCAGTGCACGACGCTCGATCCCCATCCTTTTGCGGGTGTTGTTATTCATGCGCTTTCGCGGTGTACCCGGGCCTCGTTACCGACGGCCGCAGACGCGAAGAGGGGCGGCACTATACCTAGGCGAACGTGATCCGTCTGCTCGGGCTGATTAAAGGTTTGTAGGAGCGAGCTTGCTCGCGAAGGTCGTGAACGATGAAGTTGGCTGTCTGGACGGTTGCGGTCTCCTTGCGTTTTTCGCGAGCAAGCTCGCTCCTACAAGCAAAAAAAAGGGCCTGAAGAACGAGCCTTCAGGCCCTCAAAAGGTGAGAGGTGTCTAGTCCCTCAACCTGGTGAGCGGTGCAACAAACGCTTAGGCCTTCAACGGGACCAGGCGTGGGGCAATCATGTTTTCGGGGCGCAGGATGTCGTCGAGCATGGCGTCGTCGAGCAAGCCTTCTTCGCGCACCAGTTCCAGCACGCCGCGGCCGCTTTCGAGGGCGATACGCGCAATGCGGGTGGCGTTTTCATAGCCGATGTACGGGTTCAGCGCGGTGACCAGGCCGATGGAGTGTTCCACCAGTTCGCGGCAGCGGGCTTCGTTGGCGGTGATGCCGACGATGCAGTGCTCGCGCAGCATGTCCATGGCGCGTTGCAGCAGGCGGATCGAGTCGAAGATCTTGAAGGCGATCAGCGGCTCCATCACGTTCAGTTGCAGCTGGCCGCCTTCGGCCGCCATCGTCAGGGCCAGGTCGTTGCCGATGACTTGGAACGCGACTTGGTTGACGGCTTCCGGGATCACCGGGTTGACCTTGCCGGGCATGATCGAGCTGCCTGGCTGGCGCGCCGGCAGGTTGATCTCGTTGATGCCGGTACGTGGGCCGCTGGACAGCAGGCGCAGGTCGTTGCAGATCTTCGACAGTTTCACCGCGGTACGCTTGAGCATGCCGGAGAACAGCACGAAGGCGCCCATGTCGGAGGTGGCTTCGATCAGGTCGGCAGCCGGGACCACTGGCTGGCCGCTGATAACGGCCAGGCGTTGTACGGCCAGGGCCTGGTAGCGCGGGTCGGCGTTGATGCCGGTACCGATGGCGGTGCCGCCCAGGTTCACTTCGGTCAGCAGTTCTGGCGCCAGGGTTTTCAGGCGGGCCAGGTCTTCACCGAGGGTGGTGGCGAAGGCGCGGAATTCCTGGCCGAGGGTCATCGGCACGGCGTCCTGCAATTGGGTGCGGCCCATTTTCAGCACGTGGCTGAATTCGACGCCCTTGGCGGCGAACGCCTGGATCAGGCTGTCGAGGCTGGCCAGCAGCGCGTCGTGGCCCAGCAGCAGGCCCAGGCGGATCGCGGTCGGGTAGGCGTCGTTGGTCGACTGCGCCATGTTCACGTCGTTGTTGGGGTGCAGGTACTGGTATTCGCCCTTGTTGTGGCCCATGGCCTCCAACGCGATGTTGGCGATGACTTCGTTGGCATTCATGTTGGTTGAAGTGCCGGCGCCGCCTTGAATCATGTCCACCACGAATTCTTCGTGGAAATCGCCGCGGATCAGGCGGGCACAGGCTTCGCTGATGGCCGCGTGCTTGGCTTCGCTGAGCTGGCCCAGCTCGCGGTTGGCGTCAGCCGCCGCTTGCTTGACCATTGCCAGGCCGACCACCAATTTCGGGTAATGCGAAATCGGAACGCCCGAGAGGCGGAAGTTATTCACCGCTCGCAGGGTCTGGATGCCGTAATACGCTTGGGCAGGTACTTCGAGTACGCCAAGCAGGTCTTTTTCTGTGCGGAATGATGCAGCGGAGGACATGACGGAAATCATCTCGATATGGACCCGGAACAGGCCGGAACGCTGCGAATGCTAGGCCTGTAGGAAATTTTGGGCCAATGCTGTTAAACACTGGCCTATGCATAAACGGCATAATGTGAGTGTGACCCGGCTATCATGGCGGGCGTGTGTGCCAAAATGGTGCGTATCCGTGGGAGGCAGTGATGAACCTTGAGAGCAAATGGCTGGAAGACTTCAGCGCCCTGGCGGCGACTCGCAGCTTTTCCCAGGCGGCCGAGCGGCGCTTTGTCACCCAGCCGGCGTTCAGCCGACGTATCCGCAGCCTTGAGGCCGCATTGGGCCTGACCCTGGTCAACCGCTCGCGCACGCCGGTTGAGCTGACGGCGGCGGGGCAGTTGTTCCTGGTCACCGCGCGTACCGTGGTCGAGCAGCTCGGCGAAGTGCTGCGCCATTTGCATCACCTGGAAGGCGGGCAGGGCGAAGTCATGCAAGTGGCCGCAGCCCACTCCCTGGCGTTGGGTTTCTTTCCGCGCTGGATCGCGCAACTGCGCAACGACGGCCTGAACATCGCCACGCGGCTGGTGGCCACCAACGTCGGCGATGCGGTGCATGCCCTGCGTGAAGGCGGCTGCGACCTGATGCTGGCGTTCTACGACCCGGATGCGGCGATGCAAATGGACGCCGAAATCTTCCCCTCACTGCACCTGGGCAACACCGAAATGCTCCCGGTATGCGCGGCCGACGCCGACGGCAAGCCGCTGTTCGACCTCGAAGGCGAGGGCAGTGTGCCGTTGCTGGCCTACAGCGCCGGGGCGTTCCTCGGCCGTTCGGTGCATCTGTTGCTGCGCCAGCGCGCGCTGCGCTTTACCACGGTGTACGAAACCGCCATGGCCGACAGCCTCAAAAGCATGGCCCTGGAAGGCCTGGGCATCGCCTGGGTGCCGCAACTGAGCGTGCGTGCCGAACTGGCCCGCGGTGAATTGGTGGTCTGCGGCGGGCCGCAATGGCATGTGCCGCTGGAAATTCGTCTGTATCGCTGCGCGCTGGTGCGCAAGGCGAATGTGCGGTTGTTGTGGCGCAAGTTGGAAGGTGGCGCGGCGCAAAGTACCTGAATGCGATCCCTGTAGGAGCGAGCGTGCTCGCGAAAAACCTGAGAGCGCCGCATCCATTCAGAACGCCCGCGTCATCGTTGGCGATCTTCGCGAGCAAGCTCGCTCCTACAGGGTCAATAAAACCGCCACTTTGCCCCGCTAGACAGATGGTCATCCCAGGGGCTGTTTATCTGGATTATTACGGTATACTGCGCGGCCTTCGGCCGGTCCAACCGGCCACATTTCGTACAACAAGCCACGCCGGATTTCCCGCGTGGCTTGTTGTTTTTTGACGCGCCTGCGGGCGCCCAGAGAGAAGAGGCACGACGATGAGTGCATTGGTTGGCGTGATCATGGGCTCCAAGTCCGATTGGTCCACCCTTAGCCACACCGCCGATATGCTGGAAAAACTCGGCATTCCGTATGAAGTGAAAGTGGTCTCTGCCCACCGCACCCCGGATTTGCTGTTCCAGTATGCCGATGAAGCAGAATCCCGTGGCATCGAGGTGATCATTGCCGGTGCCGGCGGTGCGGCACACCTGCCGGGCATGTGTGCGGCCAAGACCCACCTGCCGGTGCTTGGCGTACCGGTGCAGTCGGCAATGCTCTCGGGCGTGGATTCGCTGTTGTCCATCGTGCAGATGCCGGCCGGTATCCCGGTGGCCACCCTGGCGATCGGCAAGGCCGGCGCGATCAACGCAGCCCTGCTGTCCGCCAGCATCCTGGGCGCCAAGCACCCGCAGTTCCACGCGGTGCTGAAGAAATTCCGCGCCGAGCAGACAGACAGCGTGCTGGACAATCCAGACCCACGTATCGCCTGAGGGTGTTGACGATGAAAATCGGTGTAATCGGTGGCGGCCAACTGGGCCGTATGCTGGCCTTGGCGGGCACCCCGCTGGGGATGAACTTCGCTTTCCTGGATCCTGCGCCGGACGCCTGTGCGGCAGCCTTGGGTGAACACCTGCGCGCTGACTACAGCGACCCGGACCACCTGCGCCAACTGGCCGACGAAGTCGACCTGGTGACGTTCGAGTTTGAAAGCGTCCCGGCCGAAACCGTGGCCTTCCTGTCGCAGTTCGTACCGGTGTACCCGAGCGCCGAAGCCTTGCGCATTGCCCGTGACCGCTGGTTCGAGAAGAGCATGTTCAAGGACCTCGGCATTCCGACCCCAGCCTTCGCCGATATCCAGTCCCAGGCGGACCTGGACGCCGCCGTCGCCAGCATTGGCCTGCCAGCCGTGCTCAAAACCCGCACCCTGGGCTACGACGGCAAGGGCCAGAAAGTCCTGCGCACCGCCGCCGATGTGGTCGGCACCTTCGCCGAACTGGGCAGCGTCGCCTGCCTGCTGGAAGGCTTCGTGCCGTTCACCGGCGAAGTCTCGTTGATCGCCGTGCGTGCCCGGGATGGTGAGACCCGCTTCTACCCGTTGGTGCACAACACCCACGACAGCGGCATCCTCAAGCTGTCCGTGGCCAGCACCGATCACCCGTTGCAGGCCCTGGCCGAAGACTATTCCAGCCGCGTGCTCAAGCAGCTGGATTACGTCGGTGTGATGGCGTTCGAGTTCTTTGAAGTCGACGGCGGCCTCAAGGCCAACGAAATCGCCCCGCGTGTGCATAACTCCGGGCACTGGACCACCGAAGGCGCCGAGTGCAGCCAGTTCGAAAACCACCTGCGCGCTGTCGCGGGCTTGCCATTGGGCTCCACGGCCAAGGTCGGTGAGAGCGCGATGCTCAACTTTATCGGCGTGGTACCGCCGGTGGAGCGCGTGATCGCCATCCAAGACTGCCACCTGCATCACTACGGCAAGGCCTTCAAGGCCGGGCGCAAGGTCGGCCACGCCAACCTGCGCTGCAAGGACCGCGCAACGCTGCAAGCGCAGATCCTCAAGGTCGAAGCGCTGATCGCCGAGCAATAACCCGGGGATCGGCGGGAACCATTGGTTATCGCCGTCCTCTGATTGCAGGATGCCAAAGCCTGTCTAGGCTTTGGCATAGCTCACTTCATTCAGAGGGAAATGCCATGGGTATCATCGGAACCATCTTTATCGGCTTGATCGTCGGCCTGTTGGCGCGTTTCCTCAAGCCCGGCGACGACAGCATGGGCTGGATCATGACCATCCTGCTGGGTATCGCCGGTTCCCTGGCCGCGACCTACGGTGGCCAGGCACTGGGTATCTACCAGGCGGGTCAAGGCGCAGGCTTTATCGGCGCACTGGTCGGCGCCATTGTGCTGCTGGTGCTCTACGGCCTGATCAAAAAGAAGTAATCAGCCGACAAAGTCCTCTGCGCTGCGCAGGCGCAGAGGGCTAGAATGCTCGCCACTTGTACTTGCCGAGCCTCTCCATGCGCCGTCTCCTGTTGACTCTCCTTCTGCTGGGCTCTGGCCTGGCCCACGCCGGTGAATTGCCGGAAACCGACTGGCTCGACCTGATGCCGCTGTCGGACCAGAAGGCCCTCGAGGCCATGCCCGAGATCGACCACAACTCCCCCGAAGCCCAAGGCACGTTCACCGACAAAGGTGGCCTGAAGCAGAGCAAAGGCTTGCCGGCGGTGATGTATTCGACCAAGACCGTGGCTGCCATGAACGGCAGGAACATCCGCATCGGCGGCTACCCGGTGCCGTTGGAAACCGACGCCAAAGGCCGCAGCACCCTGTTCTTCCTGGTGCCATACCCGGGCGCCTGCATCCACGTGCCGCCACCGCCGCCTAACCAGTTGGTGCTGGTGCGTTATCCCAAGGGTTTGAAGCTGGATGATATCTACACGCCGCTGTGGGTGACCGGCACGTTGAAGGTGGAGACGGTGAATAACGATTTGGCCGACGCCGCCTATGCGCTGGATGCGGGCAAGGTGCGGGTCGTAAAGGAATCCGATCTATAAGCTTACGCTGAACCCAATGTGGGGGGCGGTGTGCCCCTCCCACATTTTCGATTGGGTTTACAGGGCGATAGCGGTGATGCTCACGCCCAGAGTGTGGCTTTCACCTGGGGCCAGGCTCACCACATCATCCAGCACATTCGCCGTCTCGATGCACAGCATGCCCTGCCAGCCATCATCGGCCATGTCGTCGAAGGCTTTGGCGCGTTCGGTCCAGGGGTTCCAGATCACGGTGGATTTCGAGCCTTGGCTGGTGAGCTGGATGCGACGCTGCCAGTCCTGATCGAGGATGCTCAGCGACGGGGGCGTATCGAGGTAGATGCGGTCGGTCTCGGCAGTGAAGTGCAGCAGGCCGGACTGGGTTTTCTCGCTCCAGCCATCGGCGGTATCGATGTATACCGAGCCGTCCAGGCCTTCGACCTGCACGTTGCGTACGTCGCTCACGGCGAAATAGGTGTGCAGCGCCTGGCTGAGCGTGACAGTGTCGTTGCCACGGTTGTGGCTGGTCAGGCGGATGTGCAGTTGGTTGTCCAGCAGCAGGCTCAGGCTCAGGTCGACCTGATGGGGCCAGCCGGGGAAGCCGCCTGCAGGAACCGGTAGTTGCAGGTCCACCCGCAGCGCTTCACCTTCAAGGGTGGTCCCGGCCAATGCCCAGGTCGCGGTACGCACGAAACCGTGAGCGCCCGCAGGCTGATCACTTTGGCGCATCGCCTTTACGCTGGGCGGGTTGCGGTCGAACACCCCAAACCAGGGCCAGCACACCGGGACGCCGGTACGAATGCCCTTGCCCTTCTTGAACACCGCCTCAGGGTTCGGCCAGATCAGCGGCTGCTCGCCTTCGCGGCCGTAACTGAAGATATGCGCGCCCTGCTGGGCGATCATCAGTTCGGCGCCGTTATGGCGGATGCGCCAGCAGTCCAGTTCGTCGACTTTCACGGTCTCAACGTGGGGCGTAGGCATAACAGGCACTCTCAATGGCAGGCAATGGGACAATTGACCGTCAAAACCCCGCGAGGTTTAACGCGCGCGCGATGGCACCGAGCGTGTGCGGCCGCTGCCATCGATAGCGACGAACACAAACACCGCCTCGGTGACCTTGCGCCATTCGCTGGACAGCGGGTCGTCGCTCCACACTTCGACCATCATCTGGATCGAGCTGCGGCCGATTTCCAGGGCCTGGGTATAGAAGGACAATTGCGCGCCCACTGCCACCGGCACCAGGAACGCCATGCGGTCAATGGCCACGGTGGCCACACGCCCGCCCGCGACCTTGCTGGCCATGGCGGTACCGGCGAGGTCCATCTGCGCGACCAGCCAGCCGCCGAAAATATCGCCAAAACCGTTGGTTTCACGCGGGAGCGCGGTGATTTGCAGGGCGAGATCGCCTTGCGGGATAGGATCTTCTTGTTCGAGTTCGATCATGCCGGGGGGCCTCTGACCCGTGACGCTTTTATAGGTGGAGCAAGGTGGATAGCCGACTGTTAGAAAAACGTTTCAGCACAAACATACTCCGTTCGATACGTTTCTCGTAAGGCGTGCTAAAGGGAAACTCTGCCAAATCGGCTGGATGGCACCCAACGGCGTTTTGGCGCAGCAGCCCCTCAAGCCTGGGGTTCTTGCGCTTGCAAGGGCCGAGTATATCGAGACCCTGGCGCCACGACGACCTCCCGACGCTCATTTGGTCGGTAAATAGCCGCTGTATCGCGGCTTTTGCGCGCAACTGTTCTCCTGGCGCTGTGCTTTTACAAGCGATTTGCTATCTTGCCAGACCCGCCGCCAGTCCCGGGCGTGCCGTCCTTATCAAGCTGACTACTATAAGAGAAGCCTTGCCATGTCCTCCGTGCCCGCAAGCAGTGCGCAACCGTCGCGCCCGCTGACCCGCAACGACTACAAAACCCTGTCGCTGTCTGCCTTGGGCGGGGCGCTGGAGTTTTATGACTTCATCATTTTCGTGTTTTTCGCCACCGTGGTCGGAAAATTGTTCTTCCCTGTCGATATGCCCGAATGGCTGCGCATGATGCAGACCTTCGGCATCTTCGCCGCCGGTTACCTGGCACGCCCGCTGGGCGGCATCATCATGGCGCACTTCGGTGACCTGCTGGGCCGCAAGAAGATGTTCACCCTGAGCATCTTCATGATGGCGGTGCCGACCCTGATCATGGGCCTGCTGCCGACCTACGCGCAGATCGGCCTGTGGGCGCCGGTCCTGTTGCTGTTGATGCGCATCATCCAGGGCGCAGCGATTGGCGGTGAGGTCCCGGGCGCCTGGGTGTTCGTGTCCGAACACGTACCGCCGCGCCACATTGGTTACGCCTGCGGCACCCTGACCAGCGGCCTGACCGCCGGTATCCTGCTGGGTTCGCTGGTGGCCACTGCCATCAACACTATTTACAGCCCGGAGCAGGTCTCGGATTACGCCTGGCGCATTCCTTTCCTGCTCGGTGGCGTGTTCGGCCTGCTGTCGGTGTACCTGCGCCGCTGGCTGCATGAAACGCCGATCTTCGCCGAGATGCAGCAACGCAAGACCCTGGCCGCCGAGCTGCCATTGCGTGCCGTGCTGCGCGACCACCGTGGTGCCATCGTATTGTCGATGCTGCTGACCTGGCTGTTGTCGGCCGGCGTCGTGGTGGTCATCCTGATGACCCCGACCGTGTTGCAGACCATCTACCACTTCAGCCCGACTGTTGCGCTGCAAGCCAATAGCCTGGCCATCGTGACTTTGAGCCTTGGCTGCATTGCCTCCGGCGCCCTGGCTGACCGTTTTGGTGCCGGGCGTGTACTGGTAAGCGGTTGCGCATTGCTGCTGGCGACCTCCTGGACGCTGTACCACAGCCTCATGACCCACCCGGACTGGCTGTTCCCGCTGTACGCCTTGACCGGCCTGTTCGTCGGCACCATTGGCGTGGTGCCTTACGTGATGGTGAAAGCCTTCCCGCCCGTGGTGCGCTTCAGTGGCCTGTCGTTTTCCTACAACGTGGCCTACGCCGTGTTCGGCGGGCTGACGCCGCTGGCGGTGTCGCTGCTGATGAAGGAAAGCCCGATGGGCCCGGCTTACTACGTGGCTGTCCTGTGTGTGATGGGGATGGTGGTGGGTGGGTATCTATGGAAGCGCGGGCGGTAACCCCGTTTAGCGCTTTTACCGGTAACCATGTGGCGAGGGAGCAAGCTCCCTCGCCACATGCCTTGCGTTTTATAACAATTACAGCTTGTTTCCAAGAAGTCGCTTAGTCGCTCTAACCTCCTCGTACGTCCCGACCTTCTCTCCTTTCGTTGTGTGATCTCCAATGCTGGCCTTTCATCCAATTGTCATATTTCAGACATATAGTGTTCACACGGCCTCTCGATACTTGGCCCCGATCCAACTATCCCTATCTGCTAGGAGCAAGGCATGAAACTGAAACGTTTGATGGCGGCAATGACTTTTGTCGCTGCTGGCGTTGCGACCGCCAACGCGGTGGCCGCAGGTGTTGATCCGGCAATCCCGGCTTACGTCAAGACCACTGGTGTGTCGGGCAACTTGTCCAGCGTCGGTTCCGATACCCTGGCCAACCTGATGACCCTGTGGGCCGAGGGTTACAAAAAGGAATACCCGAACGTCAACATCCAGATTCAAGCTGCCGGCTCCGCCACCGCGCCACCTGCGCTGACTGAAGGCACCTCCAACCTGGGCCCGATGAGCCGCAAGATGAAGGACACCGAACTGGCGGCCTTCGAGCAGAAGTACGGCTACAAGCCAACCGCTATCCCGGTTGCCGTGGATGCCCTGGCCGTGTTCGTGCACAAGGACAACCCGATCCAGCACCTGACCATGGAACAAGTCGACGCGATCTTCTCCTCGACTCGCCTGTGTGGTGGCAAAGCCGATGTGAAAACCTGGGGTGACCTGGGTGTGACCGGCGACCTGGCCAACAAGCCAGTGCAACTGTTCGGCCGTAACTCGGTATCCGGCACCTACGGCTACTTCAAGGAAGAAGCCCTGTGCAAAGGCGACTACAAGCCTAACGTGAACGAACAACCCGGCTCGGCTTCGGTCGTGCAGTCGATCAGCTCTTCGCTGAACGGCATCGGTTACTCGGGCATCGGCTACAAGACCGCCAGTGTGAAGACCGTGGCCCTGGCCAAGAAAGGCAGCACTGACTTCATCGAAGACAGCGAAGAAAACGCCCTGAACGGCAAATACCCGCTGTCGCGTTTCCTCTACGTTTACGTCAACAAAGCCCCGAACAAGCCTCTGGCCCCGCTGGAAGCCGAGTTCGTGAAACTGGTTCTGTCCAAACAGGGCCAGGAAGTTGTCGTCAAGGACGGCTACATCCCACTGCCAGCCAAGGTTGCCGCCAAGGCCCTGGCTGACCTGGGTCTGAAAGAAGGCAACTGATTGCCTCTGCGGGGCCGGAATACCGGCCCCGCATCCGAATTTTCTAGTCCGCTGCCAGCCCTGCTTCGCGGCGGATTTGTTGCGTCACTGCACTGTCATCTTTCTGTCATACAGGATCGCTAGGGTGTGCGCATGAATGATCTGGCCAATTCCACCATGACGACAACTTCTCCCCCCAAGCGCATTGATTTCAATACGCCTGAGCTGCAACGCAAGCGCCGTATTCGCGCGCTCAAGGATCGCCTGACCCGTTGGTATGTGCTGGTGGGCGGCCTCGCCGTTCTGGGTGCGATCACCCTGATTTTCTTTTTCCTCGCCTACGTGGTCGCGCCACTGTTCCAAGGCGCCTCGCTGACCAAGGAAGACGCACTGACGCCCGCCTGGATGCAGGACGCCGGCAAGCCGTTGTTGATCTCCCTGGAAGAGCAGAACCAGGTCGCCATGCGGGTTTCCGACAAGGGCCAGGCGCTGTTCTTTGACGTCACGAGCGGTGCCGAACTCAAGCGTGTCGACCTGCCGCTTGCGCCCGGCGTGAGCGTGGCTTCCATCGGTGAAGACCAGCCGGGCAGCCCGCTGGTGATCCTCGGTTTGTCCAATGGCCAGTCCCTGGTGTTCCGTCACACCTATAAGGTGTCGTACCCGGACGGCAAGAAGACCATCACGCCTGCGATTGAATACCCCTACGGTGAAACGCCGATCGTGCTCGACGATGCCGGCCGCCCGTTGGAGCATGTCGCCCTCAACGCCACCGATTCGTCGCTGGTGGTGGCAGGCTCGGCCGGTTCGCACTTGAACGTGCTGACCCTGAGCCGCGAAGAAAACATGATGACCGGTGAAGTCACCAGCGAGCAGAAGCGTGTCGAGCTGCCGCAAATGACCGAGCCGGTGAAGGCGATCTTCATCGATCCGCGCCAGCAATGGCTGTACGTGATCAACGGCCGCGCCCTGGCGGATGTGTTCAGCCTGCGCGACAAGAGCCTCAACGGTCGCTACAAATTACTGGAAGATGGCACTGCCGAAGTCACCGCCAGCACCCAGTTGGTGGGCGGCATCTCGCTGATCGTCGGTAACTCCAAAGGCGGCCTGGCCCAGTGGTTCATGGCCCGTGACCCGGATGGCGAGCAGCGCTTCAAGCAGATCCGTACCTTCCAGATGGGCACCGCGCCCATCGTGGAAATCACCGCCGAAGAGCGGCGCAAAGGCTTTACCGCCCTCGACGCTTCCGGCAAGTTCGGCGTGTTCCACAGCACCGCCCACCGCACCCTGCTGGTGGATCCGGTGGTCGACGGCCAGGGCGTGTTTGGTATGTCGCCGCGCGCCAACCGCGTGATCGTCGAAGCCGGCGGCAAGCTGCAGCCGCTGCTGCTGGATAACCCGCACCCGGAAGTGTCCTGGAGCGCGTTGTGGAGCAAGGTCTGGTACGAAAACTACGACGAGCCTAAGTACGTCTGGCAATCGACCGCCGCCAACACCGACTTCGAACCCAAGATGAGCCTGGCGCCATTGACCTTCGGTACCCTGAAGGCGGCGTTCTACGCCATGCTGCTGGCGGCGCCACTGGCCGTTGCCGCGGCGATCTACACCGCTTACTTCATGGCCCCGAGCCTGCGCCGCAAGGTCAAGCCGGTGATCGAACTGATGGAAGCCATGCCGACGGTGATCCTCGGCTTCTTCGCCGGCCTGTTCCTGGCGCCGTATGTCGAAGGGCATCTGCCGGGGATCTTCAGCCTGCTGATGCTGTTGCCGATTGGCATCCTGGTGGCCGGGTTTGTCTTCAGTCGCCTGCCCGAGTCGATTCGCCTGCGGGTTCCCGACGGTTGGGAAAGCGCAATCCTGATCCCGGTGATCCTGTTCGTGGGCTGGCTCTCGCTGTACATGAGCCCGTACCTGGAAACCTGGTTCTTCGGCGGCGACATGCGCATGTGGATCTCCCACGACCTGGGCATTACCTACGACCAGCGCAACGCCCTGGTGGTCGGCCTGGCCATGGGCTTTGCGGTGATCCCGAACATCTATTCCATCGCCGAAGACGCCGTGTTCAGCGTACCGCGCGGCCTGACCCTGGGTTCCCTGGCCCTGGGCGCCACGCCGTGGCAGACCATGACCCGCGTAGTGATCCTGACCGCCAGCCCGGGCATCTTCTCGGCGCTGATGATCGGCATGGGCCGCGCCGTGGGCGAGACCATGATCGTGCTGATGGCCACCGGTAACACGCCGGTGATGGAGATGAACCTGTTCGAAGGCCTGCGCACCCTGGCGGCCAACGTCGCGGTGGAAATGCCCGAGTCGGAAGTCGGCGGCAGTCACTACCGCGTGTTGTTCCTCTCGGCGCTGGTGCTGCTGCTGTTCACCTTCATCATGAACACCCTCGCCGAGCTGATTCGTCAGCGTCTGCGCAAGAAATACTCGTCGCTTTAAGAAAGGTAGAAGTCTGTGAAACAGAACTCCCTGAATGGATGGTTCAAGAGCGGCGCTCCGGGCGTCTGGATCAGCGGTGGCGCGGTGTCCATCGCGGTCATCATGACCATTGGTTTGCTGGCCGTGATTGCCGTGCGTGGCCTGGGCCACTTCTGGCCGGCCGACCTGATCCAGGCCAACTACAACGTGCCGGGCCAGGAAAACCATATCGTCATCGGCGAAGTGGTGCAGAAAGAAGAAGTGCCGCGCGAGCGCCTGAAAAGCGCGGGCCTGCCGGTGCCCGATGCGGGCCCGGAGTTCATGACCCGCGAGCTGATCAAGGTCGGCAACCGCGACCTGAACGGCAACGACTTCACCTGGATCGTCGGCGAATGGTTGAAGGACCAGAGCACGCCGAAGAACCTGATGACCATCGAACGTCGTGAGTGGGGCAACTTCTACGGCACCCTGGTCAACGTCAAGCAGGATGGCAAGGTCATCGCTGAAGGCGAGGCCGCGTGGCCGGAGCTGCAAGCCCGCGTGGACCGTGTGAACAAGCTGGCGGCCCAGCTCAAGACCCTGGAGAAGTCCGACATCGGCGCGATCAACGCCGGCCTCGAGCGCATCCGCCTGCATGGCCGCAAACTGGAACTGGAAGGCAAGCTCGACGCTGCCGCCCAGGCCGACATGGAGGCCGATCGTGCCGAGCTGAACGCGCGCTACCAGGACATCGAAGCGCGCCTGGCCGACCTGCACGCCCAATTCAATCGCGATGCCTTGACCGCTCGCGATGGCAACGGCAAGGAAATTGAAATCGGCATCGGCAAGGTGGTGCACGCCTACCAGCCGAACGCCATGGGGACCGTGACCAAGATCGGTTTCTATGTCAGCAAGGTGTGGGAATTCCTCAGTGATGACCCGCGGGAGGCCAACACCGAAGGCGGGATCTTCCCGGCGATCTTCGGCACCGTGATGATGACCCTGATCATGGCGATGATCGTGACCCCGTTCGGCGTGCTGGCGGCGGTGTACCTGCGTGAATACGCCAAGCAGAACACCCTGACGCGCATCATCCGCATCGCCGTGAACAACCTGGCGGGTGTACCGGCCATCGTCTACGGCGTGTTCGGCCTGGGTTTCTTCGTGTATGTATTGGGTGGCTCGGTCGACCGTCTGTTCTTCGCCGAAGCGCTGCCGGCACCGACCTTCGGTACACCGGGCCTGCTCTGGGCCTCGCTGACCCTGGCGCTGCTGGCGGTACCGGTGGTGATCGTGGCCACCGAAGAAGGCCTGGCACGGATTCCGCGTACGGTGCGTGAAGGCTCCCTGGCGCTGGGCGCGACCAAGGCGGAAACGCTGTGGAAGATCGTGCTGCCGATGGCCAGCCCGGCGATGATGACCGGCATGATCCTCGCCGTGGCCCGCGCCGCCGGTGAAGTGGCGCCGCTGATGCTGGTCGGCGTGGTGAAACTGGCCCCGTCGCTGCCGCTGGACGGCAACTACCCGTACCTGCACCTGGACCAGAAGATCATGCACCTGGGCTTCCATATCTATGACGTCGGCTTTCAGAGCCCTAACGTCGAGGCCGCACGGCCGCTGGTGTACGCCACCGCCTTGCTGCTGGTGCTGGTGATCGCCACGCTCAACCTGTCGGCGGTGTGGATTCGTAACCACCTGCGCGAGAAGTACAAGGCGCTGGACAGCTAAAGCTATTCGCCACAAGCGGCAAGCTACAAGCCGCTTTTGCTCAAATCTTGCAGCTTGCAGCTAAAAGCGTGCAGCTACGAACGGAGTGAGACCATGCAACACGACACCCATTCCCACGGCATCAACATGTCTGCCCTGGGTCGCGACAAACAGAGCCTGAGCCTGGCCCAGGAAACCGTGGCCATCGAAGTACCGGGCCTGAGCCTGTATTACGGTGACAAGCAGGCACTGTTCGACGTCAGCATGAACATCCCCAAGCAGCGCGTGACCGCCTTTATCGGCCCGTCGGGCTGCGGCAAGTCCACGCTGCTGCGTACCTTCAACCGCATGAACGACCTGGTGGACGGTTGCCGCGTGGACGGGGCCATCAACCTCTACGGCACCAACATCTACCGCAAGGGCGAAGACGTGGCCGAACTGCGTCGCCGTGTGGGCATGGTGTTCCAGAAGCCTAACCCGTTCCCCAAGACCATCTACGAAAACGTGGTCTACGGCCTGCGCATCCAGGGCATCAACAAGAAGCGCATCCTCGACGAAGCCGTTGAGTGGGCCCTTAAAGGCGCGGCGCTGTGGGACGAGGTCAAGGACCGCCTGCACGAATCGGCACTCGGCCTGTCCGGCGGCCAGCAGCAACGTCTGGTGATCGCGCGCACCATCGCCGTGGAGCCGGAAGTGCTGCTGCTCGACGAACCGTGCTCGGCACTCGACCCGATCTCGACGCTGAAAGTCGAAGAACTGATCTACGAGCTCAAGTCCAAGTTCACCATCGTTATCGTGACCCACAACATGCAACAGGCGGCGCGGGTTTCCGACTACACCGCGTTCATGTACATGGGCAAGCTGGTGGAGTTCGGCGATACCGACACCCTGTTCACCAATCCGGCGAAGAAGCAGACCGAAGACTACATCACCGGTCGCTACGGCTAGGAAGCTGTGGTTCTGATTGCACTGACGCTGCGGTTCTCCGCACCTTACCGGACGCTCCAAGGACGCCAACATGATTAGCAAAGAAGGCCTTACCCACCACATCTCCGCGCAGTTCAACGCCGAGCTGGAGGAAGTGCGCAGCCACCTCCTGGCGATGGGCGGGCTGGTGGAGAAGCAAGTCAACGACGCCGTGACCGCGCTGATCGAGGCCGACTCGGGCCTGGCCCAGCAAGTGCGCGAGATCGACGACCAGATCAACCAGATGGAACGCAACATCGACGAAGAATGCCTGCGCATTCTCGCCCGTCGCCAGCCGGCAGCATCCGACCTGCGCCTGATCATCAGCATTTCCAAGTCGGTGATCGACCTCGAGCGGATCGGCGACGAAGCCACCAAGATTGCCCGCCGTGCCATCCAGCTGTGCGAAGAGGGTGAAGCGCCGCGCGGTTATGTCGAAGTGCGTCATATCGGCGACCAGGTGCGCAACATGGTACGGGATGCCCTGGATGCCTTTGCGCGCTTTGACGCCGAGCTGGCATTGTCGGTAGCGCAGTACGACAAGGTCATCGACCGAGAATACAAGACCGCCCTGCGTGAGCTGGCCACCTACATGATGGAAGACCCGCGCTCTATCTCGCGGGTCTTGAGCATCATCTGGGTGTTGCGCTCCCTGGAGCGGATCGGTGATCACGCGCGCAATATCTCGGAACTGGTGATCTATCTGGTGCGCGGTACCGACGTACGGCACATGGGTCTCAAGCGCATGAAGGCCGAAGTTGAGGGTTCAGCCGATCAAATCCCTAATGTTCCGGGCGAACCTGACGATAAGTAAGGTTGCCCGAGAAATTAACGCCCGGCCTCTGGTCGGGCGTTTTCGTTTGTGGCGCCTGAATTTTTTGCGAATCGGGTAAAAGAAAGTCCGAACGTGACTACAGAGTTTTGGCAAAATGCCATTAGTCAGGCGTTTTGCGTGCCGAAGTTTTTATAGGATGAAGGGTCGATGAGTAAAGTCAGTGTATTGGTGGTGGATGACGCCTCGTTTATCCGCGACCTGGTGAAGAAGTGCCTGCGCAACTACTTCCCCGGGATCAAGCTTGAAGATGCGGTAAACGGCAAGAAGGCCCAGACCATCCTGATGCGCGAGAGCTTCGACCTGGTGCTGTGCGACTGGGAAATGCCGGAGATGTCCGGCCTGGAGCTGTTGACCTGGTGCCGTGAGCAACCGCACCTCAAGGCCATGCCGTTTGTGATGGTGACCAGCCGTGGCGACAAAGAGAACGTGGTCCAGGCGATCCAGGCCGGGGTTTCCGGTTACGTCAGCAAACCGTTCACCAACGAGCAACTGCTGAACAAGGTCAAGCAAGCCCTGCACAAGGTCGGTCGCCTCGACGCCCTGGTCGCCAGCGCGCCGACCAAGATGAACTCGGCCTTCGGCAATGATTCCCTGAGTGCCCTGACCGGTGGCAAGCCTGAAGCCGTACGTGCAGCCCCCGTTGCGGCGGCTGCGTCTGCGCCAAGCAAAGGCCTGCTTAACAACGCCCCACCGGTCCAAGCGCCAGGCGCTGCACCCACTGGCGGCCGTGGCCAGGGCCAGTTGCGCCTGTCCAGCGGCACCCAGCAATGCGTGATCAAGGCGCTGAGCATCAAGGAGGCGCTGCTGGTGGTGCGTCGCGGTGAGGTCCTGCCTCAGGTACTGGAAAGTGCCGTGCTCGACCTGGAACAGGGCGACAACGCCGAGGTGGCGCGTCTCAACGGCTACCTGCACGCCATCGTCGCCTTCGAACCCAAGCCGGACAGTGACTGGCTGCAACTGACCTTCCGCTTTATCGACCAGGATGCGCAGAAGCTCGACTACATCTCCCGCCTGATTGCGCGCGGTACGGCGCAGAAGCATTTTGTGCCGGGGGCCTGACTTTCAGTCCGAAGGGGCGTGCCCCGGGATTGTCATGATCCCTTGCTAGCTTGCTGTTCATTCACTCCGGCAGGTTCGCGCCATGCTCCTTCGCCTTTTGCTGTCCTGCATGTTGGCCTTGGTCGCCAATTCGACCCAGGCCATGACCCTGTACAAATCCACCGATGCCAACGGCATGGTGTTTTTCAGCGATCGGCAAACCCCCGGCGCCCAGGCGTTCGTGATCCAGGAACGTAGGGTCGAGCGCGTACAGCCGCCGGTACTCTACAGGCCAAAACCCGTTTACCCGCAACAAGCCTACCGTTACCCCTTGCCCTGGCGTGGCGGTCCGTTCCGCCTGACCCAAGGTCCCAACGGCAGCTTCAGCCACACCGACGCCAAAAGCCGCTACGCCATGGACATCGCCATGCCCGAAGGCACGCCGATCATCGCGGCACGCAGCGGTGTGGTGGTGAAAATCGAGAATAGCCAGATCGGACGCGGCAACGATGCGTCAGGCAATTTCGTGCGCGTGCAGCACGATGACGGCACCCAGGGTGTGTACCTGCACCTCAAGCAAGGCTCGGTGAGTGTCAGGCCGGGGCAGCGTGTGGCGGTGGGCAGCGCGCTGGGGTTGTCGGGCAATACCGGCAACAGCAGCGGGCCGCACCTGCACTTTGTGGTGCAACAGAGTACCGCGGCCGGGCTGGTGTCGATTCCTTACGAATTCAACCAGCCGGTCGGGACATTGCCCAATTTTGCATTGGGCAATTGAGGGTCAATCCAGCAGCAGGACCTTGGCCAGCACGATCTTCGGCCCTTTCATCTTCTTGATGATGATCCGCAAGCCTTCAACCTCCAGCACTTCTTCCTCTTCCGGCACGCGCTTGAGGGTGTCGTAGATCAGCCCTGCCAGGGTTTCGGCCTCGATGTGGTCCAGGTCGACGCCCAGCAGGCGTTCCACCTTGAACAGCGGCGTATCGCCCCGTACCAGCAGTTTGCCAGGCTGGTAGGCGAGGATGCCGCGCTCGGCCTTGCGGTGTTCGTCCTGGATATCGCCCACCAGCACTTCCAGCACGTCTTCCATGGTCAGGTAGCCGATGATCTTGCCGTCGGCTTCTTCCACCAGGGCAAAGTGCGCGCCGCCTTTGCGGAACTGCTCCAGCAACTGCGACAACGGCATGTGCCGCGACACACGTTCCAGCGGGCGGGTCAGCTCGGCCAGGTTGAACGATTCGGGGATGTGGTCCAGGGCCGCCAGTTCCAGCAGCAGGTCCTTGATGTGCAAAAGCCCGACAAACTCGTTGCGCACCGCGTCATACACCGGATAGCGGCTGAATTTATGGCGACGGAACAGCGCGAGGATTTCCTTGAGCGGGGCGTTGAAGTCCAGGGTCACCAGGTCTTCACGGGAGTTGGCCCAATCCACCACTTCCAGCTCGCCCATCTCCACGGCCGAGGCCAGTACGCGCATGCCTTGGTCGCTCGGGTCCTGGCCACGGCTGGAGTGCAGGATCAGCTTGAGCTCTTCGCGGCTGTAATGGTGCTCGTGGTGCGGGCCGGGCTCGCCTTGGCCGGCGATGCGCAGGATCGCGTTGGCGCTGGCGTTGAGCAGGTAGATCGCCGGGTACATGGCCCAGTAGAACAGGTACAGCGGCACCGCCGTCCACAGTGACAGCAGTTCGGGCTTGCGAATGGCCCAGGACTTGGGCGCCAGTTCACCGACCACGATGTGCAGGTAGGAAATCACGAAGAACGCGGCAAAGAACGACACGCCCTTGATCACTTCCGGCGATTCGACGCCTGCGGCGCCCAGCAGCGGTTCGAGGATGTGCGCGAACGCCGGCTCACCGACCCAGCCCAGGCCCAGGGAGGCCAGGGTGATACCCAGCTGGCAGGCCGACAGGTAGGCGTCGAGCTGGCTGTGCACGGTACGCAGGATCTGCCCGCGCCAGCCGTTGGTGTGGGCGATGGCCTCGACCCGGGTCGAGCGCAGCTTGACCATGGCAAATTCCGCCGCAACGAAAAAACCGTTGAGCAGTACCAGGATTAGAGCAAAAAGAATCATGCCGAAATCGGCGAAGAGTGTGGCGAGGGTGATACCAGGGGAAGGGTCCATGATTGGGTTTTGCAGGTTCCGTGTGTTCAATAAGGGGTGACAGAAGGGCCTGAAAGGCAGGCGCAAGTCGGCCAATGTAGCGGCTGACGGGGCGCTTGCCTAGTGGTTGCTGCCGGGTGGGGCCTGGAATGCCTTATTCGAAACAGCACAATTCCAATTGTGGGAGGGGCCTTGCTCCCGAGAGCAGTGTGTCAGTCTGCATATCTGTTACTGATGCACCGCCATCGGGAGCAAGCCACCTCCCACATTTAGTTTTGTACTGTGTTTGAGTTATTCGTCATTTCCGACGAGCCGCGAACGGGTCATCTGCGCGGGTGGAAAATGGCAGGTGAATGTACTGCCATGTCCCAGCACGCTGCTGATTTCCAGGCGTGCACGGTGGCGCAGCAGCACATGCTTGACAATGGCCAGGCCCAGCCCGGTGCCGCCGGTGTTGGAGTTGCGGCTGGAATCGACGCGGTAGAAACGCTCGGTCAGGCGCGGCAGATGCTTGGCGTCGATGCCGATGCCGGAGTCCTGCACGCTCAGGTGTGCGCCTTGCTCGTCGGCCCACCAGCGGATGCGGATAGTGCCCTTGTCCTGGGTGTACTTCACCGCGTTGAACACCAGGTTGGAGAACGCGCTGCGCAATTCGCCCTCGCTGCCTTTGAGCAACACCTGCGGGTCGGCATCCAGGCTGATCTGCTGCCCGCGCTCGCCCGACAGGGCCTTGGCGTCATTCTTGATGGTCTGCAACAGGCTCTGGACGGCTACCGGTTGGTTGTCCGACGGATAATCCGTGGCCTCGAGCTTGGCCAGCAACAGCAAGTCGTTGAGCAGGGTCTGCATGCGTGAACCCTGCTGCTGCATTTGCTGCAGGGCACGGCTCCAGCGTGGGTTGATCTCCTCGACGTTGTCCAGCAGCGTCTCCAGGTAGCCGCAGATCACCGTCAAGGGCGTGCGCAGTTCGTGGGAGACGTTGGCAACGAAGTCTTTGCGCATCTGCTCCAGCTGATGGATGCGGGTTACGTCGCGCACCAGCATCAGGTGTTCGTTGTTGCCGTAGCGGGTCAGGTACAACTGGATACGCACACGGTCGTTGGTGGGCGAGGGGATTTCCAGGGCTTCTTCGTAGTTGTCCTGCTCGAAGTATTCCTTGAAGCGCGGGTGACGCACCAGGTTGGTTACCGGCTGGCCGCTGTCCTGGGGCGTCTTGAGGCCCAGCAGGGTCTCGGCGGCGCGGTTCCACCACTCCAGGTTGCCGTCGCTGTCGAGCATGATCACCGCGTCCTTGAGCGCAGCGGTGGACTCCTGCACCCGGTCGATCACGGCTTGCAGGCGCCCGCGTACCCGTTGGTCGCGGCGTTGCAGGTGGTAGATGCTGTCGAACACCTCACCCCACAGGCCGTAACCATCGGGCGGTGCTTCGTCGGGTTTGTGCTGGCGCAGCCATTCATGCAGGCGCAGCAATTGCTTGAGGGTCCAGCCCAGGTACAGGCCGATACCGATGGCCAGGCTCCAGCCGTAATAGCCGCTGACCAGGCCCACCAACAGGCAGGCGGTGATCAACAGGAGCATGTGGCGGATCAGGGTGCCATGCCAGTTCTGGTTCACTTAAACATGCGTCCTTGTCAGCTGTTAAGGAAGGAAAGTGGCTGGCTCAGCCCTTGGTGGAGAACCGGTAGCCGGTGCCGCGCACGGTTTGTACCAGATTCTCGTAGGCATCGCCCAAGGCTTTGCGCAGGCGACGGATATGCACGTCGACGGTGCGCTCCTCGACATACACGTTGCCGCCCCACACCTGGTCCAGCAATTGGCCACGGGTATAGGCACGCTCCTGGTGGGTCATGAAGAACTGCAGCAGGCGGTATTCGGTCGGGCCCATCTCGGCCGGCTTGCCGTCGATGGTTACGCGGTGGCTGATCGGGTCCAGCAGCAGGCCACCGACTTCGATAGGTGCTTCGCCATCGGTCGGGCCGGCACGGCGCAGCACGGCTTTCAGGCGCGCTACCAGTTCCCGTGGGGAAAACGGCTTGGTGATGTAGTCATCGGCGCCGACTTCCAGGCCCTGGATCTTATTGTCTTCTTCGCCCTTGGCGGTGAGCATGATGATCGGGATATCCCCGGTCAGCTCATCGCGCTTGAGGCGGCGGGCCAGTTCGATGCCGGAGGTGCCGGGCAGCATCCAGTCCAGCAGGATCAGGTCCGGCTTGCGGTCGACGATAATGGCATGGGCCTGCTGGGAGTTCTCCGCCTCCAGGCAGTCATAGCCGGCCATTTCCAACGCAACGGCGATCATCTCGCGGATGGGCGCTTCGTCGTCAACAATCAGAATGCTCCTGCCAACCATGCTCGAAAATCCTCTTGTCATTTAACTGTCTTGCGCCGCATTAGATAACGGAATTATTGCAGTCGTGTGACAGTAATTTAGTCGCTTGGGCAATTCGGGGCACTCTGGACTACGCTTTGGGTCCGAATCCTGACAACCACAAAAGGAAGGTTCCGATGACTCACAGTACTTTTTCTTGGAAGGCCCTGCTGGTCACGGCGGCGTTGACGCTCCCGACACTGGCATTCGCGGCGGAGCCGGCGATGACCCAGAACGGTCTGTTAGTGGATCACAGTGGGAAGACCCTTTACACCTTCGACAAGGACGCCGATGGCAAGTCAGTGTGCAAGGACCAGTGCGCGACCAACTGGCCGCCGCTGAAAGCAGAGTCTACCGACAAATCAATGGGCGATTGGACCGTGATCACCCGTGATGACCAGACCAGTCAATGGGCCTACAAGGGCAAACCTGTCTACACCTACAAGGATGACCACAAGGCCGGTGACAAGAGCGGTGATGGCAAGGGTGGGGCATGGCATGTGATCAAGCCCTGATTTCGCGGCGCTGCGGAAACCATCGGGGGCAAGCCTCCTCCCACCTTTTGATGTGTGAACACATTCAAATGTGGGAGGAGGCTTGCCCCCGATGAGGCCCGACCAGGCACTGCAAAAACCTCAGCGAAACGCGTAATCCGCCACAATCCCGACAAAAATCGCCAACCCGGCCCAGTGGTTGTGCAAAAACGCCTTGAAGCATTTCATCCGGTCCCGGTCGCGGGTGTACCAGAACTCCCAGGCAAAGCAGCCTGCCGCCGCCAGCAGCCCCAGGTGGAACCAACTCCCCAGCTCAAACCGTGCGCCGGCCAGCAACAGGCACAGCAGCGCCAGGCCTTGCAGGGTCAGGATGATCACCCGGTCGGCATCGCCGAACAGAATGGCAGTGGATTTGACGCCGATCTTCAAGTCGTCGTCGCGGTCGGTCATCGCGTAATAGGTGTCGTAGGCCACTGTCCACAACAGGTTGGCTATATAGAGCAGCCAGGCGGTAGCGGGCAGGTGGCCGGTTTCGGCGGTGAACGCCATCGGCATGCCCCAGGAAAACGCCGCGCCCAACACCACCTGGGGGTAATAGGTGTAGCGCTTCATGAACGGGTAGCTGACCGCCAGTGCCAGGCCGCCCAGCGATAACCAGATGGTGGTGGCGTTGGTCAGCAGTACCAGCAGGAAGCTGATCAGCATCAGTACCGCAAAGAACACCAGGGCCTCTTTCGAACGGATCCTGCCGCTGGCCAGCGGGCGTTGCGCGGTGCGCTTCACATGGCCGTCGACCTTGCGGTCCGCCCAGTCATTGATGACGCAACCGGCAGCGCGAGTCAGCGTAACGCCCAGCACAAAAATCACGATATTGGCCAGGGACGGCGAGCCCTTGCCGGCGATCCACAGCGCCCACAGCGTCGGCCACAGCAGCAGGTAGATGCCGATGGGCTTGTCCATGCGGGTCAACTGAATGAAATCCCAGGCCCGGGGGTGCAGGCGGTTCAAGGATTTGAGCAGACGTTGATACATCAGCAGTTCTCCGGATGGTCATGCAGCGCGTGCCAGAAAGCCGGCAGGAAGACTTCCGCCACCAGCACGCTCAGCGGCCCGCGATCGAAGCGTGAGCGGCGCGCCCACAGCCCGTCGGCCTGGTCCGTGGTGGGCAACCATTGGCGAGGGTAATGGCACACCTCGATGGCCTGGCGGGTGAACGCGCGGTCGCAAAACAGCAATTCGCCCAAGGAACGGCTGCCCAATTCATCCATATGCAAGCCGTCGCCCTGCAATGCACTGCGCGCGGCCACACTGCGGGCAAACACCCACGGTTGGCCATGCCCGCGCAAATACACTTCGCGCACCCAACCGATACTGGCCGGGGGCATGTACAGCGCCGCGCATTCATCATCGCGCAGCGGCTGCCAGCCTTCGAACAGCGGGGTCACGCTGAAGCCATCGTGGGACAGCCACGTCAACCGGCGGGTCAGCGAGCCTTCGTCGAACAGCCAGTTCAGGGTCAAGGGCGCGGGCGCAGGGCTCAGGAGGCTCTGGGTCAACCATTGGCAAGCATCGGGAAGGGCGATTGAGTGCGGCACGGTGCGTCAGTATTGGCGGCAAAAGAGGCGGCGAGCTTACCATGGCGTCCTGATCTTTTGCCGGCCCGGCCCGGCGCCTTGTGTCGATCGAGCTTGCATCTGTCGGCCCCGATCAGTACAAAACGCCCTGAGCCGCGCGGCAACGCTGGATCCATCGACCGCCGGCCAACCTGCCTGGACCCTGAGGAAGCAAGTAAATGAAGAAGTGGCAATGTGTAGTCTGCGGCCTGATCTATGACGAAAAAGACGGCTGGCCGGATGATGGTATCGCTCCGGGCACCCTGTGGCAGGACGTACCCGAAGACTGGCTGTGCCCGGACTGCGGCGTGGGCAAGATGGATTTCGAAATGATCGAAATCGCTTAATCCCAAATTTAAGAAACGTACTACAAGGAGAAAGGAATGAACGCACCTGTCGTGATCATCGGCACAGGATTGGCCGGTTACAACGTGGCCCGGGAATTTCGCAAGCTCGACAGCGAGACCCCATTGCTGCTGATCACCGCGGATGACGGGCGCTCCTACTCCAAGCCCATGCTCTCCACCGGCTTTGGCAAGAACAAGGAAGCCGATGGCCTGAGCATGGCCGAACCCGGCGCCATGGCCGAGCAACTCAAGGCCGAAGTGCGCACCCACACCCGCGTCAGCGGCATCGACCCCGGCCACAAGCGCCTGTGGATCGGTGAAGAAGCGGTGGTCTATCGTGATCTGGTCCTGGCCTGGGGCGCGGAGACCGTGCGGGTACCGGTTGAAGGCGACGCCGCTGAGCTGGTTTTTCCGATCAACGACCTCGAAGATTACGCCCGCTTTCGCGCCGCCGCTGCCGGCAAGCGCCGCGTGCTGCTGCTCGGCGCCGGCCTGATCGGCTGTGAATTCGCCAACGACCTGATCCTCGGCGGTTATGAAATCGACCTGGTGGCGCCGTGCGAGCAAGTCATGCCGACCCTGCTGCACCCGGCGGCGGCCGCAGCGGTACAGGCTGGCCTGGAAGGGGTGGGGGCGCGTTTCCACCTGGGCCCGGTGCTCAACCGCCTGCAACGCAGCGCTGACGGCCTGGAAGCGCATCTGTCGGACGGTGAAGTGGTGCACTGCGATCTGGTGGTCTCGGCCATCGGCCTGCGTCCGCGTGTCGACCTGGCTGCGGCGGCCGGCCTGCAGACCAACCGTGGGGTCATGGTGGATCGCCACCTCAAGACCTCCCACGCCAATATCTACGCCCTGGGCGACTGCGCCGAGGTTGATGGCCTCAACCTGCTGTACGTCATGCCGCTGATGAGCTGCGCCCGTGCCCTGGCCCAGACCCTGGCCGGTAACGCCACGGCCGTCAGCTACGGTCCGATGCCGGTCACCGTGAAAACCCCGGTCTGCCCGCTGGTGGTATCCCCGCCGCCACGGGGCACCGAAGGGGTGTGGAGCGTCGAAGGCCAGGGTGCCGACATCAAGGCCCTGTGCCGCGACGCCAACGGTCGTCTGCTGGGTTACGCGCTGACCGGCAACGCCGTGATGGAAAAACTTGCCCTTAACAAAGAACTTCCGCCGTTGCTGGCGTAAATACCGGTCGTTCTGTCGGAATAAGCACGTTTTTCCCCCGAGAAAGGTCGCCGCGAGACTGGCGGAGCGTGCGAGGGCATGCCATCCTCACTCCCGTCTGCCGCAGAGTAGAGCCTGCGGCGCTTTGGGCGCTGCTCCACAGACGAGCAGCACGGACATAACAACAAAAAACCGTCAAAGAGGCTTCACATATGCGTAAACCAGAACTCGCAGCCGCCATCGCTGAAAAAGCGGATCTCACCAAAGAACAGGCCAACCGCGTCCTCAACGCCGTTCTCGAAGAAATCACCGGCGCCCTGCACCGCAAGGACAGCGTCACCCTGGTGGGCTTCGGCACCTTCCTGCAACGCCACCGTGGCGCCCGCACCGGCAAAAACCCGCAAACCGGTGAGCCTGTGAAGATCAAGGCGAGCAACACCGTTGCGTTCAAGCCGGGCAAGTCGCTCAAAGACAGCGTCAACCCGTAATTGCGGTACCGTCTCGAAGGGAGGCGGGGCGGTAAGAAGAATGGGCACGCCGACTGGGTTGGGTGCCCATTTTTTAATGCTTCAAATCACCTAAACACTGCTTGTTTATCTCAACGGCAAAGGCAGTCGTCGGGTCAAAGGCCTGAGGCTTTCACGATCGTTCCAGAGTCCCGGAAAGACTTCAAATTTCAAATCATCCCGGTTAACACCGGTATCGAAGTAGCGACACAGTCTGTCGGTGAGGTCCTCGTCTCCCCACATGTTGGTCAACTCATACTTTTCGATAATGTCGCGACTGTCAGAAAGTTGCAGATCTTCCTTTAGTGCAGGTACCAGGCTGTAGTCAGCATCGCAGCCGATGCCGAGGTCAACAAGATCAGCATCTCGAAACGGAAAGCCGCCCTCAAAGCTGACGTGGGGCCTGAGCCAATAACGCTCATGATCCGAAAGGCTAAATGGTGTGACGGAAATTAGTTTTTCCGTTGCCAATCTCTGGGTCACCACCTTGCCGACAAAACCACTGAACAGGATCATACTGTTGTCCAGCGCAAGCTCGGTCCAGGCGCCGTCCACACTTCTCACATCGTAGAAGCGCATGACGGAGTTTTTGATCATCTGGCCTACGGTGTATAAGTCATCTCGCAATTTGAGGCTGACTAGATCGCCTTCCTTCCAGAGGATGCGCTTGGCCATGGGCTCACTCCATTTTCAATAGTCATTGATGATATTCACGAGCAGCGGCCTGCTCGCGCACCCCTGCTTTTGCCGGCGACTTTGGCAGGGGCTTTGCCCTTGGTTTTATTCGCGGCTTTTATGCGTTTATCCAGTGCTTTGCCTGAGTCAGTCTGAGACAAATGTTTATCCGCCGCAGCTAGGTATTCTTTCCTTCGGCCATTTCCTTTGCCGACCGGATTTTGTGCGTTGGCGGTTCCATCTTTTCCTCCCAAACCTTCATACACTCGTTGTTCCAGCCCTCGTGTGGTGTCCTTGCCATCCTGTCCATAGGCGGTATGCAGGACTTGAGGTGCCTGGCCGCCAAAGCGATCGAAATTTGACCCGTAGCGATAGTTCAACACGTCTGAACCTACCTGCTTGCCTTGCATGCTGGCATAACCCACATAAGGTTTGCCGGTCGCTTTGTCGACGCCCAGGTAGGTGATATGAGTCGCTGTGGTTGGACTGCCTGCCAGCCCCCACGCATCACACCAGCCCATCGGATTAGGCCCGTACTGATAGAGGTTCAAGCCACCGGCGAGTCCTATGGGGTCCGGTGTGATAAACCGACCTATATCGGGGTCGTAAAACCTGAACGTGTTGTAGTGCAAACCGGTTTCCCGGTCCAAGTATTGCCCCTGAAACCTCAAGTTCTGCTCTTCGATGTAAGAAGATTCTCTGGTTTCCTCGGCGGTATTACCCCAAGCGTAATAACTGGCCTGCCATACACGGTGCCCATCGTGGTCCGTCAATTCGTGCGGCAGTCCGTTAGGGTCGTTGTGGTAGTACCTGATTCTTTGCAGTGGGCCCAGGCCATCAACACGTGCCAGCGCTTCATAGCTCCCATCTTCATAAAGATAAAGGCTGGTCTGGTTATTACGATGCTCTTGTATCAGTTGCAACCCGTCCCAGACAAAACGAGTGGTACCAAGCGTATTACCGTTGCTGTTTTGTTCGGTTTTTGTAATCCGACGACCTAAAGGGTCGTAGGTCATTGTGATGACGGTTTCATTGGCGGCGTGCTGATTTCGTATTTCGACCACTCTGCTTTCAGCGTCGTACTTGAATAGTTGAACGGCGCGACGAGCACTACGTTTTTCAACCAGCCGACCGAAACTGTCATACCGGTAACGCTTGTCTTGGTAGGTCATTAATTTGTTATGTACCACCAGGCCTACACCCGGCAGGGGACCATCCAGAAGGTTGGCCGCTGCGTCATAAGCAAAGCTTTCCTGCGTCCCATGTATTGGATTCTGGCTGGCAATGATGCGATCAGTGGCGTCGTAGTGAAACGACTGTTGGTGTGCAATTCCTGCTTTTTGTTCGTGGCGGGCGATCAGGTTGTCGCTGGGATCAAAGTCGAAGTATGTCGGGCTCATTCCCGTCAGTGGTCGCGGCAGGGTACTTGGATACCGTACACGAGCGCGCAACCGCCCGCCTCGATCATATTCAGTGCGGGTGCTGATCTGACCTTGTGTGCGAAGTACTTCACGATGCAGGCGGTCACGCTCGAAGTCACTGATGACTTGGCCATCGAGGTTGATCTGGTGCAAATGACCGCTGCCGTAGTACAGACGGTTGATCCAGCGACCATCGGGTAATTGGGTCTGGGTCAGATTGCCCAATTCGTCATAGCGATGTTTCAAACTGCCGGCCGAGCTTTGCTCTTCAAGTGGCTGGCCGAGGGCGTCATAGCGATAACTCAATTTTTGTTCGTTGCCCTGGGCGTCCTTGAATGTGATTGCGATCAATTGATCCAGGAGATCGTATAAATAATCCGTGCGGCCATCGTCGGTGATTTTGACAACCAGGCGCCCGGCAGCATCACGCTCCAAATAGTGAACAATAGGCTGTTCAGGGATACCTGGCGCATTGCTGTCGTGAGCTGGTAAAGCAGTGACGCTGGTGATGCTGTTCAATGCATCGTAGTCATAGTGATGGGCGCTGCCATCTAGGTCGCGCTGCTCGACCAGGCGATCATTGGCATTCCACGTGAAACGATAACATTCGCCATTCTCATTGGTCAGTGCTTGCAGCCGTGCGTAGCTGTCATAGCTGAATTGCACTTTGCGGCCGTGCGCATCCGTGCGCTGGCGAATGCGCCCGCGAGGGTTGTACTGATAATGAGTCGAGTGGCCTGACGGGTCGGTATGGACCGTCAATTGTCCGCAGGCGTTGCGTTGAAAATACTCGATGCGACCATCTGGCAACTGCTGGCTGAGCATCCTGCCCGTCGTGTCGTATGTGAAGGTTGTTCGTTCCCCTAGCGGGTCGGTAATGACCTGCAAATAACCGCGCTCGTCGTAACTGAAACGCGTCGGGTAACCCGAACAATCGATATGCTCGACCAACTGCCCAAACGGATTCCAGCGCAGCTTCTTGCTTTTGCCGGTGGCGTCGATGATCTCCACGACCTGGCCGTGATCGTCATAACGGTAGCGGGTGACGTAGCCCAGCGGGTCGGTTTCGGCGATGCAGTTGCCGCGCTGATCGTAGCGATACGCCCAGCTATTGTCGGCGGCGTCGGTCTCCACCAGCGGCAGTGCCCAATGCTCAAGCCACAAGGTCGAGTCACTGCGGCCCAGCGGGTCGGTCTCGCCGATCAGGTTGCCGGCGTCGTCGTAGCTGTACGTATAGCGCCCGCCCAGTGGATCGGTGGCGCTGAGCAATTGGCGCTCGTCGTTCCACTCGAACAGCCAGGTTTGCCCGAGGTTGTCGCAGTAGCGAACGATCTGGTGCTGGGTGTTCCAGTGGCGAGTACTGACGCGTTGCAAGCCGTCGGTAATCCGCGTGATACCGGCCTGCAAGTCATAGTCGAACTGGTAGGCGTCGCCTTCGTCGGTCCAGTGCCGGACCACGCGCCATTCCACGTCTTCAACCAAGGCCCATTCGTAGAAACAGCGCAGACCGGTCGGCAACTGGTGCTCGACCATGCGCTGGCCGGCATCATAGCTGAAGCGTCGCTGTACCTGGCCAGTGGCATCGCGGACCTCAGCCAGGTTGCCGATAGCGTCGTAGCCATAGCTTACGAGTACTTCGCGACGCTGATCGGGGTACAGTCGTTCGAGCCGCACCACGTGGCCTTGATCGCGGATCAACTCCACTTGCACCAGGTCGAACGTATCGCGCAGCCGGATCAGCCGCCCGGCTTCGTCGTAATCAACATGGATGCGGTTGTCGTTGCGGTCGCCGAGCTGGCTGAGGCGCAGCAACGCCGGGTTGGCGGAAGGCTCAAATAAGCGATACAGCCCGTCATCGCTTTCGATCAGCAACTGCCCATTGAGGTGTCGGCGCACGGCCAGCCCTTCACCGGCGCTGAACACCGCGCCGCCCAGGGGAATACTGCCCATGTCGATAGGCCGGCCCTGTTCATCGGTGTAGACCAGCGTTTCGCCGCCGTCGGGGTGAGGCTGGATGTCGACGCACACTTCATACGGCAGGCTCCAGCCTGCGCCGAACAGGCTGCCCGAGCGTTCGTCGCGGCTGTTGTAGAAGCGTTGCCAATCAATCGGCAGGATGCCGGGCAGTACGAAATCCAGCTCATCATCGCCGCCCAGCACCTTGGCGCCGGTGGCCGCATGCACCGGGTTCGACGAGCCCATGGCCGCATTGGCCATAGCCCCCATCGCGCTGCTCACGGCCATCGAGGTCGCGCCGCCGATCAACATGCACGGCAGCTTGCTGAAGAACTTGCCCTTGCCGCCCTTGAGCATCAACAACGCTGTCACCGCCAGCCCGACGCCCGGCGTCTTGCCGCTGCGGATCTCGCGCACCACCACCGAACCGCCGCCAATGGTCACGTTGGAGGAAATCAGCCCCGACGACACCACCGTTGCATCGCAGGTGCTGCGGTCACCGCTGCGCACTGCCGGCTGGCCATTGATGGTGACTTTTTCCGAACCCTCGGCCAGAAACTGCGGCGGCATCGGCGGGTGCTTCATGCACGTGACCAAATCCAGCGGCTTGGGTTCGGCGCCGGGCGCAGGTGTGGCAACCGTGGGGCGCCACATCTGCGAGAAGAAACTCTCGGCCATGTCCAGGTAGCTGGCTTCCGGCTCGGGCGCGGGTTCTTCCAGCTCAGTGCCGGCGGGTGCGACGTGAGAACTGATCGCGCCAGCGGCGCGAGCGGCCGGAATACTGTTGGTCAGGGTATTGGTGGAACCGGTGAGAATGTTCGCCTGTACCGTAGGCGGGAACAGGGCGTTGCTGAAGCTCTCGCATAAATTCGATAAGCCTTTGTCCGCCCCGGTCTTGCTCATGGCCAGGCCGACAATCGTGCCCACCACGGCGCCCAGCAGGAAGCAACCCAGCCCGCCGGTGGCCACGGTAATCCCGGTGGCGGCAACCACCGCCGCAGTCGCCACGGCGGTGATCGCAATATTGGCCGCCACCTCCAGCACACCGCCGAGGATGTCGGCCATCATCGAAGTGTGGGAGAGCGCATCGCCCATCCGGGCCGCCCATAACGCGTCAGACATACAAGCAACTCATCAGGAAATAGCGTCGAACGACAGCGAGTTTTTGATCAAGGCCCAGTGCGCCGCCTCGGCATCCCCCAGCGTGTCCGCCTTCACATAACTCAACGCGAGCATCTTGCGCGTGCCCGGTATCACCAAGGCCAGCTGGTACTGGAACACCTTGTCATTGCCCTTGTTGAATTGGCTGCGCAGCTCGATGCCTTCCACCTCCTGCGCGGCGCCCAAACGCACGTCCACACCCGGTTGATAGCGCAAATCCTGCACCTGTTTTTCCAGGCGCTGGAGCTGGTCGTTGAAGTTGCTGTGCAGGGTTTCGCCGTCGGCCAACAGGCTGCGGCTGACGATCAGGGATGTGCCCAACTCCGGGAACTTGAGGATATTGATCGTCGCGTCCTGCAACTCACTGGCGGGCAATTGAAACTGGAATTCGTTGATTCGGTACGTCATGGCAAACGGGTCTCGTCAGGAGCTTTTAGGCGCGGGGAAGGCGGCTTTGATATTGGCGTCGATGGCGCCTTTCTGGCCCTGGCCGTCGGGCGTGGCGCCAGGGCCGCCGCCGTTGTTCAGGTGCAGCACGCCGCCGGTATTGAACTCGGCATCGCCGCTGGCGTAGAAGCTGATTTGCACGCCGGTCAGGTTGATCTGCCCACTGGCGTTGAGCTCCAGGATGCTTTCACCGCAGACCAGGCGCAGGTTTTCGCCCACTTCGATGACGTAGCTCTGGCTGATGCTGTCGGTCTTTCTCTGGCCCACCGAGAGGATGTCTTCCTGCTTGACGATGCGCAGGCGGTTGTTGCCGATGGTCACCGTCTCGTTATGGCCGATACTTTTATTGCGGTCGTGCCCGACGGAATGACTCTCGTCCACCTCGACAACAATGTCCTGGTTACGCTCTGCATGGATATACAACTGCTCCAACCCCTTCTTGTCCTCCATGCGGATTTCATTGAAATTGGCCGGCGTGCCGCCCTTGCTCGAGCGACTCTTCATGCCGCTCTGGGTCGCGTTCTCCGGCAGGTCGTAGGGCACGGTCTGCTCGGCGTTGTACACCCGCCCGGTGATGATCGGGCGGTCCGGATCACCTTCGAGAAAGCTGACAATCACTTCCTGGCCGATCCGTGGAATCTGCATCGAGCCCCAGTTCTTGCCGGCCCAGGACTGCGACACGCGGATCCAGCACGAGCTGTTTTCGTTGGATTGGTCGTGGCGGTCCCAGTAGAAGTGCACCTTCACGCGGCCGTACTGGTCGGTCCAGATTTCCTCGCCTTTGGGGCCAACCACCAATGCCGTCTGCGGGCCTTTGACGATGGGGCGGTGGGTGGTGGCCAGCGGGCGGAAGCTTTGCTGGGCGTCGATGCAGGTCAGGCTGCTTTCGAACTGCGCCGAACCCGAACCGCCGCCGCTTTCCAGGCTTTCCTGGACGATGTAGTAGCGGCAGCCGACGATCAGGTATTCGCGGTTCTGGTCCTGGCGGCTGAAGCCGGTGAGGCTGAACAGGTGGCCGGAACCCAGGCCACGGGCATTGCCGGCGAACTCGACCTGTTCATGCAGGGTTTGCAGGGCTTCGATGCGGGTGCGCGCGTAGTGTTCGCCGTCGGCGCTTTGCACGTAGGTGCCGGGGTAGTCGTACAGCGGGTAGTCGCCGGCGGTATGCGGGCGCGGCATGGCCGAGCGCACGTCGATGCTGGCGCTGGGGCGCTGGAAGTCGTAGTCGTTGAGCTCCAGCGAGCCGGGCTGAACCTCCTGCGCCAGGTGCCAGTTGTGCATGTGGTCGCGTTCGCGCTGCTGCTCGTCCTTGGGGTAATACGGGATCGACGCATAGCCCGGCACCGTGGTGTGGGCGCCATAGGCGTCGGCCAGCACCAGCACATGGCGGTCCTGTTCATGGCGGAAGAAGTAGTAGATGCCTTCCTGTTCCATCAGGCGGCTGACGAAATCGAAGCTGGTCTCGCGGTACTGCACGCAGTATTCCCACTCGCGGTACGGCCGGCTCAGGGCGTCTTCGAAGTCGGAAAACCCCAGGTCGCGGAACACCTGCTTGATGATCTGCGGGATGCTCAGGTTCTGGAAAATCCGGCAGTCCGAGGTGCGAGTCAGCAGCCAGAACCACGGGCGCAGCGTCACCTGGTAACTGGCGAACTGGCCCTGGTCTATGTTCTGGCTGCAGCGCGCGACGATGCCGTGGAAGTGCCGCTCGCCGCCGTCCGCCAGTTGCACGCCCACGCTCATGGGCTTGCCGAGCAACTGGTTGAGGTCGATGTTGGCGTCCAGGGACGTCAGTTGCAGTTCATAGTTGAACAGGCGGCCCAGCTCTTCGCCGCCGCCCATTTCATTGAGCAGCAGCACATCCGGCCCGAGAGGGCTGGTGATCTTGGCCAGGCGTGAGGCTTGGTTGAATAGCATCGGTTAACCTGTAAATGACTAAATAACTGACGGAACCGGTTCGAAATATGGGAGGGGGCAAGCCCCCTCCCACATTTGCATTGCATTCCAACAGTCGTTATTCGGCGTCGCTGAAGTCGTAATGCAGCTCGTTATCCCGGCTGCTGATGCGCACACCCGCCAATGCCTTGCCTTCGAGCATGCGCGTGAGGAATTCACGGCTCATGTCCGGCAGCAGGCTGTTGGTGAGGATGGTGTCGATCATGCGCCCGCCGCTTTCGGTCTCGGTGCAGCGCGAGACGATCAGGTCGACCACCGCGTCGTCGTAGTCGAAGGCGACCTTGTGGGTCGTCTCCACGCGCTTCTTGATGCGGTTGAGTTGCAGGCGGGTGATCGCCTTGAGCATCTCGTCGCTCAGCGGGTAGTACGGGATCGTCACCAGGCGGCCGAGCAAGGCGGGCGGGAAGATCTCCAGCAGCGGCTGGCGCAGGGCCTTGGCGATTTCTTCCGGTTCGGGGATGTTCGCCGGGTCCTTGCAGACCTGGGAAATCAGCTCGGTACCGGCGTTGGTGGTCAGCAGGATCAGGGTGTTCTTGAAGTCGATCACCCGGCCTTCGCCGTCTTCCATCACGCCCTTGTCGAACACCTGGAAGAAGATCTCATGCACGTCCGGGTGGGCTTTTTCCACCTCGTCCAGCAGCACCACGCTGTAGGGCTTGCGCCGCACCGCTTCGGTCAGCACGCCGCCTTCGCCGTAGCCGATATAGCCCGGAGGCGCGCCCTTGAGGGTGGACACCGTGTGGGCTTCCTGGAACTCGCTCATGTTGATGGTGATTACATTCTGCTCACCGCCATACATGGCTTCGGCCAGGGCCAGGGCGGTTTCGGTCTTGCCCACGCCGGAGGTGCCGGCCAGCATGAACACGCCAATCGGCTTGCTCGGGTTGTCGAGGCCGGCGCGGGAGGTCTGGATGCGCTTGGCGATCATCTGCAGGGCGTGGTCCTGGCCGATGATGCGTTTTTTCAGGTGCTGGTCGAGGTTGAGCACGGTTTCCAGTTCGTTGCGGGCCATGCGGCCCACCGGGATACCGGTCCAGTCGGCGACCACCGAGGCCACGGCCTGGTAATCCACGGTCGGCAGGATCAACGGGGTTTCGCCTTGCAGCGCGGTGAGGCGCTGTTGCAGGTCGACCAGTTGCGCACGCAATTCATCGTTGCCGCTGTCCACGACGCCGGCCTTTTCGCGCAGGGTTGCACGGGTGGCGAGCAGCTCATCCACCAGGGTTTTCTCTTCGGCCCAGCGGCTTTCCAGGGTCGCCAGGCGCTCACGCTCGGCGCTTAACAGGGCTTCGCTGTTGCTCTGGCGCGCACCAATGGCAATGCCGATGGCATGCTCGCGGGCGATGATTTGCAGCTCGGTTTCCAGGGCTTCGATGCGGCGGCGACTGTCGTCCACTTCGGCCGGCACCGCGTGCAGGCTGATGGCGACGCGGGCGCAGGCGGTGTCCAGCAGGCTCACGGATTTGTCCGGCAACTGGCGCGCCGGGATATAGCGATGGGACAGCTTCACCGAGGCTTCCAGGGCTTCGTCGAGGATCTGCACCTGGTGGTGTTTCTCCATGGTCGAGGCCACGCCCCGCATCATCAGCAGCGCCTTGTCTTCCGATGGCTCGGCCACTTGTACCACCTGGAAGCGGCGGGTCAGGGCCGGGTCTTTCTCGATGTGTTTTTTGTACTCGGCCCAGGTAGTCGCGGCCACGGTGCGCAGGGTGCCACGGGCCAGGGCGGGTTTGAGCAGGTTGGCCGCATCACCGGTCCCGGCGGCGCCACCGGCACCTACCAGGGTGTGGGCTTCGTCGATAAACAGAATGATCGGTTTGGGCGAGGCCTGGACGTCTTCGATGACCTGGCGCAGACGCTGTTCGAACTCGCCTTTCATGCTCGCGCCGGCTTGCAGCAGGCCGACGTCGAGGCTGCGCAGTTCCACGTCTTTCAAGGCGGGCGGCACGTCACCGGCGACGATGCGCAGGGCAAAACCTTCGACCACAGCGGTCTTGCCCACACCGGCCTCACCGGTGAGGATCGGGTTGTTCTGGCGGCGGCGCATGAGGATGTCCACCAGTTGGCGGATCTCTTCGTCACGGCCCACGATCGGATCGAGCTTGCCGCTGCGCGCTTGTTCGGTGAGGTCAACGGTGAAGCGCTTGAGCGCCTCCTGCTTGCCCATCGCACTCGGTGCCATGGCGCCGCTGGCCTCGCCCGGCACGGCGCCGGCATTGAAACCGTCGCTGGCAGTCAGGGCGTTTTCCGGCGAATCACCGACGTATTCGTCAAAACGCTCGCTCAGGGCTTCGGCCTTGATCTTGTCGAACTCCGAGGACAAGCCCAGCAGCGCATGGCGCAGGCTTGGCGTCTTGAGGATGCCCAGCACCAGGTAGCCGGTGCGCACCTGGCTTTCGCCGAACATCAGGCTGCCGTACACCCAGCCGCGTTCCACCGCCTCTTCCACGTGGGACGACAAGTCGGTGATCGACGTCGAGCCACGCGGCAGGCGGTCCAGGGCTTCGGTGAGGTCTCGGGCCAGGCGCGCCGGCTCGACGTTGAACTGGCGGATGATGCGGTGCAGGTCCGAGTCCTGCAGTTGCAGCAACTGGTGGAACCAGTGGGCCAGTTCCACGTACGGGTTGCCCCGCAGCTTGCAGAACACGGTGGCGGCTTCGATGGCCTTGTAGGCCACGCTGTTGAGTTTGCCGAACAGTGCGGCGCGACTGATTTCACCCATGCTCTGGATTCCTTGAGGTGGTGGCTTGATCGGCGTAATGCCGGGCCAGGATTAGGTCGTTGGCATCAACCGCAGGGCAGCCGAGCCAGGTGTTGAAGCCCAGGCGGAACTGGCCATTGAGTTGCAGCGCCGGTACTTCGGGTTGTTGCAGAATCAGGTTCAAGTCCCAGTCCAATTCATGGCCCAGGTACTCGGCCACCCACGCCACCAGCTCGTTGAACGGCTGGCTGCCGGGCAGCATGCCCATGTAGTCGTCCAACTTGAGCGGGCCCAGGCGGATGCGGAATTTATGCTGGCGGTCCCACACGTGGCTGCCCAGGCAGAAGTCCACCCCCAGCTGGTTGGCGCTCACGCCTACGCGGCTGCGCTCGGGCAGTTCCAGCCATTGGCCGACGTATTCTTCGATCTCCACCGGCAGGCCGAAATACTCGCCGAGGATCGCCTTCAAACCGTCCGGGTAGCGGGTTTGTGCCGACAGGTGGCCGCTGTAGTGCAGCTTTGCCGTGTCGGGGATCAACCCCTGGTTAAGCAGGCTCGGCATGCCCCGGCCACTCAAGGCCGCGAGGCGTGCGGACCAGTAGTCATCGTCCGGGCGGTCGTGGCTGACCGTCGGCCGCGCCTCGGCCCAGGCTCGGTAAAACAGGCTCAGCAGGCGGTGGTGGAAGACGTCCAGGAACTGCTTGCTGGTGCTGTCGGCGTTGTTGCGCTGACGCTCGCGTACGTACTCGGTGATATGCAGCGGCAACGGGCCGTTGGGGCCACCCAGGCCGAAGAAGAACTGTTCCAGCCGTGCCGGTTTGCCGTCGCCGCCGGGATCGACCGAGGCCAGGGTGGCCGGGGCGAAGGTGCAATCGGCCTGTTGCCCCAGGCGCAACGGGTCATCCGCCAGGCGCAGGGAATGGCCCAGGCGCGGCAGCTCGGGCGATTCGCACTCGATACGCCGCAACGCCTGGAAGAAATCGTATTCCCAGGGCTCCTGATGCATCGCATCCAACGTACTCACAGGGTCGGACGACGCCCGGGCTTGGCTTTCCATCGCATGATCTCGCCGCGTTCGGTGGTACGGATCACCGTCTCGGTAAAACTGTTGATCGACACGTAGCGTGCCAGGAAGCGTTCCAGCACCGCACCGAGCAGGAACACGCCGGTGCCGCGAAACGCGTTTTCATCGAACTCCAAGGTAATTTCCAGGCCGCGACCAAACACAATCGGGCCGGGCATCGGCAGGCGCCGGGTGACGGCCTTGCTGCTGACGTCGCGCAAGCCTTCGATCTGCAATTGCAGCGCCGCGTCGTTGCTGTCGCCATACAGGCGCAGCAGTTCGCGCAACGCCGCCGCGCCCTGGCCTTGCTCGCTCAGGGACAAATAGTTGAGCGACAACTGGCTGATCAGGCGCCAGGCCTTGGCGTCATGGGCATGGCTGGCGCGTGGACGGCTTGGCCCGGCGACGCAACGCACGGATAACACCGGCGCGCTGTCGGCCAGGGTGAAGTCGGTCTTGCCGTTGCCCACGCTCATGAACAACGGCAGGTCGCGGTTGGTGCACAGCGCGGTCACGCCGAGTTGGCGCAGGTCGTGGCGATACGGCGCCTGGCGGCTGTCGACCAGGCTGACAAAGGTTTCGCTGCCCACATAGGTGGAGCGCGGGCCGTTGCGGCGCTGGTCGCTGGACAACACCCGTGGCTCGCGGCGCACGGTGTAGTACGCCTGGTCGCGGCCATAACGGGATGGATCGCGGACCGCATAGAACGGTAAAAAGGGCTGCTCTGGCCCGGTGCCGTGGCCGGTGATGCCGCTCAACGAATGAATCTCGAAATCCATCGGCCGTGTGCGGTCGGCGATCACGTGGTGCTCGTTGACTCGGTCGGACAAGTGGATGCGGTCCACGCGTTTCGGGAACAGGTTGATCGCCGGGGTGCAGAACGGCAGGAACTGCGCCGCGCCGACGCTGCCTTCCAGGCTTGGCTCGTGACGGTCGAACAGCACGATCAGTTCCAGCTCCTGGCCGTCGCAACGCTTGACCGCGCGGCTCAGCTCGGCGAATTCGACGAACAGGAAGCGGTGGGGCAGGGCGAAGTATTCCTGCAACAGGCGATAGCCCTGGAATGCGCGCGCGACGACCGGCATGGCCGCATCGGCGTCGTCGAAACCCCGCGAGCGCAGCGCGTCCTGGGGCAGGCGCTCGACCCAATCGCCACCGGGCTTGCGTGCAAACACTGCGCAGGCATTGCCCAGCAGTTGTTCATAAAGGCGGAACGGTTGCTCGTCGGCACCGCTGAGGTACAGCGGCAGGTTGTCCAGGTCGAGGCTGTTGAACGGCAATTCGGCGCCGGTGCGCAGGGTCAGGCGCAAGCCGGCCTTGGCTTTCGGCTCGCTGGCGGCCAGGCGCCCGAGTACGGCGGCGGGGTTGCCGAAGTACTCGGCGCTGCTGACCTGCAACGGCCACAACGTCACCGGATGCGCGGTGCGGTACTCGCAGCAGGTCTGGGTTTCGCGGCCCAGGGCGGCGCGCAACACGGTGTCGCGCGGCAGCGGAAAGCCGCTGGCCAGGGAGCCTTCATCGGGGTCAGTGTGCAATTGCACCACGGTCATCGACGGCGTCGGCGCCAGGTAGTGCGGGTAGGCGATTTCCAGCAGGTTGTGGGTGAAGGTCGGGTACTCGGCGTCGAGTTTGAGCTGTACGCGGGCAGTGAGGTAGGCAAAGCCCTCAAGCAGGCGTTCGACGTACGGGTCGGCGCAGTCCATACCGGACAAGGTCAGCCGACTGGCGATCTTCGGGTATTCCTTGGCGAACTCCGCCGCGCTTTCACGCACGTGGTGCAGTTCCTGGTTGTACAGCTCCAGCAGGCGCGGGTTCATGGGCGTCTCCGCTGGTCGGCATTCACTACGCGCACATGGCCGGATTCCAGGTCGAGGTCGGTTTGCAGCAACAGGCGCAAGGGCACCGGCTGCGCCCACAGGTCGCCTTCGATCTCGAAACTCAGGGCGTTGTGATTCATCTCGCCATGGCCGACGCGGGCCTTCACCCGCAGTGTATGGCGCAGGATGCGCGGTTCAAAGGTGGCAATCGCCTGGTAGATCAGGGCTTCCAGGGCCTTGATGTCGACGCTGGAAACGCTGTTGCCCGCCAGCGCCGGCAGGCCGTAATTGACCACCGAGGTGCCTGCCTGTGTGTGCAGCGTGGCATCGGCATCGAGCAACGACGTGGTATTGAGCAGCCACGCCAGGTCGCGCAGCACCGAGGCTTTCAGTTGGGTCAGGGACAGCACGCGTTTATCGGCGCTTTCCTTGGGATTGGTTGGGTCGTCGTCGGTCAACCGGTCCAGCAGGGACGGTTGCAGACGGTCGCGGGAAGCGATTTCAGTTACCACCAAAGCAGCTCCACGGACAATATCGAAAATGAAAGACCCGCCGTAGCAGCTGCCGAGCGAAGCAAGGCTGCGTCCGACTGCGAAGCAGTCGTAGAGCAGGCACTGAGTTTCATCAGGTAAACCTCAGTGCCTGGTGTGCGAGGACTTCGTCCTCGAACGCAGCCTCGCTTCGCTCGGCAGCTGCTACGGCGGAGCGAGGTAGGCGTATCAGCGCTTGGTGTTGGAACGGATGTTCCAGCCAAACTTGATCGCGCCGCCGTCTTTGGTGCCGTCGGCTTTCTGCGGCTGGTAGTCGACCATCACTTGGGCGAAGTTCAAGGTGACGTTTTCAGTCAGGCGGTCATCGCCGCCCGAGCCGCCGGTGCTCAGGGACGTTACCAGCACTTCTTCCAGATTGATCACCATGTACTCGACCTGGCTTTCGCCACCGGCCTTGCGCACGGTCAGCTTGACCTTGTCGATGTGCTTGCCGCTGGCGCAGTGCATCATCAGGTTCGGCGAGGCCTTGTCGACGTACTTGGTCAGCGACAGGTCCTGGATGTTCACCTTGCCCGCACCGCCGCCACCGCCAACGTGCATGTTACCGGACTGGGCCATGCCCCAGCTCCAGTTCAGCACGTCGATTTCGTCCTTGTGGGCCTTGTCCATGGACTCGCCCTTGATGTCGCCGATCTTGATGAAAATATCAACAGCCATGTTTTCTCCCTGTGTGGCCTCAGCCACTGTATTTGTTAACGCCGCCGACCCCTGTAGGAGCGAGCTTGCTCGCGAAGGTCGTCAACGGTGACGCGGGCATTCTGGATGAACGCAGCGCCTTCAAGTTTTTCGCGAGCAAGCTCGCTCCTACAGGGAGCGAGCCAGTCCCGATTTTTTACGCGCTTTTCGCCGAAGGCAGCTTCGATACCAGGCGCAACGACACGGTCAGCCCTTCGAGCTGGTAGTGCGGGCGCAGGTAGAACTTGGAGTTGTAGTACCCCGGGTTGCCCTCGACGTCTTCCACGATCACCTCGGCGGCGGCCAGCGGGTGCTGGGCCTTGGTGGTCTCGGTGGAGTGCGCCGGGTCACCGTCGACGTAGTTGAGGATCCAGTCCTGCAACCAGCGCTGCATCTCGTCCTTCTCTTTGAAGGAACCGATCTTGTCGCGCACGATGCACTTCAAGTAGTGCGCGAAACGGCAAGTGGCGAAAAGGTACGGCAGGCGCGCGGCCAGGTTGGCGTTGGCGGTGGCGTCGGGGTCGTCGTATTCGGCCGGTTTCTGCAGCGACTGGGCGCCGATGAACGCGGCGAAGTCAGTGTTTTTCTTGTGCAGCAGCGGCATGAAACCGTTCTTCGCCAGTTCCGCTTCACGGCGGTCGCTGATGGCGATTTCGGTCGGGCACTTCATGTCCACGCCACCGTCATCGGTAGGGAACGTGTGGGCCGGCAGGTTTTCCACTTCACCGCCGGACTCCACGCCACGGATGCGCGAGCACCAGCCGTAGTGCTTGAACGAGCGGTTGATGTTCACCGCCATCGCGTAGGCGGCGTTGGCCCAGGTGTACTTGGAGCTGTCGGCGCCGTCGGTGTTTTCTTCGAAGGCGAAGGCTTCCACCGGGTCGGTCTTGGCGCCATACGGCAGGCGCGCCAGGAAGCGCGGCATGGTCAGGCCGATGTAGCGCGAGTCTTCCGATTCACGCAGCGAGCGCCAGCCGGCGTATTCCGGGGTGGTGAAGATCTTGGTCAGGTCGCGCGGGTTCGACAGTTCCTGCCACGAGCCCATGCCCATCACGGTCGGCGATGCCGCAGCAATGAACGGGGCGTGCATGGCGGCGCAGACTTTCGACAGCTCGCCCAGCAGTTCCACGTCCGGTGGCGACTGGTCGAAGTAGTAGTCGCCTACCAGGCAGCCGTACGGTTCGCCGCCGAACTGGCCGTACTCTTCTTCGTACATCTTCTTGAAGAGCGGGCTCTGGTCCCACGCGGTGCCCTTGAATTTCTTCAGGGTCTTGTGCAGGTCCGGCTTGGAGATGTTGAGCACGCGAATCTTCAGCTGCTCATCGCTCTCGGTGTTATTGACCAGGTAGTGCAGGCCACGCCAGGCGCTTTCCAGCTGCTGGAAATCCTGGTGGTGGATGATCTGGTTGACCTGGGCGGTGAGCTTGGCGTCGATGGCGGCGATGATCGATTCGATCGATTTGATCGCGTCGTTGGACACCAGGTCGGTTTGCGCCAGGGCCTGTTCGGCCAGGGTGCGCACGGCGGTTTCCACGGCTTCGCGGGCACGCTCGGTCTTGGGCTTGAATTCCTGCATCAGCAAGGATGCGAACTCGCTGGTTTCCTCGGTTGCACCCAGGCTCTGGGCGCCTTCGCGGGCGGTATTGTCAGTCATTATTACTGGTCCCCTGCAGGCTTAGGCGCACTGGCAAGTGCCTGGAGCAGTGCCGGGTCCTTGATCGCCTTCATGATGATTTCTTCAGCGCCAGTCTTGCCGTCCATGTAGGTCAGCAGGTTGGCCAGCTGGGTGCGGGCTTCGAGCAGTTGCTTGAGCGAGTCGACCTTGCGGGCCACGGCGGCCGGGCTGAAGTCGTCCATGCTTTCGAAGGTGATGTCCAGGCTCAGGTTGCCTTCGCCGGTCAGCTCGTTGGGTACGTGGAACGCCACGCGCGGCTGCATGGCCTTGAGGCGCGAGTCGAAGTTGTCGACGTCCACTTCAAGGAACTTGCGGTCGGCCACAGGCAGAAGAGGCTCGGCAGGCTTGCCGGCGAGGTCGGCCATCACACCCATCACGAAGGGCAGCTGGACCTTTTTCTCGGCGCCGTAGAGCTCGACGTCGTACTCGATCTGCACTCGAGGCGCGCGGTTGCGCGCGATGAATTTCTGAGAACTTTGCTTCGCCACGTTGCTGCTCCTGGTCGCTTGAGCGACGGTGTTGTTACTGCGCAGTCGAGCGGCTTACTCGCCGTCCGGGCCGCGCAGGTTTTCAAATTGGGATATCCCATCGGGAATCAGATTGCGCACGATGGCCGCGAAGTCGGCGTGCACAAGGTGCTTGGCCCGGTTCAGCAACACAGGCAACGGGCTCGAAGGCTCGTGCCGGGTGTAATACGCAAGGATCTTGTCGAGGCTGCGCAGCACGTCATCACGGTTGCTGATGTCGCCGCTGGGGCGAGGTGCGGCGGGGGCAGCGGCGAAGTCCACCGAGGGGGCATTGTCGTCACTGACGGCCTCGGGCTCGCTGCTGGCAGCGCCGTTCGGAACAAACTGGTTAAGCACCTGCAGCGCCTGCTTGAGCGGTTGCTTCAACAGGCTGAGGTCCACGCCTTGGGCGGAACCCACCTGGTCGCTGACCTGCTGCTCGATGGCTTCGCAGGCGGCGCGTGCGGCGCTCAAGGCGTCGCGGGTGGCTTGCAGGTGTTCGGGGTCGCTGTCGAGGAACGCGGCGTTGAGCTGCTGGGCGCCGAGCTGTTCGTCGGGGAAACTCATCAGGCCGCTGGCATTCAACGCGGCGCGCAGGCTCACCGGACCGAAGGTGCGCGAGCGCGTGAGAATGCTCTCGCGCAGCAGACGAATGGTTGCGTCGCTGGTCAGGCCGGAGAGGGCGTTGATGCGTACGGTGGGGTCGTTATCGTCGTCGGCATCCAGGCGCGGGTGCAGGTCGGCCCAGTATTCGCGCAGCAGCGCATTGATCAACGTAAGGACTTCAGCCAGCCCGGCCGCACCCTGGAGGGCGAGGGAGCTTTGCAACAGGAAATGGGTGATGCGCAGGTCTTTGCTGCGCTGCAGCAAGTCGAGGCTCTGCTGCTGGATGCTGCGCCATTCCGGCGGCTCGGCGGGCAGGATCGAATCGCCCATGCTGCGCTCGGGTTGGCCCTTGGCATCACGCTCCAGCTGGAGAAAATCCGCGTCATATTCCATGTCTTCGCCACAGGGCGAAGTCGCGGAAACGGCGGTGAGCAGCAACGGCACATCCACTGAAATTGATCTCCCTATCAGCCCGTTACATGGCGGGCAATGCATGCATTAGTTGCGCAAGGAACTTTGCATGTTTTCTTGGTCATATAAGAAGATGCCACTAATGTGCCATCACTGGTATTCAAGAAGTTGTGCATTTTTGGTGTAGTACTTATGCCTTGTCAAGGTAAGCTATTCGCCCTCTGTGACAGATGTGCGGTGCTTAACAACCTGCGCGACTGGTGGGTCGAACGACGCACCGGCATAGGATTTTTGTCATGGAGCCCAGTTAAGATCAGCGATCATGCTGGCATCAGCAGGTTTTGAACGGTCGATTGCACGACCTGATGGGGATCTCCCGGGCGTCGCTGTCCCTGGGGTCGACTGCGCGCGAAGTATCAGCAAGGAGGCAAGATGTCGCTGTGTTTGACTATCACTAGTTATCACAAGATTACCCCCGGGCAATGCTCGGAAAAGTCCATGAACCAGGGCTCGATGGCTATCGGCCGCAGCTCGGATAATGACTGGGTATTGCCTGATCCCGAGCGCCTGGTGTCTTCGCAGCACTGCGTTATTCAATACAAAGATGGTCGTTATTATTTAACCGATAACAGTACAAACGGTGTGGAGTTGGTTAACGCCGGCATCCGTTTGCGCAGGGGTAACAGCGAGCTGTTGCAGGATGGCGAGTTGATCCGCATCGGCGATTACGAGATCCAGGCGCGGATCGACTTCAACGTGCAGGCCATCGACAGCCAGCCATTCGCCGGTGATTCGCCGAACAGCTTTGAGGCCCTGATGGGCGCCGTGGCGAACAAGCCCGCGCCGACGCCGGTGATTGCCCCGCAATTCCAGGGCGCTTCGTCGATGGACACGCTGCCGGACCTGTTCGACTTCCTCAGCCCCACCGCCGTGCCGCCGCCCACCGTGGCCGACCATGTTCCCAGCGAACAACACGACTTCCGCCCGCCGACCCCGGTGGCGGTACCCGTGATCGAGACGCCTGTGGTCTCGGGCTCGGTGATTCCCGAAGACTGGGACCTGTTTGGCGACACGCCGGCGCCGTCGGCCAGTGCGCCGCCACCTCCGCCACCGCCACCCACACCGATCATCCAGCCGCCACCCGTGGTCGAGCCAGTGCTCCCCGTGGCCGCCACCCAGCCGCCCGATCTCTTGCAAGCCTTCCTGCGCGGTGCCGGCCTGGACCAGTTGCGCCTGGACAAGGCCCAGGCGGAGGCGCAGATGGAAAACATCGGCCGCAGCTACCGCCTGATGGTCGAAGGCCTGATCGACGTATTGCGTGCCCGCGCCAGCCTCAAGGGCGAGTTCCGCATGCAGCAGACCATGATCCAGCCTGCCGAAAACAATCCGTTGAAATTCGCACCGAATGCCGACGAAGCTTTACTGCTTTTGCTTCGCCACGGCAACCAGGCGTTTATGGCGCCGGACATTGCCGTGCGCGACAGTTTTGATGACCTGCGCGCCCACCAACTGGCGGTGATGGCCGGGGTGGAAGCAGCGATCAAGCACTTGCTCACGCGCTTTGAACCGGCGCAACTGGAAGAGCGCATGGGCAAGCCCGGCGGGCTGTCGAACCTGTTCGCCGGCTCGCGCCAGGCCCAGTACTGGCAGCAGTTCACCGAGCTCTACAGCAATATTTCCCGCGAGGCCCAGGAAGATTTCCAGGACCTGTTCGGCCGTGAATTCAGCCGGGCCTACGAAGAACACAGCGCGCGACAGCGTCGGTAAAACCGCGCCGCAACCTACGGATTAACGGATAGCTAAGTACGTCATTGAGGACGCAGGATGATTCCCAGGTTTTTACTCGCAGTCGCCACCGCGCTGCTGCTGACCGCGTGTAGCAAGGATGCGGTCAAACCCGAAAAGGCTGCTGAGGCTGAAGTGAACACCGCCGCCGTCGAGCTGCACTTCCACGCGATTGCCGGGCTTAACCCCGGCGCCAACGGCCAGGCCGCGCCGGTGCGGGTGCGCATTTTCGAACTGAAGAACGCCGCCACCTTCGCCCGCTCCGATTACTTCGCCCTGGCCGACCGTGCGCAATCGACCCTCGGCCTGGACCTGCTGGACCAGGACGAAGTCATGGTGCAACCCGGCCAGCAACTGAGCATCCAGCGCGACCTCGACCCCTCCACGCGCCAGATCGGCTTGCTGGTGGGTTATCGCGAGTTGGACCGCGCGCAATGGCGCACGGTGATCAACGTACCGGCGCGCCAATACACCGAATATCAGATCAGCCTCGATGTGCGTGCCGTGCGCGCCGACGTCGTGGTCACCCCATCCAGCCCTGCCCAATAAGAAGCAATCGGAGCTCCCCATGTCCTGGAACAATCGCGTGGTCTGGTCGGAAGGCATGTTCATCGGAACGCAGCACTTCCAGCAGCATGACCGTTACCTGGAAAACCTGATCGACGCCCGCAGCCGCCCGTTGTCCGCCGGCGCCTGGGGGTTTTCCGAATTGCTGATCGACCAGGGCCTGCTGGCCCAGGGCAAGCTGGCCATCGTCTCGGCGCGCGGCCTGTTGCCCGACGGCACGCCGTTCAACATTCCCCAGGATGACCTGGCGCCCAGCCCGCTGAATATCGACGACAATCTGCGCGATGGCCTGGTCTACCTGGCCTTGCCACTCAAGCGTGCGGGTGCCCGCGACACCGTGGATGAAGGCGAAGCCCTGGAAGCCGCGCGCTACGTGAGCCAGGTGCGCGAAGTGCGCGATGACAATGCGCCGTTCGAAAACCGCGCGCCGGTGGCCGTGGGTTCCCGGGCCCTGCGCTTGCTGACCGCCCAGGACGGCATCAGTGACTACGCCGCCGTGGGCCTGGTGCGCATCAAGGAAAAACGCGCCGACCGTGCGCTGGTCCTCGACGACAGCTACATCCCGCCCGTGCTGGACGTGGCCGCGAGCAAGCCATTGAGCGCGTTTCGCAGCGAACTGCTGGGCCTGTTGCACCAGCGCGGCGAAGCCCTGGCGGGCCGCGTGGTTGCCTCGGGGGCAGGCGGTGCGTCGGAGATCGCCGACTTCATGCTGCTGCAACTGGTCAACCGCGCCCAGCCGCTGATCCAGCATTTCAGCCAGTTGAGCCCGCTGCACCCGGAGCGCTTTTTCAGCGCACTGGTCAGCCTGGCCGGTGAGTTCTCGACCTTTTCCACTTCAGGCCGTCGTCCCCAGGAATACCCGCAATACCAGCACGACGACCTGGCCCTGAGCTTCGCCCCAGTCATGGCGGCCCTGCGCGAAGCCCTGTCGATGCTGATCGACAGCAAGGCCACGCCGATCCCGATTGTCGAGAAAGCCTACGGCGTCCACGTGGCCATGCTGGCCGACAAAACCTTGCTCGACAGCGCCAGCTTCATCCTCGTGGTCCGTGCCGATGTGCCCGGCGAAACCCTGCGTGCGCGCTTCGGCCAGCAGAGCAAGGTCGGCTCGGTGGAGCACATCCGCGACCTGGTCAACCTGCAACTGCCGGGCATCACCTTGCTGCCGTTGCCGGTGGCGCCGCGCCAACTGCCGTACCACGCAGGCTCGACCTACTACGAGCTGGACCGTGGCAGCGAGCATTGGCAGCAACTGGGCAATTCCGGTGGTTTTGCCTTCCATATCGCCGGGCAGTTCCCGGGCTTGAACCTGGCCTTCTGGGCGATCCGAGGATAATCCGCGATGCATCCCAATGATGACGACCGCACCCAGTTCATGCCGCGCCCGGGTGGCCGCGCGCCGGAACCCGCGCGTGCCGAGCCGGCCCCGCTGTCGATGCCGGCCGCGCCGATCCTCACCGGCAAAAGCCAGGGCCTGAACCCGCTGGAAAGCGCCGCCGGCCCGCTGTTGGCGCTGTTGACGCGCCTGCGCAACACCATCGCGCACCCGGCGCCGGCCAGCCTGCGCGCGCAGTTGCTGGCGTACCTGCGCCAGTTCGAAGAACGCGCCGAAGCCGCTGGCGTGGCCCGCAACGAGGTGCTGCTGGCGCGCTACGCGCTGTGCACCGCCCTCGATGAAGCGGTGTTGAGCACGCCGTGGGGCAGCACCAGCGATTGGGGCAAGCAGAGCCTGTTGATCACGGTGCACAACGAAGCCTGGGGGGGCGAAAAAGTCTTCCAGTTGCTCGACCACTGCCTGCAAAGTCCACGGGAGCGCCTGTACCTGCTGGAGCTGTTGTACCTGTGCATGTGCCTGGGGTTCGAAGGCCGTTACCGCGTGATGAACGACGGTCGCAGCCAATTGGAAGCCTTGCGTGAGCGCACGGCGGCGGCGATTCGCAGTGCTCGCGGTGACCACGAGCGCGAGCTGTCGCCCCATTGGCGCGGCGTCACCGTCGCGCGTGATCGGCTGGCGCAGTTCATGCCGCCGTGGATCGCCGTGGCGATTGGCCTGGCGTTGTTGCTGGCCTTGCTGTTCACCTTGCGCCTGCTGCTCGCGGCGCAGGCTGAACCGGTGTTCAAGAACATCCATGCCCTGGGCGAGATCCCGGTGCAGGCCATCGACCGTCCCGTGGCGCAACCAAAAGTGATCGAGCGTCCGCGTCTGGCCGGCTTCCTGGCGGAAGACATCAAGGCCGGTCGCGTCGCGGTGGAAGACAAGGTCGACCGCTCCGTGGTCACCATTCGTGGCGATGAGCTGTTTGCGTCCGCCAGTTCCAGCATCGTCGATGACTACCAGCCGCTGATGCTGCGCATCGCCGACGCCATCCGCAAGGTCAAGGGCCAGGTGCGCGTCACCGGGCACAGCGACAACCGCCCGATTGCCACGCTGCGTTTCCCATCCAACTGGGCCTTGTCCGAAGCGCGGGCCAAGTCGGTATTGGAGATCCTCGCGGCCAAGACCGGCCAAGCTGATCGCTTCAGTGCCGAGGGCCGCAGCGACACCGAGCCGTTGGCGACCAACGCAACTGCCGAAGGCCGTGCCCGCAATCGTCGGGTTGAAATCACCGTATTGGCGGAGGGCGTCGAGTGAAGGCGTTTTTCAGTTTCATGATTCGCTGGGTGATCCCCGTGCTGGGCCTGATCGCCCTGAGCCTGATCATCTGGTTTGTGGGGCCGTTGCTCGACGTGCTGGTGCCGGAAGGGCGCCGTTGGGCGCTGATCATCCTGGTGTTTGCGGTGTGGATCGCCTACCGCGTGTTCCGCATCATCCAGGCGCGGCGCCAAGCGGCCGAAGTGATGCGCAGCCTGGCGGCCGAAACCCCGGCCGACCCCAACAGCGTGGCGACCGCCGAAGAGCTCACCACCCTGCGCCAGCGCATGGACGAAGCCCTGGCGCTGCTGAAAAAGGCCAAGCTCGGTGGCGACGAACGCCGCAACCTCTACGAGCTGCCGTGGTACGTGATCATCGGCCCGCCGGGTTCGGGCAAGACCACGGCGCTGGTCAACTCCGGGCTGCACTTTCCGCTGGCGGCCCAGTTGGGCGCCGGGGCGGTGCGCGGTGTTGGCGGTACGCGTCACTGTGACTGGTGGTTTACCGACCAGGCGGTATTGCTCGACACCGCCGGCCGCTACACCACCCAGGACAGCAATTCCACGGTGGACAAAGCCGCCTGGCTGGGCTTTCTCGACCTGCTGAAAAAGCAGCGCTCGCGCCGCCCGATCGATGGCGCCTTTATCGCCATCAGCCTGTCGGACCTGCTGCTGGGCACCGATGCCGAACGCGCGGCCCACGCGGCGGCGATCCGCCTGCGTATCCAGGAGCTGTACACCCAATTGGGCGTGCGTTTCCCGATCTACCTGATGCTGACCAAGCTCGACCTGGTGCCGGGCTTCATGGAGTTCTTCGACAACCTGAGCAAGGAAGAACGCGCCCAGGTCTGGGGCATGACCTTTGCCTTGGACGACGGCAAGAACAGCGACAGCCCCCTGGCGCACCTGCAAAGCGAATTCGCCGGCCTCGAGCAGCGCCTCAACGAACGCCTGGTGGAGCGCCTGCAACAGGAGCGCGACCCGGCGCGGCGCGACCTGATCTACGGTTTTCCGCAGCAGTTCGGCGCATTGAAGGACTGCCTGCAAAGCTTCCTCGAAGGCGTGTTCAAGCCCAATGCCTTTGAAGAGCGCGTGTTGCTGCGCGGCGTGTACTTCACCAGCGGCACCCAGGAAGGCAGCCCGATCGATCGCCTGATCGGCGCCATGGCCCAGAGCATGAACCTGGACCGCCAGCACCTGGCGCGCCAGAGCGGCACCGGGCGCAGTTACTTCATCGAAAAACTCTTCACCGCCGTGGCCTTTGCCGAACGAGGACTGGTGGGCGTTAACCCGAAAGTCGAGCGTCGGCGCACGTGGATCGCACGCGGTGTACTCGCGGCCACCGTGGCCTTGGTGATCGTGGTCAGCAGCCTGTGGTGGGTGAGTTATCGCGCCAACCAGGCGTATATCGCCCAGGTCGACCAAAGGGTCGCGCCACTGGGCCAGACCGTCCAGAACCTCAGCCCGGCGCAGCGTGAAGTGCTCGCGGTGCTGCCGCTGCTCAATGCGGTGAAGAACCTCGCGGGGGATTCGCCGAGCTGGTCCGAAGGCCTGGGGCTGTATCAGGGCGATATGCTCGAAGCCGAGTCCGCCAGCGTCTATCGCAAGCTGTTGATCGCCGTGTTCGCGCCGCGCCTGGTGACGCGCATCGAGGAGCAACTGCACGGCGGCGGCAACTCCGACTTCCTCTACGAAGGCCTCAAGGCCTACCTGATGCTCGCCGACAGCGAGCATTACGATCCGGACTTCATCAAGGCCTGGATCGCCCTCGACTGGGACCGCAACCTGCCGCGCGATCTGCCGGCCGATCAGCGCCAGGCGTTGACCGGGCACTTGCAGGCGCTGTTCGAGCGCCATCCGCCGAATGCGCGCCTTGACCCGCGCTTGATCGACGATCTGCGTCGCCAGTTGCAACAGCTGCCGGTGGCCCAGCGCGTCTACGACCGGGTCAAACGCCAGAAACTGCCTGAAGGTATCCCGGACTTCCGTATCAACGAAGCCGCTGGCCGCGATGCCGCGCTGGTGTTCAGCCGTAAAAGCGGCAAGCCGTTGGGCGAGCCGTTGAGTGGCTTTTTCACCGCCAAGGGCTATCGCCAGGCGTTTTTGCTCAGCAGCCTGAACCAGACCGGCACCCTGGCTGAAGAGCAATGGGTGCTGGGCCATGAGCAGGCCGATCAGCAGAACGTGGTCAGCCTGGCCGCCGATGTGCGTCGCCTGTATTTCCAGGACTATCAGCGCCAATGGGATGCGTTGCTCGCCGATATCGACTTTGTGCCCATCACCAGCGTGGCCCAGGCAGCCGATGTGCTGCGGGTGATTTCCGGCCCGAGTTCGCCGCTGAAAAAACTGCTGGTGGCAGTGGCCAAGGAAACCGATCTGCAAGCCGAAGAGCGCCAATTGGCCGCCAAAGGCGTGCCGGTGGAAGGTGGCGTCGACAAGCTCAAGGAGCGCCTCGGCAGCCTGCTCGGCCAGGAGCAACCGACGGCCAATGCGCCGGCTGCAGCGGATGATCCGGTGACCGCGCACTTTGCCGAACTCAACAGTATCGTCAGCAAGAACGAAGGCGAACCGGCGGCCATCGACGGCCTGTTGTCGGACATGAACGCGCTGTATGTGCAGGTCAGCGCCATGGTCGGGGCCAGCGGCGATGCCTTGCTTGGCGAGGCGAAGAACCAGGCGGCGGCTGCGGCCACACGGGTCAGCCTGAACGCCGAGCGCCAACCTCCGCTGGTGCAGGGCATGGTCAAGTCGGTGGTCAACTCCACCACCAACAGCATGATGGGCGGGGTGCGTAACCAACTGAACGCGGCGTGGGTCAGCGAAGTGGTCAACGTGTACCGCCAGTCCCTGGCCGGTCGTTACCCGATGTCGCCGGGCAGTGCGCGGGATGCGACCCTGGATGACTTCGGCCAGTTCTTCGGCGTGGGCGGGGTGATGGACAACTACTTCCGCAAATACCTGCAGCCGTACGTGGACACCTCGGCACAGACCTGGCGCTGGCAGCCGGGCGCGGCACAGAAACTCGGGATTGCGCCGGGCGTGCTGCAAACCTTCCAGCGCGCGGCGACGATCCGCGATGCGTTTTTCCGCTCCGGTGGTACCCAACCGATCGTGCGTTTTGAACTCAAACCGGTGTCGATGGACCCGACGATCACCCAGTTCCTGCTCGACCTCGACGGCCAGCAATTGAGCTACGACCACGGCCCCAGCCGCCCGGTGGCGATGCAATGGCCGAACCCCGGCAGCATTGGCGTGGTGCGTATCTCGATCATGCCGCCGTCGGCCAGTGGTCGCTCGGGCGTGACCCTCGACGGGCCGTGGGCCTGGTTCCGCCTGCTGGAGCAATCGGACCTCACCGCCGGCAACTCGCCGGACCGCTTCAACCTGCGCCTGCGGGTCGACGGTGCGAGCATCGCCTACGAGTTGCGTGCCAACAGCGCCTTCAACCCGTTCAAGAGCCGTGTGCTCAGTGGCTTCAGCCTGCCGGAGCGGCTATGACGACGCTGGGTTTCTACGGCAAGCTGGCCAGTCGCGGAGACTTCGTCAGCCGTGCCTTGCCCCAGAGCTTTATCGGCCCTTGGGACAGCTGGCTGGCGGCGGGGTTGCTCGCCAGCCAGAACAGCCTCGGCGCCGACTGGCTCAATGCGTACCTGGTCAGCCCTCTATGGCGCTTTGTGCTGGCGCCCGGCGTGTGCGGGCCGGACGCGGCGGCGGGCGTGGTGATGCCGAGCATTGACCGGGTCGGGCGCTATTTCCCGTTGGCGGTGGTCACCTTGCTCGATCACGACATCAACCCAGCGTCCCTGGTGGGCGGGCCGGACAGCTGGTTTGAGCAGGCCGAAGAGCTGTTGCTCAGCACCCTGGATGCCGGCGCCACGTTTGAACGCTTCAACGCTGGCCTCGATGACCTGGGCTTACCGGCGACCGAGCCGCGTGCGGTGGACAGCCGTTTCGCCGGCCTGCAGCGCGTGGCGGCCAGCGTGCCGCACCAGCGCATGACCGCGCTCGCCGAACAGGCCTGCGACGGTGCGAGCCTGTGGTGGGGGCGTGGTTCGCAGACGATTTCCCCTGGTTTATTGCGGTGTCAGGGCCTGCCTGCCGCCGGCGATTTTGCGCAGTTTCTGCTCGGACAAGAAGGTGTGGTGTAGATGGGGTCGACGTACAAATCCGCGAGCAAAAGCCATGTGGGCATGGTTCGCCAGGTCAACGAAGACGCGTGCCTGGACCTGCCGGAAAACCGCCTGTGGGTGGTGGCCGACGGCATGGGCGGGCACGCGGCGGGGGATTATGTCAGCAGCCTGATCGTCGACAGCCTGCGCAGCGTGCCGATGGGCCGTTCCCTCGACGAGTACTCGGCAGCCCTGCGCAATGACCTGACCCGCATCAACGCCGCCGTGCGTGAAGAAACCGCCAACCGTGGTGTGACCATGATGGGCAGCACGGTGGTGGTGCTCGCCGCGCGCGGTTTGCGCGGTGTGTGCCTGTGGGCCGGCGACAGCCGCCTGTACCGCCTGCGCGACGGCGTGCTCGAAGGCATCTCCCGCGACCACAGCTACGTCCAGGACCTGCAGGACAGCGGCCTGCTCAGCGAAGCCGATGCCCGCGTGCACCCGCGCGCCAACATCGTCACCCGCGCCATTGGCGTGGAAGCCCAGCTGGAACTGGCGGTGGTCGACCTGCTGATCGCCCCCGGCGACAGCTACCTGCTGTGCAGCGATGGCCTGAACAAGACCGTCGAAGACCATGAGATCCGCGAAGTGCTCAGCCACGACGCGCCGGATGAAATCGTGCGCAGCCTGGTGCACCTGGGGCTCAACCGTGGCGCGCCGGACAACATCACCGCCATCGTCGTGAAGGTATCGGCATGAACATTGTGATTCCGGGCTATGACATCGACGGCGAGATCGGCGAAGGCGCCATGGCCAGCGTGTACCTGGCGACCCAGCGCTCCCTGGAGCGCAAGGTGGCGCTGAAGGTGATGGCGGCGGCGCTGGCGGCCGACCCGAGCTTCTGCGAACGTTTCCTGCGCGAGGGCAAGACCCTGGCGCGGCTGTCCCACCCGCACACGGTGACCATCCATGACATCGGCAATGTCGGTGAGCTGTACTACATGGCCATGGAATACCTGCCCAACGGCACGCTCAAGGAGCGCATCGCCGCCGGCCTGACGCCGGAGCAGGGCATTACGCTGATCCGCCAGATCGCCTCGGCGCTGGGCTATGCCCATGCCCAGGGGCTGGTGCACCGCGACGTAAAGCCGGCAAACATCCTGTTCCGCGCCGATGGCACGGCGGTGCTGTCGGACTTCGGTATCGCCAAGTCCCTGGACGACCGCACCCAATTCACCCAGGCCGGGTTTGCCGTGGGCACGCCAAGCTACATGAGCCCGGAGCAGGCTCGGGGCCAGGAGATCGATGGCCGTGCCGACCTCTACGCGCTGGGCGTGGTGCTGTATGAAATCCTCGTCGGCAAGCTGCCGTACAACGGCAACGATGCGCTGTCCACCGCGCTGGCGCACCTGACCGAACCCTTGCCGGAATTGCCGGTGCACCACGGCCGGTATCAGGGCGTGCTGCGCAAGCTGTTGGCCAAGGACCCGGCGGAGCGTTTCCCGGATGCGGCGGCGTTGCTGCAGGCGCTGGATAACCTGCCTGCGGAGTCGCCGGAGGCCACGCTGGTGCGGCCGTTGCCGATCCCGCTGAGTTTTGATCTGGCGGGCATGACCCCGGTCACCATCGACATCCCGACCGACAGACCCCAGCCGCAACCGGTGCGCCAGCCGGTGGTGACGCCGACCCAGCATAACGCCGTGTCCGAGCAGCGTCGTGGGCCGGTGCTGGCACTGGCCGCCGTGGCGGTGGCCGTCGCATTGGCCATTGGTGGCGGCAGTTACTGGTGGTTGAGCGGCAGTGATGAGCCGGCCAAGCCGCCGGCTGCCGTCGTGCCTCAGGCCAAGTCACCGGCGGCGGTCGCCGACGTGCCCCCGGCAACGCCCACTGCGTCCGCCGAAGTGGACGGCGGCCAACGGCCGTTATTGATGGCCGGCAAGAAGACCCTGTTCCAGCGCGTCCTCAGCAAGCCCGGCGCCAAGCTGTCGGATGACGCCGGCGGCGCGCCGGGCAAGGCCCTGCCGGCGTTCTCCGTGCTTTATGTGTACCAGCGCAAAGACGTCGACGGCAGCCCGTGGGTGCGCGTCGGTGCCGCCACCGATGGCCGCAGCGACGGCTGGTTGCCGGCCGCCCAGGTCAGCGACTGGAAGCAAAGCCTCGTGCTCAAGTTCACCGAACGCTCCGGCCGGGCGCCGGTGATGTTCCTGCGCCAATCCGGCGAAGTGGAAAAGTTGCTCGCCGATCCAGCCGCCGCCAAAGGCGTGCTGGCCAAGGCGCAGAAGAACAGCGACGACAACGGCCAGGTCCTGGCCCTGGAGCCGGCCGCCAGCGCGGTGCCGCAGAACCAGTTCTACCTGTTGCCGATCTTCGACGCCAAGGAGAGCTTCGACGAAAACGGCCAGCCGGTGCAGTTGCTTAACGTTGCCTCCATCGACCCGGGCAGCAACGCTGCGGCCAAACCATCGACCCCGGTGATCAACGCCAATGCCGACGCCTTCCGCACTGCCGTGGTGCTGGTGGTGGATACCACGGTTTCCATGCAGCCCTACATCGACCAGATCCGCGATGTGGTGCACGAGCTGCAAACCCGTATCGCCGAGCGTGGCGAGCTGGACAGTGTCAGCTTCGGCATGGTCGGTTTCCGGAGCAGCATCAAGAAAACCCCAGGCCTGGAATACGTGGCCAAGACCCTGATCAGCCTCGACCAGGGCCGTGACCCGCAACGCTTCCTCGACATGGCGCGCCAGGTCAAGGCGTCCACCGTGTCCAGCCACTCCTTCAACGAGGACGCGTTTGCCGGGGTGATGCAGGCCGTGGACGGCATGGACTGGTCCGGCTACGGCGGTCGTATCATCCTGCTTGTCACCGATGCGGGCGCGCTGCGCAAGAACGACCCGTTTGCCGCCACCCAGATGAACGAAGCCGAAGTGCGCCAGGCCGCACTGGGCAAGCAGATCAAGATCTACGCGCTGCACCTGCGCACCGACGCCGGCAAGAAAACCCACGCCGGCGCCGAGAGCCAATACCGCACCCTCACCGCCGACGCCAACCCGCAGATCGGCGACCTGTACACGCCGGTGCCGGGTGGCGATGTGCGCAAGCTGGGCGAGCGTGTCGACGAGATCGGCAGCGTGTTCGCCAACCTCGTGCACCAGGTGCGCAGCAATACGCCGCAAGCGGTGCCGCTGCTGAGTACCGCGCCGAGCCTGGCGGACAAATCCGCCGCGGTCGGCTATGCCATGCACATGGACTTCCTCGGGCGCCGGAACGCCAGCCAGGCGCCGCAACTGGTCAGTGCCTGGACCGCCGACCGCGACCTGACCAATCCCGCGCTGCCGGCGTTCCAGGTGTGCGTGATGCTGACCAAATTGCAGCTCAACGACCTGCAACAGTCGCTGAAACTGATCGTCGATGCGGCGCGCAAGACCCAGACCTCGCCCAAGGATTTCTTCCAGGAAATCGCCAGCGCCTCGGCCTATATGAGCCGCGACCCCCAAGCCCTGCGCAAGGGCGGCAACCTGGCCGACGGCGGCATTCTCGGCGAATACCTGGAAGGCCTGCCGTACCGCAGCAAGTCGCTGAACATGACCCAGGACCTGTGGTTGTCGTTGAGCGTGGCCGAGCAGGAAGACTTTATCGACGAGCTGGATTCGAAAATCCGCCTCTACGAAACCTTCCACAATGACCTGGCCAACTGGGTCCGTTTCGGCGATGCCGAACCGGGTGATGCGTTGTACCGCGTGCCGTTGTCGACACTGCCGTAATGCTGAACTTGAGCGCGGTGCACAAAAGCCGGGGTGTCGGCAGCCAGCGTTACAGCCTGGTGATCCCGGCGCTGCACCTGCGTGCCGGCGAGCAATTGGCAATTGTCGGGCCGAGCGGGTGCGGCAAGAGCACCTTGCTGGATCTGTTGGCGCTGGTACTGGCGCCGGATCAGGTGGGCCGGTTCGAATTCAACCGGCAGGACATTGGTGGACTGTGGCGCGCCGATCAGCAATCCACCCTGGCCGGGCTGCGCAGCCAGCATTTGGGCTATGTGCTGCAAACCGGCGGGCTGCTGGGCTTTCTGGATGTGCGCAGCAATATCGCGCTGTCCCGGCAACTGCTGGGGTTGAAAGACGATGGCAGCGTGACGCGCCTGGCGGAACAGCTGGAGATCAGCGACCAGTTGGCCAAGAAGCCGGCTGCGTTGTCGGTGGGCCAGCGCCAGCGTGTGAGCTGCGCCCGCGCCCTGGCCCATGCACCGCAACTGGTGCTGGCCGATGAACCGACGGCGTCCCTTGACCCGCTGAATGCCGAGCGCGTAATGCAGGCCCTGCTGGCCCAGGCCCGCGAGCACCGCGCCGCCTGTGTGATCGCCACCCATGACGAACCCTTGGCCCGTGCCAGTGGCTTGCAGGTGCGGCGCATCAGTTGCCGTCGCGATACCGATGGCGGCGTCACCGCGACCCTTGGGGAGGCGTGCTGATGCGCATCCCTTTGGTGGCGTCCCTGGCCTTTCAGGATTACCGCAACGATGCCTGGCTGTCGGCCTGTTCGGTGTTGGCGCTGGTGGCGGTGATTGCGCCGTTGCTGGTGTTGTTCGGCCTGAAATTTGGACTGGTTAGCAGTTTGACCGAACGTTTGGAGACCGATCCGGCCACCCGTGAAATTATTCCGCTGGGCGGTGGTCGATTCAGCAGCGCATTTGTCGAACAGCTCGGCCAGCGCAGCGATGTGGCGTTCGCCTTACCGCGCACGCGGCAGATTGCGGCGACGGCGCAGGTGGGCACGCTGACCCTGGAAATGCTGCCGACCGCTGCGGGTGATCCGCTGCTGAACGGCCTGCCGATGCCCAGGGGCCTGGACCGGATCGTGCTGAGCCACACCGCTGCCGAGAAGCTTGCGGCGCGGCCTGGGGATTGGCTGGAGACCAGCTTTGCGCGGCAAGTGGCGGGGCGTGTAGAAGCCCAGCGCACGCGCTTGCAGGTACTGGCGGTGCTGCCGCTGGAAGCCTTCGCCCGGGATGGGTTGTTTGCCGATTTGAGATTGCTGGAAGCGGCGGAAGATTACCGCGATGGCCGTGCGGTACCGGCGTTGGGTTGGGCCGGTGACGAGGTGGGTGTGAGCGAGCAGCGGGTGTATCCGGCGTTTCGCTTGTATGCGCGCAGCCTGGCCGATGTGGAGCCGCTGCGGGTATTTTTCGCCGGGCAGAATCTGTTGGTATCGACCCAGGCACAGACGATCGCCCAGGTGCAGTCGCTGAGCCGCAACCTGTCGATCGTCTTCTGGATCATCGCCGGGCTGGCCTTGGCGGGCGCGTTTGCGGCGATCTTCGCCGGGGCGTTGGCCGCTGTGGCACGCAAGCGCCGGGAATTGTCGGTGTTGCGTCTGTTGGGGTTTTCCACCGGCGCGCTGTTGCTGTTTGTGGTGCTGCAGGCGCTGTACAGCGCAGGGTTTGCCGCTTTACTCAGCGTTGGGCTGTATGGCCTGGCCGAGGCCGCGTTGAACAAGTTATTCGTGCAGGTGCCGGGCGAACACGCCAGCCACCTGCTGGCGCGTCACTATGGCCTGGCCCTGGTTGCAGTCCTTGGCGTCAGCGCCGTGGCGGCAGCCTGTGGTGGTTGGCGAGTGGCGCGTATCCAGGCTTCTGAAGGAATCAGAGATGTATAAGTTACTGGGCGCCGTTGTGGCGCTGAGCCTGGCCTCGCTGGCCATGGCCGATGAAGCGAGCGACAAGCTCGACAACCCCAAGCCGTTGCCCGACGACGTCAGCCTCCCGCTGCCGTGCGAAGGCACTATGGTGTTCCGCTACGCCTATGTGCTGGCCCAAGGGACCTTGGATGACCGCGAGATCAGTCTCGGCTACCCCTTCGCCGAAGGCGAGGCGGGTTACCAGCAGTCATTTATCTCCGGCTACCGCCGCGACTTTATCAACGGCCAGTTTACCCTCAAGGACTTGCCGAAAGACTGGAGCAAAGTCATCGCGCCGTTGATGCCGAAGACCGACGCCAAGACCCCGCTCAAGCCCATGCTGTACTTCATCGGCAAGTACGAAGTGACCGCCCGCCAGTACGCCCAGGTGATGGCCCAGGCGCAATCCCTGGCCAGTGGCGAACCGGCACCGGCGTGCGATGCGCCCACCGGCATGGCCGGGCGTTTGCCCAAGGTGAAGCTGTCGCGCTTTGAGGCTGAGCGCTTCTCGGCGGTGTACAGCGCCTGGCTGATGAAATACCACCGCGATTTGCTGCCGGTGAGCGGTCGTGGGTCGTCGGCGGAAGACGGCGGCCTGGGTTTCGTGCGCCTGCCCACTGAAGTGGAGTGGGAGTTCGCCGCACGCGGTGGCCAGGCTGTGAGTCGCCAGGACTTGGAAGGGCGCCTGTTTCCACGCCGCACCGAAGGCAGTGAAAGCGATGGCCCGCTGGGTGATTACGCGGTGTTCAACCAGGTCGCCGGCGGTACTGGCCAGGCCGCACGCTTGATGCCTATCGGTACCAAGCTGCCCAACCCCATCGGCATGTTCGACGTGATCGGCAACGCCGCGGAAATGGTCCAGGAGTCCTTCCAGCTGGTGCACGCCGGTCGTCGCCAGGGCACCTACGGCGGCTTTGTGGTCAAGGGCGGCAACTACCTCGAAGGCGAGGGCACGCTGTTTACCGGCATGCGCCGCGAATACCCGCTGTTCGCCGCCGACGGCACCGAGCAAAGCAACGAGACCACGGGATTCCGCGTGGCAATCGGGGCGTTGTCGGCGCCGCGCTCGCGTTACAAGGAGTTGTTTGCGCAGTGGCAGAAAGAAGGCCGCCTGGCCTCGCTGACCGACGCCATCGACGACGCCCAGGACCCGACCAAGCGCCTGGACAGCATCATCGCCGCCAGCGTTGACCCCAAGCTGCAGGCTGAGTTGGGGCTGGTCAACGAAGAGCTCAAGCGCAATGTCTCGCTGATCGCCCAGCAACGCGAAGAAGCGGCGGGCAACCTGATTCAGTCGGCCGCGTTGGTGGCCGAGACCATCAGCAACTACAACATCCGCCTGGCCAACCTGCAGAAGAGTCGCCAGCAGGCCCTGGACAACAAGGAAGAGGCCAGCGCGGCACTGTTTGCCACGGCCATCGAGAACGGACGCAGCGCCCTCGATGGCGCGGTGGCGATCTATATCGACAACCTGGCCACCGGCACGCGTTACACCGATGCGGTGATCCAGGCGCAGTTTCAACGGATCAAGGAAGAGTTGGATCGCAAGCCCGTGCTCGGCAAGAGCCTGGTGACGCGCGCAACACTGTTCGTTCGCCATGTCGGCAACTACCGCAAGCAACAGCGGGCCGACCCGGCGACGATCTTGAAGGAATTGCTCGCAGCGAGCGGTCAGCGCTGATCGCTGGCTGTATGGCGAGCTTGGAAGGGACTCAGGCGGCAGTGGCCGCACTGGGCAAGTCAAACTTAGAAGAGAACACAACCTATGCTTTTTTCCCGTAAGGCGGTTTCCAAGCGTCACTTGCTGCTGATCGCGGCCGGTTTCAGCACTGTGCTGACCGGCTGCGCCACGTCGCCGGCCTCCAAGGTCGCGTCGAGCACCAAGGTCGAGTACTACCCTAACTGCTACGAGCCGGTGCAGCACTTGCGCGCCACCGATTCGAACATGACCAAGTCGGTGGTGACCGGTGCGGCCATCGGCGCGGCCGGCGGTGCCCTGCTCGGCGCCCTGACCGGCGACAAGGAAAAACGTGGCCGTAACGCCGCCATCGGCGCAGCGGGCGGGGCCCTGGCCGGCGGCGCAGCGGGTTACTACACCGAGCGTCAGAAGCAGATCGCCGACGACAACCAGCGCATTGCCTCGTATGCGGCTGACGTGAACAAAAGCGCCTCCGACATCGACCGCAGCACCGCGTACGCCAGGGCGTCCCAGCAGTGCTACCAGAGCGCATTCACCAAGTTGGTGGCTGATCGCAAAGCCAAGACCGTCAACGACACCGAAGGCCGCAAGCGCCTGGCGGAAATCGTTTCGGGCCTGAAGGAATCCAATGACCTGATCGTGGCGGTCAACGGCAAAGCCGCCGAAGACCTGAACAACTACACCCAGGCCTACGAGAAAGACCTGCAGCAGGTCGGCGTACAGCGTGCCGACGTGGTCACCGTGGCCAAGGCCGATGTAACGCCCGTTGTGACGCCGGGCAAGAAGAAAGGTACCGGCACCAAGCCACCGAAAAAGCCACCGCTTCCAACCGTACCAACAGAAGCCGTGAGCACCGAGAAAACCTTCCAGACCGCCCAGACCAAGCAGGATGAAAGCAAGAAGGTCGCCAGCGCCGGTAAAGCGCAGATCGAAGGCACTTGCCGCGATCCTAACCTGGTCGACTGGGCACCGGTGCCTTGCCCTAACGTTTAAGTAACATGCTGCTATAAGCGTCAAACGCCAGCCGATCTTCCGCTAATGCGCAAGATCGGTAGCGTTCTTTTTGCAATTGGTTAAACTGCTGCGGCCACTCAATAATTACACCGAGGCCGTGTGCATGAAATTTCGTCTTCTCCTGTGGGTGCTGGGCCTGATGATGGGCAAAGCCAGCCGCACCAATCCTGCCTTCCAGCAACAGCTGGGTGACAAAGACCTCGCGTTCCAGTTGCAGACCCTCGACGGCAAGGTTGCCCGTCACTTCATCGTCAAAGACCAACGCATCACCAGCCGCTCGGGCGTTCACCCGGCGCCGGCGTTCGCCATCGCGTTCAAGGATGCCGCCTACGGCTTCGCCACGATGCAGGCGAAGAACAAGCAACTGGCGTTCATGACGGGGATTCAGGACAAGTCGATCCAGATCAAGGGCAACCCGGCGCTGGTGATCTGGTTCCAGGGGTTGACCAAGTATTTGGGGCGTAAGCGCAGCTCCAAGCGATGAGCCACAAGCTGCAAGCTTGAAGCTGACTACTTGAAGCTTGCAGCTGCTGTTAAGCCTGGCTGAACTGCGAGGCCAATTCGCGCAGCAGCACCTCGGCATCCAGCACCTTGGCCACGACTTCATCCGCTTTGTCACGGCTCAAGCCCAAACGCTCAAGCAGTTCGTCCGGGATGGTCTCGTCCGGCCCGGACCCAATCCCCCGGCTGCGCAGCAGGCGCACGGCCAGGCACACCAGGTTCGGGTATTCGGCGTATTGCCCATCGTAGGTCGGGTCGTGCTGGAAGCGCAGGGCAGTGGACAGCTCGTCCGGCATGTCCCAGTAGCGCATCAGCCAGGCGCCGATCTGCTCGCGGCTGATGCCCAGCAGGTGTTGCTCCACATAGCTGTGGCACAGGTGCGGGTTGACCTCCAGGTGGCGGCAGATCAGCGAGAAGTGCGGCGGGAACACATGGGCCAGCAACAGGTAGCCGAAGTTGTGCAGCAGGCCGGCGAGGTAGGTCAGGCCGGCTTCCGGGCGCTGAGCACGGGGCATGGCGCGGGTCAGGCCTTCGATCACGGCGGCGGTGTAGATGGACTGGTGCCAGTACGGTGTGGCCTGGTGCGGATGGTCCTTGGGCAGGCTCAAGGTCTTGCCCAGGGCCAGGCCCAAGGCGAGGTTGATCACCAGATCAAAACCCAGCACGCGCACGATGGCGTCTTCCACCGAGCGGATCTTGCCCGGCGATGCGTAGTACGGCGATGCGGCCCAGCTCACCACTTGGGCGGCCAGGGCCGGGTCGGTTTCGACCACGCCGGTGATGTCGTCGATGGTGGCATTGGGGTCGACGCGCAGCTTGATGATCTTCTGGGCGGTGTCGGCCAGCGGTGGAATCTCGATGGTCGCTTCCAGGCGTTGCTGGATGCGACGGGCGGTAAACGCCTGCATCGCCTGGGTGATTTCCTCACGGTCATCATTGGGGCGGTCGAGGTTCGGGCGGATGTTGCTCAGCGGTTCACCGAACTGGGCCGCGCTGGCCTTGGTGAGCATGGTCTTGAACGCGTCGCTGGCGATTTCCAGCAGCAGCCCGGCTTCGCCCGAATGCACTAGCAGGCTCGGCTCGTCGAGCAGGCTGCCTTCGTACAGGCACGGCGAACTGGTGAGTGCCGGCAGGCCCGGCAGCAGGCTCAGGTCGTGCTTGCCCAGCATGCGCGCGACGCGGTCCGGCGACACGGCCGTAAGGCGGCGACCCGTGAGTTCGGTGAGGCGGTTGAGGTCCAGCAGCTGGTTCTGCGGGAACAGCACCATCAGGGCGCCCACCGCGTCTTCCAGCAAGACGGCCTGGACTTTTTGCGCAGGATTCAGGCCCGGATGTTCGGTGACTTCCGTGTAGCTGATGGCGAGTTTTGCGAGCAAAGCCCGAATGACCGGTGGGGCGGTCAGTGGGGCTGTGGCGTGGGCAACTTCTGACATGGCCTGATCCAATTTCTTACAGTCACCGAAGTATAACCAGCTTGATACACCTGTAGGTCGGATAAGTGCGTCAGGCGTCACACTTGGCCGTATTGCTGCCCATGGCGCAGCCAGCGATCCAGCAGCGGGCTGACGTGATCCGGCCAGCGCTCCAGCAACGCCTGCGCTGCATCGCGTACGGCAGGCAACAGGTCGGCGTCGCGCATCAGGTCGGCGACCTTGAACTGCAGCAGGCCGGTCTGGCGGGTGCCGAGCATTTCGCCGGGGCCGCGCAGTTCGAGGTCTTTCTCGGCGATGACAAAACCGTCGTTGGTCTCGCGCATGATGCCCAGGCGCTGGCGGCCGATCTGCGACAACGGAGGGTGGTAAAGCAGCACACAGTGACTGGCGGCGCTGCCTCGGCCCACACGGCCGCGCAATTGGTGCAGTTGCGCCAGGCCCAGGCGTTCGGGGTTTTCGATGATCATCAGGCTGGCGTTGGGCACGTCCACGCCCACTTCAATCACGGTGGTAGCGACCAGCAGCTGCAGGTTACCGGCCTTGAATTCAGCCATCACCGCGGCCTTTTCCGCGGGCTTCATGCGCCCATGGATCAGCCCGACCTTGAGTTCGCCCAGGGCGCTGGTGAGGTCTTCATAGGTGGTCTCGGCGGCCTGGCAGGTCAGCTCCTCGGACTCTTCGATCAGTGTGCACACCCAGTACGCCTGGCGGCCTTCGGCACAGGCGCCGCGCACACGTTCGATCACTTCGACGCGCCGGGTGTCGGTGACCAGCACGGTGTTGACCGGTGTGCGGCCGGGGGGCAGTTCGTCGAGGATCGAAGTGTCGAGGTCGGCGTAGGCGCTCATGGCCAGGGTGCGCGGGATCGGGGTGGCGGTCATGATCAACTGGTGCGGGTTCATGCGCCCGCCCACGCCTTTCTGGCGCAGGGCCAGGCGCTGTTGCACGCCGAAGCGGTGCTGTTCGTCGATGATCACCAGGGCCAGGTTCTTGAACTGCACTTCGTCCTGGAACAGCGCATGGGTACCCACCACCATCGGTGCACCGCCGGCGATCTGTTCCAGCGCGGCCGCGCGCGTCTTGCCCTTGAGCTTGCCGGCCAGCCACGCGACTTCCAGGCCCAGGGGCTCGAGCCAGCGCTTGAACGTGATGAAGTGCTGCTCGGCGAGGATCTCGGTGGGCGCCATCAGCGCCACCTGGTAACCGGCTTCCAGGGCTTGCAGGGCGGCGAGGGCGGCGACCACGGTCTTGCCCGCGCCCACGTCGCCCTGAATCAGGCGCAGCATCGGCTCGTGCTGGCTGAGGTCGTAGGCGATTTCATTGCCCACGCGCTGCTGGGCGCCGGTCGGCGCAAAGCCGAGGTTGGCCAGGTATTGCGCAGGCAAGCGCGTGGCCTTGGGCATGGCCGGCGCACGCAGGGAGCGCATGCTTTCGCGCAGGCGTTGCTGGGACAGTTGGTGAGTCAGCAGTTCTTCGAACGCCAGGCGGTGCTGGGCCCAGTGATGACCGAGGGCCAGTTCGTCGACATCGGCGTCCGCAGGGGGGTGATGCAGGTAGCGGATCGCATCGGCCAGTGGCGCCAGTTGGTAGTCGCGGGCCAGTTCCAGGGGCAGCCAGTCGGGCAGGCTCTGCGGGCCAAGCATGCTCAGGGTCTGCATGCACAATTGGCGCAGGCGCTGTTGGGTCAGGCCTTCGGTGAGCGGGTAGATCGGCGTGAGGGTGGTGTCCACCGGCGGCGGTTCGTCACCGGTAATGGCGCGGTATTCCGGGTGGTAGATCTCCAGGCCGGAGGCGCCGGGGCGCGCTTCGCCGTAGCAGCGCACGCGGGTGCCGCGCTTGAGGCCTTCTTTCTGTGCGTTACTGAAATGGTAGAAGCGCAGGCTCAGGCCGCCGGTGCCATCCTGCAGGCGCACCACCAGACTGCGGCGCTTGCCCATCACCACGTCGGCACCGCTGACGGTGCCTTCGACCACCGCATCCTGCCCAGGACGCAGTTGGCCGATGGGCACCACGCGAGTGCGATCCTGATAGCGCAGGGGCAGGTGGAACAGCACGTCCTGGAGGTTTTCCAGGCCGACCTTGGCCAGCTTCTCGGCCATGGCCTCGCCGACACCCTTGAGTGCCGTCACCGACACCTGCGACAGCTCAGTCATACGTTTACTTAGCTCGCAGCAGGCGGCTTGGCCACCGAACACAGGCGGATCGAATCGGCGAGGATCTCAATGGCTTTGGGCCGTGGGAAGCTGGCGCGCCAGGCAATCGCCACGGTACGGAACGGCACCGGTGGCGTGAGTGGGCGCACTTCGATCACGCCGGGGGCGTAGTGATGGCTGTCCACTGCCGACAGCGGCAGGATCGAGATGCCCAGGCCGGACGCGACCATATGCCGGATGGTTTCCAGGGAGCTGGATTCCACAGTGGTGTGCTTGGCGCCGTCGTTGCCTTTGGTCAGGGTCGGGCAGGCTTCCAGCACCTGGTCGCGGAAGCAGTGGCCTTCGCCGAGCAGCAGCAGGCTCTTGTCGTTGAGCAGGCCGGCGTCGATGGTGTCTTTTTGCGTCCACGGATGGGAGGCGGGCATCAGCACGTAGAACGGCTCGTCGTAGAGCGGCAGGGTCAACACATCCGCTTCGTTGAACGGCAGCGCGATGATGATCGCGTCCAGCTCGCCGTTGCGCAGTTTGTCGCGCAGCACGTGGGTAAAGTTTTCTTCGATATACAGCGGCATCTGCGGCGCGACGCGGTGCAGTTGCGGGATCAGGTGCGGGAACAGGTACGGGCCGACGGTATAGATGGCGCCGACTTTCAGCGGTGCGGTCAGCTGGTTCTTGCCGGCCTGGGCCAGTTCGCGAATGCTTTGCGCCTGTTCCAGCACCTTCTGGGCCTGGGCCACGATGCCTTCGCCCACCGGGGTGAGGCGCACGGCGCTTTTGCTGCGCTCGAAAATCAGCACACCGAGTTCGTCTTCAAGCTTCTTCACGCCCACCGACAGCGTCGGCTGGCTGACGTGGCAACGCTCGGCCGCGTGGCCAAAGTGTTGCTCTTGGGCGAGGGTGACGATGTAGCGTAATTCTGTAAGAGTCATAGCGGGCGTCCATGAGGTTGCGGGCCAAGCATACCGGCTGCAATCGATAGACGCACGTTATCAGAACTTTGCTGGGGATTGAGGGGGGAATGCGCGGGATTTTGCTGAGAGTGGCGAGGGGTGTCCCTCGCCATCATCATTTTCAGCGACGACGCTTCTCGATGTTGTACACGAACGGTGCAACGATCTCGATGCTGCCGCCCTTGAGCATATCGGCTGGCGGCTTGGGCAGCGGCTGGGCACGACGGATCATGTCCAGGGTGGCGCGGTCCAGGTCGGCGTTGCCGGAACGCCCCACCAACTCGTAGGACAGCACGTTACCGTCGCCATCCACCACGAACTTCAGGCGGTTCAGGCCTTCCTTGCCACGGGCCTGGGCACCTGGCGGGTACTTCTTGTACTTCTGCAAGTGTGCCAGCAGGGTGCCTTCCCAGGACGCTTTGGCGGCGATCTGTTGCGGCGACGGGCCAGGTACGGGCTGGGCCGATTTTTCAGCCGGTGCCTTGGTGGGCGGAGCGTCGCTCGGCGGGTCCTCGGAGGGTTTCTCCTTGGGCGGCTCGATCTTTTTCTCCACCGGCTTGGGCGGCTGCGGTTTAGGTTTTGGCTTGACCGGCTTGGGCACCTGGATCGTTGGCTTGGGAGCCTCGGCCAGTTTCGGCAGGGGCAGCTCTTCCACCGGTGCAGGCGGTTGCGGCGGCGTTACCACTTTCGGCGGCGCCGGCGGCGGCGGTGCTGGCATCGGGGCCAGGTCGATGACCATGGCTGCCGGCGGCAACTGCACCGTGCGCGGCGCTGACCAGTGGAGCGCGATGGCAATCGCGACGGCATGCACGCCCAGCACGACGGCGAGGCTGGTGCCATAACGCGTCAGTTTGTGGCGCGTCGTGATCATTTCTTGGCTGCCGTCTCAAGTCCGACCAGGCCTACCTTGAGGTAGCCGGCTGCCCGCAGGGCATCCATCACGCTCATCAGGTCGCCGTAGTCCACGCCCTTGTCGGCCTGGAAGAAGATCGTCGTGTCCTTCTTGCCTTGGGTCTTGGCATCGAGCACCGGCCCCAGGGTTTCGGTCTTGACCTCTTCTTCGCCCAGGAACAGGCGTTGGTCCGCCTTGACGCTGAGGAAGATCGGTTTCTCCGGCCGCGGCGCAGGCTTGGCGCTGGAGGCGGGCAGGTCAACCTTGATGTCCACGGTGGCCAATGGAGCGGCCACCATGAAGATGATCAGCAGCACGAGCATCACGTCGATAAACGGCGTGACGTTGATTTCGTGGTTCTCGACGAGTTCGTCGTCGCCTTGATTCAAATGCAGGCCCATGGCCGATTACCCCACTTTCACCATGTGCGGTTGCGAGCTGCGCTCGGTAGGCAGGTGATCGAGGTCGCGGCTGACCAGCAGCAGGACTTCTGCCGACGCGTCCGATACCTGGGCCTTGTAGCCGGCAATCGAACGGGCGAAGACGTTGTAGATCACTACCGCAGGAATCGCGGCGACCAGGCCCAGGGCTGTTGCCAGCAGGGCTTCGGCGATGCCGGGGGCGACGACGGCGAGGTTGGTGGTCTGGGTTTTGGCGATGCCGATGAAGCTGTTCATGATGCCCCAGACGGTACCGAACAGGCCGACGAACGGCGCGGTGGAGCCGATGGTCGCGAGCACGCCGGTGCCGCTGCTCATGTTACGGCCGCAGGCTGCAACCAGGCGTTCCAGGCGGAACGCCACGCGCTCCTTGATGCCTTCTTTTTCACGGGTGTTGGCCGACAGGCGCATTTCTTCCAGTGCGTCGTGCACCAGGGTGTTGGCCAGGGTGCCTTTCTTGGTCGCGCTTTCGCTGGCTTCCTTGAGGGTGGTGGCCTTCTTCAGGTGGACGATTTCAGTGCGCAGACGGCGCTTGGCACCCAGCAGCTCGAAGCCTTTGGCGATCCAGATGGTCCAGGTCATGATCGACGCGATGGCCAGGCCGATCATCACGGCTTTCACCACCACGTCAGCATTCTGGTACATGCCCCATGGCGACAGGTCGTGGGCCATGCCCAGGGTGTTGTCTTCTTCCAGCACGACACCGGTTTCGTCGGCGGCGGCTGGGACTGCAGCCTGGGCCGGGTCGGTGGCCGCAGCGGGTGCGGTTGGAGCCGCAGCATTGTGCTCGGCGGCGGCCGGGGTAGCCGGGGCGGTGGCATCAGCGAATGCGGCGGTCGGCGCCAGCAGTACGCTGAACAGCATCGCAGCAATCGCACGCCAGGCGCGGGATGGGCTGTGAAGCTTGGTTGGCGAAGCGGGGGTTGTATTACGTGTCATGCTGGCCGGACCTGAGAGAAGAAAATGACTGATCGTCCTTCCAGACCCAAAGGGGTCGAGGACAAATGGGCGGTTATTATTGCAAGTAATTCTTGTTAACAGAAGTAATACAGTAACTTTATTTGCCCTTTTTCTGGCCGCCGGTCTGCTGCGAGGGCTAATCTAGACCTTTAAGAACGGAGTTTTATGATGTCTGTGCCTTCGGTTGTGATTGCCGGATGTGGCGATGTGGGTAGTCGGCTGGCTAGCCAATTGCTGGCCTCGGAATGGGAGGTTCATGGCCTGCGGCGCGATATTTCACGCCTGCCCGACGGGGTGATCGGCATCGCCGGCGACCTGTTCAACAAGGATTGCCCTGACACCTGGCCGATCGGCGGGGTGGATTACCTGGTGTACTGCGCCGCCGCCACCGACCACGATGAGGCCGGTTATCGCGCCGCTTACGTGCAAGGGTTGCAGCATGTGCTGGAGTGGCTGAAGGATTATGGCCAGGAGCCCAGGCACTTGCTGTTTGTGTCCAGCAGCAGCGTATACGGGCAGCAGAATGGCGAGTGGGTCGACGAAACCTCCGAAACCCAGGCCAAGGGTTATTCCGGGCAAGTCATGCTGGAGGCCGAGCAGGTGGCACTTAACAGTGGCATTCCTGCGAGCGTCGTGCGGTTGACCGGCATTTACGGTCCTGGTCGCGAATGGCTGCTGACCCAGGTGCGCCAGGGGTACCGTGTAGCGCTTGATCCGCCTTTATACGGCAACCGTATACACGCCGATGATGCGGCGGGCTTGCTGGCATTTTTGCTACGCCACGTGGAGCAGGGCGGTTCGCTGGATAAGGTCTATATCGGCGTCGACGATGCACCGGCGCCCTTGGCCGAGGTGGTGGCCTGGCTGCGTGACTACCTGGGCGTCACTGAGTGGTCCGAGGACGCGAGTGTGCGGCGTGCGGGCAGCAAGCAATGCAGCAATGCCCGGATAAAGGCGCTGGGGTGGACGCCCACGTATGCGAGCTACCGCGAAGGGTACGCAGCCATTCTTAAAGGCTGAAATGCGGTTAAAGATGTGGGAGGGGGTAAGTCCCTCTCCCACATTTGGAGCTGGGTGATGACTGCTATTGTTTTTCAAGCAGCCATTGGCGCGGCCCGGGAGTGAACTGAGGCACTTCATCCGCTTGAGCGGTGTTGACCGCCTGGAAGATCTCCAACTGCTTGCCCTTGCGCACGAAGATCCACGGGTTACCCACGCCGTTGAGCTGCAGCCACATGCTGTCGTAGCCGCCGCTCATGGAGGCACAGTCACCGGCCAGGCACAGAGAGTACCGATCAACATTGGGCAAACCGGCGACCTTGCCGTCAGGCTGGAACTGGACAGTGGCACCGTTGCCGAAGCCGTCGGTGATCTTCCAGTCGCCGCCCATATAGGCTGCGTACAGGGCGCGTTCGAAGTTGGCACCCAGCGGCGCACCTTCCGGTGCAGGTTCCTTGGCGCGGGCAAAGAGCTGCTCGGGCTCGTTGTCGTTGGCCACTTGCAGCAGTTGCCTGCCTTTGCGCTTGAGTTCAGTGGCGGAGCTGCCGTAGAAGTCGACGCTCCAGGCGCCGGACTGTTCGCCGAGCAACTTGCCTTCCGCGACTTCAAAACCGTTGTAGTAACGTGCCTGCGAAGCCTTGGGGTTGACCTCCCATTCGAGGTTCGGGCCATAGCTTTGCAGCGCTTCACGCAAAGGGCCGCCCTTGGCTGCTGCATCGATGGCGACCTGGTTGATCCAGGTGCCGCTCACATCCTGGTTGGCAGGGTTGCTGGCGCAGCCGCCGAGCAACAGGGCGAGCAACGAAGAGGCTACAAGCGCTTTGCGCATCATGAAATCCTTTTAAAACGAAGTCGGCGCAGCCTATGGAGGCTGCGCCGGGTGTTTTACTCGATGACCAGAATTGCGTCCATCTCAACCTGTGCGCCCTTTGGCAGGGCGGCAACACCAATGGCGGCGCGGGCTGGGTAAGGTTGTTCGAAGTACTTGCCCATGATCTCGTTGACCTTGGCGAAGTGGCTCAGGTCGGTGAGGAAGATGTTCAGCTTGACGATGTCCTTGAACGAGCCGCCGGCAGCTTCGGCCACGGACTTTAGGTTTTCGAAGACCTGTACGGTCTGGGCTTCGAAGCCTTCCACCAGTTCCATGGTCTTTGGGTCCAGCGGGATCTGGCCGGACATGTAGACGGTGTTGCCCGCCTTGATGGCCTGGGAGTAAGTACCGATGGCGGCTGGGGCCTTGTCGCTGGTGATAACGGTCTTGGTCATGAATGACTCCTTGTAATGGATGGGCTACGCACGCATGCGGGTGATGCGGATCACACCGGTCAAGGCGCGCAGTTTCTTGATCACGCGGGCCAGGTGCACGCGGTCATGCACGCTGACCACCAGCTGGACCACGCTGATGCGACCATCGCGCTCGTCCATGCTGATTTTCTCGATATTGCCGTCGGCCGCGTTGACGCTGCTGGCCAGCAGGGCGATCAGGCCGCGCTGGTGTTCCAGCTCCACGCGCAGCTCGACGTTGAATTCGCCGGTGACATCCTTGGCCCACGAGAGCTGGATGCATTTTTCCGGGTTGTGACGGATCTCGGTGATGTTGCGGCAGTTGTCGAGGTGAACGACCATGCCCTTGCCAGCCGACAGGTGGCCGACAATCGGGTCGCCAGGGATCGGCGTGCAGCATTTGGCGTAGCTGAGCACCAGGCCCTCTGTGCCGCGAATCGCCAGCGGGCCTTCGGGGCTTGGCAACTGTTCGCCTTCGCCCAGCAGGCGGCGTGCGACCACGTAGGCCATGCGGTTGCCCAGGCCGATATCTTCCAGCAGGTCTTCGATGGTTTCCTGGCGGTACTCGTGGAGCATCGCTTGCACGCGCTCCTGCGCAATCTTGTCCAAGGCGCTGTCGAAGCCGTTGAGCACTTTGTTCAGCAGGCGTTCGCCCAGGCTGATGGACTCGGAGCGGCGCTGCAGTTTCAGCGCGTGGCGGATGTGGGTGCGGGCCTTGCCGGTGACCACGAAGTTGAGCCACGCCGGATTCGGGCGGGCTCCGGGTGCACTGACGATCTCGACCGTGGAGCCGCTTTGCAGCGGTTCGGACAGCGGCGCGAGACGGCGGTTGATCCGGCAGGCAATGCAGCTGTTGCCGACGTCGGTGTGCACCGCGTAGGCAAAGTCGACCGCAGTGGAGCCTTTGGGCAGCTCCATGATGCGGCCTTTGGGCGTGAATACGTAGACCTCGTCCGGGAACAGGTCGATCTTCACGCTTTCGATAAATTCCAGGGAGTTGCCGGCACGTTGCTGCATTTCCAGCACGCCCTTGACCCACTGGCGGGCGCGGGCATGGGTGCCTTTGGGCTGCTCGTCGCCGCTGGATTTGTACAGCCAATGGGCGGCGATGCCGTTGTTGGCCATCTCTTCCATTTCGCGGGTGCGGATCTGGATCTCGATCGGCACCCCGTGCATACCGAACAGTGTGGTATGCAGCGATTGATAGCCGTTGGCCTTGGGAATGGCGATGTAGTCCTTGAAGCGCCCCGGCAGGGGTTTGTACAAATTATGTACAGCACCGAGGACGCGGTAGCAGGTATCGACCTTGTCCACGATGATGCGGAACGCGTACACGTCCATGATCTCGTTGAAGGCCCGGCGCTTGCCGCGCATCTTCTTGTAGATGCCATAGATGTGCTTCTGCCGGCCGCTGACCTCGCCCTCGATCTCGTCGATCGCCAGGCAATGGCTCAGGGATTCTTCGATCTTGTTGACGATTTCCTTGCGGTTGCCCCGGGCGCGCTTGACGGCCTGGTAGATGCGCGCCGAACGCATCGGGTGCATGGCCTTGAAGCCGAGGTCTTCGAACTCGATACGAATGGCGTGCATACCCAGCCGGTTGGCAATGGGCGCGTAGATTTCCAGGGTTTCCTTGGCGATGCGCCGGCGTTTTTCGCCGGACAGCACTTCCAGCGTGCGCATGTTGTGCAGCCGGTCGGCCAGCTTGACCAGGATCACCCGGATGTCCCGGGCCATGGCCATGGCCATTTTCTGGAAGTTTTCCGCCTGGGCTTCGGCCTTGGTCTCGAAGTTCATCTGGGTCAGTTTGCTGACCCCGTCGACCAGTTCGGCCACGGTTTCGCCAAATTGCGCACTGAGCGCTTCCTTGGCAATGCCGGTGTCTTCGATCACGTCATGCAGCATCGCGGCCATCAGGCTCTGATGGTCCATGTGCATGTCGGCCAGGATATTCGCCACCGCAAGAGGATGGGTGACGTACGCCTCACCGCTTCGGCGGCGTTGCCCGTCGTGGGCCTGTTCGGCGTAGAAATACGCTCGGCGGACCAGGTTGACCTGGTCGGGGCCGAGGTAGGCCGATAAGCGATCGGCGAGGGCGTCTATGCTCGGCAAAGTGTGAACTCCTGCCGAAGGCTGTGACCCCGCGCCGTGCTACGTCGACCAGGCATAGGCTTAGACGGCCTCGTTGGACTCGTCCTCGAACGCTGCAAACAACGGTTCGTCTTCAACGATTTCAGCGTTGGCGATGAACTCGTAGCTCATCAGGCCTTCAGCGATTTCACGCAGGGCTACAACGGTAGGCTTGTCGTTTTCCCACTGGACCAGGGGCTCTTTGCCGCCAGTGGCCAGTTGACGGGCACGCTTGGTAGAGAGCATGACCAGCTCAAAGCGGTTTGCCACGTGGTCTAGGCAGTCTTCAACGGTTACGCGGGCCATGATATTCCTCGGAGCGAATGCAAGATGCGCGCTGCCCGGTTGGGCGAGCGGACTGAGCAGTTTAAAAAATCACCAGCGTTTAGGGAAGCGCTGATTTTTCGCAGGCTCTCGCAAAACCGCTGCAAGCGCCAATGTAAAGCCCTTGCAGCGGTTTTGGGAAGGGCCAATCAGCCGAGCAGTTCGGCTAGTAATTTGCCGAAACGCTGCTGTTGACGCTTTTGCTGGAGCTGATTGGCGCGGAAAATCGCCTTCAGGTCATCCAGCGCGTGGGAAAAATCGTCGTTAATGATCAGGTAGTCGTAGTCGACATAGTGGCTCATTTCGCTGACAGCTTCCCGCATGCGGCCTTCGATGATCTCGTCGCTGTCCTGGCCACGGTTGGTCAGGCGCTGGTGCAAGGCTTCGAGCGACGGCGGCAGGATAAAGATCGAGCGTGCCTTGGGCATCAGCTGGCGCACTTGCTCGGCGCCCTGCCAGTCGATTTCCAGGATCAGGTCGTGGCCTTCGTCCAGGGTCTGCTGCAGGTGGCTCTGCGAGGTGCCGTAGAGGTTGCCGAACACCTCGGCGCGCTCGAGGAAGTCGCCATGCTCGATCATCTTGACGAACTCGGTGCGCTCGACGAAGTGATAGTGCACGCCGTTCACCTCGCCCGGACGCATGGCGCGGGTGGTGTGGGAGATCGAGATGCGAATCTGCTCGTCAGCGTCGGTCAGGGCCTTGACCAGGCTGCTCTTGCCCGCGCCCGAAGGGGCGGAAATGATGTACAGGGTGCCGGTGCTATGGGTCATGGAGGTTGCCTTACTCAATATTCTGTACTTGTTCGCGCATCTGCTCGATCAACACCTTGAGGTTGACCGCCGCCGTGGTGCTGCGCGGATCGAAAGCCTTGGAGCCCAGTGTATTGGCTTCGCGGTTGAGTTCCTGCATCAGGAAGTCCAGGCGCCGACCAGCGGCGCCGCCGGACTTGAGCACGCGGCGCACTTCGAGGATGTGGGTGTTCAGGCGATCCAGTTCTTCGGCGACATCGCTCTTCTGCGCGAGCAGCACCATTTCCTGCTCCAGGCGCACGGGGTCGAGGTCGGCCTTCATGTCGGTGAAGCGGTCGAGGACCTTCTGGCGTTGGGTGGCGAGCATCTGCGGTACCAGCTCGCGCAAGGTGACCACGTCTGCTTCGATCGACGTCAGGCGCTCGTTGATCAGTCGGGCCAGTTCGGCGCCTTCACGCTCGCGGCCAGCCTTGAGTTCCTTCAATCCCTGGGTGAACAGGGCGAGGGCTTCGGCGTTGAGGGCTTGCGGATCGGAGGCGTCGGCCACCAGCACACCGGGCCAGGCCAGTACTTCCAGAGGGTTCAGTGCGGCGGGCTGCTTGATCAGGCCGGCGACGGTTTCGGCCGCGGCGACCAGTTGCGCAGCGCGCTCGCGGTCTACCTGCAGCGGCTTGCCGGTGGTTTCTTCGGTAAAGCGCAGGGTGCATTCCAGCTTGCCGCGGGAGATGCCCTGGCGCAGTGCCTCACGCACGGCGCCTTCGAGGTCGCGGAAGGATTCCGGCAGGCGCAGGTGCGGCTCCAGGTAGCGGCTGTTGACCGAGCGCAGTTCCCAGCTCAGGGTGCCTTGGGCGCCGGCTTTTTCGACGCGGGCAAAGGCGGTCATGCTGTGCACCATGGAGGTACCTCGCGATGCAGTCCCGCGAAAGCGGGCTGATGGGTAAATTGAAGCCGACAGGCTGCGAAGGCGCGGGATTGTAGCGCAGTGGGGCGGGCGCGCCCAAACCCTGGGCATTCGTAACCAGATTTTTAGCAGTGCCCCGAATCGGCTCGCGGCTCTATAATGCTCGGCAGTTTTTCGTCCTCAGTACAGGTATCCCCTATGAAACGTCCAAGTGGTCGCGTTGCCGATCAGCTCCGCTCGATCCGCATCACCCGCAACTACACCAAACACGCCGAGGGATCCGTACTGGTCGAGTTTGGCGATACCAAGGTTATCTGCACCGTCAGCGTTGAAAATGGCGTGCCGCGCTTCCTCAAGGGCCAGGGCCAGGGTTGGCTGACCGCCGAATATGGCATGCTGCCACGCGCCACCGGCGAGCGTAACCAGCGTGAAGCCAGCCGTGGCAAGCAAGGCGGCCGTACCCTGGAAATCCAGCGCCTGATCGGGCGCTCCCTGCGCGCGGCCCTGGATATGACCAAGCTGGGCGACGTGACTCTCTACGTCGACTGCGACGTGATCCAGGCCGATGGCGGTACGCGCACCGCCTCCATCACCGGCGCCATGGTGGCGCTGGTCGACGCGCTTAAAGTCATCAAGAAGCGCGGCGGCCTGAAAGGCGGCGACCCACTGAAGCAGATGATCGCCGCCGTATCGGTGGGCATGTACCAGGGCGAGCCGGTGCTGGACCTGGATTACCTGGAAGACTCGGCTGCCGAGACCGATCTGAACGTAGTGATGACCAGCACCGGTGGTTTCATCGAAGTGCAGGGCACCGCCGAAGGTGCGCCATTCCAGCCGGCCGAGCTGAACGCCATGCTGGCCCTGGCCCAGAAAGGCATGACTGAGATCTTCGAACTGCAGAACGCCGCACTGGCTGACTGAGTACGCCTCAAGGAGAAGCGCCATGAATGACAGCCAAATGCCGGTGCCTACGCCTTCCTACGAGGTGCGTCAGGGGGCAATGTTGTGCCATCTTGCTGCGTTCCTGGGGTTTGTATTCCCCTTCGGCAGCGTCGTGGGGCCGCTGATCCTGTGGCAGATGAAAAAAGAAGTGGATCCGTTCATTGACGACCAGGGCAAGGAGGCACTGAATTTCCAGATCACCGTAGCCATCGCCTGGATCATTTGCATCGTGCTGGCCTTCGCGGTCATTGGGTTTTTCCTGATGACGGCCTTGGTCATCGCAAGCGTGGTGCTGACGATCATCGGCGCAATCAAAGCCAACAAAGGGATCGCCTATCGCTATCCCTTGACCTGGCGCCTGGTCAAATAATCGACACCCACAAAAAAACCGACAGCGATGTCGGTTTTTTTGTGCCTGGATAAAGACCCTAGATGGTCAGTGTCCAGTCATAGTCCACGATCAGCGGCGCGTGCTGCGAGAAGCGCGGCTGGCGCGGCAGGCGTGCACTGCGAACGAACCGGCGCAGACCCGGGGTCAGCAACTGGTAGTCGAAGCGCCAGCCCAGGTTGAGCATCTCAGCCTGTTCATTGTCTGGCCACCAGCTGTACTGGTCACCTTCGCGGCTGACTTCGCGCAGCGCATCCACATAGCCCATGTTGCCGACAATCTCGTCCATCCAGGCCCGTTCCGGCGCCAGGAAGCCCGGGGATTGCTGGCTGTCACGCCAGTTCTTGATATCCAGCTTCTGTTGCGCCACGTACAGCGAGCCACAGTAAATGTACTCGCGACGTTTGCGTCGCTGTTTATCCAGGTAACGGGCGAAATCGTCCATTAGCTTGAACTTCTGGTTCAAGTCTTCATCGCCGTTCTGCCCCGAAGGAAGCAGCAAGGTCGCGATGCTGACCTTGTCGAAATCGGCTTGCAGGTAGCGCCCGTAGCGGTCGGCTGTCTCGAAGCCGAGGCCGCTGATGACCGCCTTGGGTTGCAACCGCGAGTACAAAGCCACGCCACCTTGGGTGGGCACTTCGGCATCGCAGGCATAAAGGAAGTAGCCATCCAGTTGGAAGGCTGGGTCGTCCAGTTCAAAGGCGGAGGCGCGGGTGTCCTGCAGGCAGATGACGTCGGCATTCTGAGCTTGCAGCCAACTGAGCAAACCACGCTCGACTGCAGCCTGAATACCATTAACGTTCACACTGATGATCCGCATAAATGGCCCCAAAAATCGCGTGCGTGTATGATACACGCCGTCTACCTAATTAGCTAAATCCGTGGTATCTGAGGCTTTTTTCATGCAGGCGTATCAACGCGATTTCATTCGTTTTGCCATCGATCGCGGGGTTTTGCGCTTCGGTGAGTTCACCCTCAAGTCCGGGCGCACCAGCCCGTATTTCTTCAATGCAGGCTTGTTCAACTCGGGCTCGGCCCTGGCTCAGTTGGGGCGCTTCTACGCGGCAGCCATCGTTGAAAGCGGTATTTCCTTCGACGTGCTGTTTGGCCCGGCCTACAAGGGTATCCCCCTGGCCGCTGCAACAGCCGTGGCCCTGGCGGAACATCATGGGCGCGATCTGCCATGGTGCTTCAACCGCAAGGAAGCCAAGGCCCATGGCGAAGGCGGCAGCCTGGTGGGCGCGCCGCTTACCGGCGATGTATTGATCATCGATGACGTGATCACGGCCGGTACGGCTATCCGTGAAGTGATGCAGATCATCGCGTCCCAGGACGGCGCCAAGGCCGCCGGTGTGCTGATCGCGCTGAACCGCCAGGAGCGTGGCAACGGTGAGTTGTCGGCGATCCAGGAAGTGGAGCGTGATTTCGGCATTCCAGTGGTCAGCATCGTGTCGTTGAACCAGGTGCTGCAGTTCCTGGAAGACGACCCGCAGCTCAAGCAGCACTTGCCGGCAGTTAAGGCGTATCGCGAGCAGTTCGGCGTTCAGTAATCGCCGAACCATAAAAAAGCCCCGCTCAACCAGGTTGAGCGGGGCTTTTTGTTTTCAGCGTTTTAAGGGCGCTTGCGATTACTGATCAGCGTGCCCACACCCGTATCGGTGAAGATTTCCAGCAGGATTGCATTCGGTACACGACCATCCAGGATCAGCGAGCTGCCGACGCCGCCTTGCACCGCTTCCAGCGCGCAACGGATCTTCGGCAGCATGCCGCCGTAGATGGTGCCGTCGGCGATCAGTTCGTCCACTTGTTGAGTGGTCAAACCGGTCAGCACCTTGCCTTCCTTGTCCATCAGGCCGGCAATGTTGGTCAGCAGCATCAGCTTTTCAGCCTTCAATGCTTCGGCCACCTTGCCCGCCACCAGGTCGGCGTTGATGTTGTAGGACTCACCGTTGGCACCCACGCCGATCGGCGCGATCACCGGGATGAAGTCGCCCTTGACCAGCAGGTTCAGCAGGTCGGTGTTGATGCCGATCACTTCGCCTACCTGGCCGATATCGATGATTTCCGGCTGGGTCATTTCCGGCGTCTGACGGGTAACGGTCAGTTTTTTCGCGCGGATCAGCTCGGCGTCCTTGCCGGTCAGGCCAATGGCGCTGCCGCCATGACGGTTGATCAGGTTGACGATGTCTTTGTTCACCTGGCCGCCGAGGACCATCTCCACCACGTCCATGGTCTGCGCGTCAGTGACGCGCATGCCATCGATGAAGTGACTCTCGATCGACAAGCGCTTGAGCAGGTCGCCGATCTGCGGGCCGCCGCCGTGGACCACCACGGGGTTGATTCCCACGGCTTTCATCAACACGATGTCGCGGGCAAAGCCGGTTTTCAGCTCGTCGCTTTCCATGGCATTGCCGCCGTACTTGATCACCAGCGTCTTGCCGACGTAGCGTCGAATATAAGGCAACGCTTCGGACAGGACCTTGGCGGTGTTGGCAGCGGCTTCGCGTTCGAGGGTCATTCAGGGCTCCGGTAAAAATCAGAACGGTAATTGGAGATCAGGGGCAACACGTTTCAACTGGGCGTGGAACACGTCCTTGATGCGCTGCAACTCAGCCTCGGTATCCGCCTCGAAACGCAGCACCAGCACCGGTGTGGTGTTGGACGCGCGAACCAGGCCCCAGCCCTTGGCGTAATCGACTCGCACACCATCAATGGTGGTCAGGTGGGCGCCTTCACCCCATTGCGCATCGTGCAGTGCGTCAATGATGCTGAATTTGCTCTCCTCGGTCACATGGATATTGATCTCTGGCGTAGAAATATCATTCGGGAAGGTCTGAAACAGCGAATCGCAGGTGGATTTTTCCTTGCTGAGGATCTCCAGCAGACGGGCGGCGCTGTAAATGCCGTCGTCAAACCCGAACCAGCGCTCCTTGAAGAACACGTGGCCGCTCATTTCGCCGGCCAACAGCGCGCCGGTTTCCTTCATTTTCTTTTTGATCAACGAGTGACCGGTCTTCCACATTAGCGGACGGCCACCATATTCCTTGATCAGCGGGGTGAGGCGGCGGGTGCACTTCACGTCGAAAATGATCTCGGCACCCGGGTTGCGTGCCACCACATCGCGGGCGAACAGCATCAGCAGGCGGTCCGGGAATACGATCTCGCCGGTTTCGGTCACTACGCCTACACGGTCGCCGTCGCCGTCAAAGGCCAGGCCGACGTCAGCACCGGTTTCCTTGACCTTGGCGATCAGGTCCACCAGGTTTTCCGGCTTGCCTGGGTCCGGGTGGTGGTTGGGGAAGTTGCCATCGACTTCGCAGAACAGCGGGATCACTTCGCAGTTCAAGGCTTCGAGCAGCTGCGGGGCGATCACGCCGGCCGCGCCGTTGCCGCAGTCCACCACCACTTTGAGGCGGCGTGCGAGTTTGACGTCGCCGGTGATTTCATCAGAGTAGCGCTGCAGGATGTCAACTTTGGTGATGCTGCCTTTGCCGCTGGTCAGGTCGTTGGTCTTCAGGCGGGTGTGCAGGGCCTGGATCTGTTCGTTGGCCAGGGTGTCGCCGGCGATGACGATCTTGAAGCCGTTGTAGTCCGACGGGTTATGACTACCGGTCAGCATTACCCCGGATTTGCCGGCCAGTACATTGGCGGCGTAGTACAGCGCGGGAGTGGGCACCAGGCCCACATCGCTGACATGGCAGCCGCTGTCGGCCAGGCCCTGGATCAGTTGTTCCACCAGTTCCGGACCGGACAGGCGACCGTCACGACCGACCGAGACGTTCGGCTCGTCCTGGGCCAGGCTCTGGGAACCAATGGCGCGGCCAATCCAGTAGGCGGTTTCGGCGGTCAGGGTCTTGGGGACTACGCCACGAATGTCATAGGCGCGAAAGATGCTGTCGGGGAATGTCGGGGCTACTCGGGCTGCGGTACTCATCGCGGGGGGAAACTCCATCTCAAGGGGGGCAAGGCTGGCCTTAATGTGGCTGACCGGCAGGCTCAAACTGAAGGGTATGACGGTGTTTTCGGCAGAGAGTTCGTGGTGCAAAAGTGCCATCGGAGCTTGGCCCCTGTCTTTATTCCTGCGTAATGCATTGATTTCAAATGGGAAATCTCGCTGATAAAGTCCGCGCATTCTTCATCCTGAAAAGCCTTGCGGGGGCATCGAGCCGGGCAAAAGCGCCCGGCCAGGTTCAGCGTAGTCAGTGACTGCCGGAATGCCCAAAACCGCCTGCGCCGCGTTGGGTTTCGTCGAAATCCTGCACCAGTTCGAAGCGCGCCTGCACCACCGGCACCAATACAAGCTGGGCAATGCGCTCGCCGACAACGATGTTGAACGCCGTCTGGCCACGATTCCAGCACGACACCATCAACTCGCCTTGGTAGTCCGAGTCGATCAGGCCTACCAGGTTACCCAGCACGATGCCGTGTTTGTGGCCCAGGCCGGAGCGCGGCAGGATCAGCGCCGCCAGGCCCGGGTCGCCGACATAGATCGACAGGCCGGTGGGAATCAGGACGGTCTGGCCCGGTTCAAGGACGGTGTCTTGCTTGAGCATGGCGCGCAGGTCCAGGCCGGCGGAACCTGGGGTGGCGTAGGCCGGCAGCGGGAATTCGGTGCCGATGCGGGGGTCGAGGATCTTGGCTTGCAAAGCGTGCATGGAAATTAAACCTGGTTCAGCCGTTGGGCGATAAAAGAGATCAGTTGGCGGGCAATCTTGCCTTTGCTGGTCTGGGCGAAAAGAGTGGCGTGCAGCTCGCGGTCGATCACGCTGCAGGCGTTTTCCTCGCTGTTGAAGCCGATGCTCGGGTTGGCGACATCATTGGCAACGATCAGGTCGAGGTTTTTGTCTTTCAGTTTGCGTGCGGCGTAGTCCAGCAGGTGCTCGGTCTCGGCGGCAAAGCCGACACTGAACGGGCGGTCCGGACGCGTGGCGATTGTGGCCAGGATGTCCGGGTTGCGCACCATTTGCAGGAGCAGCCCGTCACCGCTCGTAGGGTCTTTCTTGAGCTTTTGCGGGGCGACGACTTCAGGGCGGTAGTCTGCAACCGCTGCCGAAGCGATAAACAGGTCACAGGGAATGGCGGCCTCACAGGCGGCCAGCATGTCCCGGGCGCTGACTACGTCGATTCGCGTGACGCGATCGGGGGTCGGCAAGTGCACCGGACCGGTGATCAGGGTAACGCGTGCGCCTGCCTCGACCGCGGCTTCCGCCAAGGCAAAGCCCATTTTTCCTGAGCTATGGTTGGTGATGTAGCGTACCGGGTCGATGTTTTCCTGGGTCGGGCCGGCCGTAATCAGCACGTGCCGGCCGGTCAGGGCCAGGTGCTGGAAGCATTCGGCGGCGCACAATGCCAGGTCGGTGGCTTCGAGCATGCGGCCCATGCCGACATCGCCGCAGGCCTGGCTGCCGGAGGCCGGGCCGAACACCTTGAGGCCACGACTTTGCAGGAGCTGGGTGTTGGCCTGGGTCGCCGGGTCGCGCCACATGGCCTGATTCATGGCCGGGGCGATGGCGACGGTGGCGTCGGTGGCCAGTACCAGGGTGGTCAGCAGGTCATCGGCAATGCCTTGCGCCAGGCGCGCAATCAGGTCGGCGGTGGCTGGGGCGATCAGTACCAGGTCGGCCCACTTGGCAAGTTCGATATGACCCATGGCGGCTTCGGCTGCCGGGTCCAGCAGGTCCAGGTGAACCGGGTGTCCGGACAAGGCCTGCATGGTCAGCGGAGTAATGAACTCACTGCCGCCGCGGGTCATGACCACGCGCACTTCAGCGCCCTGGTCGAGAAGCCTGCGGACCAGCTCTGCGCTCTTGTAGGCGGCAATGCCGCCGCCGACGCCGAGAACGATGCGTTTCCGATACAGACGCTGCATTGGTTTGCCTTTCCAGTTCAGTGAAGCCAGTTCAGTGACGCCTGCGATGCCCCCTCCCCAGGTGAAATCGCACGCAAAAAAGAGGGCCTACGATAACACAGCGCCCGCCCCGCAACAGCGGCGCACATGCACAGGGAGGTGGAATGAGTATTCGTGATTGGCCGGCGGCAGAGCGGCCGCGAGAGAAGCTTTTGGAGTGGGGTGCTGCGAGTCTGTCCGATGCTGAATTGCTGGCGATCTTCCTGCGCACCGGGGTAACCGGCAGGAGCGCGGTGGACCTGGCGCGCCATCTGCTGGCGCAATTTGGCGGTTTGCGCCCGCTGCTGGAAGCCAGCCAGGCGGTGTTCAGCCAGCAATTGGGCTTGGGGCCGGCGAAGTTTGCGCAGTTGCAGGCGGTACTGGAAATGTCCCGGCGCCATATGGCCGAACGCCTGCGCAGCGATTCGGTGCTGGAAAGCCCGGTGGCCGTGCGCAATTACCTCAAGTCGCTGTTGCGCCATGAGCCCCATGAAGTTTTCGGCTGCCTGTTTCTCGATTCAAAGCATCGGGTGCTGGGGTTCGAAGTGTTGTCCGAGGGGACCATCGACGCTGCCGTGGTCTACCCGCGGCAAGTGGTCAAGCGCGCCCTGGCCTATAACGCGGCGGCGTTGATTCTGTGTCACAACCATCCTTCCGGGAGCGTGGAGCCCAGCGCGGCTGATCGAAAATTGACCAAGCTGCTGCAAAAGGCCCTGGAAGTGGTGGATGTGCGGGTACTGGATCACATCATCGTGGGGGACGGTGATCCGTTGTCGATGGCGGAATATGGGTGGATGTAGGACGGAACAGCTGCAAGCCTCAAACGGGCTTGCAGCTTGCAGCTTGCAGCTTAGGGCTTGACGCTGACCTTCGAGAAATCCTGGCGCCCGAACGGGCTCACCTGGTAGCCCTCGACGCTCTTGCGCGCCAGGGCGAACGCCGTCGGGTGCGCCAGCGGCAACCACAGCGCCTGTTGCTGGATCTGCGCCTGGGCCTGCTGGTACAGCTTGCTGCGTACACCTTGTTCGCTGGTGGTCTTGCCGGCGCTGATCAGCTTGTCCAGCGTCGGGTCACAGTAGCGGGCGAAGTTGGTGCCGGATTTAACCGCCGCGCAGGAAAACTGTGGGGTCAGGAAGTTATCCGGGTCGCCGTTGTCGCCGGCCCAGCCCATGAACAGCAGGTCGTGTTCACCCGCTTTGGCGCGGCGAATCAGCTCGCCCCATTCGATCACGCGGATCTCGGCCTGGATGCCCACCTTGGCCAGGTCCGCCTGCAGCAGTTGCGCGCCGAGGTTCGGGTTAGGGTTCAGCAGGCTGCCGGTGGGGCGCGTCCAGAGGGTGGTCTTGAAGCCGTCCTTGAGGCCGGCACGGTCCAGCAAGGCCTTGGCCTTGGCGAGGTCCTGTGGATAACCCGGCAAGTCTTTGGCGTAGCTCCAGGTATTGGGCGGGTACGGGCCGTTGGCGGCTTCGGCGGTGCCTTCAAACACCGCCTTGAGGTAGCTGCCCTTGTCGAAGGCCAGGTTAATGGCCTGGCGCACCTCGGGCTTGTCCAACGGTGGGTGCTGGCTGTTGATGGCCACGAATGCGGTCATGAATGCTGCGGTTTTTTCTACCTTGAGTGCGGGGTCCTTTTCGGCCTCGCCCACATCCAGGGGCTTGGGCGACAGGGCGATCTGGCATTCGTTGCGATGCAGTTTCTGCAGGCGCACGTTGGCGTCCGGGGTAATGGCGAAGATCAAGTTATCCACAGCCGGTTTGCCGGCAAAATAGTCCGGGTTGGCCTTGTAGCGCACCACGGCATCTTTCTGGAAACGGCTGAAGATGAACGGCCCGGTGCCGATCGGCTGGCTGTTGAGCTTCTCCGGCGTGCCGGCCTTGAGCAGTTTGTCGGCGTATTCCGCCGGGTAGATCGAGGCAAAGCCCATGCTCAGGGCCGCGAGGAAGGTGGAGTCGGCGTGATCGAGGGTAAAGCGCACGGTCAGCGGGTCGAGGGCATCGATCTTCTTGACCAGCGTTGGCAATTGCAGGGACTGGGCGTGGGGGAAGCCGCTCTGGGCGATCTTGTGCCACGGGTTGGCCGGGTCGAGCATGCGTTCGAAGCTGAAGCGCACGTCTTCGGCGGTCAGGGTGCGGCTTGGGGTGAAATACTCGGTGCGATGGAATTTCACGTCCGGGTGCAGCTTGAAGGTATAGGTCAGGCCATCCGGCGAGACGTCCCAGCTGTCCGCCAGGCTGGGCACCAGTTTGCCGCTGGCCGCGTCGTAGTCCACCAGGCGATTCATCAGCACATCGGCCGAGGCGTTGGTGGTGGTCAGCGAGTTGTATTGCACCACATCGAACCCTTCGGGGCTGGCCTCGGTGCAGACGCTCAAGTTGCTGGCGGCAGAGGCCAGCGGCGCGATAAATAGAGGGGCTAGCAATAGCGGTAGGGCAGCGAGGCGCATGTTCGGTTTCCTTTGCAGATCGAAGGCCCATCTGCGAGTGCAGTCTGGAAAAGCCCTACCGTAGTGGTCTGGTTGATAAATGACTAGCCCATTTTTGCCTGTGCTTTTGCTTCAAATACTGTTTTGATGGCACCCCAGCGCGTTTCGCTGTGCGCTTTGCTGCGCGCGCGAGCGCTGTAAATCATTCTGTGCGACGAGCGGTCGGTTGTTACAGCGGCCCCTCCTGGCAACGGTTCGGGCGTCTGTCGCCGAGATTTACGCCGGTAAAAATACACGGGCTGTTGTTGCACATGGGTCTTTCTGGTATAAAGCAGCGCTCTTTTCTAGGGGCCCGGTTCCTTCGCTTGTAGGTGTAGCCGGTAAGACCCTAAAGAAACGCGGCGCCTGGCGCCAAATGACTGAGAGATTAAGCGGCCAACCCATGCCGGGTTGGGCATGTGGTTTTAGAGGGCTGAGGCATGTCGAGAGTCTGTCAAGTTACCGGTAAGGGTCCGGTGACTGGGAATAACATTTCCCACGCAAATAACAAAACCCGTCGTCGTTTCCTGCCGAACCTGCAGCATCACCGCTTCTGGGTTGAAGAAGAGAAACGTTTTGTTCGCCTGCGTGTATCTGCCAAAGGCATGCGTATTATCGACAAGCGTGGCATCACTGTCGTGCTGGCCGAAATCCGCGCCGCTGGCAAGATCTAAGGAGCTCTATCATGCGTGAATTGATTCGAATGATCTCTAGCGCCGGTACTGGTCACTTCTACACTACCGACAAGAACAAGCGTACTACCCCGGACAAGCTCGAAAAGAAAATGTTCGACCCGCGCGTTCGCAAGCACGTGATCTACAAAGAAGGCAAAATCAAGTAATTGATTTTCCTCCTTGTGAAAAAAGCCCGTATCTCACGATACGGGCTTTTTTTTGCGTCGGATTTACTGATCAGGCTTTCTGCTCGAACACCACGTAGATCTTGCGGCACGGCTCCAGCACTTCCCAGGTGCCGCTGAAGCCGGCGGGGATCACGAAGCGGTCGCCGGCACGCAAGGTCTTCGCATTGCCCTCGGCGTCGCGCAATACAGAGACGCCCTGCACGATCTCGCAATACTCATGCTCGCTGTAGTTGACCTGCCACTGCCCGACCTCACCTTCCCAGACACCGGCGTTCATCTGGCCGCACGGGCTGTTGTAATGGTTGTACACCGTTTGTTCGGGATCGCCCTTGAGGATTTTTTCTGCGGCAGGGCGGTAGCGGTCTGGGGCGGTGTTGGCCTGGCTGAAGTCGACGATGTCCTGGATGCTCATGTGCGTGTCCCGTCTGGCCTGCGGTTGGAGAGCCCAAAGTCTATGTTTATTAAAATGAACATCGCAAGGGCGTTTACCGCGGTTATGTCAAATATATTGAAACATCCCTGGCCGCTGGTTTAGGGTGGCAGCTGCCTTTGAGCCGAACAGCTGGCTGGCGGGCAAGCATTCTTTGAGGCTGCCGGGGGACATCGCCTGGCCCTTGTATTCAATAAGAGGAGGACACTCGCATGACCACCCTGACCCGTGCCGACTGGGAACAACGCGCCAAGGATCTGAAGATCGAAGGCCGCGCCTACATCAATGGCGAATACACCGCTGCTGTTTCCGGCGACACCTTCGAATGCATCAGCCCGGTCGATGGTCGCCTGCTGACCAGTGTTGCCAGTTGTGACGCCGCCGATGCCCAGCGCGCCGTAGAAAATGCCCGCGCCACCTTCAATTCCGGTGTCTGGTCGCGCCTCGCGCCGGCCAAACGCAAAGCCACCATGATCCGTTTCGCCGCGCTGCTCAAGGCCAATGCCGAAGAACTGGCGCTGCTCGAAACCCTGGACATGGGCAAGCCGATCAGTGACTCCCTGAACATTGACGTACCCGGCGCGGCAAATGCCCTGAGCTGGAGCGGCGAGGCAATCGACAAGATCTACGACGAAGTCGCAGCCACCCCGCACGATCAGTTGGGTCTGGTGACCCGCGAGCCGGTCGGCGTGGTGGGTGCCATCGTGCCGTGGAACTTCCCGCTGATGATGGCCTGCTGGAAACTCGGCCCGGCGCTGTCCACCGGTAACTCGGTGATCCTCAAGCCGTCCGAAAAATCTCCACTCACCGCCATCCGCATCGCGGCCCTGGCCGTTGAAGCCGGTATTCCGAAAGGCGTGTTCAACGTGCTGCCGGGCTACGGCCACACCGTCGGCAATGCGCTGGCGCTGCACATGGACGTCGACACACTGGTGTTCACCGGTTCGACCAAGATCGCCAAGCAACTGTTGATCCGCTCCGGCGAATCGAACATGAAGCGTGTATGGCTGGAAGCCGGCGGCAAGAGCCCGAACATCGTTTTTGCCGATGCTCCGAACCTGCAAGCCGCTGCCGAATCCGCTGCCAGCGCCATCGCCTTCAACCAGGGTGAAGTCTGCACTGCCGGTTCGCGCCTGCTGGTGGAACGTTCGATCAAGGACACCTTCCTGCCGCTGGTGATCGAGGCCCTCAAGGGCTGGAAGCCCGGCAACCCGCTGGACCCGGCGACCAACGTCGGTGCCCTGGTGGACACCCAGCAGATGAACACCGTGCTGTCGTACATCGAAGCCGGCCACACTGACGGCGCCAAGTTGGTGGCGGGTGGCAAGCGCATCCTGGAAGAGACGGGCGGCACCTACGTCGAGCCGACGATTTTCGACGGTGTAACCAACGCCATGAGAATCGCCCAGGAAGAGATCTTCGGCCCGGTGCTGTCGGTGATCACCTTTGACGGCGCCGAGGAAGCGATCAAGATCGCCAACGACACCCAATACGGCCTCGCCGCTGCGGTGTGGACGTCGGACATTTCCAAGGCGCACCTCACCGCCAAGGCTCTGCGTGCCGGTAGCGTGTGGGTCAACCAATACGACGGCGGCGACATGACCGCACCGTTTGGCGGCTTCAAGCAGTCGGGTAATGGTCGAGACAAGTCGCTGCATGCGTTCGACAAGTACACCGAGCTGAAGGCGACCTGGATCAAGCTGTAAGCAACACCGCAGGCAAATGTGGGAGGGGGCTTGCCCCCGATAGCAGTGTGTCAGGCACTAACAGTGCTCAATGATCCACCGCAATCGGGAGCAAGCCCCCTCCCACACTGTTTTGTGTGAACCCATGATTATCCACAGGAGCGTGGCAATGCGTTGGGCGACCTATTTCGCCGTCCTGGCCTCGGTGCTCAGTGTCGGCCTGGCCCTGGGCGTCAGCATGCCGCTGGTCTCCCTGCGCCTTGAGGGCTGGGGCTACGGCAGTTTCGCTATTGGCGTTATGGCCGCCATGCCGGCCTTTGGCGTATTGCTCGGCGCCAAGGTCTCCAGCCGTCTGGCCGCCTGGCTCGGCACCGCGAATCTCATGCGTCTGTGCCTGTGGGCTGGCGCGGTGTCCATCGGTTTGCTGGCCATTCTGCCCAGCTACCCGATATGGCTGGCGTTGCGCCTGATGATCGGGGTGATCCTGACCATCGTGTTTATCCTCGGTGAAAGCTGGATCAACCAGTTGGTGGTGGAGCAGTGGCGTGGCCGGCTGGTGGCGCTGTATGGCTGCAGTTATGCCTTGAGCCAGCTCTCGGGCCCGTTGCTGCTGGGCCTGATCGGTACCGACCATGACTATGGTTTCTGGGTCGGCGTTGGCCTGCTGGTGGTGGCTCCGTTGGCATTGCTGGGTCGCTCTGGTGCGCCCAGTGCCGAATCGTTCAGCGTGACCTTCGCGGACCTGTGGCGCTTCTGCCTGAGCCTGCCGGCGATTGCCTGGGCGGTGGCGCTGTTCGCCGCGTTTGAGGCGATGATCCTGACGCTGCTGCCGGTGTATTGCCTGCAACAGGGCTTCACTGCCGAAATTGCCCTGGCGATGGTCAGCACGGTAGTGGTCGGTGACGCGCTGCTGCAACTGCCCATCGGTGCGCTGGCGGATTATCTGCCACGACGCACGCTGTTTTTGAGTTGCGCACTGCTGTTGCTGGCATCGAGCCTGGCGGTTCCGTTGCTGATGCACACGCTGCTGATCTGGCCAATATGGGTGCTGTTCGGCGCCAGTGCCGGCGGGTTGTTCACGTTGTCGCTGATCCTGATCGGCGAGCGTTATCGTGACGATGCGCTGGTGCGTGCCAATGCCCACATCGCGCAGTTATGGGGTATCGGTTGCCTGATCGGCCCGCTGGTGGCCGGCGCCGGCAGCCAATGGATCAGCGGGCACGCGCTGCCGTGGCTGATGGCGGCCGGGGCATTGGGCTTGGTGGTGCTGTTGCTGCGCCAAGGCGCATTCGGTGCTGCTCAGCCGGCTTGATCCTCGCTGTTCCTAGAGCATGCGTTCCAGGCCGACCGAGGTGGCGAACCAGGCATTGAACCGTCGCCACCAACTGCCCGGTTCACGGGTCAGGGTGTGCAGTTGGCCGTTGTCCTCGGTCACCCATACCACGTTGCCGTCCTGCAGTTTCGCCTCGTAGCTCAGGGCCGGCGCCATGCCTTGCAGGGCGAGATTGCGCACGTGTTCCGCCAGTTCGGGGCTGTCCACCAGCACGCCGACCTCGGTGTTCCACAGCACGGAGCGCGGGTCGAAATTGAAAGAGCCGACAAACGATTTTTGCCGATCAAAGATCATCGCCTTGCTGTGCAGGCTCGAGTCCGAGCCGCGGAACGTGCCTCGACGAAACAGGTGCGGGCCGCTGCCGCCGCCGTCACCCGGTTGGCGGCGTAGCTCGTAGAGTTTTACCCCGTGCTCCAGCAGCGCCTTGCGGTACGGTGCATAGCCGCCATGTACGGCAGGCACGTCGGTGGCTTCAAGGGAGTTGGTCAACAAGCTCACCGATACGCCCGCGTCGGCGCGCCCCGTCAGGTACACCAGCCCGGGCTGTCCCGGCACGAAGTACGCCGAGATCATCATCAGTTCATGGTTGACGCCTTCCAGCTCCGGGGCCAGTTGCGTGGTCAGCAGCAGGTGCGGGTCCGGGTCGGCCTTGGACAGCACCTTGCTGGGTGCGTCCCACAACGCCTGGTTCCAGGCCCAGATCAGTTCGCGGCGCCAGATGTCCATGCGCGGCTGGGTCTGGTAGGTGCGCAGGCGCGCGTACAGCGCGTGCTTCTGCTGGCGCGATTCGGCCAGCGACGCCTCCAGGCTCAGGCGCGCGGCGGCCAGGTCACCTTTGGAGGGCGTATTGGAGACGAAATCATCAATGGGTTTGCTCAGGGCGCTGTTCCAGTACTGATCGAAACTGTGCCCGAGTTGCTCGGCCACCGGCCCCACGCTGAGCATGTCGATATCGGTGAAGTTCAGGTTGGGCTCGGCGTCGAAATACTCATCCCCCAGGTTGCGCCCACCGACGATGGCCACGCTGTTGTCCGCCAGCCACAGCTTGTTGTGCATGCGCCGGTGTTGCAGCGACAGGTTGAACAGGCGGCCCATGGCGCGCGTCACACCGGTGCTGCGTCCCAGGTGCAGGGGGTTGAACAGGCGAATCTCGATCTTGGGGTGGGCGGCGAGGGTGGCGATGATCTGGTCGAGGCCGTCGCTGGTGGTGTCATCCAGCAGGATGCGCACGCGCACGCCACGGTCGGCGGCCTTGAGCAGTTCATCCACCAGCATCCGCGTGCTGATGCCGTCGTGGACGATGTAGTACTGCAGGTCAAGGCTGGTCTGGGCATTGCGGATCAGCTCGGCGCGGGCCATGAAGGCTTCGCTGCTGTTGGGCAGCAGGCGAAAACCTGAACGGCCCTGGTAAGGCGCGGCCTGGGCCTGGATCGAGCGGCCGAACGACGATTGGGCGGCCGGCAGGGCATCGCTGGGTATGCGCGGGGTACTCACCGTGGCGCAGCCGCTCAGGGCCAGGGCTCCCAGCAGGAAAAACGGTAAAAGCCGTCGAATCATCAAGGGAGTCGTGTCCAGGTCAGGGCGGTTGTCGACATATGACGGCGATTTCTTGCGAAAGGTCAGTCCACCGTTTCGGCCAGCATCTTGATCGCGGCAGCGCCGACTTTGCGCACGGCCTCTTCAATCTGGGCGGTAGGCTTGGCAGCGTAGTTCATGCGCAGGCAGTTACGGTACTTCCCCGACGCGGAAAAGATGCTTCCCACAGCCACCTGTACGCCTTGTTCCACCAGTGCGCGGTTGAGCTTGAGGGTGTCGAAGCCTTCCGGCAGTTCTATCCACAGCATGAAGCTGCCTTGTGGGCGGCTGGCGCGGGTGCCGGCAGGGAAGTAGCGGCTGACCCAGTCGAGCATCAGGTCGCGATTACGCTGGTATTGTGTGCGCATCCGTCGCAAATGCGGTTCGAAATGACCCCCTTTGAGAAATTCGGCAATTGCGATCTGCGGCTGCGTGGCGGTGGAGCCGGTGCTGATGTACTTCATGTGCAGTACCCGCTCCAGGTACCGGCCCGGAGCGACCCAACCAATGCGCAGGCCTGGCGCCAGGGTCTTGGAGAACGAACTGCACAGCAGCACACGACCGTCTTCGTCGAAGGATTTGATGGTGCGCGGGCGTGGGTAGCTGTAGGCCAGTTCGCCATACACATCGTCTTCGATGATCGCTACGTCAAAGCGCTGGGCCAGGGTCAGCAATGCGCGTTTGCGCGCTTCCGGCATGATGTAGCCCAGCGGGTTATTGCAGTTGGGGGTCAGCTGGATGACCTTGATCGGCCACTGTTCCAGTGCCAGTTCCAGGGCTTCGAGGCTGATGCCGGTGATCGGGTCGGTGGGGATTTCCAGGGCTTTCATGCCCAGGCCCTTGAGGGTCTGCATGGCCCCGTGGAAGCTGGGCGAGTCCACCGCGACGATATCGCCCGGCTCGCAGATGGCGTGGATGCTGGCGGACAGCGCCTCGTGGCAGCCGGTGGTAATCACGATGTCCTCGGCCGTCAGTTGGCAGCCGGAATCCAATGACAGCCGGGCGATTTGCTCACGTAGTTCCATACAGCCGAGAATATTGTCGTAATACAGCCCCGGCAGATCCTGGCGCCGGCTGACGCGGGCCAGGCTGCGCAGCAGGGGTTTGAGGGTGGGTGACAATACGTCCGGCATGCCGCGGCCCATCTGTATGACGTCTTTGCGCGGAACGGCGCGAATCAGTTCCAGCACCAGATCCCACTGGGAGATTTCCACCGGGCGCTGGGCCGGGCGGCCGACCTCGGGCAGCGCCGGCAACTCCCGGCCCACCGGTACAAAGTACCCAGACTTGGGCTTGGGCATCGCCAGGCCATTGTCTTCCAGCAACCGATACGCTTGCTGCACGGTGCTCAGGCTGACCCCGTGCTCCACACTCAAGGCGCGTACGGACGGCAGCCGATCTCCGGGGCGATAGAACCCCTGTTCGATGCGTGTGCCCAGTAATTCGGCGAGGTTGACGTAAAGCGTCATGGCGGTCGCTCCCAGGGGACCAGTACAGATAGGGGGAAAATACAGGATTCAGCCGCGCATAGGCAGTATCTGTATGGATTTAATAAAGGTGGGTTGAATCTGTAATGGTTTTGTCTGCTCGCCCATTCTAGCCACTCATGGCAACAGGCAAATGAGGGGCAGCAAAATGAACGGCATGAGTGATGTGCGGCTGACGTTACACAGTCAGGAATTGCAGGCTGGGCAAGAGCGGGCGACGTCGCCGCGCGAGATCAGCCGCTGGAGCTTGTTCTGGCACCGCCGCCATACGCGCAAGGCCTTGCTGCACTTGACTCGCGAGCAATTGCGCGACGTTGGGTTGACCCTGGAGCAAGCCCGCCAGGAAGGCTTGAAACCCTTCTGGCGCGATTGATCAGACCAGCTCTTTGAGACGGTGCCAGAGCATTCCCAAGGCCAGCAGCGGCGAGCGCAGGTGCTTGCCGCCGGGGAAGGTGATGTGTGGCACCCGGGCGAACAGGTCGAAACGTCCCTGCTGCTGGCCGCTGATGGCTTCGGCCAGCAGTTTGCCCGCCAGGTGTGTGGCGTTGAGGCCGTGGCCTGCGTAGGCCTGGGCGTAATACACGTTGGGCTGATCCGCCAGGCGGCCGATCTGCGGCAGGCGGTTGGCGCCGATGCCGATCATGCCGCCCCATTGGTAATCGATCTTCACGTCGGCCAGCTGTGGGAACACCTGCAGCATCTTTGGCCGCATGTAGGCGCCGATGTCCTTGGGGTCGCGTCCGGAGTAGTGACAGGCGCCGCCGAATAACAGGCGACGGTCGGCGGACAGCCGGAAGTAATCCACCGTCACGCGCTGGTCACACACGGCCATGTTCTGCGGTAGCAGGTTGGCGGCTTGCGCCTGGCTCAACGGTTCGGTGGCGATGATGTAGCTGCCGGCGGGCAGCACCTTGCCGCTCAATTGCGGATTCAGTCCATTGAGATAGGCATTGCAAGCGAGTACCAGGGTCTTGCCGCGCACTGTGCCTTGGGCGGTGTGCACCTTGACCTCGGGGCCGTAGTCGATGCGCGTGACTTCCGACTGTTCGAACAACTGCACACCCCATTGCTGCGCGGCGGCGGCTTCGCCGAGAGCCAGGTTCAACGGGTGCAGGTGGCCGGAACCCATGTCGATCATGCCGCCCACATAGCGGTCGGAGCCGATGACGCTGCCCATGTCGCGCGCTTGCAGCAAGCGTACTTCGTGGCGATAGCCCAGGCTGCGCAGTTCTTCGGCGTCTTCGGCAAGGCCTTGCAGGTCGCGAGGCTTGTTGGCCAGGTCGCAGTAGCCCCAGGTCAGGTCGCAGGGGATCTGGTAGCGTTCGACACGTTCACGCACGATCTCCACGGCTTCCAGGCCCATCAGCTTCATCTGGCGCACGCCATCGGTGCCGATCACGTTGGTGAACTGCTCCAGGCCATGACCGACGCCGCGAATCAACTGGCCGCCATTGCGCCCGCTGGCGCCCCAGGCGATCTTGCGCGCCTCCAGCAGCACCACACTGAAGCCGCGCTCAGCCAGCTCCAGGGCCGTGTTGAGCCCGGAGAAACCGCCGCCGATCACGCACACATCGGCGCTCACTTCGCCCGTCAACGCTGGGTAATCGGGTTGCGGCACGCTGCTGGCGGCGTAGTAGGAAGCGGTGTGCCGGGTGCTGGCAGTCATGGGGAGCATCCCTGTTTGGAAAATTTGACGCAGGATACAGCGGTCGGACGAAGCTGTCTGCGCAGGGCGTTTTGCTTCAGAATCCACCTCTATTTGCCGTTCGGTACGTGTTTCGATGAGTTGCAACAGTCAGAAAATCAGCGCGCTGCGCCGTCAGATTCCTTCGTTCGAGTGCGTCCCCGGCTGCCACGACTGCTGTGGGCCGGTCACCACTTCGCCCGAGGAAATGTCGCGCCTGCCACGCAAGACCGCTGCCGAGCAGGACGCGGCGATGGACGAGCTGAACTGTGTGCACCTGGGGCCCAACGGCTGCACCGTGTATGACGAGCGGCCGCTGATCTGTCGGCTGTTCGGTACCACGAAGACCTTGCCATGCCCCAATGGGCGGGGGCCGGTGGAGCTGATTCATCCACGGGTGGAAAAGCAGATCCATGAATACATGGCGAGCACCCGGCAGGTGCTGGTTTAATCGGGAATAGGCAGGTTGAGGCTCTCCTTGACCTCTTCCATCACGATATAGCTCTTCGATTCCCGCACATGGGGCAACTTGAGCAGGATGTCGCCGAGCAATTTGCGGTACGAGGCCATCTCGGAAATCCGCGCTTTCACCAGGTAGTCGAAGTCCCCCGAGACCAGGTGGCATTCCAGCACATGGGGCAGTTTCAGCACGGCGCGGCGGAACTCTTCAAAGGTGTCGCCGGATTTGTAATCGAGGCTGATCTCGACAAATACCAGCAAACTTCCCTTCAAATGCTGGGGATTGAGCCGCGCGTTGTAACCCATGATGATCCCCTCGCGCTCCAGCCGTCGCACCCGCTCGGTACACGGCGTGGTGGAGAGCCCGACCTTTTCCCCCAGCTCGGTGAACGAAATTCGCCCATCGGTTTGCAGGATGCGCAGGATGTTGCGGTCGATCTTGTCCAGCTCCCGCTTGGTCTGGGTGTTGGTACGCATAGGGGATACGCCTCTGTAAAAAGGGTTTTTGCCGAGAATTGTCGCCAAATATAGGCATTTATATAGTGAAATGCACTGGCGATTGCTTTTTATACTGCGCCCATCATTGCTCGAATAACACACGTCAGCGGCCAAGCCCGCGATGAGGGTATAAAAATGCGCGTTCTGGTCTTGGGTAGCGGCGTCATTGGGGTGACCAGTGCCTACTATTTGGCGCGGGCTGGCTTTGAAGTGGTTGTGGTCGACCGTCAGCCGGCTGCTGCCATGGAAACCAGTTTCGCCAACGCCGGCCAGGTGTCCCCAGGCTATGCATCGCCATGGGCCGCGCCGGGCGTGCCGCTCAAGGCCATCAAGTGGCTGCTGCAACGCCACGCGCCGCTGGCGATCAAGGCCACTGCCGATATCGACCAATACCTGTGGATGGCGCAGATGCTGCGCAACTGCACCGCCAGCCGTTATGCGGTGAACAAGGAGCGCATGGTGCGCCTGTCCGAGTACAGCCGTGACTGCCTCGACGAATTACGTGCGCAAACCGGTATCGCCTACGAAGGCCGCAGCCTCGGGACTACCCAGTTGTTCCGTACCCAGGCCCAGTTGGATGGCGCCGCCAAGGACATTGCCGTTTTGAAAGAGTCCGGTGTGCCGTTCGAGCTGCTCGACCGCGCCGGTATCGCCCGTGTTGAGCCGGCCCTGGCCAGCGTCACCGATATTCTCGCCGGTGCCCTGCGCCTGCCCAACGACCAGACCGGCGACTGCCAGATGTTCACCACCCGCCTTGCCGAGATGTGCAAGCAGTTGGGTGTGGAGTTTCGCTTCGAGCAGGACATCCAGCGTCTCGACTACGCCGGCGACCGCATCAACGGCGTATGGATCGACGGCAAGTTGGAAACCGCCGACCGCTACGTGCTGGCCCTCGGCAGCTACTCGCCGAAGCTGCTCAAGCCGCTGGGGATCAAGGCGCCGGTGTACCCGCTCAAGGGTTACTCGCTGACGGTGCCGATCACCAACCCGGCGATGGCGCCAACGTCGACCATTCTCGACGAGACCTACAAGGTCGCCATCACCCGTTTCGACAACCGCATCCGCGTCGGCGGCATGGCTGAAATAGCCGGTTTTGACCTGTCGCTTAACCCGCGTCGGCGTGAAACCCTGGAGATGATCGTCAACGACCTTTATCCTCAGGGCGGCGATCTGGCCGAAGCCACGTTCTGGACCGGCCTGCGCCCGACCACACCCGACGGCACGCCGATTGTCGGTGCCACGCCGTTCAAGAACCTGTTCCTCAACACCGGCCATGGCACTCTCGGTTGGACCATGGCGTGCGGCTCCGGTCGCCTGTTGGCCGACCTGATGGCGAAGAAAACGCCGCAGATCAGCGCCGAAGGCCTCGATATTTCCCGTTATGGCAACCACCAGGAGTCCGCAAAACATGTCAATCCAGCGCCAGCTCACCAATGAGCGCATGAGCCAGATCGTTGTTCACAGCGGTACCGTGTATCTGGCCGGGCAAGTCGGTGACGACATGAACGCCGGGATCGAACAGCAGACCCGTGAAACCCTGGCCAATATCGAACGTTTGCTGGACTTGGCCGGCACCGACAAAACCAAGCTGCTGTCGGTGACGATCTATTTGAAGGACATCGACGCCGATTTCGCCGGTATGAACGCGGTGTGGGACAAGTGGCTGCCCAAAGGCGTCGCCCCGGCCCGCGCCACGGTTGAAGCCAGGCTGTGCGAACCGGAAATCCTGGTAGAGCTGTCCGTCGTGGCCGCGCTGCCTTAAACAACGCTCCCTCTCCCGGTGCTGACGCTGTTGGTCGGCGCCGGTTTTTCTTCACTTTGCCGCCTAGAAGCCTGCCGCCATGCGTCCTGCCCGTGCCCTGATCGACCTCCAAGCCTTGCGCCATAACTACCAACTGGCCCGTGAAGTCACGGGGGCCAAGGCCCTCGCCGTGGTCAAGGCCGACGCCTACGGCCATGGTGCCGTACGCGTTGCCCAGGCGCTGGAAGCCGAGGCCGACGGGTTTGCCGTGGCGTGCATCGAGGAGGCGCTGGAGTTGCGCGCCGCTGGTATTCGCGCGCCAGTGCTGCTGCTGGAAGGCTTTTTCGAAGCCGACGAGTTGCCGCTGATCGTCGAGCATGATTTCTGGTGCGTGGTGCATTCGCTGTGGCAACTGGAGGCCATCGAACAGGCCCGGTTGAGCGCGCCGCTGACCATCTGGCTCAAGCTCGATTCGGGGATGCACCGCGTTGGCCTGCACCCCAAGGATTACCACGAGGCTTACCAGCGCCTGCTGGCCAGCGGCAAAGTCGCAAAGATTGTGTTGATGAGCCATTTTGCCCGTGCCGATGAACTCGATTGCGTCAGCAGCAACGAGCAAGTGGCGGTATTCGATGCGGCGCGCCAGGGCCTGGTGGCGGAGGTCAGCCTGCGCAACTCGCCGTCGGTCCTGGGCTGGCCGAGCGTATCCAGCGACTGGGTGCGTCCTGGCATTATGCTTTATGGCGCCACACCGTTTGGTGAGGACCAGGCCTTGGCCGCGCGTTTGCAGCCGGTGATGACCCTGGAATCGAAAGTGATCTGCGTGCGTGAACTGCCAGCCGGCGAGCCGGTAGGCTACGGCGCCCGGTTCATCACGCCCAAACCGATGCGTATCGGCGTGGTTGCCATGGGCTATGCCGACGGCTACCCGCGCCATGCGCCCACCGGCACGCCGGTGCTGGTGGCGGGGCAGCGCAGCCAATTGCTGGGTCGCGTGTCCATGGACATGCTGTGTATCGACCTGACGGACGTCCCCGAGGCGGGTCTTGGTTCCACGGTGGAGCTGTGGGGCAAAAATATCCTCGCCAGTGACGTCGCCGCCGCTGCCGAGACCATCCCGTACCAGATCTTCTGCAACCTGCGTCGTGTGCCAAGGCTCTATTCCGGCGTTTGAGCGACAGGGACGAACACAGCTCCCTGGGATTTAGGCCCAAGTGTTGTAAATACTGAACGCTGTCGCCATGATAACGCTCAATTACAACAACGCCTGAATCCTAGGAGGCTCCCGCATTGGACGTCGGTGAACGACTGCAATCCATCCGTAAGCTGAAGGGTCTTTCCCAGCGTGAGCTCGCCAAGCGCGCGGGTGTCACCAACAGCACCATTTCGATGATCGAAAAAAACAGCGTCAGCCCCTCGATCAGTTCCTTGCGCAAGGTGCTGGGCGGCATCCCCATGTCCATGGTCGAGTTCTTTTCCGAGGAGATCCTCCAGGAAATACCGACGCAGATCGTCTATAAAGCCAATGAGCTGATCGACATCTCCGACGGCGCCGTCACCATGAAGCTGGTGGGCCGTGCGCACCCGAGCCGGGCAATTGCGTTTCTCAATGAAATCTACCCGCCTGGCGCCGATACAGGCGAAGAAATGCTCACCCACGAGGGCGAGGAAACCGGGATTCTGGTGGAAGGCCGTCTGGAGTTGGTGGTCGGTCTTGAAACTTTTGTGCTCGAAGCCGGCGATAGCTACTACTTTGAAAGCACCAAGCCTCATCGTTTCCGTAATCCGTTCGATGTGCCGGCGCGACTAATCAGCGCAGCCACACCCGCGAACTTTTAACAAAAGAGGCGTCCTGCCAGCGTTGCAGAGGCTCCCGCAGCTGCATTCCGCGAGGTCTAATCTCCCTTTATTTAATAGGGTTGTTTCGGCCGGACGGGCTAACCGTTATACTTTCGCCGCCTGCGAAACCGTGGCCGCAGGCGTGAATAGCCACCATTGAGGGTGAACGCGTGAATCTAATTATGAAAATGCTGGCTGCACCAGCAACCGTACTGGCCCTATGGGCTGTCAGCGCTCAAGCTGCGACCAACGATGACATTGCCAAGCGCCTGGAGCCGGTTGGCCAAGTCTGCGTCCAGGGCCAGGAGTGCAAGGGCATGGAAGTGGCGGTAGCTGCGGGCGGGGGCGCTGCGAAGACGCCCGACGACATCATCGCCAAGCACTGCAACGCATGCCACGGTACCGGGCTGCTGGGCGCGCCGAAAATCGGCGACACCGCTGCCTGGAAAGAACGCGCCGACCACCAGGGCGGCCTTGATGGCATCCTGGCTAAGGCCATTACCGGTATCAACGCCATGCCGCCTAAAGGCACCTGTGCGGATTGCTCGGATGATGACCTGAAGGGCGCGATCAAGAAGATGTCCGGCCTGTAACCGTCGATCTTCGTCAAAAATGCCGCTTACGAGCGGCTTTTTTGTGGGTGTGATGTGTGTTTCGAGGCTGTTCTTTGCAGCAAAGACCCGCCATTCTCTGTCCAACCCCTAATCATGGAATGTTCAGGAGGGTCGGATGGTGCAGTTGTGTTCAATCGAGCAAGCAGTTGACGATGTACTCGCGCGGCTACCGGCGCATATCCACATGGGCATGCCCCTGGGGCTGGGCAAGCCCAACCTGTTTGCCAATGCACTGTACCGGCGTATCGCCAAGCTGCCGGAGCGGGCGCTGACGATTTACACCGCGTTGAGCCTGGGCCGCCCGACCTTGGGCGATGGCTTGCAGAAACGCTTTCTCGAACCCTTTATCGAGCGGGTGTTTGGTGATTACCCAGAGTTGGAGTTTCTCGCCGCGCTGCATTCAGACAGCCTGCCGAAGAATATCCATGTGCAGCAGTTCTTCATGCAGCCCGGCAGCCTGCTTCATAGCACTTCGGCCCAGCAGGACTATGTCAGCAGCAACTACAGCCATGCCGCCCGCGACATCAACGCCGCCGGCTTGAACCTGGTGGCGCAGTTGGTCGCGAGCAGCGCCGAACACCCGGATCGCCTGAGCCTGAGCTGCAACCCCGATATCACCCTCGACCTGCTGCCCATGATCGCCAAGCGCCGTGAAGCGGGCGAAACCGTCTTGATCGTTGGCCAGGTTCACACCGAGTTGCCCTACATGCCGGGCGACTCGGAGTTGGGCATGGACGCGTTCGACTACCTGATCGATGCAAAGGACAGCACCACACTGTTCTCCACACCGAACATGCCGGTGGGGTTCCAGGACCATTTCATCGGCTTGCATGCCAGCACCCTGGTGCGCGACGGGGGCACCTTGCAGATCGGCATCGGCTCCATGGGGGATGCGCTGACCGCCGCGTTGCTGGCGCGCCAGGCGGACAACGAAGCCTATCGACTGCTGCTGACGGACATCGATGTGTACCAGTGGGCCCCGCTGATCAGCCGGGAAGGCGGTGTCGAGCCCTTCGCCCGTGGCCTCTACGGTTGCAGCGAAATGTTCGTCAACGGCCTGTTGGTGCTGGCGGATGCGGGGATTATCCGGCGCAAGGTCTATCCGGATGTGGCCACCCAGGAGCAAGCCAACGCCGGTTTGCTGGACGATGCGGCGCAGCCCGACGGCGTTTCGATCCACGGCGGTTTCTTCCTGGGGCCGCGCAGTTTTTACCAGCGCCTGCAGGAGATGGCCCACGCCAAGCGCCTGGAATTCAACATGACCCGCATCAGCTACATTAACGAGCTGTACGGCCAGGAAGAACTCAAGCGCCTGCAGCGCCAGGATGCACGGTTTATCAACAGCGCGATCACGGTGACGTTGCTGGGCGCAGGCGTGGCCGACCAGTTGGAGGACGGTCGCGTGCTCAGCGGCGTGGGCGGGCAATACAACTTTGTGGCTCAGGGGCATGCGCTGGAGGGCGCGCGCTCGATCCTGATCCTGCGCAGTTGGCGTGAGTCGGCGGGTGAGGTCAGTTCCACTATCGTCTGGGAGTATGGGCATTGCACCATTCCTCGGCACCTGCGGGACATCGTCATCACTGAGTACGGCATTGCCGACCTGCGTGGGCAGACGGATGCCAAGGTGATCGAGGCGTTGCTCAACATCACCGACTCACGCTTCCAGGCCGACTTGATCGAGCAGGCGCAAAAGGCCGGCAAGTTGCCCAAGGATTTCCAGCTCGATCCGCGCTTCAGCGACAACACGCCGGAGCGGCTCCAGGGTATCCAGGCGCGGCATCGACGTTTGTTCCCGGAGTATCCGCTGGGCAGCGATTTCACGGACGAAGAGCGGGATCTGTTGCGCGCCTTGAACTGGCTCAAGAGCAAATTCAAGCTGACGGAGATTCTGGAGCTGGGCAAGGCGGCGCTGGATGCCCCGGAGCCCCAGGCGTTTCCCGAGCATCTGAAGCGGATGGGGTTGGATTCGCCGGAGGGTTTGAAGGAGGATCTCTATCAGCGTCTATTGCTCGCTGGCTTACAAGCAACCGCACACTAAAAACCAACACAGATCAAAATGTGGGAGGGGGCTTGCCCCGATAGCGGTGTATCAGTCCCAAATGTGTTGGCTGACCCGCTGCTATCGGGGTGTAGAACCGTAGACATCGTTTACATCTGAAACCGGGGACATCGTTTACACATTTGAGGCCTGGACGCGGGTCATACCTCGTCCCAGCCTCCCCAAGGGATAATCACACAGGTACAAATCCCAAGCTTCATCTTCAGCTTCTTTGAGCCCTATCCTTTCCCCGGACAGCGCCTCGCTGATAAATACCAACTTGCCGTTCCACTTGATCGATCCGTCCTGCCTGACGCTTCGAACTTTCATTTCTGCCGGATATTCCACATCGGGCAAGCATCCAGGATAAATTCGGGTGGACGGCACATACAAGTCTCCCGGACGTTTCATGCCGAGCGCTTCGTGAGGGCGTACGTAATTAAACTCATGCCTGAAATGCTCCAGCAAAAGCTGCTGCTCGACTAAGTTTTTCCCTAAGGGCAACTCAAGTTTCAAGCTACGGTGCATTCGTTCATGGCGACCATTCTGGGCGGGTCTTCCCGGCATGGTTCGCTCGGGATAAATACCCAGCCGAATCCACCAAACTGCCAGTGTGGATATTCTTGCCAGG